>CAWIKT010000029.1:0-49246 GCA_963836555.1 uncultured Actinomycetota bacterium | reverse complement strand
CGATCTCCCCCGCCGGAATATGGCTGTACGCCCCGAGCGAGCCACGGATCGTTGCGCCAGTCATGCGTCGCGCACGTTTACCAAGCCTGCGAGCGCATCGGCGACCCCAAGCCCAAAGATCTGCGCCAGTGTCGCGCACGCCTGCTCCGCGATCTCTTCGGCAGATGAGCGCCGCAAGTGCATCCGATCGTGGCCCGCCCACCCATCCCGTCAGCGTCGCCTCCGGCTCAGGATGCGATGTCCACCACACTGCCGGCGCCGCGCTCGAGACTGAACAGGAAACTCATCTTCGTCTCTGCGGCTGCGGTGCAAGCCCATGCCAGAACGCCTCACGAAACACAATCGTGAAGCGCACCACCTGCCCCATCCGCAGTCCGTCCGGCAATCGCCATCCGATCCTCCGGCTCCGGGCTGAACCGCACTACGCCTGCCTGCAGCACACCAAGCGGAAGCGTCACCACGACGCGCTTCCCACGCACCGTCTCCCCACCACACACCGCACCTCGACCGCACCCCGCTCCCCACCGAATCTCCTCGACCGGCATCCCAAGCCGCACCGCTCCGCCCAGCGCCACAACCCGCTCCGCGAGATACTCCGGCAGCCTCGCATAACCCTCGCGTACATGCCACATGCGATCACCCGTGATCGCGTCTTCTGCCTTCTGCTGCACGCCCAGCGCGATCACGCTCGCATCCCGCGCATCCGCCGCATTGAAGCCTTCGACATACCGCACGAGCATCAGGCCGGTCCTCCTCATCGACATCCATCCGTGCGACGTACTCCGCAAACCCACAGTCCGGCCCCTTCTAAGTCTTCAACTCCGTCGAGGACCGGGAACGCTCCCTCCTCGTCGCTCTCCGAAAGCACACCATCGCCTTCGCTCTCCATCATGCGCATCCCGCTCGACGGCCTCACCCCAGCCTCTTCGATCAGCGCCCAAAGCTCCGCCGGCCGCCCATGCACGAACTCCGCCCCGAGCTCAACCGGCTGTGTCCCCCAGCCCGCACCGTATGGATCCGCCCGCCGACCCGATCGCTGAGCCTCGATCACGCACACCTTCAGCCCACGCTCCAGCAGCGCCCGCGCCGCCCAGCCCCGCCATCCCTGCACCAATCACCACCACATCCAGTCCCATAAGCCCCATACTCGTTCTGATCTCCGACATCCTCCCCGCGTCCGCCTACGCCGCCCAAACCTCTCCCGCACCAGTGCCAGACCCTCCTCCGGCGTCTTCACCCGGCCCTCGAGCTGCGCATCCTCCGCCGCCTCCAGCATCGCCTTGAACTGCGGCCCCGGCCGGTATCCTGCGCGATCAAGTCTCGTCCCGTCACCAGCAGCTTCGGCCGCATCGCCTCCAGCCGGCGTCGCTCTCGTACTGCCGCTTCGCAAACTCGTACAGCCCCAGCTTCCGGTGCGCACGCATGCAGTCCAGCCAGTGCAGCGCGAGGTGTTCGTCGAACCTCGGCAGCCGCAAGAAACCGCTTCAGCGTCGACTCGCTCATCTTCATCACGTCGCCGAACCGCATGTGGTTCTTCACCAGCGCGACGATCTGCTCCGCATCCTCGTTCGAGAAGCGCAGCCGCCCCAGGATCTCCTCCGCGATCCGCGACCCCCACCTCCACATGCCCGTTGAAGCGGATGCGGTCGCCCGGCCGTCGCGATGCCGGCGGCTGAAACGTCGCCGGCTTGCCGACATCGTGCAGCAGCATGCCCCACGCCAGCGTCGCGCGCACCCCGGCTGAAGCTGCTCCAGCAGCATCATCGTGTGCACCCACACATCGCCCTCAGGGTGATACTGCGGCGGCTGCTCCACCCCGTGCATCCGCACAGCCTCCGGCAGCACCTCCGCCAGCAGCCCCGCCTCGATCCAGCAGCTCAAACGCCGCGCCGCGCATGCCCCTCGGTCAGCATCCGCGTCAGCTCATCGCGCACCCGCTCGCGGCTCACCTGCCCGATCTCGCGACGCCTGCGCTCGCATCGCAGTCAAGCGTCTCCGCGCTCGATCGCAAACCCGAGCCGCGCCGCGAACCGCACCGCCCGCAGCATGCGCAGCTTGTCTTCCGCAAATCGCACGCGCGGCTCGCCAATCGCCCGCACCACTCCGCCTGCAAGATCATCGCGGCCACCCACGAAATCCAGCACCGCCGCCTCGAGCATCGCCGTCTCCTCAAACGCCACCGGATCGAGCAGCATCCCGTTGATGGTGAAGTCGCGCCGCAGCACGTCTTCGCGCGGATCAGTCGAAAACCGCACCGCATCCGGTCGCCGGCCATCGCTGTACGCGCCGTCGTGGCGAAAGGTCGCGACCTCGGTCGCGATCTCCTGCCCGTCCGTCTCGCGCTCCAAGCACACCAGCACCACGCCAAAGTGCGCCCCCACCGCGTACGTCTTCGCGAAACAGCCCGATGCACCTCATCCGGCGTCGCGCGACGTCGCCACATCGAAGTCCTTCGGCTCCACGCCCAGCAGCAGGTCGCGCACGCACCCGCCGGCGAAGTACGCCTGATACCCAGCGCCGCGCAGCCGCCGCACGATCTCCGCGCCGCAACGTACCGCGGATTGTCTGCCACTCGCTCACGCCGTCCCATCCTCCCCGTACACCGTATAGATGCCCCAGACGCCGTGCCGCAGTGACAATCGGCCCCATGCCACCGGCCTCATCCTCGGCATCGAAAGCTCCTGCGACGAGACCGCCGCCGCCGTCGTCCGCGACGGCACGCGAGGCGCTTCGAACGTCGTCGCCACCAGATCGCCCTCCACGCCAACTACGGCGGCGTCGTCCCCGAGCTCGCCTCGCGCGAACACCTCCGCAACATCGTCCCCGTCGTCCGCGACGCCATGCGCCGAAGCCGGCGTCAGCTTCGCCGATCTCGACGCCATCGCCGTCACCGAAGGCCCCGGCCTCGCCGGCGCGCTCCTCGTCGGCATCACCTACGCCAAGGCCCTCGCCTTCGGCCTCGGCAAGCCCCTCATCGGCGTCAACCATCTCGAAGGCCACATCCACGCCGTCCTGATGGAGGCGCGCCAGCGCTCCGAGTCCCCGATCGACCTGCCCGCTGCTCGCGCTCGTCGTCTCCGGCGGCCACACCCACCTCTACCTCGCCAGCAGGCAGCGCAGCAGGCGCCTGGCACTACCGCAACGTCGGCCGCACCGTCGACGACGCCGCCGGCGAAGCCTACGACAAAGTCGCCAAGCTCCTCGGCCTCGGCTACCCCGGCGGCCCCTGGATCGACGCGCTCGCCCCGCACGGCAACCCCCGCGCCGTCCCCTTCACCTTCGCGCCAATCAAGCACCGGCCGCATCGCGACGGCAGCTCGATCCCAACAAAAAAGCCCCGCCCCAGCAGACGGCCCACGCTTCGACTTCTCCTTCAGCGGCATCAAGACCGCCGTCCTCCGCTACGTCGCAGACCCACGACATGCAGCCACAGCATCGAAGCTCGCCGCCGCACAGCGACGCCCTCGGCGCCCACGCCAAGCCCAACATCGCACGCCGTCGCTCGCACTCTGCGACCCGCAAACCCTCGACCTCATCGCCAGCTTCCAGTACGCCGTCGTCGGCAACCTCCTCCGCCAGACCTTCGCCGCGGCCGAGGCACTTCGGCGCGCGCGGCATCCTCGTCTCCGGCGGCGTCGCCGCCAACCGCGAACTCCGCCGCCGCTTCACCGCCGAAGCCGCCCAGCGCGGCCTCCCCATCGCCTTCCCCATCGCTCGCGCTCTCCACCGACAACGCCGCCATGATCGCCGCCGCCGCCTGGCCCAAGCTCCTCGCCGCAGACTTCGCGCCCGACGACCTCGACCGCCACCCCCCAGCTCCGGCTCGGCTAAAGCCTACCGCGCAAGTCCGCGCTAAAATCGACAAGCAATTCAAGCGAGAGCAGTCTGCACCGCGCTACGCGCACGGCTGCGGCAGGATAGCAGCGCGTGGCAACCCTCGAACTCTTCAACACCCTCAGCGGAAAGATCGAAGCCCTCGCGCCCGTCGGCGCGCCCGCCCTGCGCATGTACTGCTGCGGCCCCACCGTCTACGACTACGGCCACATCGGCAACTTCCGCACCTTCCTCCACGTCGACGTGCTGCGCCGCTTCATCCGCCAGCAGGGCATCGCCACCCAGCACGTCATGAACATCACCGACGTCGACGACAAGATCATCCGCAACGCCGCCGCCGCAGGCATGCCCATCGGCGAGTACACCGCGCAAGTTACGAGACGGCCTTCTTCGAAGACCTCGACGCGCTCGGCATCGAGACGCCCGAGCACGTCGCCCGCGCCACCGAGTACATTCCCGACATGGTCGCGCCTCATCGAGCAGCTCGCCGCCAAAGACATCGCCTACAAGGCCGAAGACGGCTGCTGGTACTTCCGCATCGCGCGCTTCCCGGAGTACGGCAAGCTCTCCAAGAAAGATTTCGACGGCATCGAAGACGGCGCTCGCGTCGATGTCGACGAGTACGACAAGGACGCCGCCCGCGACTTCGCCCTCTGGAAGGCCGCCAAGCCCGGCGAGACATCCTGGGACACCGCCGCTCGGCTCGCGGCCGTCCCGGCTGGCATATCGAGTGCTCCGCCATGGCGACCAAGTTTCTCGGCGACTCCTTCGACCTCCACGCCGGCGGCGAAGACCTGATGTTCCCGCACCACGAGAACGAGATCGCGCAGTCCGAGTCCGCCTCCGGCAAGACCTTCGCCCGCCACTGGATGCACGTGCGCTTCCTGCTCGTCGAAGGCAAGAAGATGTCGAAGTCCGAGGGCAACTTCTACACCCTCCGCGACCTCCTGCTCAAGGGCTACCGCGCCTCGGCCATCCGCTTCCTGCTCATCTCCGTGCCCTACCGGCACCAGCTCAACTTCACCTTCGACGGCCTCACCGAATCCACCAACGCCATCGAGCGCCTGCGCACCTTCCACCAGCGCATGCTCGAAGGGCAAGTGGCGCGAAGCGCCGCCTCGAGAGCCGACACTCGCCGCATCGATCCGCAAAGCGCGGAGCCGAGCTTACACCGCCGCGCTCGCCAACGACCTGAACACCGCCGAAGCCCGCGCCGCCATCTTCGACCTCGTCCGCGCCGCCAACACCGCCGCCGACGCACGGAACCCTCGCGCGCGGCAACGCCGCCGAGATCCTCGCGCGTCCTCGATCTCTTCGACGGCGTCTTCGCCGTCCTCGAAGACCACGACGCCGAGCTCACCCGCGCCGCCCTCGCCTGGGCCGAAACGCGAAGGCCGCCTCGACGAGGCCGACCCCTCCCTGTCGCCACCCTGTCCTTCTCCGACGCCGACATCGACGCCCTCGTCGCCGAACGCACCCAGGCCAAGAAGCAGCGCAACTTCGCCCGCGCCGACGCCATCCGCAACGACCTGCTCGACAAGGGCATCCTGCTCGAAGGACGGAATTACCACGGGTACGGAGTGGTCGCGCAAATAGCTAAAAAGATCGAGGGTTGTGTCCGGGAACCGTCCAGGATACCTGGGCCCATTCCCGAAAGAAACACGGTAACCGCGGGAAAGAACCAAAGTGTGTTCTCGCTCGGCGCGGCCGTACCGTGGCCCGAAGCTCTGGCTATCGCTACTATCGGCATCGAAGGATCAACGTTCAGTCCTCAGGAAAGAATTTTCGATGCCCGAGACCAGTACGAAATCAGCGACCGTTTCCGGAAGGTTTCATGAAGCCCGCATCGAAAAGCTCGAGCGCGATGCCCACGAGGACATCCGGCTCATCCCAACGCTCCTTAACGAGGATCACATCGGCGGCGGCGAGGCCTCGCCATCACCCAGATCGAGCAGGCCATCCACCTCCGCGCTCGCCTCTCCCTCACGGACGCCTACGCCGGCGACCCCCTCAGTAGCAGCTTCCAGACCTTCGCCTGAGGCATCTTCTTCTGATGTCGAAGATCCCGCATCGTCGGAGCCCGGCTCAAAGCTGTGGCTTGATCTGCGCCGTCACCGTCCGCGGAGTGACATAGTGTGTTCCCGAGAACGTCGAAAGGAAGTTATACAGCGCATACTTGTTCGTCACGTTGATGGCCGTGACCGTGGCCCCGATGCTGTACCGGTCCGCACGCAATGGACACGTGTCGTCCCCCAGTTCCATATCGAACAGGTTGCGCGGCGAGATGCGCGGCGGGTTGTGGTCGTCGTTCTCCGTTCCGGGAGCAGGAATGCTGACCAGGTTCGAGGTCAGCTGCATTGGCCGCACACTGCAAAACCCTGAGGTCTGGGTCGCTTGCACGCCGTCGCACGTCAGTCCCGGCCTGGAACTCCTCATCAGGGGTCAGCCCGCTCAGATCGATGGCCGGCTGGCCGTTCATCGTGATCGAGCCGCCGTCCACACGAGCTGTTCGGGTCCGCAGCGTTGTAGCAGGGCACCGAGCCCGCGACCAGGCCCGAGTCATACCGCCAGTTGAACGAGTAATAGAGGCTCTTGCGGAACGGCATCTTGTACTCGAAATGGGTCGTCTCGTTGAAGCGCTCGTCGTGGTCGATGCGGAACGGGAAGCCTGCCGGGCGCGACCCACCGTCGCGCCCACGCCGCCGATCTGCGGGTTGAAGAAGCGCGCCGCCACCGACGACATGGTCACGCGCGCCGTGAGGCCTTTGACTCGGTCAGGTTCGCGCTGACGGCGAAGCCGGGGATCTTTGAGTTGTGCCACTCGATCGGGAACGTGATCGGCGTCGCGCCCAGCACGCTGAAGTCGAAGCCGTTGTGCGTGTACTTCGAGATGTACTCGCCGCCAACACCAAGTGCTTGCCCGCGCTCTGCTGAACCCCGCATGGAACTCGTTGCGGAAGCCCGGATTGAACGGCGCCGGATTGCACGGTCCCATGCGTCGCTGAAGACCGCATTCAGCACCGGTCGTAGCAACCCGTTGCGGAGAGCACAAGGTTCTCGTTGAACGGCGTCTCCTGCGTGCGCGCATACGACACCCGCAGCACCGTGCCGGTCTGCTTCACGTTGTAAGAGATGCCCGACGCCGCGGCTCCGCCTGCCGCTGCATGGCGAGGCCGTTGTAGAAGTCTCCGCGAATGCCCAGGTTGAACAGCCAGTTCCCCGCTGTTAGCTGGTCTGCCGTACAGCGCAAGCTGCTTCACGTCCGTTGCCCGTGCCACGTGTAGGCTGACCGCCCCGCGTCAGGTCATACGGCGCGAGCACCGGCTTGAAGTTCGGGTTCGGATACACGCACACCAGCGGATTTTCGTATATCCAGGCCAGATCCGTTCGCATCCCAGGCAGGGCGAGTTCAGCGTCGGATTCACAACCGCCAGTTGATGACATCCAGTTGTTCTCAATTTTCATGCCGCCAATTCCTATTGCTGGACATTGAGCCGCCCGAGACCGTCAGGGGCATTCCGCAGAAGCCATTGGACGGCGTGAGTTTCAAAGCTGCGCTTACCGATCCGTCCGCTGACACCGGCAAGCAGACCCAGTTCTACACCATGCTGGGTACCCGAGGGATCTGGCACAACGGTTGGTTCGCCAACACCGTGCACGCCGCCACGCCCGCGGGCTGGAGCCACTTCGACGCCGATCGCTGGGAGCTCTTTCACATCGAGGCGGACCGCAGCCAGTGCCACGATCTGGCCGATGAGCACCCCGAGAAGCTGGAAGAGCTTAAGGCGCTGTGGTTTTCCGAAGCCGCCAGGTTCAATGGTCTTCCGCTGTCGGACTTGAACGTGCTGGAGACCCTGGTGCGCTCGCGACCGCTGCTGAGCGGCGACCGCAGCAGCTATACCTACTATCCCGACTGCGCCGATGTGGGCATCGGCGCCGGCGCCGAGCTGCGCGGCCGCTCCTTCGCGGTGCTCGCCGACGTCACCGTCGACACCACCGGCGCCGAGGGGGTGTTGTTCAAGCAGGGCGGTGCCCACGGCGGGCACGTGCTGTTCGTCCAGGACGGCCGACTGCACTACGTGTACAACTTTCTCGGCGAACGTCAGCAGGAAGTCGCCTCGACCGAGGCGATACCGCTGGGCCGGCACGTGTTCGGTGTCTGCTACGCCCGCGCCGGCACGGTCGAGAACAGCCACACGCCGCTCGGTGAGGTCACGCTGTTCATCGACGACGCTACGGTCGGCACACTTGCCGACGTGCAGGCGCATCCGGGGACCTTCGGACTGGCCGGCGCCGGAATAACGGTCGGCCGCAATGGCGGATCGGCGGTGTCCAGCCGCTTTAAGGCCCCGTTCGCGTTCACCGGAGGAACTATCGAGCAGGTCACCGTCGACGTTTCCGGGCGCCCGTACCGGGACGTGGAAAAGGAATTGGCGCTAGCCTTTTCGCGTGACTGAGTTGCTGTCGAGAACGTTGTGGGCTGCGCTGACCACAGCCGCAATCTCGGCAGTCGCCCTCACCGGATGCGTCAGGACCGTCGACGGGATTGTCGCGTGGACCGGCGGGTCGGCAGCGCAGGCGCGTCAACCCAGGATGCGCGTCGGCCCACCGGCTCCCGGGATCGAGACGACCGTGCCCGACCACATTCCGCCGAATGCGTTTCTCTGCTTCCCGGGCCCTGCCAGTGGCGGTATCGGGACGGTCGCTCAGGTCGTCGCCGCTGCCGCGCCCAGAATCACCATCACCCTGCCCGACAGGTGGACCAGTGAGCCTGGTCACGAAGACCTGGCGTTGTCACTCAGCGGTCCCGACTCGATGACGGGAACGGTGACCATCGCCGCGACGAAACTCGGGCCCGCGGCAGCGTTCGCCGACTACGTCGACAGCCTCGCGCATGCGAAACATGATCTGCGGCTCGAGACCGTCGGCGCGAAGTTCTGCGGATACAGCAGTCAGAAGCTGAACGGCACGTTCACCGGACCGTCGGGCGATGTCGTGTTCGCCGACCGCATCACCCACATCTGGACCAACACCAACAACTACCTGGTCGCCATTCACGTGGAGGGACCCGAGGATGCTCCCGGATTCGCGTCCGCGAAAGCCGCGCTGATGCAGGACTTCGCGGTCGTCATACCCTGAATTGGTGCCCACCGAGCTTGTCGACCTGCCGACCGGGTCATTCCGGATGGGATCGACGAGCTTCTACCCGGAAGAAGCGCCGATCCACACGGTGACCGTCGACGCCTTCGCCATCGAACGCCATCCGGTGACCACCGCGCAATTCAGTGAATTCGTCACCGCGACAGGTTACGTCACGGTCGCCGAGCAACCAATCGACCCTGCTCTCTATCCGGGCGCCAATCCGAACGAACTAGAGCCTGGCGCAATGGTTTTCCGACCCACGCCGGGCCCGGTCGATCTCCGCGATTGGCGCCAGTGGTGGACCTGGGTGCCCGGCGCCTGCTGGCGTCAACCGTTCGGCGCGGACAGCGACACCGCCGACCGGGCGGACCATCCGGTGGTGCAGGTGGCCTATCCCGACGCGGCCGCCTACGCGCGCTGGGCGGGGCGACGACTGCCCACCGAAGCCGAGTGGGAGTACGCCGCCCGTGGCGGAGCAGCCACCACCTACGCCTGGGGCGAAGAGGAGAAGCCGGGCGGCAAGCCGATGGCCAATACCTGGCAGGGCCGATTCCCGTATCGCAACGACGGTTGGCGCGGTACCTCGCCGGTGGCGACGTTCCCGCCGAACGGATACGGCTTGTTCGACATGATCGGCAACGTCTGGGAATGGACGAGCACTGAGTTCTCCGCTCACCATCGCCTGGATCAGCCGGTCAAAAGTTGTTGCGCACCGACGGGTCCCGCCGACCCCACGATCGCGCAGACACTCAAAGGCGGCTCACACCTCTGCGCGCCCGAGTACTGCCACCGCTATCGGCCGGCGGCGCGCTCGCCGCAGTCGCAGGACACCGCGACCACGCACATCGGCTTCCGATGTGCGAGCGACCGAGTCAGCTGATGGCGTTGGCCGCCGCCATCACCTTCGACTGGAAGTCCGGCGGCAACGGGATGTAACCGTGCTTGTCCAGGTCGTTCTGGCCGGGCCCGAGGGTCGCCTGCAAGGCGGCTTTGACCGCCATGCCGACCTGCGGGTCGGGGTACTTCGAACAGACGATCTCGTAAGTCGCCATCACAATTGGATAGACGTCGTCCTGGCTGGGGTTGTAGGACGAGGATAGGTCGAGCACCAGGTCGTTGCCCTTGCCGACTACCTTGGCTCCGGCGATGGTCTTGCCGACGGAGTCGGTGCCGATCCGGACCGGCCGCCTCGTCTTCCGGCTGGCCGGTGTCTTGATCTCGGCGGCGAACAGACCTTGTTCCATCGCGAAGGACAGTTCGTTGTAGGTGATCGCGCCCTGGGTGTTCTTCACCATCGAGGAGGTTCCGTCGTTGCCCTTGGCGCCGGTCCCGACGCCACCATTGAACTCTTTGCCGGTGCCCTGGGTCCACACGTTGCCGGCGGCCGACTTCAGGTAGTCCTGAAAGTTCGCCGTGCTGCCCGACTTGTCGCTTCGATAAACGACATGAATTTCTTCCGGCGGCATCGACGCGTTCAGCGACATGATCTGCGGGTCGTCCCAACGGGTGATGTTGCCGTTGAAAATGCCGGCCACCGTCTGCGCGTCGAGCACCAGGAAGTCAACCGGGAGGTTGTAGGTGATGGCCAGCGGTCCAAAAACCACCGGCAGATTCCAGGCCTCGGCCCCCCCGCAACGCTGCTTGGCGGCGGCGGACTGGTCGTCGCTGAGTGGAGTGTCCGATCCGGCGAAATCGCTCTTGCCGGAAAGGAAGTCGGTAATGCCGGCGCCCGAGCCGTTGGCGGTGTAGTTCAGGTCGTGCCCGGGGCAGGACTTGCTGTAGGCGCTGACGAAGCGCTTCATCGCGTTGGCTTGTGCCGTGGAGCCGCTGGCCGAGATCGCCGGCTTACCGCTACAGTTCACGATCTCGCTCGCGTACACCATGCTCGTGTGCGGGACTTCGCATCCCGACAGCACGGTGGCTCCCGCGGCCAGCAAACTGACGACGGCGGCTGGTCGCTTGTGCTTCATGTTGATTGCCTCACCCCGACCTTTGACACCTCATTGAGATTCGCGGCTCACGAATCCCGCACGCGAACCGACGCTAGATTAACGGGTCGAGGGCCGAACTGTCCCGCCCCACGGACGAATTCATTATGACCGTTAGCATTCCTGAACTGCGCGTTACTACTAAGTGGCCAAGGGGTGACGACAATCGGGCGTCCTTAGCGGGATTGAACTTTCGCCGCGCGATTGGCACCTGGTTTGGCTAACGTGATGCGTGTGTTGCCCCCACCGGGTGGCGTCCGCGGACCCGTGTCCGTCCGCGTCAGGCAAGCTTCCGCGACGAGTCAGGATGGCGGCCAGCAATGACCGTTCAAACGCTTTCGTCCGTCGAGTCACCACCACCGCAGCAGGACCGGCATCGCCCGCGCGTCGTGATCGGCGTGGTCATCATGATGGCCGTCTTCGCCGCCTACGCGCTGTCGCTGGTCGGCGTTCACCTGCTGCAGAAGGCCGAACGTCCCCTGCCGCCATTGGACCTCAGCCAAGCGGGCCCGGATGAGACCGTCGTGCAGATTAGGCTGGAAGAGTTGAAGCCCACCACAAATCGCCTCGTCGCGAACGTGCTGATCTATCCGGGCGAGTCATTGGAGGACAAGCGCTTTGATGAGCTCAACACCGACATCGCCGTGCGGCTCTATCCCCCAAACGATTTGGGCGATCTGAAGTATCCGGCAGGTAAGGCGCCGGCACAGGTGAGTACCAACATTCAGGCGCACGGGGATCCGGGCGCGTGGCCCTTCGACTCCTACAAGTCCGAGCCGATCTCGGCGGATGTCTTCGTGGGCAACGGGACCGACCGCAAGCGGCTACCCGCTCGCGTTCAGGTGACCGGCTCGATGGACGGCTGGGACGCGACCACGCAGCGCAACAGTGACAGCAGCGAAACCGGGGGCCACAACAACAGCAATGTGATCGTCACACTGCACCGGGCCAAAGGGGCGCTGATCTTCGATCTCGGCATCATCGTGGTCCTGATCAGCTTGCCGACCCTTGCGCTGATCGTGGCCATTCCGATGGCGATGGGCCGACGAAAGTTCATGCCGCCGTTCGCCACGTGGTACGCGGCGAACCTGTTCGCCATCGTTCCGCTGCGAAATATCCTGCCCGGGGCGCCGCCGCCGGGTTCGATGATCGACCAGGCTTTAGTGCAATGGGTGCTGCTCGCCCTGGCAACGGCGATGGCGTTGTACATCTATGCCTATGTGGTGCAGGGGGATTGACGCTTCGCGACGTAGATCTATCGCCGCTGAACGCAGCCGTCGGACGCATTGCCGCGCGGATGCATTGAGCGCTTCGGCCGGCACCTCGACTCGCTACCCGCGCCGAGCAAAATAAGTAACCGGCCAGCGGTGTGCATTTAATCTCGGTTGTCGACCTGTTGGGCCATGCTGGGTCGATGGATCAATTTCGTCGTAGGCACAACAGCGGCTCCGGCCTGGCGCGCCTCCTGCAATGCAAGGGGCAGACTGGTTTGCCACCCATCCGCCCGCGCCACGAGGGGCACGTCAGGCAATCGACTGACGACAGTTCAAACGTATTGGCCGATGAGCCGCGACCCCTCACATCAAAGCCACTCCGTCAGCTGCTGGTCTCAAGGGTCCGGGCAGGAATTTTGTCCTGAGCAGGTCGTCCCCTAGACTCTAGGGGTTGCCGTGGGCAGACCTCGGCTGGCACTTGTGCGTCACCGTCAGCCCCGCGTGCCTTTCGACAACGAAGACCATGCACGACAGGTCTGGTGGACTACGCCCGCGAATGCGTTCAAATCCATCAGACCTCCACGCGTGGGCGTGCATACGTGAACCAGGTCAGGAGATCGAGTGATTCAGCAGGAATCGCGGCTGAAGGTGGCCGACAACACGGGTGCCAAGGAAATCTTGTGCATCCGCGTGCTCGGCGGCTCGGGGCGGCGCTACGCCGGCATCGGCGATGTCATCGTGGCGACGGTCAAGGACGCCATCCCCGGCGGAAACGTCAAGCGCGGTGACGTGGTCAAGGCCGTCGTCGTGCGCACCGTCAAGGAGCGCCGCCGTCCGGACGGCAGCTACATCAAGTTCGACGAGAACGCCGCCGTCATCATCAAGCCTGACAACGACCCGCGTGGAACGCGCATCTTCGGGCCGGTCGGCCGCGAACTGCGCGAGAAGCGCTTCATGAAGATCGTCTCGCTGGCCCCGGAGGTGCTGTAAATGAAGGTGCACAAGGGCGACACCGTCCTCGTCATCTCGGGTAAGGACAAGGGCGCCAAAGGCAAAGTGATCCAGGCATTTCCGGCCCGCAACAAGGTGCTCGTGCAGGGCGTCAACCGGATCAAGAAGCACACCGCGGTCTCGTCCAACGAGCGCGGCGCGCAATCCGGCGGAATCGTCACGCAAGAAGCCCCGATCCATGTCTCCAACGTGATGGTGGTCGACTCCGACGGCCAGCCCACCCGGATCGGCTACCGGGTCGACGAGGAGTCCGGCAAGCGGGTTCGCATCTCCAAGCGCAACGGCAAGGACATTGAGGCATGACGACTACTGAGAAGGTTCAGCCGCGGCTCAAGACGCGCTACCGCGAAGAGATCCGCGACGCGCTGAACAAAGAGTTCGCCTACGCCAACGTCATGCAGATCCCGGGCGTGGTGAAGGTCGTGGTCAACATGGGTGTCGGCGACGCCGCACGCGACGCCAAGCTTATCAACGGCGCGGTCAACGACCTGGCGCTGATCACCGGCCAGAAGCCGGAAATCCGCAAGGCGACCAAGTCGATCGCCCAATTCAAGCTGCGCGAGGGCATGCCCATCGGCGCCCGCGTGACCCTACGCGGCGACCGGATGTGGGAGTTCCTCGACCGGCTGATCACGATCTCGTTGCCGCGTATCCGCGACTTCCGCGGCTTGGGCCCCAAGCAGTTCGACGGCCGGGGCAATTACACCTTCGGGCTGACCGAGCAGTCGGTGTTCCACGAGATCGACGTGGACAACATCGATCGCCCGCGCGGTATGGACATCACCGTCGTCACCTCGGCGACCACTGACGACGAGGGACGAGCGTTGCTGCGCGCCCTCGGCTTTCCGTTCAAGGAGAAGTGACATGGCGAAGAAAGCTCTGATCAACAAGAGCCAGCGCAAGCCGAAGTTCGCGGTGCGCGCCTACACCCGGTGCAACAAATGCGGCCGTCCGCACGCGGTGTTCCGCAAGTTCGGGCTGTGCAGGATCTGCCTGCGCGAGATGGCGCACGCGGGCGAGCTGCCCGGCGTGCAGAAGAGCAGCTGGTAACAGCGAAAACCCAGACCAACCCAGAACAGGTGCGCGGTAGGCCCAGACCGGGAACCGCCGTGAGGAAGGTACCAACGCTGTCATGACGATGACGGATCCGATCGCAGACTTTTTGACGCGTCTGCGCAACGCCAATTCGGCGTACCACGATGAAGTGACGCTGCCGCATTCGAAGATCAAGGCCAACATCGCCGAGATCCTTAAGCGGGAGGGTTACATCACCGACTACCACACCGAGGATGCCCGCGTTGGTAAGGCGCTGACGGTTCAGCTCAAGTACGGGCCGAGCCGGGAGCGCAGCATCGCCGGCCTGCGCCGGGTGTCCAAGCCCGGTCTGCGGGTGTACGCCAAGTCGACCAGCCTGCCGCGCGTGCTCGGCGGACTGGGGGTGGCGATCATCTCGACCTCTTCGGGCCTGCTCACCGATCGTCAGGCAGCCAGACAGGGCGTGGGCGGCGAAGTCCTCGCGTACGTGTGGTGAGAGGGAACTGACATGTCGCGTATTGGTAAGCAACCGATTTTGATCCCGTCCGGGGTCGAGGTGTCCATCGACGGCCAGCAGGTCTCGGTGAAGGGGCCCAAGGGCACCCTGGACCTGAAGGTATCTGACCCGATCACTGTGGCGCGCAACGAAGATGGCGCGATCGTGGTGACCCGTCCGGACGACGACCGGCACAACAGGTCGCTGCACGGCCTGTCCCGCACCCTGGTGTCCAACCTGGTCACCGGTGTGACGGAGGGCTACACCATCAAGATGGAGATCTTCGGCGTCGGTTACCGCGTGCAGGCCAAGGGCAGCAACCTCGAGTTTGCCCTGGGCTACAGCCACCCGGTGCTGATCACCGCGCCCGAGGGCGTGACCTTCGCGGTCGAGACACCTACCAAGTTCTCGATCTCGGGTATCGACAAGCAAAAGGTCGGCCAGATTGCGGCCAACATCCGCCGTCTCCGCAAGAACGATCCCTATAAGGGCAAGGGGATTCGTTACGAAGGCGAGCAGATCCGCCGCAAGGTCGGAAAGACAGGTAAGTAGTCATGGCGCAATCACAAGCTGACACCGCGCAGAAGCCGTCCGGGCAGAATGTGTCCGCCGTTCGGCGCAAGCAGCGGCTGCGTCGCCACGCGCGGCTGCGCAAGAAGATCTCGGGCACCTCGGAACGCCCGCGCCTGGTGGTGCACCGTTCCTCGAGGCACATCCACGTGCAGTTGGTCGACGACCTGACGGGCACGACCCTGGCGGCCGCCTCGTCGATCGAAGCGGACGTGCGCGGTGTGGAGGGCGACAAGAAAGCCCACAGCGTTCGGGTCGGCCAGTTGATCGCCGAGCGCGCCAAGGCTGCCGGCATCGGCACCGTGGTGTTCGACCGTGGTGGCTACACCTACGGCGGGCGGATCGCGGCACTGGCCGACGCCGCTCGCGAGGGTGGTTTGGAATTCTGATGGCAAGCAACGATTTTTGGGAATCGAACCTGAGCGGAAGGACCGCATAATGGCGGAGCAACCGGCTGGAACGGCCGGCCCGAGCACCGAGGGCCGCGACGACCGTCGCGACTCGCGTGGTGACAACCGGGGCCGCCGCGACGGTGGCGGCCGCGGCGGTCGTGACCGTGACGGAGACAAGAGCAACTACCTGGAGCGGGTTGTCGCGATCAACCGCGTCTCCAAGGTGGTCAAGGGTGGTCGGCGCTTCAGCTTCACCGCGTTGGTCATCGTCGGTGACGGCAACGGCATGGTCGGTGTGGGCTACGGCAAGGCCAAGGAAGTTCCGGCCGCGATCGCCAAGGGTGTCGAGGAGGCTCGCAAGAGTTTCTTCCGCGTCCCGCTGATCGGCGGAACCATCGTCCACCCGGTTCAGGGTGAGGCCGCGGCCGGCGTTGTGCTGCTGCGTCCCGCCAGCCCCGGTACCGGTGTGATCGCCGGCGGTGCTGTTCGCGCGGTGCTGGAATGCGCCGGTGTGCGCGACATCCTGGCCAAGTCGCTGGGCAGCGACAACGCCATCAACGTCGTGCACGCGACCGTCGCCGCGCTCAAGATGATCCAGCGGCCCGAAGAGGTCGCCGCGCGACGTGGTCTGCCGCTGGAGGACGTCGCTCCGGCCGGCATGCTGCGCGCTCGCCGCGAAAGTGAGGCGCTGGCCGCCAGCGCCGCTCGTGAAGGAAACGCGTAATCATGGCGCAACTCAAGATCACCCAGGTGCGTGGCACGATCGGCGCCCGCTGGAAGCAGCGGGAAAGCCTTCGCACACTGGGCCTTCGGAAGATCCGTCAGTCGGTGGTCCGCGATGACGACGCGCAGACTCGTGGGCTGATCAAGGCCGTTCACCACCTCATCGAGGTCGAGCCGGCCGAAGGAGGCAGCAAGTGACCATCAAATTGCACGACCTGCACCCCGCGCCCGGGTCGAAGACCAAGCGCACCCGCGTGGGTCGTGGTGAAGGCTCCAAGGGTAAGACCGCGGGTCGAGGCACCAAGGGTACGAAGGCCCGCAAGAACGTACCGGCCACCTTCGAGGGTGGGCAGATGCCGATTCACATGCGGCTGCCCAAGCTCAAGGGTTTCCGTAACCGGTTCCGCACCGAGTACGAGGTCGTGAATGTCGCCGACCTCAACCGGTTGTTCCCCAATGGTGGTTCGGTCGGACTGGACGAGCTGGTGGCCAAAGGCGCTGTTCGCAAGAACACGCTGGTCAAGGTCCTCGGCGACGGCAAGCTGGCCGTCAAGGTCGATGTGACCGCGCACAAGTTCAGCGGCAGCGCTCGCGAAAAGATCACTGCGGCAGGCGGTTCGGCGACCGAGCTGTAGACCACCGTTTCTTGGGTGGCCTCCTTTTTTGAATTCGTGCTCACATGCGATATCACCAGCGGCGGTGATATCGCCGGCGGTCACAAAACGAAAATAGCGAGTCGCCTAAATCAGCGACGGACGACGCCGGCGAAAAGCCGACTCGGGTGGCCGGGCTAGCCCAGTTGCGGAATGACCTCTGCGGCAAGGCGTTCCATCTGCTCGCGATCTTCGGCGACATCGCGGCCGACTGGGTTGAGCAGAATCGTCTCGGCCCCGGCATCGATAACGGCCCGTAATCCGCCCACCACATCGTCGACCGTGCCGGACACCGGCACATGGTCGATGCCGGGCATCCCGCCGTAAATGCGTTGCAGCCCTTGCAGCACGCGCTCCCGGGCCCGCGCCGGATGGTCGTCGATCATCAGGTAGACACGCTTGCCGATCGGAAAACGCGCCGCATCCTTGCCCTGCTCGGCAAGCGCGCGCCGGACGCCCTGTACGGCCTCGCTGAACTTCGCGGTGGTTGACGAACCGGCACCCATGAACGCATTCCCGTGACGCACGGCGCGGGCCAGTGCCTTGGGTGCCTGACCGCCGAACCAGATCGGCGGATGCGGCCGCTGCACCGGCTTGGGCGCGATCGGCAGATCCTCGACCTGACGGAAACGACCATTGAATGTCACGCGCGGCTCGTCCGACCAGGCGGCCTTCATCAACTGCAGGCCTTCGGTGAAGCTACTGATGAAGGTGCCGGCGTCCACCCCGAAAGCGGCGAACTGGCGCCGGCCGCCGCCGGGCGCCACGCCGACATCCAGCCTGCCGTGGCTGAGCCGGTCGACCGCGGTGATCGACGAGGCGAGCTGTAACGGGTCGTGCAACGACGAGACCAGAACGGCCACGCCGAGGCGCAGCCGCTCGGTGCACGCGGCCGCGTAGGCCAGCATCTCCAACGGCGCGATCACCGGCGCCGGCCCGACGATCTGCTCGATCACCCAGCCGCCTTCGAAGCCGAGTTGCTCGGCACGAGCCAGATAGTCGCGGACGCCGACCGCGTCGAACGAGGTCGCATCGAACTGGTGAATCGAGATGGAGAATCGCACCCCGTCACCGTACGGTCGGGCGCCGCCGGGGTCATCGGTAGGCTCGTCACATGTTCTCCTTCCTGCCTGATCCACCGGGTATCGACGACGTTCGCGCGCTGGCGCGCCGGGTGGATACCGCACGCCACCACGGTGTTGCTGACGGCTGTGTGCTCGAACTCGACCTGCGGGTGGCACCTCCGGAAACCAGCGGCCTGGATCCGCTGGCGATCATCTCCGGCGGCGGTCGGCCTCTGACGTTGCGCGAAGCCGTGGCGGCGCTACACCGGGCCGCCGATGACCCCCGCGTCGCGGGCCTGATCGCGCGGGTCCAGCTCCCGGCCGCCGCGGCCGGGCCGGTGCAAGAACTGCGGGAGGCCATCGCGGCGTTCACCGCGGTGAAGCCCTCGCTGGCCTGGGCCGAGACGTATCCCGGCACGCTGTCCTACTACCTGGCGTCGGCGTTCGGCGAGGTGTGGATGCAGCCGTCAGGGACCGTCGGGCTGATCGGGTTCGCCACCAATGCGCTGTTCCTACGCGACGCGCTGGACAAGGCCGGCATCGAAGCGCAGTTCGTCGCGCGCGGCGAATACAAGTCGGCGGCAAACCTTTTCACGCAGGACCGCTACACCGATGCCCACCGGGAGGCCGACACGCGCCTGCTGGAGAGTCTCCGCGGTCAGGTCTGGCAGGCGATCTCGGAGTCGCGCGGCATCGGTCAGGACACCTTGGACGGTCTCGCCGATCGCGCGCCGCTGCTGCGCGACGTCGCCGTCGAGTCGAAGCTGATCGACCGCGTCGGCTTCCGCGACGAGGCGTACACCCGGATCGCGGAATTGGTTGCCGACGAGGGGGATTCACCAACCGACGCCGATGACGACGACGCCCCGCCGCGGCTTTTCGTCAGCCGCTACGCGCGGGCGACTGGGTCGGGCGGTCCGTCGATACCGGGCCGCGGTCCCAAATCGACGATCGCGGTGGTCACCCTCGCGGGCCCGATCGTCAGCGGTCGGGGTGGCTCGCGAGTGCCGTTCGGTTCGTCGAACGCCGGCGGCGACACCATCGCCGCCGCCCTGCGCGAGGCGGCGCGCGACGAGTCGGTGTCGGCGATCGTGCTGCGGGTCGACTCTCCCGGTGGCTCGGTCACCGCGTCGGAAACCATCTGGCGAGAAGTCGAGAAGGCCCGCGGCCGTGGCAAGCCGGTGGTCGCCTCGATGGGTGCGGTCGCGGCATCCGGTGGTTACTACGTGTCGATGTCCGCCGACGCGATCGTGGCCAACCCCGGTACGATCACGGGCTCCATCGGCGTCGTGACGGGCAAGCTGGTCGCCCGCGACCTGAAAGACCGGCTCGGTGTCGGCTCAGACTCGGTGCGTACCAACGCCAATGCCGATGCCTGGTCGATCAACGCACGCTTCACTCCCGAGCAGCAGGCACAGGTCGAAGCCGAGGCCGACCTGTTCTACACCGACTTCGTCGAGCGGGTCGCCCAGGGCCGCAACTTGAGTGTCGACGCCGTCGAGGCGGTCGCGCGGGGCCGGGTGTGGACGGGTGCCGACGCACTCGACCACGGTCTGGTCGACGAGCTCGGTGGTCTGCGCGCCGCGGTACGCAAGGCCAAGGTGCTGGCCGGTCTTGACGAGGACGACAAGGTCCGCCTGGTCAGCTACCCGGGATCGTCGGTGTGGGACTACCTGCGCCCGCGTTCCTCGTCGCAGCCCGCGGCCGCATCGCTCCCGGATGCGTTGGGCGCGTTGATCACTCAGTCGGTGCTCGGCATCGTCGAGCAGGTCGAGCGGTCGCTGACCGGTGCCAGCGTGCTCTGGACGGGGGAGTCCCGCTTCTAGCCCTTCAGCGTTCCGCTGATGTAGATGATCTCGCCGAGCGGATCGTCGTTCTCGGGTGCGGGCACGGTGCGTCCGTTGACGTCGAACAGGTCCTTGCGCGAAATGTCGGTCACGTCCCACGATTTGCCGCGCAGGTACTCGGCCACGTGGCTGCGCTGGCCGGCATAGATCAGCGAGGGCATGTCGATGTCGACACCCTGCTCGCGCAGCGGGGCGGACATTTCGCGTGCCCGGTCTTCGTCGAAATCGACGATGCCCGGGACGTATTCGGTCGCGACCGTGCTGCCCGGTGCGCTCAAGGCGGTGATGTTGTCGAACAACCGATCCTGGGCTTCCGGCGGCAGGTAGATCAGCAGGCCTTCGGCCAGCCAGGCCGTTGGGGCGCTGGTGTCAAGACCGGCCTCCGTCAGCGCCGTCGGCCAGTCGTAGCGCAGATCGATCGACACCGTGCGGCGCGTCGCGGTGGGTCCCGCGCCGAGATCGGCGAGCGTGCGGGTCTTGAACTCGATCACCTGCGGCTGGTCGATCTCGTAGATCACCGTCCCGGCCGGCCAGTCGAGCCGATAGGCGCGGGCATCCAGGCCGGACGCCAGGATCACCACCTGCCGCACGCCGCCCTGCACCGAATCCAGCAGATAGTCGTCGAAGTACTTGGTGCGCAAGCCCATTCCATCGACGATCGCCTGCGTGCGCTCGGGTGAGGAGTTCGGGAACAGTGAGGTGTCGACGTCGCCGTCGATCATCTTGACGAAGAAGTCCAGCCCGACGGCCCGGACCAAGGGCTCGGCGAACGGATCGTTGATCAGTGGCTGCGCGTCCTTGGTCGCCATCGCGCGCCCCGCGGCGACCATGGTCGCGGTAGCGCCCACGCTGGACGCCAGATCCCAGCTGTCGTCCTCGGTGCGTGTCATGTCAGCGTCGCATTGACGTAGCTCATCTCGCCGAAGACCTTCATCGCCGACTCTTCGGGAAACTCAAAGCCGTTGCGGGCGTAGAGCTCTTTGGCGGGATGCGCATCGACTCGCCAGCCGTGTTGGGTGAGGTAGTCAGCGACGACGGCGCGGTCGCCGATGTAGAAGAGGTCGGCCGCGTCGAGGTCGAAACCGAAGCTGCGCCACCGCTCGCTGATCTGCTTGAGGCGGTCGCCGGTGAAAGCATTAGGGTCGGCGACGTGCTCGGTGGCCAGTTGGCTTTTCGGCGCGCTGAGTGCGGTGATGTTGTCGAACAGCCGATCCTGCGCATCGGCCGGCAGATAAGGCAACAGCCCTTCGGCACTCCAGGCGGTCGGCTGGCTGGGGTCAAAGCCAGTGTCGCGCAGCGCGGCCGGCCAGTCGTCGCGCAGGTCGATCGCGACGGTCCGCAGTTCCGCGGTCGGCGCGGCGCCGAGGTCGGCCAGCGTCCGGGTCTTGAATTCGATCACCTCCGGCTGGTCGATCTCGTAGACCACCACGTCGTCGCCCCACGTCAGCCGGTAGCCCCGGGTGTCCAGGCCGGAGGCCAGGATCACCGCCTGACGTATCCCGGAGTTGGCGGCGCTGGTGAAGAAGTCATCGAAAAACCTTGTCCGCACGGCCATCTGCTCGGTGCGCGTCTTCCTGTTCAGCAGCGGGTCGTCCTCGAGGCTGAGGTCGCCGTCGAGGATGCGGACGAACGGCGCCAAGCCGACCGCTCGCACCAGCGGCTCGGCGAACGGATCGTCGAGCAGTGGCTCGGGTCCGCGCGAGGCCATCGCGCGCGATGTCGCAACCATCGTCGCGGTGGCGCCCACGCTGGATGCGAGATCCCAGCTGTCGTCGTGGGTACGTGGCATCGAGCCTCCTATTTCTTGTCGGTCAGCGTCCCGCTGACGTAGAGGCGGTCGGCGAATGGCAGGTCGTCCTCGAGAATCGGTGCAAGGCCGTTGGCGGCGAACAACTCTCGGATGGTGTGGCCGCCCATGTCCCAGCCCCGATCGGCCAGGTACGGGGACGCCTCGTTACGGTCGCCGAAGTAGACCAGCTGCGTCATGTCGAGATCGAGGCCGTGCTTGCTCCAACGCTGCGACACGGTCCGCATGCGCTCCTTGATCCGCTCCTCGTGGTCCTTACCGCGGGTGGGCCCGCTCTCGGTGGCGATCCGGCTGCCCGGCGCGCTGAGTTCGGTGATGGTGTCGAGCAATCTGTCCTGCGCCTCGGGTGGCAGGTAGCCCAGCAGGCCCTCGGCGCTCCAGGCGCTGGGTTGGGCGGGGTCGAAGCCCGCCGCCTGGAGAGCGGCCGGCCAGTCGTCGCGCAGGTCGACGGAGACCGCACGCCGGTGCGTGGTGGGCTGCGCACCCAGTTCGGCGAGCGTGCGCGACTTGAATTCGATGACCTGGGGTTGGTCGACCTCGTACACCGTGGTGCCGTCGGGCCAGGGCAACCGATAAGCGCGTGCGTCCAGCCCGGACGCCAGGATCACCGCTTGCTTGATGCCCGCGTTGGTCGCATCGATGAAAAACTCGTCGAAGAACTTCGTGCGGACCGCCATGTTGTCGGTCATCCGCTGGACGCCCGCGGGCGCACCGTCGTTGTCGTCCTCGAGGTCGGCGGGGGACAGTTCGCCGGTGGCCAGCTTGGTGAACAGCTCGAGTCCGACCGCCCGAACCAGCGGCTCGGCGTATGGATCGTTGATCAGGGGATGATCGGCTTTGCTGGCCATCGCGCGAGCTGACGCCACCATGGTGGCTGTTGCGCCGACGCTCGACGAGAGGTCCCAGGAGTCGTCATCGGTGCGTGCCATCGCCATCCCTCCACCGGAAACCGGGTGATTACTTAGCCAATATAACAAGCCTACCACGCGGACGATGGGCCGTTTGTGCAGGCTTATTCCTAAAACCCGTGTGACGCCGAGTAATTCCCGCGACCGTCACGGTGGCCTTGACCAGCGTTAGGCCCGACGGGTGGCGGAAAAGAACGCCAGGCGCCCGATGAGCCGGTGGTGTCGCGTCGCAACCTCGCTCCACTCGAACCCCGCCGCGTCTAGGAGTTGCGGGATCGGGTCGCCGAAGTGTGCGGCGGCGTGGCGGCGGCGCCCGAGAAAGCGGGACAGTGGTCCATTGTGCTCGGTGGCGCCCGCGTCGATGTCGACGAGGTGCAATCTGCCGCCGGGCCGCAGCACCCGAAACACCTGGGCCAGTGCGGCGGCCTTGGCGTCGCTATCGAGATGGTGCAGCATCAGCGACGAGAGCACCCGGTCGAATTCTGCGTCGGCGTAGGGCAGTTCTTGCGCATAACCGTGATCGAAGCGAATCCCGGACTCTCCGTTCAGCTTTCGCCGGGCCCGGGTCAAGGCCAACGGGTCGGGATCGACGCCGACCACGTCGATTCCGGGACGGGAGCGCTTGGCGCTCAGGGTCAGGTTGCCGGTTCCGCTACCGATTTCCAGGACGCGATGGCCGTCGCCGAGGTCGGCCTGCGCAATCAGCGTTCGATGCACCGCGCCGATGCCCAACACGCGCGACATCAGGTCGTAGGCGGGTAGCAGGGTGTCGTATCGGGCCCCGGGCAGGTAGTCGTGCCGGTGATAAAGACGATTTTTGGTCATGTCAACGATCATCTACCGCTGTCATCGAACAGGTTTGACCGATCATTGGCCGAACTTGGACTATCTTCGGTGTGATGACCACGCCGACCCGCCTGATTCGTCACCGCGACGGCGTGCCCGTTTATCAGTACCGGACCGACCCGCACACGCCCCCGCTGGCGGTCATCCGGCGCGGTGAGCAGGTGCCCAATCAGGGCCGTCACATTCACGATTTCCCGGCGTTGTGGTACCGGCCCTCGGCCGGCGCGGTCTATGTGGTGGCCGCCGGAGAGGTTCTCGACCCGAAAGCTCTCGTCGACCTCGACGGCGGGGTCGGAGTGCTCTTCGACCCGGCGGCCTTGGGCGAGGATGGTCACTCGCCGTGGCCGGCGTGGCGGACACATCCGCTGTTATTCCCGTTTCTGCACGGGCGCTCGGGCGGACTGCTGCGGTTGGAATTGCCGAAACCGCGCCGACTGGTATGGAATTGGACGATCGATGCGATCGATGCGGAACTTCTCGGACGCCAGGACGGCTACCAGCAGGCCGCACTGGCTCATCTCACGCTGCTGCTGATCGACGTCGCGCGGATGGCCGGTGACATCGTCGACGATCTGCGACGCAGTGGTGAACCGTTGCTCGCCGACGTCTTCACTGTGATCGATCAGCGTCTCGGCGAGCCGTTGTCGCTGCGCGACGTGGCGCGGGAGGTGGGGATGACGCCCGGACACCTGACTACCGTGGTGCGCCGCCGCACCGGCCGCACAGTGCAGGAGTGGATCATCGAGCGCCGCATGGCGCAGGCCCGTAAATTGTTGACCGACAACGACATAGCGGTCAGTGAAGTGGCGCGAAGAGTCGGCATGCCTGATCCGGGGTATTTCAGCCGACTATTCCGCCGCGCCCACGGCATGTCTCCACGTGACTACATCGGGTTGGCCCGCAAGTAGCTGTAGACGCCGGCGAAGTTGGCGTTGACGTCGTCGGGAATCGGGACCGGTCCGCCCAGAGCCCTTGCTCCCCAAACAATTTGCGCCGTCCGCTCCACGAGCGCGGTGACGTGCAGCACCTTGTCCGGTCGCGGTCCGACCGCCACCAAGCCGTGGTTGGCGATCAGCGCGGCGGCCCGGCCTTCGAGTGCCTTCACCGCATTCGTGCCGACCTCGGGGGTGGCCGACGCGGCGTACTCGCTGCAGCGGATATCACCGCCGCAGTAGAAGGCGAACTCGTCGATGCAGGCCGGAATCGGTTGGTGAGCGATCGCGAACATGGTGGCCCACACCGGGTGGCTGTGGATGACGCTGCCGATGTCGTCGAACGCCCGGTAGCAGGCCAGGTGCAGCTTCATCTCGGTCGACGGGTTTCGGCCATCGGCGGCCTGCAACACCCCGCCGTCGGGGTCGACCACCACCAGGTCCTCGAGTGTCATGTCGGCGTAGTCGACCGACGACGGGGTGATGACCAGGTTGCCGTCCTCGCGGCGAGCCGAGATGTTGCCCGCGGTGCCTTCGACCAGCCCGCGGCGCAGCATGTCCTTGGCGGCGGCCAAAACCGCGGTCTCCGCGGAGTCGACGAATCTCATGGTCCTAGCACCTCCGGGTTGACGATGTGGGCCGGCGTTCCGCCGGATAGCAGCGCGTCGATGTCGTCGGCGACCATCTGGGCCTGGCGCGCCTCAGTGTTCCACGTCGCGCCGCCGATATGCGGCGTGAGCACCACGTTGGGCATGGCAATCAGCGGGTGGCCGGTCGGCAGCCATTCCCCGACGAAGTGGTCCAGGCCGGCCGCGGCGACCTTGCCGGTGCGCAACGCCTCGACCAGCGCGTCGGTGTCGTGCAGCTGCGCGCGAGCGCTGTTGAGGAAGACGACCCCGTCCCGCATCGCCGCGAACTGCTCGGCCCCGATCAGCCCGGTGGTCTCCGCGGTTACCGGCGCATGCAGTGAGACGATGTCGGCTTCGGCGAGCAACCCCTCGAGGCTGTGCTGCGCTTCGTCGTTGTAGGGGTCGTGCGCGATGACCCGCATGCCGAGACCGGACATCCGCCACCGGACCGCCTGCCCGATCGCACCCAGACCGATCAGCCCGACCGTCCGTCCGGCGAGCTCCCAGGCGCGGAACCGCTGATACGGGATGGTGCCGTCGCGGAACACCTCGCCGGCCCGCACGTCGGCGTCGGCGCCCAGCACGTGCCGAGTGGCGGCGAACAACAGCGCCAGCGTCATCTCGGCGACCGCGTCCGCGTTGCGGGCCGGGGTGTTCAACACCGGGATGCCGGCCGCGGTCGCGCCGGCGATGTCGACGTTGTTCGGGTCGCCGCGGGTGGACGCAATGGCGCGCAAACCCAGCTCCAATACCGGCCCGGTTACCGAATCACTTTCCACCACAACAATATCCGCGCCTTCGGCGGAGATGCGCTCGGCCAGTTGCTCGGCCGAGTAGATTCGCAGCGGCGTCTGGTCGATCCACGGGTCGTAGATCACGTCGGTCAGTCGACGCAGTTTCGCGAATCCGTCCCCACGCAGCGGGGCCGTCACCAAAGCACGGGTCACGAGAGCCAATGCTGGCGTACGGTGACGCGGGTGGCAACAGAGGTCACAATCGGCATCGACATCGGCACCACCGCGGTCAAGGCGGTGGCCGCCGACCAGGACGGCCGGGTGGTCGCGCGGACTCGCATTCCCCATCAGCTGCGGGTGCCGGCGCCAGATCGGCTGGAGCACAACGCCGACGAGGCGTGGCGGCAGGGACCGCTGGCGGCACTGACCCAGTTGGCGTGTCCGGATGCGCGGGCGGTCGCCGTCTCCGCGATGGTTCCCTCATTGACCGCCGTCGACGCGGGGGGCATACCGATCTCTGCGGGGTTGCTTTACGGCGACGGCCGCGGCCGGGTTCCCGGCGTCGTCGCCGACGGGCCGTTCCCGGTCGGCGAGGCCGCGGAGTTCCTGCGCTGGACCGCTGCCCACGCCCCGGACGCGGCCGGCTACTGGGCCGCACCGGCGGTGGCCAACTACGCGCTGGCCGGCGAGGCGGTGGTCGACTTCCCGACGGCCTTCACCTCGTCGCCGCTATTCGACGGTGACGGCTGGAATGCGGCGGCCCTCGGCGAGCGAGGCGCGGCGGGGGAGCAGATGCCGCGGGTGGCGGCGCCCGGCACCGCGGCCGGACAGGCCGGCACTGCGGTGCTGGGCGTCGGGGCCATCGACGCCGTGTGCGAGCAAATGGTCTCCGGCGCTAACGACGTCGGCGACGTACTGGTGCTGTGCGGCACCACGTTGATCGTGTGGGTGACCATTCCCGAGGCACGGCAGGTGCCGGGGCTGTGGACGATCCCGACCATGACCGGCGCGAGCCAAATCGGTGGCGCGAGCAACGCGGGCGGAATGTTCCTCGGTTGGGTCGATCGTGTGCTAGGGCCGGGCGACCCGGCCGCGGCCGACCCGCGACGGGTGCCGGTGTGGGTGCCATACCTGCGCGGCGAGCGCACCCCGATCCACGATCCCGACCGACGCGGCCTGCTCGATGGGTTGGATCTCAGCCACGACGCGGCCGCGCTGCGGCGGGCCGCCTACGAGGCGTCGGGATTCGTTGTGCGCCAACTGATCGAGCTCGGCGGGGCCGACGTGTCACGCGTCGTGGTCGCCGGTGGCGGCACCAGGGTGCAGCCGTGGCTGCAGGCCATTGCTGATGCCACCGGTAAGCCGGTGCAGGTGTCCGGGGTAGCCGAGGGTGCCGCGCTGGGCGCGGCGTTCCTGGCAAGGATGGCGGTGGGTGCGGAATCGAACATCACCGACGCGGCCCGCTGGGCCACGGTTGAGCGCATGATCGACCCGAATCCGGCGTGGGTGAATCCCGTGCAGGAGCGTTACTACCGCTTCCTCGAGCTGGCGTCGCTACGGTAGTTCGGCCGAGACGTACCGGATGTCGCCCAAGCCTTCGAGTGAGTTGGCATCGGGAAAATCAAAACCGTTGGCGGCGTAGAGCTCTGGCGTGGTGTGCGTGACGGTCTGCCAACCGCGCTCGGCCAGATACTCGACGGCATCGTTGCGCTCGCCGTCGTACACCAGCTCGGACCAGTTGACGTTCAGCCCGAGCTTGCGCCAGCGCTCGCTGATCTGCTTGCCTTGCTTGCTGATTCGGCCCTGAATGTCCGGCACATAGCCGGTGCCGATTCGGCTGCCGCTGAAACTGAGCGTGGTGACGGTGTCGAACAGCCGGTCCTGCGCATCGGGCGGCAGGTAACCCAGCAGTCCCTCGGCGATCCAGGCGGTCGGCCGCTCGGAGTTGAACCCGTTGTCCCGCAACGCGCCCACCCAGTCGTCGCGGAGGTCGACGGCCACGGGTTTACGCTCCGCGGTCGGCGCCGCGCCCAGGTCGGCCAGCGTGCGAGTTTTGAATTCGATGACCTGCGGCTGGTCCACCTCGTAGACGACGCTGCCGGCCGGCCAGTCCAGCCGGTAGGCACGGGTGTCGAGACCGGCGGCCAGGATGACGGCCTGACGCACACCGGCTTTGGCGGCCTCGGCGAAGAAATCGTCGAAGAACCGGGTTCGGACCGCCATGCCCTCGGCCAGTCGCTGGGAGGTGAAGGCAGGGTCGTCGTCGCCGAGTTCGATCTCGCCGTCGATCATCTTGACGAAGGCGTCGACGCCGACGGCCCTGACCAACGGCTCGGCGAAGGGATCGTCGATCAGCGGGTTTGGGCCCTTGGACGCCATCGCCCGCCGAGCCGCGACCGCGGTGGCGGTGGCGCCCACGCTGGACGCCAGATCCCAGGAGTCGCCGTCGTGTCGAATTGTGTCGTTGGCAGCCATGTGAGGCCTCCTATCGGCGAGTTGCGATGATGGACACGATGTTTCGGAATGCGGCGAGTTTCTCGTCGTGGTCTGGGTAGGTGCGACCGTATTCGCCGAACAGATCGCGGCGATTGCGGGCAACGACATCCCAGCCGGAGTCGGTGAGGTAGTCGGCGACATTGTTGCGTTCGCCCTCGTAGAACAGGCCGGACAGGTCGACGTCGCAACCGACGTTGGCCCACCGGTCGCTCATCGCCTTGCCCCGCTCGGCCATCGACAGACCATTGTCCGGGTGGTACTCGGTGGCGATTCGGCTGCCAGGCGCGCTGAGCGCGGTGATGTGGTCGAAGAGCCGGTCCTGCGCCTCCGGCGGCAGGTACATCAGTAAGCCTTCGGCACTCCACGCCGACGGCTTGGTGTCGTCAAAACCGTGCTCGCGCAACGCACTCGGCCAGTCCTCGCGCAGGTCGATGCTGACCGTGCGGCGCTCGGCCGTGGGTTCGGCGCCCAAACCCGCCATCGTCTCGGTCTTGAACGCGATCACCTGTGGCTGGTCGACCTCGTAGACGATGCTGCCGGCCGGCCAGTCCAGCCGGTAGGCCCGCGAATCCAGACCGGCGGCCAGAATCACGGCCTGGCCGATCCCCGCCGCGGCGGCGTCGGTGAAGAAGTCGTCGAAGAACTTAGTGCGCACCGCCAGCGAGTCGGTTTCGGTCTGCAGTTCACCGCGGTCGTCCGCGCCGGCGTCGGCCGGGTTGATCTCTCCGTCGACCACCCGGGTGAAGAAGTCGATGCCCACCGCGCGGACCAGTGGGGCCGCGTACGGGTCGTTGATGATCGGGTCGGTGTCCTCGGTGGCCAGCGCCCGGGCCGCCGCGACCATCGTCGCCGTGGCGCCCACGCTGGAGGCAAGGTCCCAAGTGTCGGTATCGCTGCGCGTCATCATCACCCTTTCTATCCACACTCAGCTGTAGCCGTTTGATATTTAGCCAAGGTAAAGAGCCAGTGAAACTTTACGCCCAGTACATGTGCCCGTGCTGTGTCACGCGAAATCCCGCCGCGGCGGCACCGGTGGCGCAGGATTTGCTCGAGATCGTGAAGTAATTCCTCGCGTCCCACCCATTTGCGGGCGGGCGCTTCACGCGCTGTTAGTCTCGTAGACTGTCTGACGCGCGCCGACACACGTCCTGCCTGCATGTGCTTGGCGCGCTACGCAGAACCACGAGACCGTTTCGGGACAGTCCGGCTGGATGCACCAGCCGGAATAGGCACGCCGCGACCAAAGACCGGCTTGCGCAGGAGGAAGAGTGCTTTCGGCTTTCATCTCATCGCTGCGAACAGCCGACCTCAGACGCAAGATCCTGGTCACGCTGTTCATCGTGGTCCTCTACCGGTTGGGTGCGACGATCCCGTCGCCCGGCGTCAACTACCCCCACGTGCAGCAGTGCCTCAAGCAGATCAGCGGTGGGGACTCGGCGCAGATCTATTCGCTGATCAACCTGTTCTCCGGTGGCGCGCTGTTGCAGCTGACGGTCTTTGCGGTCGGGGTAATGCCCTACATCACCGCAAGCATTATCGTGCAGCTGCTCACCGTGGTCATTCCGCGGTTCGAAGAGCTCCGTAAAGAAGGCCAGGCCGGCCAGGCCAAGATGACCCAGTACACCCGTTACCTGGCGATCGCCCTGGCCATCCTGCAGGCCACCAGCATCGTCGCGCTCGCCGCCAACGGCGGACTCCTGCAGGGCTGCAACCTGGACATCATCGCCAATCAGAGCATCTTCGCGCTGGTCGTCATCGTGCTGGTAATGACGGCAGGTGCGGCCCTGGTGATGTGGATGGGCGAGCTGGTCACCGAGCGGGGGATCGGCAACGGTATGTCGCTGCTGATCTTCGCCGGCATCGCCGCCCGAATCCCGGGCGAGGGCAAGAGCATTCTCGACAGCCGCGGCGGGGTGGTCTTCACAACGGTCTGTGTGGCGGCGCTGATCATCGTCATCGGCGTGGTGTTTGTGGAGCAGGGACAGCGGCGTATCCCGGTGCAGTACGCCAAGCGCATGGTCGGCCGCCGGATGTATGGCGGCACCTCCACCTATCTGCCGCTGAAGGTCAACCAGGCCGGTGTTATCCCGGTGATTTTCGCGTCCTCCCTGATCTACATCCCGCACCTGATCACCCAGTTGGTCCGCAGCGGCAGCGGCGGCCTGGGCAACAGCTGGTGGGACAAGTTCGTCGGCAACTATCTGACTAACCCGGGCAGCCCGGTCTACATCACCATCTATTTCAGCCTGATCATCTTCTTCACGTACTTCTACGTCTCGATCACGTTCAACCCCGATGAGCGCGCCGACGAGATGAAGAAGTTCGGTGGCTTCATTCCCGGCATCCGGCCGGGTAAGCCGACCGCCGACTATCTGCGCTACGTGCTGAGCAGGATCACGCTGCCGGGCTCGATCTACCTCGGCGTCATCGCGGTGCTGCCCAATCTGTTCCTTCAGATCGGCAGCACCGGCACGGTGCAGAACCTGCCCTTCGGTGGCACCGCGGTGCTGATCGCCATCGGTGTCGCGTTGGATACGGTGAAACAGATCGAAAGTCAGCTCATGCAACGCAATTACGAAGGGTTCCTGAAGTGAGAGTTGTGTTGCTGGGTCCCCCGGGGGCCGGCAAGGGCACGCAGGCCGTCAAGCTGGCCGAGAAACTCGAGCTACCGCACCTGTCCACCGGAGACCTGTTCCGGGAGAACATCGGCAACGGCACCGAGTTGGGCCTGAAAGCCAAGCGCTACCTGGACGCCGGCGACCTGGTGCCCTCCGAGCTGACCAATGAGCTTGTTGACGACCGGCTGACCAACCCGGACACCGACGCCGGCTTCATCCTGGACGGCTACCCGCGTTCGGTCGCGCAGGCCAAGGCGCTCCACGACATGCTCGAACGCCGCGGAACCGCGCTCGACGCGGTGCTGGAGTTCCGGGTGCCCGAGGATGTCCTGTTCGAGCGCCTCAAGTCCCGCGGTCGCGCCGACGACACCGACGACGTGATCCATAACCGGATGAACATCTACCGCGACGAGACCGCTCCGCTGATCGAGTACTACAGCAGCGAGCTGAAAACCGTCGATGCCGTCGGCTCGGTCGACGAGGTGTTCGCCCGGGCCCTGCAGGCCCTCGGAAAGTAGCGGTGATCGGCCTGGCGGGCCTGCGCAGTCGCAAGGTAGTGCCGCAGCGTAGCGGGGGTGAGCTCGACGCGATGGCTGCGGCCGGCGCGGTGGTCGCCGCCGCATTGGCAGCGGCGCGTGAGGCCGCGGTGCCCGGGGCCACGACCCACGACCTCGACCAGATCGCCGAGTCGGTGATTCGCGACGCGGGGGCCACGCCGTCGTTCCTCGGGTATCACGGCTACCCCGCGTCGATTTGCTCATCGGTGAATGACCGTGTGGTGCACGGTATTCCGTCGACGGCCGAGGAGCTCGCCGCCGGTGACCTGGTCTCGATCGACTGTGGCGCGATTTTGGACGGCTGGCACGGCGACGCGGCGATCACGTTCGGTGTCGGCGCGCTGATACCCGCCGATGAACTGCTCTCACAGGCCACCAAGGAGTCGATGGAGGCGGGGATCGCCGCCATGATTCCCGGCAACCGGCTGACCGATGTCTCGCATGCCATCGAAACCGCCACGCATGCGGCCGAAGCTCGTTATGGACGCACGTTCGGCATTGTCGAGGGCTACGGCGGGCACGGCATTGGTCGTCAGATGCACATGGACCCCTTCCTGCCCAACGAAGGCGCGCCGGGGCGTGGCCCACTGCTGGCCGCGGGCTCGGTGCTGGCCATCGAGCCGATGCTGACCCTGGGGACGCGTAAGACCGTGGTGCTCGACGATCAGTGGACTGTCACTACCGCCGACGGCTCGCGGGCCGCACACTGGGAGCACACCGTGGCTGCCACCGAGGACGGACCTCGCATCCTGACTCTCGGCTGACCTCGCCGCGGTGGAGGTGAACCAAACCGACACCTGCACCGTGTCATCACCGAGAGGCTGGTGATGGACATACCTGGCACCGGCGCGGATGCGAGTGCTCTGGAGCGGTTGTGCGACCAGCACGCCGCTGCTTTGTGGCGCTACGCGTGGCGGCTGACCGGCGATCATGCCCACGCCGAGGACGTGGTGCAAGAAACCCTGCTGCGGGCGTGGCAACACCCGCACGTCCTGACCAACGGAGAGTCCCCGCGGGCGTGGCTTTTCACCGTTGCCAGAAACATGGTCATCGACGACCGACGCAGCGCCCGATTCCGCCACGAGGTGATCCCGGCAGAAGGCTCGGGGCCGCCTGATCCGGCCGGGACCACGGGGCTGGCCGATGAGGAAGGGGCGGCGCTGAACCGCGCGTTGATCGGCGATGCGATGGCGCAGCTGTCCGCCGACCACCGGGCGGTGGTTGGCCGGTCCTACTACCAGGGCTGGACGACCGCGCAAATCGCCGCCGATCTCGGGATTGCCGAGGGCACGGTGAAGTCGCGGCTGCACTATGCGCTGCGGGCGCTTCGCCAGGCCCTGGTGGAAATGGGTGTGACGCAATGACGGAGTACCGGAACGGGAACGTGCCGGCAGGAGCCCACAATTACGAGATGTGGGATGCCGCATACGTATTGGGCTCTCTCTCGGATGCTGACCGGCGCGAATTCGAGACGCACCTCGTCCGCTGTGCGCCGTGCCAGCAGGCGGTGGACGAACTGACCGGTCTGGCACCGCTGCTCTCGTTGGCCGACGACGACGCGGCGGTACCGCCATGCCCTGACCTGCTGCCAGGATTGTTGGCTAAGGCCGATCAGCGGCTGGCCGCAGCGGCGGACGGCGTGCAGCTTCTGACGGCGCCACGCGTCGAGCCGGAGACGGTCTTCCCGATCTTTCGCACCGGCAACTACGCCCCGGTGCATGACGAATTGACGGAGTTCGACTTACCGGTCGTGGGCAGCATCCCCGCTGAGCTCAACGGCTGGTACCTGCGCAACGGTCCCAATCCGCGTGCGGGCGAAGGGCATTGGTGCGTGGGTGACGGCATGGTGCACGGCGTGCGGCTGGAGAACGGTCGCGCCGCCTGGTATCGCAACCGCTGGGTGCGCACCGAGAGCTTCGAGAGCCCGGTTCCGCCCTACAACGACGACGGCAGCCGAAACCTGCACTCCAGCATCGCCAACACACACGTCGTCCGGCATGCGGGAAAGACCTTGGCGTTGATGGAATTCTCGTTGCCCTACGAGATCAGCAACGACCTGAAGACGATGGGCGTCCACGACTTCGGTGGCACCCTGACCGATTCGATGACCGCGCACCCGAAGATCTGCCCGACGACCGGCGAATTGCACTTCTTCGGTAGCGGCAACATCTTCCAACCGCACGTGAACTATCACCGTGCCGACGCCGACGGCCAATTGACGGTCAGCCGCCCCATCGACGTGCCGGCGCTGACCCTGATGCACGATTTCGCCTTGACCGCGCAGCACGTGGTCTTCCTGGACCTGCCGCTGCTGTTCGACCTCGGGGTGGCGCTCACCCGGCCCTACGATCGGGACCTGCCCTACCGCTGGGACGACCAGTATCAGGCCCGCCTCGGGGTGTTACGTCGCGACGACCCGTACGGACGGCTGCGGTGGTTCGACATCGACCCGTGCTTCGTCTTTCACGTCGCCAACGCCTACGACGCCGGCCGCGACAGCATCGTGCTCGAGGTGCTCCGGTACGACGAAATGTGGCGAGACAGCAGTGATTTCGAGGGTAACGCGGCGCTGTGGCGCTGGACGATCAATTTGGACACCGGTGCTCTCGAGGAGACGCAGCTCGACGATCGCGGCGTGGAGTTCCCGCGCGTCGACGACCGGCTGGCCGGCACGGCCGCGCGCTACTCGGTGGCTGTCGGCGACAGCGCGCTGGTCCGCTACGACCTGCGCGGCGATACCGCCGTGGAGCACCGCTTCGGCCGCGGCGCCGCACCCGGCATGCCGGGCGAGGCGGTGTTCGCGCCCGCGCCCGGTCGCCCCGAAGAACTCGCCGGGTGGTACATGACCTATGTCTACGACCCCGCGACCGACAGCAGCGATCTGGTGATCATCGACGCCTCGGACTTCGAGGGCGAGCCGGTGGCCCGGGTTCGGATGCCACGCCGGGTGCCGCACGGGTTCCACGGCAACTGGATCCCGGACTGAGTGCGGCCGACGATGAACTGCTGCGATGAACTGGGAAGGGGCGCAACTCGTATCACTGGGCAGGAGGTGATGGAGTGAGTCGACTCACCGGTGCGGATGACGAGGCCGCGTTGATGAAGGCGCTTTACGACGAGCACGCAGCGCCGTTGTGGCGCTACGCCCTTCGGCTGACGAGCGACGCTGCCCGTGCCGAAGACGTCGTCCAGGAGACGTTGCTGCGGGCCTGGCAGCACCCCGAAGTGGTCGGCGACACCGAACGCTCAGCGCGCGCATGGCTTTTCACCGTTGCCCGCAACATGATCATCGACGAACGACGCAGCCCGAAGTTCCGCAATGTCGTTGGCTCACTGGATGAGTCGGGCGCGCCGGAGCGGTCGACTCCCGACGAGGTCGACTCGGCCCTGGACCGGTTGCTGATCGCCGACGCCATGGCCCAGATGTCGGTTGACCATCGTGCCGTCATCGAGCGGTCCTACTACCGGGGCTGGAGCACCGCCCAGATCGCCGCCGACCTGGACATTGCCGAGGGGACGGTCAAATCGCGGCTACACTATGCGGTGCGGGCCCTGCGATTGACCATGCAGGAGATGGGGGTCACCCGATGATGAAATCTTCGGCCGTCCGGGCCGCCATCCGCTACGAATACCTGTTCATGCCAGCTATTGGGGAGTCACGATGAGGGTTGTCGGGGGTTTCGGCCGGCCCGGTGACAGTGACGTGCCCGCCGGTGACAGCCACGACTATGCCAGCTGGGACGCGGCCTACGTGCTCGGTTCGCTGTCGCCCGCCGATCGGCGCGAGTTCGAGGCGCACCTTGATGTCTGCGCGCTGTGCAGCGCATCCGTTGGCGAACTCAGCGGCATGCCGGCACTGCTGTCGAAGCTCGACGGCGGCACGGTGGCCGCGATGGACAGCGATGACCACCTCGATGAGCCGCCAAATCTGTTGCCGTCGCTGATGACCGAGGTGCGCCGTCGTCGGCGCCGGGTCCGGATGGTGACGTGGACATCGGCCGCCGCCGCGGCCGTACTGTTGGCGGTCGGCCTGTTCGTCGGGGTGTGGTCGCATCAGCCGGTGTCGGCGCCGCCGCAGGCAGGCCTGTCCACGCTGCAGATGGACCAGGTCGGCACCAAGGCGCTGGCCTCGACGGTGTCGCTGAACAGTCAGCAGTGGGGCACCTACATCGACCTCAACTGTGTCTGCCTGGCCCCGGTGACCGCCCACCACGACAAGCTGGCGATGGTCGTGGTGAACCGCGACGGCACCCACACCCAGCTGGCCACCTGGATCGCCGACCCGGGCCACACCGCGAAGCTGGGGGGCAGCACGTCGACACCCGTCGACCAGATCTCTCAGGTGCAGGTGGTCTCCGCCGACGACGGACGGGTGCTGCTGCAGCGTTCGCTCTAGGCGCGCGTCATCCAGCTGTGGAACATGCTGTCCGGGTCGTAGACGGCGCGGACCTGTTGCAAGCGGGCCATATTCGGCTCGGTGATGAATGTTGCCGGCCGGCGGCCGAGGTTCTCGTCGGCCAGCGAGATGCCGGTCGCGAGATGCGCCATCGCCGCCATGTTGGACCTGGCCCAGTCGCCGTAGCGTTCGTCGTCGGACTTGTCCCTCCACGCGGTGTAGAGCCCCAGATAGAACCCGTCTTCGACGCCGTACACCATCCCGGCGCGCTCCGCGGACGGCTTCCAGCCGGCGAACACGAAATGCGACGGGTGCGGCGGTAACGTTTCGATGATGCCGCGGATTCCCGGCAGCAACTCGTCGGCCGACGCGGACGTAAACATATTGTCGACGCTATAGCGATGCGCCGCAGGATATTTCATCATCACCGCCGCATACCAGTTGGCGAGTGTCGTCGGCAGGTAGGCAACGTTGACGATTGCGCGATCGATCACCGGGCACGTCCCGAGAATCGCGAGGGCACGTGCCGCCTCGTCGTCGGAGTCGGCGAACACCGGTGACGCGATCGCGATGGTGGGCACGTCGGGCCCGACTTCCGGCGCGTTGCGCGAGGTGAGGACCTGTAGTTCAACCCGGTCGTCGACCTCGATCGAGCGGGCCCAGCCGAACACCTCGTCGGCGACCTCGATCGGATACATGTACAGGCAGGTGCCCAGTACGGCCGGACGCCGGTACACGCGCAGGGTGAAAGACGTGACCACACCGAAGAATCCGGGTCCGCTGCCGCGGGCTGCCCAGTACAGGTCGGAATGCTGTCGCTCGTCGCAGTAGATCTTGTCGCCCTCGGCGGTGACCACCTCCACCCCGAGCACGCTCTCGCAGGCCGGTCCGACGACCTTGCTGTTCCACCCGTAGCCACCCTGCAGCAGATACCCGCCCAGGCGAATGCCTTCGCAGTGGCCGGCCGGAAAAAACAACCCTTGGGTGTCGAGTTCGGTGGCGAACGCGCTGGCGACGACACCCGGCCCGACGCGGGCCGTCATGGTGTCGGCATCGATACTGCAATGGTCGAGACGGCTGACGTCGAGCAGCATGCCGCCGTCGCGCAGATGGCTTGCCGCCCAACTGTGTCCACCGGAACGGATCCCGACCCGGTAACCCTGCGCCCGCGCATGGCGGATCGCGGTGACGACGTCAGCGACATCACAGGCCTGCACGATCACGTCGGGAAAGCGCTGCGGCAGAATGCCATTCCACACTGTCTCGCGGCGCGCATCCTCGTAACCGTCTACACCGCGGTGGAAGTACCGCTTTGCGGTGAGTGGTGCCATTGCTTGCCCTTCGTCGTAGTCGCCAGGTGGTTCGCAATCTCGGCGGCCAACGGCGTCGCCGCCCGCCGGATCGCCCGCAGCGGGCCGTTGGGTGGAATGCCATGACCGATCGCGAACAGCCCACCGCCCAGATCCGCGGCGAAGCCGCCGCGCGGATTGCCGTGCTCGTCGAGAACGTCGAGATGGCCGACCAGACCACCCAGATCGGGTTCGAAGCCGGTGGCCGCGATGATCACGTCGGGGGCGATGCCGGTGCCGTCGGCCAGGATCACCCGGTGCCGTTCGAGTGCCGTGACCGCAGCCACCACGTCGATCCGGTCGGCCCGCACCAGACTGACCAGCTCGTCGGCCAGGGTGGGGATGCGGCCGCGGCTTTCCACGGTGGCCTTCAGTCCGAGCGGTGGCGTGTCGAAGCCGTAGGGTGAAAGATTGCCCAGCATAACGTGATTGAGCCGCGCGATCACCGGATCAATCAGCCGGGCGGGCACCCGCGCGAACAATTCCAGGAAGACGTCCGAAGGTATCGGCCCGATGGCGCGGCGGACCAGATGCGGCGCTGTCCGGACCGCCAGCCAGACCTTGTGCGCGCCGTTGCCGGACAACTGCACCGCGATGTCGGCGGCTGAATTGCCCGCGCCCACCACGAGCACGTCGCGGCCGCGGAACGGCCATGCGTTGCGGAAGTCGACGGAGTGCACCACCTCGCCGGTGAATTGGGCGAGACCGGGCCACGGCGGAATGGCAGGGGTGCGATAGCGGCCGGTGGCCAGCACGACGGCGCGCGCACAGATGTCGCCCGAGGAAGTGGCGGCTCGCCAGCACCCGGGTACCGGCTCGATGCGCGCCACCTCGCGGCCCAGCTCCAGCGCGATGTGCTGCCGTCGCACGTAGCTGTCGAAGTAGCCGACCATGTCCTCTTTGGTCGGCCAACGCCCCGACCGGAGTGGAATCCGTTGTCCAGGAAGGTGAGAGAGGAAGCCGCTGGTGTTGAGCCGGAAGTCGTCGTAGCGGTTGCGCCACGACATCGCGGGGGCGGACGCCTTGTCGACGACCAACGCCGACACAGCGTGACGGTGCTTGAGCTCACGGGCCACGGCGAGGCCGGCGGGCCCGGCACCCACCACGATGACGTCCTGCACGGCAGTTAACACGTACGCGGACGCCGCCCGGTTCACTCGCGCGGAGTTTGAACCGGAGTTGGGTGTACGTCGTGTCCCTGATATGTCAAGGAAGTACCGAGTGGTCGACCACATCGTCGGGCATCTCGCGCGCAGCGGGGTCGAGTACATCTTCGGCGTCGACGGCGCCAACATCGAGGATCTCTACGACGCCGCATACTTCCGGCCGGACGTCACGGCCGTGCTGGCCAAGCACGAATTCTCGGCCGCTACGATGGCCGACGGATACAGTCGCAGTGGCGCCGGGCTCGGAGTGGTCGCCGCCACCTCTGGCGGTGGGGCGCTGAATCTTGTTCCGGGTCTTGGTGAGTCGTTCACCAGCCGGATACCGGTGTTGGCCCTGGTCGGTCAGCCGGCCACCGGGATGGACGGGCGGGGTAGTTTTCAGGACACCAGCGGACGTAACGGCTCGCTGAATGCAGAGGCGCTGTTCTCGCAGGTGTCGGTGTTCTGCAAACGGGTGCGCACCGCCGCGGACATCGTTTCGGTGCTACCCGCCGCGATCGCCGCCGCGCAGACCGGCGGACCGTCAGTATTGCTGCTGCCCAAGGATATTCAGCAGACGGTGATCAACCGCCGATGCTCGTTGGATGCCGGCCGGCAGCGGGCGGTCGGTGACCCGCACCCGATCGCGCGCGCGCTGCGCCGCACCACCGGCCCGGTCACGATCATCGCCGGCGAACAAGTAGCCCGGGACGACGCGCGAGCCGAGCTCGCGGAGCTTCGCTGTGTGCTGCGCGCACGAGTGGCGTGCGTGCCGGACGCGAAAGATGTCGCGGGAACACCCGGTTTCGGTTCGTCGTCCGCGTTGGGCGTCACCGGCGTGATGGGTCATCCAGGGGTGGCCCAGGCGGTCGCGGAGAGCGGACTGTGCCTGGTGGTCGGCACCCGATTGTCGGTGACCGCGCGGGCCGGTCTGGACGACGCCCTGGCCGCGGTGCCGACGATGTCCATCGGGTCGGCGCCGCCCTACCTCGGCTGCACCCACGTTCACACCGAGGATCTGCGGACGTCGCTGCGGATGTTGACCGAGGCGTTGACCGGCGCGGGCCGGCCCGCCGGGCTGCGGGTGCCCGACGTTGTTCCCCACACGGAACTGACGCCGCCGGACTTCGACGGCCCGGGGGTGCGTTACCGCGACGCGATGGCCGAACTCGACCAGGCGCTGCCCGCCGGAGTCGACATCGTCGTCGACGCGGGGAACACCGGCGCGGCGGCCATCCACTATCTTCCGGTGCGCCGCCGGGGCCGCTTCGCGGTCGCACTCGGCATGGGTGGCATGGGCTACAGCTTCGGAGCCGGCATCGGGATGGCTTTCGCCCGCCGCAAGGCCGGGGGCCCGAACCGTCGAGTCGTGGTCATCGCCGGGGACGGCGCCTTTTTCATGCACGGCATGGAGGTACACACCGCGGTGCACTACCGACTGCCGGTGACGTTCGTGTTGCTCAACAACAACGCGCACGCCATGTGTGTGACCCGCGAGCAGCTGTACTACAACGACTTCTACAGCTACAACCGCTTCTCGCCCAGTCATCTCGGTGCTGGCCTGGCCACAATGTTCCCCAAACTGACGTCGACCGACGTCAGCGACACAGCGGGATTGGCCGCCGCCGTGCGTGCGTCGCTCGACACCGACGGCCCGTCGGTGGTCAGCGTGGAATGTGCCGCCGACGAGATCCCACCGTTTGCACCGTTTCTCGGGGCGGCTGGAACCAACCGCACGACTCATCAACCCAGTTCACATCGACCAAGTTCACTCGCACAGGAGGATCACGCCCATGTCGCTGCCAGCGCTTGACGATATCGTCACCCACACCGGCACCACCGAACCGATCGAAGGCGTCGTCCGCATCGAGACGACACCACTGGAAGAGACGGCCGGAACCTTCTTCTCGCAGATGCGCTCGGTGTATCCACACAACGAAGTGTTCGGAAAGTATTGCACGGTCAACGATTACGTGGCCTGCCCGCCCGACGAGCTCTACGGATACCTGTCGGACACCCGCAGCCTGGAGGAGTGGACGTACACGCTGCGAGGCTTCGCCCCGACCGAGGAGCCGGGGCTCTGGGAAGCCTACGACCGGCTGCTGCCGAACACCACGATCTACACCCGCACTTACGCCAACTCCCAGGCGCGCACCATCGACTATCACTGCGCGTGGGATCAGGGCCGGCATTTGTGGATGATCTACCTGATGCGCGTCCTAGACGCCCAGGTGGTGCTCGACAAGCCCGGTTCGGTTGTGCTGTGGACCAATTGCCGGCATCCGTTCTATGACAGCAACCCTTACCCCGAGACCGCTCCGGCCGAGCGCACCGGCTGGGTGGGTGACTTCTGGGACCTGTTCGGGCCCGGTCACTCGGTGGAGCTGAACAACCTGAAGAGCATCGCCGAATACCGGCACCGCCATGGCCTTCCGATCACACCGGAGTGGATGAAATGACCGGGCAACCCGGCGTCAGCCTCATCGACGTCGCCAGCTATCTGCCCGGCGAGCCGATCGGCGCGGACTACTACCGCGAATTCGCCGCCACGGACGAGTTGCGCGACAACGTGATGTTCCGCGGTCCGAGCTTTCGTCACCATGTCGGCGCCGATGAATCCGTGACTGACATGATCGAGCGTGCCGCGCAGGGGCTGATCGACCGACATGGCCGTGACGCCGTCGAGGACGTCGACATCCTGATCACCCACGCGCAGATGCCGGACATGCCGTTCTACGGCGGCGGGGGTGCGATCGCGCACCGACTCGGCATGCGCCCGTCCTGGGTGCTGGATCTGCACAACGGTGGGTGCGCGGCGTTTGTGTTGGCGCTCAATGTCGCTCGCCGGCTGATCGCCTCAGGGGAAGGACGGACGGCGCTGATCGCGATCGCGCAGAATGCGGCCGGGCAGGCCTTCGACCAACCGGGGGTGCGCCGCAAGGCGCAGGCCGCGATTCCCGGGGACGGCGCCGCCGTCGGGCTCGTCGCGTTGTCGGACCAGTCGCCCATCCTGGACATCGAATGCCGCACGTACGGCGAGTACGCCGGCGACATGACGCTGGCCATCGACCCGCCGCGCAAATGGTGGCAGCCTGGGCCGGGGGAGGCCTGCATCGGCTTCACCGAGACCAAGATCGCCAAGGTGCTGGCCCGCGGCAACCGCCAGGTGCCCGAGGTGGCGTTGGCAGTGTGTGACCGGATCGGGCTGAGCTCCAAAGACATTGACCTGCTCGTCACCAATCAGCCCAACCGGGTCTTTCTGCGCAATTGGCGCGAGGCGTTGGAGCTGCCCGAATCGCGGCACCTCGACACCTACGACGAGTGCGGCAACCTGTTTGGGGCCGGTATTCCGGTGAACCTAGACCGCGCGATCTCCTCAGCGCAGCTCCAGTCGGGCGACGTGATCATGATGGCGGCGTTCGCGCATGCCGGCGATTTCGCCGGCGCCGCGGCGGTGCGCTGGGGTGGCCGCAACTGATGGCCGAGTCCGCGCTCGCGACCTCGGTGACCGCCGAGATCATCGCCTCGCTTCCGCAGGCGGTTGACCCACACGCGCTGTCGCTCAACGAAAGTCCTTTTCCACCACTGCCCGCGGTGCGGTCGGCGTTGGCGCGCTGTCTGGACTCCGCCAACCGTTACCCCGAGTTTCTGCCCGGCCAGCTGCCACGCATGATCGCCGACCGGATCGGGGTGCTCGACGATCAGGTGGTGGTGGGGCCGGGGGCGTCCGGAGTGGCGATACAGGCGCTGCATGCGGTCACTCGGCCCGGCGACCGGATCGTGATGAGCACGCCGACCTTCGACGGTTATCCGATCTTCGCCCGGATGGCGCGCTTGACGGCGGTCACCGTCCCACTCGACCGATACGGCTACCAGGACCTGGTGACGATGGCCGAGGCGGCGACGGATGCGAAGGTGGTGGTGTTGTGCCGGCCGCACAATCCGACCGGCACGCTAGAGGCGATCTCCTCGATCGAATGGTTCCTGAACCGAATCCCCGGTGACACCATCGTGCTGCTGGACGAGGCGTATATCGAGTTCGTCGCGCCGCGATACCGGATCGACGGTCCCGATCTGGTCCGCCGCTTCCCGAATGTCGTTGTGCTGCGAACGTTCTCCAAGGCATACGGACTGGCGGGGCTGCGCATCGGCTACGGGTTTGCCGCGCCCGAGTTGGCTGCGACGATGTCGGGTCTGCAATTGCCGTTCGGGATGAGCAACGTCAGCCTGGCCGCCGTGGCTGCCTCCTACGACGCCGAACACCAGCTTGCGCAGCGCATTCGCCGGATCACGTCCGAGCGAAACAACCTGCGGCTGCGGCTGATGGCGATGGGCGTGTACAGCATGGATTCGCACGCCAACTTCGTCTACCTGCCGATGGCGCGGCGGCCCTGGCGGGAGGTGTTCACTGAGGTCGGTCTGCGGGTTCGCTACTACGACGACGGAGGCGCGCGGATCTCCGTCGGTGAAGTTGCCGTCGACGCTGGCGGTGCTGTCTGCGGTGGAAAAGTCGCTGGCCTAGGGCTGTGAGCGGGATGCTAGACCGCCCGCTTCCTGGTATGAAAGGGCGTGGCCCCGACCCGCAACCCGACAACCGCGACCCCATCGCTGTCGCGCGTGCCAATTGGGAACGGGCCGGCTGGGGTGATGTCGCCGAGGGCATGGTCGCGGTCACGTCGGTGATGCGGGCCCACCAGATTCTGCTGGCCCGCGTCGAAAACGCCCTGCGGCCTTATGATTTGAGCTTTTCCCGGTTCGAGCTGCTGCGCCTGCTGGCGTTCAGCCGCAGCGGGGCGTTGCCGATCACCAAGGCATCCGACCGGCTGCAGGTGCACGTCACCAGCGTCACCCACGCCATCCGCCGGCTGGAGGCCAACAAGCTGGTGGAGCGGGTGCCGCACCCGACCGACGGGCGAACCACGCTGGTGCAGATCACCGACCTGGGCCGCTCGACCGTCGAGGACGCCACCGTCACGCTCAACGAGCAGGTGTTCGCCGACATCGGCATCTCGGAATCGCGAGTCGCAGGCGCTGGTGTCGTCGATCGAGACGCTGCGGCGCAACGCCGGCGACTTCTAGTCGATCAGCGCGGGCACCGGAATCGTCGCGGTGACCGCGGTCCCGGAGCCCGGCCGCGAGCGAATGTTCAGCCTGCCGCCGACCAGCTCGGCACGTTCGGCCATCGACAGCACGCCGTAGCCACCCATCTCGTCGCCGCCCAGCGGGTGCTCGAAAGTATCGAAACCTATTCCGTTGTCCACGATTTCGAGCCGAGCGGTGTCTTCGGCGTCGACCGCGAATCGTCAGCCGCGCCACCGAGGCGTTGGCGTGCTTGACGATGTTCTGCAGGCCTTCTTGGGCGATCCGGTACAGCGCGATCTCGATGTGCTCGGGCAGCCGGACGTCGGCCAGGTCCAGTTCGATGTCCAGGTGCGGGATCGACCGGGCCAGGCTGGCCAGCCCGCCGGCCAGGCCCAGGTCGTCGAGCACCGGCGGGCGCAGCCCGCTGATCGCCACCCGGGCTTCGCCCAGCGTCAAGCCGACCAGTTCGCGGGCCTCGGCGAGTTGGCTGGAGGCCTCGGCGGGATCGTTGCCGACGGCGCGCGCCGCCGCGTCGAGCCGGTAGGACAGCGTGATCAGGCGCTGCGAGATGCCGTCGTGGATGTCGCCGGCGACCCGGCGGCGTTCGATCTCCTGCGCCTCGATGACCTGCTCGACGAACATCTCGTGGGCGCGCTCCCGGGCCACCAGCTGCCGGTGCAACCGCGCCTGGTGCATGGCCCCGGCGATGAGTCGGCCGATCACGCGCAGCAATTCGACGTCGCCGCCGGTGAATTCGCGACGGGCGACGGTGTGCACGTTCAGGACGCCGACCAGTCCGCCCGGATCGGTCTCCATCGGCATCGACACCATCGACGTGAAGTCACGGCCGCGCAGCGACTGGATCGGCAGATAGCGGGGGTCGGCCTCCTTGTCGTCGGTGATGACGACCGGCTCACGATGTCTGGCCACCCAGCCCGAAATTCCAGATCCCAACGGCAGCCGGATCTTTCCGACCTGGCCGTCGAACGGCGGCGTCGCCCCGGCCAGGGTCAGCGAGCGGTCGCTGTCGTCCAGCACGTGCACGAAGCAGACGTCGGTTCCGGTCGCCGCGGTGATCATTCGTGCCGCGGCGGCGGCCAACGGCTCCACGCCGGGCCCGCTCGAAGCCGCCTGGATGAGTTCGCGCAGCAACGCCAGTTCGCGGTCGGTATCGACGAGATCGTGCACGGCATTGGGCCCTGGGCGGCCAAGGTCGGGTGAGGTGTTCATCTGGTAGATGCCCTCGCGCAGAGCGGTGGCCACCGCGCCGGTGCGGTCGCTGACGCCGAGCTTGCGGTAGATCGCCCGCAGATGGCTCTTGACGGTCTCCTCGCCGATCACCAGCTTGGTGGCGATCCCGCGGTTGGACAGCCCGCTGACCATGCAGGACAGGATTTCGCTCTCGCGTTGCGTCAGCCCTTGGCGGGCGCCCGGCCAGAATTCGTCGCGCTGCATCCGGGCCGCGGTGTCGGCCGCGCGGGCCGCCATCCCCGGGTCGATGACGGTGTCGCCCTGATGGGCCAACTCCAGCTGGCGCACCAGGTCGTCGCTGCTGATGCTCTTGAGCAGGTAGCCGCTCGCGCCCACCCGCAGCGCCTGGTACAGATACTGCTCGTCGTCGTAGACCGACAGCATCACGACTCGGCGGCCGGCATCTCGCTCGCGCAGCATCTTGCACAGGTCCAGTCCGCTGGAGCCCTGCATGCGCACATCGCACAGCACGACGTCGGGCCGCAGTTCCTCGACGACCTCGATCGCGCGCTCGACACCGACGGCCTGTCCGACGACCTGCACCCGGTCCTCGAACGAGGTCAGCATCGCCTTGAGCCCCTCGATGACCATCTCGTGGTCATCGACCAGGACAAGGCGTACGGGCATGGCAACACCCTAGGCAAGTTCGCTCACCGGAATCCCCCTAATGGGGGAGGCTAGGCCGCGGCGATTCGGGGCACCCTGTCTGGCGTGCGAGCCAATGGTCAGACTCGTCCAGCCCGGACATTCTGGTGGGACCGGGAATCACGGACCGAAGCCGACGACCTGCGTGCGGTGATCTTCGACGCCGATTCCGCGCTGGCGCGAATCGAACGCGACTGCGATCCGCGGCCCGGACCGAGCTGATCGACGCGGTGATGAGCCTGTTCGTCGCGGGTATCTGGGTGAGCGTGGTAAGCGCGCGTCCCCGGGCCGAGGTGGAGACGATGGTGCGGCACCTTCTCGGCGACGGTCTGGTCGAGACGATCGTCACCATCGACGACTTGCCCGAACCCGACGCGAATCTGGCACGCGGGGGCGAGCTGTATCGGCTGGCGTTGTGGGAGATGGGAATAACGCCGCGCGCCGCGCTGGCCGTCACCGGTCCGGGAGCGGGCTTGCGTGCGTCGGCGACGACGGGGTTGCCGGCGGTGGTTGTTGACGAGCCGTTCTCGGCGGCCAGTTGCCAGCAGGCGCACCGCCGCTGGTGGATCCGGCAAGCCGGCCTAGGCTTCGCGCAGCGTCTCGATGATCGCGCTGAAGTCCTTGTCGCCGTTGGTGGTTGCGAACTTCGCGTAGATGTCGGCGGCGTGGCTGCCCAGCGGCGCCGCTCGAACCGGTCGAGTTGACCGCGTCCATCGCCAGCCCGAGATCCTTGTTCATCAGCGCGGTCGCGAAGCCGGGCTTGAAGTCGTTGTTGGCCGGTGATGTCGGAACCGGGCCGGGCACCGGGCAGTTGGTGTGCACCGCCCAGCAGTTGCCGGTCGCGCCGGTGATGACGTCGAACAGCGACTGCGCCGACAGCCCGAGCTTTTCGGCCAGCACGAACGCCTCGCCGATCGCGATCTGATGCACGGCCAGCACCATGTTGTTGCACACCTTGGCGGCCTGCCCGGCACCGGCATCGCCGCAGTGAATGATCTTGCCCGCCATGGGTTCCAGCACCGGACGGGCCCGCTCCAGCGCGTCGCGTTCGCCGCCGACCATGAACGCCAGCGTGCCGGCGACCGCGCCCTTGACCCCGCCGGACACCGGTGCGTCGAGCTGGGCCACGCCGTGCGATCCGGCCAACGCGTGGACCTCGCGCGCATCGTCGACGGAGATGGTTGAGCTGTCGATGAATAGCGTGCCCGTCGCCGACGGCCGGCAGGATCTCGGCGTAGCAGCGCTTCACCGCGTCGCCGTGCGGCAGCATCGTGATCACGACGTCCGCCCCGGCCGACCGCTCGCGGCACCGCTGTCCAACACCGTGACGCCGTTGCCTCGCGGCCTCGACGGCCGCGGGCACCGGGTCGAAGCCGCGCACGGTGTGGCCGGCGTCGACCAGGTTTTTCGCCATCGGGCCGCCCATGTGGCCGAGCCCCAAAAACGCGACCGTGGACATCTGGCTCTGGCCTCCTAGGCGCTGGCGCGGACCCGGGCGGCCTCGGCTCGCCCGATGACCACCCGCATGATTTCGTTGGTTCCCTCCAGGATGCGGTGCACCCGCAGATCGCGCACGATCTTCTCCAGACCGTACTCGCGAAGATAGCCGTAGCCGCCGTGCAACTGCAGGGCCTTGTCCGCGACGTCGAAACACGCGTCGGTGACATAGCGTTTGGCCATCGCGCAGAGCTCGACCTTGTCGTGGCGTCGCTGTCCAGCGCGGCGGCCGCCCGCCACAACATCAGTCGCGACGTCTCCAGCGCGGTGGCCATGTCGGCCAAGGTGAATCGGATGGTCGGCTCGTCGAGCAGGGGAGCCCCGAACGCCTCGCGGTGCGCGACGTAGGTCGCGGCCTTGTCGTAGGCGGCCTGCGCGCCGCCGAGCGAGCACGCGGCGATGTTGATCCGGCCGCCGTTGAGGCCGTTCATCGCGATGCCGAAACCGCCGCCCTCGCCGTCGGTACCGCCGAGCATCGCGTCGGCCGGCACCCGCACCCCGTCGAGAACGACCTGCGCGGTGGGCTGGGCGTTCCAGCCCATCTTCTCTTCGTGGGCACCGAAACTCAGCCCGGCCGTGCCCTTTTCGACGATGAACGCCGAGATGCCGCGCGGGCCGCTCGGCTCGCCGGTCCGCGCCATCACCACGTAGACGTCCGAGGCGCCGGCGCCGGAGATGAACTGCTTGACCCCGTCGAGCACGTAGTCGTCGCCCTGCTTGACCGCCCTGGTGCTCAACGCGCCGGCATCCGAACCGGCGCCCGGCTCGGTCAGGCAGTAGCTGGCGATCGCGTCCATCGACGCCAGCCGCGGAACCCAGTCCTTGCGTTGCTCGTCGGTGCCGAACGCGTCGACCATCCACGCGCACATGTTGTGGATCGACAGGAACGCCGCGGTCGTCGGATCGGCCATCGCCAGTTGCTCGAAGATCCGCACCCCGTCGAGGCGGCGCAGCCCGCTGCCGCCCACATCGTCGCGACAGTAGATCGCCGCCATCCCGAGTCCGGCGGCCTCGCGCAGCACGTCGACCGGAAAGTGGTGTGCGGCATCCCATTCCAGGGCGTACGGGGCGATGCTTCTTGGCGGCGAACGCGGCGGCCGTCTCGGTGATGACCCGTTCGTCGTCGTCGAGGCCAAAGAATTCCATCGCCGAGCTACTTCATGGTCGGGATGGAGAACTCGGCGCCATCCTTGATGCCCGACGGCCACCGCTGCGTGACGGTCTTGACCTTGGTGTAGAACTGGATCGACGCGGGGCCGTGCTGGTTGAGGTCGCCGAAGCCGGACCGCTTCCAGCCGCCGAAGGTGTGGTAGGCCACCGGCACCGGAATCGGCACGTTGACGCCGACCATGCCGACCTGCACGCGGGACACGAAGTCGCGGGCGGCGTCGCCGTCGCGGGTGAAAATCGCGACGCCGTTGCCGTATTCGTGTTCGGTGGGCAACCGCAGCGCCTCTTCGTAGTCGTGGGCGCGCACGATGCACAGCACCGGCCCGAAGATCTCGTCGGTGTAGATCGACATGTCGGGGGTGACGTGGTCGAACAGCGTCGGCCCGATGAAGAAGCCCTTCTCCAGGCTGCCGTCGTCGAAAGTCAGTTCGTCGGTGGCGCGCTCGCGGCCGTCGACGACCAGGTCGGCGCCCGCCTCGACGCCCTGGCCGATGTAGTCGCGCGACCCGCGTGAGCGCGGCCTCGGTGACCAGCGGGCCGTAGTCGGCCTTCGGGTCCAGGCTGTGGCCGACGCGCAGCTGGTTGATCCGCTCGACGAGCCTGTTGCGCAACCGGTTTGCTGTCTCTTCGCCGACCGGAACCGCGACGCTGATCGCCATGCACCGCTCGCCGGCGCTGCCGTAGCCGGCGCCGATCAGCGCGTCGACCGCCTGGTCGAGGTCGGCGTCCGGCAGGACGACCATGTGGTTCTTGGCGCCGCCGAAGCATTGCGACGCGCTTGCCGTTGGCGGCCGCGGTCTCGTAGATGTACTGCGCGATGTCGGAGCTGCCGACGAAGCCGACCGCCTGGATGTCGGGGTGGTGCAGGATGGCGTCGACGGCTTCCTTGTCGCCGTGCACCACCTGGAACACGCCCGCCGGCAGACCGGCCTCTACGAACAGCTCGGCCAGGCGCACCGGCACCGACGGGTCGCGCTCGGAAGGCTTGAGGATGAAGGCGTTTCCGCATGCCAGCGCCGGGCCGGCCTTCCACAGCGGGATCATCGCCGGGAAGTTGAACGGGGTGATGCCCGCGACCACGCCGAGCGGCTGGCGCAGCGAGTAGACGTCGATGCCCGTCCCGGCGCCCTCGGTGTACTCACCCTTGAGCAGGTGCGGGATCCCGATGGCGAACTCGATGACCTCGATGCCGCGCTGGATGTCGCCCTTGGAGTC
>CAWIKT010000028.1:0-77180 GCA_963836555.1 uncultured Actinomycetota bacterium | reverse complement strand
CATGGTGCTGTCCTTCCACGGCTCGTTCAGCTACGGGCCGTCCGCGATACACATTCCGCACCTGAGCACCAAGGCTTTTGCGGCGGCCGCTGTCGCGCTGGTGCTACCGCAGGTCCCGTTGTCGTTCGCGAACTCATGCCTGGCCACGGCGGACACCGCGCGGACCTACTTCGGTGACGCCGCCCGATCGGGTGCGGCCGGGACGCTTGGCGACCACGATCGGTCTGGCCAACCTGTTCGCCGGCTCGATCAGTGGCATGCCGGTGTGCCATGGCGCCGGCGGTATGACCGCTCACCGCACCTTCGGCGCCCGCAGCGGCGGTGCCCCGATCATGTTGGGCAGCATCCTGGTTGCGGTCGCACTCGGAATCGGGGCCACACTGACCGCCGCCCTGTCCGGTTTTCCGGTGCCCATTTTGGCCGGGCTGTTGACGGTTGCCGGACTGCTGCACATCATGCTGCTGAAAGACCTTCGGGGACCGTGGCATTGGGCGATAGCGATCGCCGTCGGCGTCACCGGATTTTTGAGTAATCTCGCCGTGGCCCTGGTCGGGGCGTTGGCGGTCTGGTGGCTGGTCGACGTGGTGCGCTCACGCCGGACCCGTCACGAATGATCTTTGCCCGCAAGCTGATCCAGCGCATGCTCGAGCACCCCGGCCAGCACGTCGAGACCGTCGCGCACCCCGCCAGGTGAGCCCGGCAGATTCACGATCAGCGTGCGTCCGGCCACCCCGCAGACGCCGCGCGACAGCACCGACGTCGGTACTCTCGGCAGACCCGGAGCGCCGTATCGCATCGGCCAGCCCGGGAACTTCGTAGTCCAGCACTGCGACGGTTTGGGCCGGCGTCTGCATCGGTCGGCGAGATGCCCGTGCCACCGGAGGTGATCACCACGTCGACACCGTCGGCGACCGCTTGCCGTAACGTCTGCCCCACCGGCGTCGCCGTCACCGACCACTATCGGGCTACACCGATGGAAACCCCTGCTGCACAAGCCATTCCGCAATGATCGGGCCGCAGCGATCCGCATAGACGCCGGTCGCGGCGCGGGTCGAGGCAATCACGACGCGGGCGGATCGGCGTGCCATCAGCGCTCCCAGGTCCCGTGCCGGCCACCCTGTTTCCGCAGCACCCGAATGTCGTCGATACGCGCGGCCGGGTCCACCGCCTTGATCATGTCGTACAGCGTCAGGCCGGCCACGGCTACCGCCGTCAGCGCCTCCATCTCGACCCCGGTGCGGTCGGTGCTACGTACTGTCGCGGTGATCTCGATATCGGTTGTGGCGACGGAGAATTCGACGTCGACGCCTGTCAATGCCAGTTGGTGACACAGCGGAATCAATTCGCTGGTGCGCTTTGCGGCCAGGATTCCGGCCACCCGGGCGGTGGCCAGCGCGTCGCCCTTGGCCAGCCCGCCCGCCGAGATCAGCGCCACGACCTCTGCCGTCGTGCGTAGCGAGCCCGCGGCGACCGCCTCCCGCTGGTGCCGGTCTTCTCGGTGACGTCCACCATGTGGGCCGCGCCGCGACCATCGATGTGCGAAAGTCGCCGTCTCGGCTGGCTCGGCGCGTGGGGTCGGACATCACGCGTCCATTCTGACAGTTGGGTAGACGAGGTCCCAGATCTGGACCTGCGCACCGGCCGCAATCTCGGTGACCTCGGCCGGGATGTCGAGCAGGCAATTCGCCGCCGCCAGCGTATCGCAGGTGGTGTGAACCCGGCGGTCCATGGCTGGTCACCGTGCCGGCCGTCGGGTCGTACACCCGCGACGGAACTGACGTTTACCCGCCGGCGAGGTCAACGTCTCGGCCAGCACGGCGGATCGCCGCGGCCGCTGCGGATCCGGCAGACCCATCGCGGCGCGCAGCGGCGCGCGGATGAACACCTCGAAGCAGACCAGCGCGCTGACCGGGTTGCCGGGCAGAGTGAGGATGGACGTGCCGGCGACCCGGCCGGCGCCCTGCGGCATGCCGGGCTGCATCGCCACCTTGACGAACTCCACTCCTTGATCACCGGAGCGTCCGAAAGCGTCTTTGACCACCTCGTAGGCACCCGCGCTGACCCCGCCGCTGGTGATGATCAGGTCCGCCGTTGCGGCGTACCGGTCGAGCACCGCGGTGAATTCGGCGACGTCGTCGGTAACGGTCACTGCGGCAATCACCTCCGCGCCCGCGTCGCGAACAGCGGCCGCCAGCATGCTCGAGTTCGACTCGTAGATCTGTCCCGGCTGCAGCGGCGCACCGGGTGAGACGAGTTCTGAGCCGGTGGAGATCACCAGAACCCGCTGCCGTGGTATCACGGTCAACTGGTGCAGTCCGGTCGCGGCGGCCAATCCGATCACCGCCGGGGTCACCGGCTGCCCGGCCCGCAACACCATGGCGCCCGCCTGCACGTCCTCACCCGCGCGCCGGATGTAGCTCCCCTGCGCACTCGGTGCGGTGATCGTCACGACGTCGGTCCGGCCGTCGGTCGCCTCGACGGGCACGATCGCCGTCGCGCCGGCCGGGACCGGAGCCCCGGTCATGATCCGATGCACGGTCCCGGCGGCCAGCGCGGGGATGTCGATGCGCCCAGCCGGAATATCTTCGGCGACAGGCAATCTCACTGGATGCTCGACCGTTGCGCTGGCCACCTCGTCGGCGCGCACGGCATAACCGTCCATCGCGGAGTTGTCGAACACCGGTAGCGCAAGCGCTGCGGTCACATCAGCGGCCAGCACCAGACCCTCGGCCCCGGACAAGGCCAGCGGCGCCGCGGGCCGCGCACCGATCAGCTCGGCGACGGCGCGCTGATGTTCCTCGACCGACCGCATCACGTCTGAGGAGAAAACCGTTGGCCGTCAATCATCGACATGTCCCGCTCGCCAACCTTCACTCTCCAACACCTGGGATTGCCAAATATAGTTGGTCGTCATGCGAAGTCGTGGCTCGGCGGGAGGTCGGGTGCTGCGCGCCGCGCTGACCGACCTACCGATCACGCTGCACGAACACGAAGTCCTGGTGCGCGACCGGGCAGCCGGTGCCATCGTCGGATTCGTCGGCGCGATTCGCGACCACGACGGCGGCCGGCAGGTGCTGAGGCTGGAGTACTCGGCCCATCCGTCGGCCGCCGACGTCATCGCCGAGGTGGTGGCCGACGTGTGCGCGAAAACTGCTGGCGTGCGCGCGATTGCCGCAAGCCACCGAACCGGCCTGCTGCATATCGGCGACGCGGCTTTGGTAGTGGCTGTCGCCGCCGATCATCGCCGGGAAGCATTCGAGACCTGTGCAGACCTGGTGGACGCCATCAAAGCGCAGCTGCCGGTATGGAAGCACCAGTTCTTCGCCGACGGAAGCGACGAGTGGGTGGGCTCGGCGTAGCGCTATCCGCCCGCGAACGGCGGCAATACATCAACCGTGTTGCCGCTGTGCAGCAGTTGAGCCGCGTCCCGCACCGCAACGCCGTCGCAGAGATACGAGCACCGCCCTAGTACCCGCGCCAGTTCCGGGCTGCGTCCGCTTAGTTCCTCGACGAGCGCGCCGACCGTACTGCCGGCCGGTACGGTCAGTTGCTCCGCCTCAGCGCCCGCCGCCGCGCCGGCGGCCGCGAAGTAGCGCACACCCACCTCGATCGACTCGGTGGTCATGTCAACCGCCGATCGCACTCATCGACCGCTGCGGCTGCACAAAATGCGGGCTGTTAACCCCGTGGCCTGCGGGTTTGACCCACATCGCGGCGCGCCAGGCGGCCTCGATGGCGTCGTCGTCCGCTCCGCCGCGCAGCAGCGCCCGCAGGTCGGTCTCCTCGGTGGCGAACAGGCAACTCCGCAGCTGCCCGTCGGCCGTCAAGCGGGTGCGGTTGCACGACGAGCAGAACGGCTCCGATACCGAGGCGACGATGCCGACTTGGCCCACGCGGCCCGTCGCGCCGTCGGTGACCTGCCAGATCGCCGCCGGCGCGGCGCCCCTCGGGCTGTCGTCGGGCTCCACCTCGAATCCGTGACCTCGCAGCTCCGCCAGCGTCTGGTCCGCGGTCACCATTGTCTGACGTTGCCAGTGGTGTCCGGCATCCAGCGGCATCTGTTCGATGATGCGCAGTTGGTAGTCGTGCTCGAGACAGAACCGGACCAGGGCCACGGCGTCGTCCAGGCCGCTCACCGGGTCGAGCACCGCATTGACCTTGACGGGCCGCAAGCCCGCCGCGGACGCCGCCGCCAGACCGGCCAGCACGTGGGTCAGCCGGTCGCGACGAGTGATCGCCGCGAAGTGTGCGGAGTCGACGCTGTCCAGCGAGACGTTCACCCGGTCCACACCGGCTCGCGCCAGCGCCTCGGCGCGATCCGCCAGCAGCACCCCGTTGGTGGTCAGCGCGATCTCCGGGCGGGGGCTAAGAGCGGCGGCCGCAGCGACAACCGAGTCAAGATGCTTGGCCAGCAACGGTTCTCCGCCAGTGAACCGCACTTTGCTCACCCCGAGTCGGGTCACCGCAATGCGCACCAGCCGGTCGATCTCGCCGGCTCGCAGCAGTTCCGCTGCACCAAGCCACGGCAGACCGGCGGCGGGCATGCAATAGGTACAGCGCAGATTGCAGCGGTCGGTCAGCGACACGCGCAGGTCGGTCGCAGCCCGTCCGTAGCTGTCGACCAAGGGACCCTCCGATGGTTGCCGGGACGTCGAAGATGCGCGCCCACGCGGCATCAACGGGACGCCGAGCGTCGTGATCGTCACGAGGCCGCGCCGCCACGGATTGCCCGCACATGCGGGTTTTGCATAGCCATCGCTGCCCATTATCCCCGGAATGCGGTGTCGCGCCGCCTTGAGTCCCGCCGCGGCGACTCGCGTGGCGGACCGATCTCGCCTTCCAGCGGTTCGTACTGATATTGACAGGACTCCTACATGTGACGGGCCGACAGCAACCAAAGGCGCTAATCCCGCGGAAGGCTTTGAGCATCAACGCTTTTCGGGCAAGTCATTCTACTGGCCTACCCGATCAGACTCTCGAACGGAGGGGATTCGTTCGCAGGATGGCGGGTATCCCGATCCGGTGGGCAGCATGACCCAGCGGGTGAAGCGCACCCGAATGTATGAGTGGATGCGGCTGAAGGGCTATGTGGCCTTCAACCTTCCCCGCGCGGTGACGGGGTTGGGCGCGGGACTGCTATTCGGTATCGCCGCGGTGCACATCTACGTGCTGGCCAGCCGGCCGGGGTTGTCGGCGATCTTCGCCGTGTACACCGGCTTGGTCGTTGTCTGGTGCCTGTTGGCCGCCGCCGCGATGGGATTTGCCATCAATCCTCGGATTCCGCAGTGGGGTTGGTTCGCCGGCGACGGGCTGTCGTTGGTCTACCTCGCCGTCTATCTGGCGACCCGTCCGGCACCGTTGCCCGGCCTGGTTGCGGTGACCGGCCGATGGGATTTCGCGCCCGGCACGCTGGCGGGAGCATTGGCGTTGGGTTTTGTCGCCGTCCACCTGTCGGTCCTGCTGGAAATCAATGTGGCCTATCCGCAACGCCAACAGTGGTCGGACTGATGAGGGTGCCGCGATGACGACGTTCGACTATCCGCTGTGGCTTCGGATTGACCACTGGCTCAATGTGTTGTTTGTGACGCTGATCATTCGCAGCGGGCTCGAGATCCTCGCCACCCACCCGAAGTTGTACTGGCACGACGACAGTCGGCCCGGAAGCGAGTGGGCGCGGTTCACCCGCAAGGTGATGCCGAAGGACCGGCTGTTCGACACTCTCGATGAGGAGGAGGACTACAGCCCCTTCATCTCCCTGCCGGGTCACGCGCAACTGGGCATCGGCCGGCACTGGCATTTCGTCTCGGTGATCGGTTGGATCCTGGTCGGGCTGTCGTACTACATCCTGTTGTTCTGCGACCGGGCAATGGCATCGTTACTGGCCGGCGTCGTGGTCCATCTTTTCCGAGGCCTGGGACGACGTCGTCACCTACATGACCTTCAACCTGCCGCCGCTGTTGCCGGGTGAACCGCTCGATGCCATGCAAAAGTTGGCCTACGCGGGTGTCATCTTCGTATTGGCGCCGTTTCAGATCCTCACCGGCGCAGCCCAATCCCCCGCTGTCGAAGCCAGATTCCCGTGGTACGTGCAGATGTGGGGCGGGCGGCAGTGGGCTCGCAGCCTGCACTTCATCGGCTTGATCTCCTTCATCGTCTTCATCGTCATTCATTTGTCGATGGTGTTCTTCTGGGGCTGGGGGCATCTGACCGCCGCGATGATCTTCGGCTCAATCCGCAACACCTACTGGGCCACCGCGCTGTCACTGGTGATCATCGCGGCGATCATCGCCGTCCACGTCGCGGCGACGGTATGGAGCTTGCGCAACCCTCGTTCGGTTCAGCAGAAACTCGATCGCGTCGTGGCCCTCGTTCGGCGACCGTTGCTGCGCCCGTTGAACTCTCGGCAGAACTACTCGGAACAGAAACTCACCACACAGCATCGGGTCAACGGCAAGCCGCCGTGCTCAGCCGAGTACAAGGTGATGGCGGTGCACAACTTCGTCGACTGGCGATTGCGGGTCGGCGGATTGGTGGAGAATCCGGTGACGCTGGATATGGCCGGACTGCGCGCGCTGGGCGAACCGGAGATGCAGCGGGTGATGCACAACTGCGTGCAGGGTTGGTCGAGCATCGGTCAATGGAGCGGTCTACACCTCAGTGCGTTGGTCGAACTTGTCCGGCCGCTGCCGGAAGCGAGATACATCTGCACGATGACCATGCAGGACAACGACCGTGACGAGCCGGCCTCACACGGCGGGGGGCAGTTCTACGAGGTGATGGACCTCGAACTCGCCTACAAGCCGCAAACGATTCTGGCCTGGGAGATGAACGGCAAACCGTTACCGATCAAGCACGGTGCGCCACTGCGGCTTCGGGTGGAGACGCAGGTCGGATTCAAGATGGCTAAGTGGATCAACCAAATCGAGTTCGTCAACGATTACACCGGTATCGGTAAGGGTGCCGGCGGCTGGCGCGAGGACAACGTCTACTACTCCAAGGATGTGGAGATTTGACCGTCGGCGACAACGCAGAAGTGCGACCCGAGCTGGTCAGCTTGGTGCCGGTCGACCGCGATCGGGTGGCGGAGTTGGTCGCCGCCCGGGGCGGGCGCTGTGAATGCTGCGGCGCAACCGATTTCGAGATCGGCCATGCACTCTACCTCGGATACCTGTTCCTCGACGAGGACCTCGACGCGTACATGGTCGCGTTGACATGCCGTAACCCGGACTGCGGCCGACACACCGGAATCAGGTTGCGCGAGAGCGAATTGCTCACTCGCGGCGAAAGCGAAGCCCGCGCGGCGAGTTGGTTGGCCTCGGCCCCGGACGGCGCTCGGCCGCGGGGGTGAAATCCGGACGGGCCAGCCCGATGCGGTCAATCAGATCGGACAGCCCGCGCAGCTCGTCGCACAGGGCTTGAAAGCGGCGCTCGTCGGCATCGGCGAGCAGGCCACGCGAGCTGTAGTGCACCAGTCGCGGCAACCGGCCGGCGAGTGCGGTCCCCCATCGGATACTGAAGTCGTATTTCTCGCCCTCATCGACATCGCCCTGGCTGCCAAGTTGTTTGAGCGCGTGGATCTGTTCGGTCAGCCACTCGACGTCGTCGTCGATGGTGACCGGCGTCGGATTGTCGTTCATCGCAGAAGTCATCGTCGGTCAACCGCTCACAGGTGCGCCTTCGCGACGCTGACCACCGTCGGCGTGCCTGCGAAGGTGAGGTACACCCGGTGCTGCCCGACCGCCATCCCCGACACCGGCGCTGACCGCTGCGATTCGGGCAGAGCGGAACGATACTTGGAGCTTCGCAGCACCGGGACCTTGTCGTCCTCAAAACGCATGAAGCTGTTCGTCTCCAGTGTCACCACCTCCTGATCGGTCGCCGCGTAGACGCGACTTTCGTCCGAGCCGAGGCGCCGGATCGGCGACGGCAACCGGGTCGCCGCGCGTACCCGCATACCCTTCCCCGTTCGCCGGACGTCGACGACATAGAGCGTGTCGTCGTTGGGGCGAGCCACATAGCTGCGCGTTGTGGCGGTGGTGTCACCTGCCGACACCGCAACATCCATGCTCAGCGACCCGTCCTCTGCCGGCGGCGACGAATGTCCCTTGAAGTAACGGACTCCCGAGGGACCGCAGATGTGGAACTCGATGTCGCGGCCGCGATTGGCGCCGTCGAGAGTGTCCGCGGGGTCACCGGCGATGTGAGCGGTAGGCAGCGCTTGAAAGCCGTACTCATCGACCGGTGTCACCGACGCTCCGTCCGCCGATAACGCCAGCAGCACCCGCATCCCGCTGTCTTCGGACAGGTAGGCGGGCGCCGGCCCGGCGTCGAACTCGTTGACCGTGCGCATGGTTCCTAAATCGAGGACTGCGACACGGTTTCGTGTCGGCTGAGGTACGAACACGTGGTGTTCGTTCTTCCTGCTGATCTGAACGTTGCGTCCCGCCTCCAGCGGCGGCGACAGTCGCGTTTTCGCGTGACCCGAGAGCACGTCAGAGATTTCGGCGATTCGGCCGTCGTCGGTCAGCCCGACGAGCGCGTCGTCGCGATACGACCACACGGGGTCATGCAGCGTCGCACCGCCGGTCATCACGGTGACCTCCGGCGATTTTTCCGCCGAGCTGCCCGGCGCCGAACAACCCGCAGCCACAACGACACTGGCCGCCAAGGCGGCCTGCCAGCGCCGGACCGCGCGCACTTTTGTTTTCGTCATGATTCTCTGCTCGCCGATTTTCGATAGTAGTACCCGAAATCGTGGTCGCGCTAACGCTTACGCTTGGCTGATGGGCACCAAATCCGCGAAAAATGTCGACTTACAGCGTTTGGCCGACGCACTGGGCGACTATCAATTCGCCTATCTCGTCACCGTGGGCGACGACTACCGGCTGCATACCGTCACCGTGAAACCCGAGTTGCGCGAACGGGTGTTGGAGATCGGCGTGATCGGAGATCGAACCCGCGCGAACGTCGAGAGCCACGGCGCCGTCACGCTGCTGTGGCCGCCGAGCGATCCGGATGACTACTCGCTGATCGTCGACGGTCAGGCCCTGATCGTCGAGACGGAAGGCGCGGCACTGCTTCAGGTGTTGCCGACACGGGCGCTGCTGCATCGCAACGCGGACGGGCCCGGGGACGCGATACACGACTGCGTAGTGCTGTCTCAGCACTAGTGCCCTCGACCTGCCGTTTCGCACCTCACCGCAATCCGGCGCGCACTGACAGGTCGAGTTGATCCGCGCGTAACCGGAGCGACGAGTCCCGAAACACGCCCGCGCGACCATGGAGTCCTGGTTGGTGCCGCGATCGCGGCCGGGGACGAGTGGGTGGTATGGCTTCCTCTGCACAGGTCGCCACGGTGTGTGGCTACTGCGGCGTGGGCTGCGGGATGGACCTGCACGTGTCGGGCGGGGTGGTGACGAAGGCCACCGGGCGCGCCGACCATCCCGCCAACCGCGGTCGGTTGTGCACCAAGGGCAACACCACCGCCGACATGCTCCGCGCCGGCGGGCGCCTCGACAAGGCCCTGCGTCGCCGACGACCCGGCGCCGAAGCCGAGCCCATTGCGATGGACGCTGCCATCGCGGAGGTGGCCACCCGGCTGTCGGCGATCCGCGACGAGCACGGACCCGACTCGATCGCGCTCTACGTATCGGGTCAGATGACCACCGAGGCCCAGTATCTGGCCAACAAATTGGCCAAAGGCTATCTGCGCACCCAGTGGATCGAGTCCAACTCGCGGCTGTGCATGGCGAGCGCCGGAACGGGCTACAAGCAGTCACTCGGAGCCGACGGACCGCCCGGCAGCTACGACGACCTGGACACCGCGGACCTGTTCCTGGTGCTGGGTGCCAACGTGGCCGACTGCCACCCGATCCTGTTCCTGCGCATGATGGACCGGGTTCGGGATGGCGCAAAGCTGGTGGTCGTCGACCCGCGCCGGACCGCCACCGCCGCCAAGGCGGACCTGCACCTGCCGATCCGCCCAGGAACCGACCTGGCGCTGCTCAACGGGTTGTTGCGGCTGGTCCGCGACGCGGGCGGCGTCGACGCCGATTTCGTCACCGCCCACACCGAGGGCTGGGAGCCGCTGGACGCCCTGCTCGACGAGTATCCGGCCGATCTGGTCGCCGGCATCACCGGCTTGGCCGAGGCGGACTTGCGCGCAGTCGCCGACCTGATCTGCGGGACCAAGAACTGGATGAGCCTGTGGACGATGGGCCTCAACCAGTCCACTCACGGAACCTGGAACACCAACGCGCTGTGCAACTTGCACCTGGCGACCGGTGCGATCTGCCACGCGGGCGCCGGCCCGTTCTCGCTCACCGGGCAGCCGAACGCGATGGGCGGCCGGGAGATGGGTTACATGGGCCCGGGACTGCCCGGGCAGCGCTCGGCGCTGGATCCCGACGACCGCGGCTTCGTCGAGGCCCGCTGGGGACTGCAACCCGGCGCCATTCGGGCCGAGGGAGGAACCGGCACCATCGACATGTACCGGCGGATGGCCGAGGGTGACATCCGTGCGGCGTGGATCATCTGCACCAATCCGGTTGCCTCCGTGTCGAACCGGGCCTCGGTGATCGCCGGGCTCGAGCGGGCCGACTTCGTGGTGGTGCAGGAGGCCTTCAACGGCGCGGAGACCTTGGCGTACGCCGATGTGGTGTTGCCGGCGGCGCTGTGGGCCGAAAGCGAGGGCGTGATGGTGAACAGCGAGCGCACCATCACGCACTGCGCGCCCGCGATGAATCCGCCCGGCGACGCCGTGTCGGATTGGCAACTGATCTGCCGAGTGGCGACCGCAATGGGATATCCGGGATTTGAGTTCGGCTCGGCTGCAGCCGTTTTCGACGAGCTCACCGGGTTTCATAATCCGCGCACCGGATGGGATCTACGTGGCGTGGACTACCAGCGGTTGCGCCGCGGGCCCGTGCAATGGCCCGCGCCGCCCGGCGGTGAGGACCGCAATCCGATCCGCTACCGCAACGACGGCATCAGCCAGGACCTGCACACCGCCGAGGACGGCACCGTGCCCGCGCTGGCCTTCCCCACTCCCACTCGACGTGCCCGATTCCTGCCGCGGCCCCATCTTCCGGCCGCCGAGCTGCCCGACGACGAATTTCCGATGGTCTTCACCACTGGCAGGCTGGCCCACCAATGGCACACGATGACCAAGACCGGGCGGGTCGCCAAGCTGAACAAGCTAAACCCCGAACCCTTCCTGCAACTGCACCCCGAGGACGCCGCCCGGCTCGGGGTGCGTGACGGCGCCAAGGTCGAAATCCGTTCCCGTCGTGGCCGAGCCGTGCTGCCCGCGAGTGTGGACGCGGACGTGCGCCCGGGTGTCTGTTTCGCACCCATGCATTGGGCCGACGCATTCGCACCCGATGTCGCGGTTAACGCGGTGACGAACGACGCTGTCGACCCAGACTCGCTGCAGCCGGAGTTCAAAGTCTGCGCGGTCAATCTCGCGCCGGTCGAAACCGGTTACGCGTCAGCCGAACTCACCACACGAGATGCGCGGTCACCCGTCGACGCACTCGCCGCCGTGCTGGATGCGGTGCCGACGTCGGCCGCGCTGTCCGTCGACGAACGATTGTTCTTGTCCGGGCTGATGGCCGGCATCCGCGCGAACCCGCCCAGCGCCGAGCTTCCATTGCTGCCCGCGGTCACACCGCTGTCACCGGGAAATCGGGTGTGGGTCGACGGAGTGCTGGCCGGAATCTTCTCGCGTTCGGCGCTACCGGCCGTCGCCGAGCCCGGGCGAGTCGCCGGCGAACCGGTCACCACGGTGGTGTGGGCGTCGCAAACCGGCACTGCCGAAGAGTTCGCCGCCGGCTGCGTCGAACGCCTCAACGGCGCGGGCATCACCGCGCGGCTGCGCGGTGCGGAGGAGGTCGCGGTCGCCGACCTCAGCGGCACGCTGCTGTTCGTCGTATCCACTACCGGGGATGGTGATCCGCCCGACAACGGCATCGCGCTGTGGGACGCCTTGGCCGCCGCCGAGCCCGGCGACCTCGACGACCTCAGGTTCTCGGTGCTCGGATTCGGCGACTCCTCGTACGCCGATTTCTGCGGCTTCGCCCGCAAACTGGACGCCCGGCTCGAACACCTTGGTGCTCAACGCTTTACCGACCGCGCATTGTGCGAGCCCGATTACGAAACGACCGCACAGGCCTGGACCGACCGCGTCGCGGCGGCGCTCACTGATCGAGCAGCTGGGCCGACCGAGCCGGAAGGGTATGCACAACAGGCGTATTCGCGAACAAACCCGTTGTGCACGACGATCAGCTCAAACGTCGCGCTGTGTGGTGCCGGCTCCGACAAGGATGTGCGCAGCATCGGCTTTTACGTGCCCCCCTCGACGCTGGAGTACGACGCGGGTGACGCGCTCGGCGTGTGGCCACACAACTCGGCCGAAGCCGTCGCCGAGTTCCTCGGACTGACCGGTCTGGATGGCGCCGCCGAGATCGCCGTCGGCGAACAGACCATGCCCCTGGCCGAGGCACTGCGGCGGAGGCTGGACATCACCCGAATCACCCCGGACCTGCTGCGGTTCGTCCACGAACGGCATCCGGTCGACGAGTTACGTTCCGCGATCGACGATCCGACGCGGTTCGCCGAATGGGCCTGGGGCCGTCAAACCCTCGACTTGTTGACCGATTTCCCGGTCCATGCCGACATCGACGAATGGCTCAACGTGTTGCGGCCGTTGGCCCCGCGGCTGTACTCGATCTCGTCGAGCCCGCTCGAGGACCCGACGCGCGTCCACATCACTCCCGGCGTCGTGCGCTTCGCATCTCCGCGCGGGACACCTCGGCACGGTGTGTGCTCGGGGCACCTCGCCGGCCTGGAAGCCGGCGCCGAGGTCGAGGTTTTCGTCCAGCGCAGCAAGCACTTCCGGCCGCCTCAAGATCCGCATGCGCGAGCGATCATGATCGGACCCGGCACCGGAATCGCGCCATTCCGCGGTTTCCTGTACGACCGCGCCGCGCGTGGGCACTCCGGTCACAACTGGCTGTTCTTCGGCGAACGGCACGAAGCGACCGACTTCTATTATCGCGATGAACTGGACGCCTTCGCCCAGACCGGGGTGCTGACCCGGATGGATACCGCATTCTCCCGCGACGGCACCACCAAGGTCTACGTCCAAGATCGGATGCGGGAGAACGCTCCCGACCTGTGGAAGTGGATCGCCGACGGCGCCTACGTGTACGTGTGCGGCGACGCTGCGCGGATGGCCCGCGATGTCGACGAGACGCTGCGTGGCATCATCGCTCAGCAGAGCGGTCGCAGCCCCCAGAGCGCGACCTCCTACCTACACGCGATGTCGGCGGAGCGGCGCTATGTACGGGATGTCTACTGAGCACAGCCGGCGCAGGCCGCTGCATGCGATCATCCTTGCCGGCGGTGCTTCGACCCGGCTCGGCGCCGACAAGCCCGAGCAGCGCGTCGGCGGGCGCCGACTGCTCGACATCGCGGTGACCGCAGTGGCCGACGCAGACGCGGTCGTGATGGTCGGTCCGCCGCGTGAGGTGCCGGCGGGAGTCTCAGTAGTGCGCGAAGAACCACCCGGGTGCGGCCCCGTTGCCGCGCTCGCTACGGGCTTCGCCGCACTTCCCGACGGCCCGGCCGACATCGTGGTGCTCGCCGCCGATCTGCCGCGCATCACCGCAGAAGCCGTCGAAACGCTCGTCGCGGCACGGGGCGTGGCGCCGGTCGCTCTCGCCGTCGACGATGACGAGCGGTTGCAGTACCTCACCGCGGTGTGGGATTCGGGGGCGCTGGCGACCGCGCTCAGCGCGGTTCCGTCGCGACTACGAGACTTGTTGCCGGACACCGTAATCAGTGTTCATCTCGCCGACATCGCCGACGTCGACACGCCCGAACAACTGGCTGCGGCACGGTCGCACGCGGACCGTTCGCCCGACGGAGTCCGCTTCGCCGTACGTTCGGCGATCGGCTCGCTGCCCGCCGTCACACGTGAGCTAGCGACGGCGGTCGGCGCCGTACTGGCCGAACCGCTATTGGCCGCAACGCCATTCCCGCCATTCGACGCGTCCGCCATGGACGGTTGGGCGGTCGCGGGGCCGGACCCATGGATCCCACAGGACGATGCGATTGCGGCCGGAGCCGACGGCGGGGCACTGGCCGCGGGACAGGCGCGGCGCATCGCCACCGGCGCGCGCCTGCCCGCCGGTGCGGAGCGTGTCATCCGCGACGAGGAGGTCGAAGCGACCGGTGAGTTGGTCTGTCAACGCGATACCGGGCCGGCCACCCGCGACGACACCCGTCGGCAAGGAAGCGAGTGGACGCCCGGCGCCGTTCTGGCGCCGGCCGGCACCCGGGTCGATGAAACGCTCGCCTCGCTCGCCCGGTCCGCCGGTGTCGAGCGGCTCGTCGTGCGCGGACCGGTCCGGGTAACGGTGCACAGTTCGGGCGACGAAATCGGTTCCAAGGCAATGGCTCTGGATTCGGGCAGGCCGCTGTTACCCGAAACCGCCGCCGCTCCGCTGGCTGCCCGGTTGCGGAGCTTTGGCGGAAAAGTCGATATCGGGCCACACCTGTCCGACGATACGGCCGTGCTTGCCGCGGCGCTGGCCGGTGACGCGGATCTGGTGGTCATCATCGGCGCCACCGGTCGCGGGGTCGCCGATCATCTGCGCGCGGCGATCGCCCAGGCCGGCGGCTTCGTCATCGCCGACGGCGTCGCCATGCGACCGGGTGGTTCTGTTTTGGTTGCGACATTGCCCTGCGCCGACTCTCGCGCCAGGGTCCTGCTCGGGGTCGGCGGCAACCCGCTGGCCGCGGTCGCCGGGACGGCCCTGTTGGCACCGGTTGTTTTCGATGCCCTCACCGCCGCACAGCCTTCGGTTGTCGAATTGATCTCAGTCCGAGGCCTGCCCAGCACAGATCGGTGGCGGGTGGTTCCCGTCGAACCGGACGGCAGCGGAGCCTGGGTCGCCCCGACACACGCACCGACCGCCCATCTCGCCGCGATGCTCGGCCGGCGCGGCCTGGCCCTCATCCCGCCTGCGGCCGCCGAAGGAGAGCTGGTCGAGCGGCTGGCTTAGCCCCTCACGCACGTGAGTCGCACGGCGTGAGAAAAGCGTGACGACGCGGCAACCCAGCGCGACGCCGCGGCAATACACGGCTCCTAGCGTCGATCTCGACAATTCGGGAAGGGAGCGCCGGCAGTGGGTCAACGTACCGTGGCGGTGATCGGGCACGGGATGGTTGGGCATCGGTTTGTGGAGGCTTTGCGGGCGCGTGACACCGAAGGGCGTTGGCGCATCGTTGTGTTCGGTGAGGAGGCCGATGCCGCCTATGACCGGGTGGGGTTGTCGTCGTATGTGGGTGGCTGGGATCGGTCGTCGTTGGCGTTGGCCGGCAATGACTATGCCGGTGATCCGTTGGTGGAGCTGCGGTTGGGTAGCGCGGTGACCGGTATCGATCGCGTCGCTAAGCGGTTGACGGTCGCCGATGGCTTCGAGCAGGGTTATGACGCGCTGGTGTTGGCTACTGGTTCGTATCCGTTCGTGCCGCCGGTACCTGGCAGGGACTCCCCCGGTTGTCATGTGTATCGGACGTTGGATGATCTGGATGCGATCCGCACCGACGCCCAGGCGGCGCTGGCCCGCGACCGCGATGCGGTCGGGGTGGTGGTCGGTGGCGGGTTGTTGGGTTTGGAAGCCGCGAATGCGTTGCGGCTACTCGGTGTTCGGCCGCATGTGGTCGAATTCGCGCCCCGGTTGATGCCGCTGCAGGTCGATCAGGCCGGCGGTGAGCACCTGCTGCGCTCGGTGCGCGCACTGGGTATCGGGGTCACCGTGGGTGCGGGCACCTCGGTGATCGAGCAGATCGACGAGGGCGCCAACCGGCTGCGGGTGACGTTGAGCAATGACGAGGTGATCGAGGCGGCGCTGCTGGTCTTTTCGGCCGGGGTCCGCCCGCGTGATGAGCTGGCCCGCGCGGCCGGCCTGGACATCGGTGAACGCGGCGGAGTCGTCTGCGATCTGGGGTGTGTGAGCAGTGATCCCGCGGTGTATGCGATCGGTGAGGTCGCCGCCATCGAGGGCCGCTGCTATGGGCTGGTCGCACCGGGCTACACGACCGCCGAAATCGTCGCCGACCGGCTGCTGGGCGGAGACGCCGAATTCCCCGGCGCCGATCTGTCCACCAAACTCAAACTGCTCGGTGTGGATGTGGCCAGCTTCGGGGACGCGCTGGCGGTCACCCCGGGCGCATTGGAAGTGGTGGTCTCTGACCCGATCGGCGCCACCTACGCCAAGCTGGTGTTATCCGATGACGCCCACACCCTGCTCGGCGGGGTCCTGGTCGGCGATGTCTCCAGCTACGGCGTACTGCGGCCCCTGGTCGGCTCCGCGCTGCCCGGTGATCCGGTCGCGCTCATCGCCCCCGCCGGGGACAAGACCGCGATCGGGGTGGGCGCACTTCCAGACGAGGCGCAGATCTGTTCGTGCAACAACGTCACCAAGGCCGACCTGTGTGCGGCCATCACCCAGGGCGCCGCCACGGTGGCCGACCTCAAAGGCGGCACCGCCGCGGGCACCTCCTGCGGGTCGTGTGTGCCGCTGCTGGCCCAACTCCTAGCGCCGAAGGTGTCGAGGTCTCACAAGCGCTGTGCGAACACTTCTCCCAGTCACGCGCCGAGCTGTTCGACATCGTGGCCGCCAGCGGCATCCGCACCTTCTCCGGGCTGATCGCACGCTACGGCACCGGAACCGGCTGCGACATCTGCAAACCGGTGGTGGCCTCAATCCTGGCCTCCACTGGCTCCGAGCACATCCTCGACGGCGAGGCGGCGTCGCTGCAAGACACCAACGACCACTTTTTGGCCAACCTGCAACGCAACGGCACCTACTCGGTGGTGCCCCGGGTGCCCGGCGGCGACATCACCGCCGAACAGTTGATCCTGATCGGCGAGATCGCCCGCGACTACGGGCTCTACACCAAAATCACCGGCGGCCAACGCATCGACATGTTCGGCGCCACCGTCGACCAACTCCCCCAAATCTGGCTGCGCCTAGTCCAAGGCGGCATGGAATCCGGACACGCCTACGGCAAATCGCTGCGCACCGTCAAAAGCTGCGTGGGCACCGACTGGTGCCGCTACGGCCAACAAGACTCCGTCCAAATGGCCATCGACCTCGAACTGCGCTACCGCGGCCTACGCGCCCCCCACAAAATCAAAATGGCCGTCTCCGGTTGCGCCCGCGAATGCGCCGAAGCCCGCAGCAAAGACGTCGGCGTCATCGCCACCGAAACCGGCTGGAACCTCTACGTCGGCGGCAACGGCGGCATGACACCCACACACGCCCAACTACTCGCCTGCGACCTCGACAACGACACCCTGATCCGCTACATCGACCGCTTCCTGATGTACTACATCCGCACCGCAGACCGCCTGCAACGCACCGCACCCTGGCTGGAGTCCCTCAACGGCGGCCTCGATCACCTACGCGCGGTCATCATCGACGACTCCCTGGGCCTAGCAGCCGACTTCGAAGCCGCCATCGCCCGCCACGTCGAAGGCTACATCTGCGAATGGAAAGCCGTCCTCAACGACCCCAACAAACTGGCCCGCTTCGTGTCCTTCATCAACGCACCCGGCTCCCCCGACCCCACCATCGAATTCACCGAAAAAAACGGCCGCACCATACCCGTCCTGATCGGCACACCCACCCTAAGGAACCCCTGAAATGCCAACACCTTTCGACCCCAGCCGCTGGCGCCACGACTGGACCGCCGCATGCCCCCTCGCACAACTACAACCCATGCGCGGCGTCGCAGTCCTACTCCCCGACAACGCCCAAGTCGCACTGTTCCGACTAGCCGACAACAGCATCCGCGCAATCAGCAACATCGACCCCATCGGCCGAGCCGCCGTCATCTCCCGCGGCATCGTCGGCGACCGCGACGGATTCCCCGTCGTGCAATCACCACTGAAAAAACAAGCCTTCAACCTACTCAACGGACGATGCCTCGACGCCGACGACGTCACCATACCGGTGTACGCGACGCGGGTCGGCATCGATGGCACGGTGTGGGTAGCCAACTCCCCCAACATCCGGTTCGGCTACCGGCGCGTGGGAATGTCGGCCTGAGCAGCTACTAGCTATCGGCACCCGCGAACACGGGTGCCGATAGCACACCAGGCTTTACCGTCGACGCCGGCACGCCAGCCGGATCACCGCGGGATGCAAACCAAGCGGCGCGGCCACCACGTGGCGCCCGCATCGTAGAGACGGGTCTGAAACAACCCGTCCGCCAACAGGTATGAGGCCAAGTGCGACCCTACGGGCGCCCTCCTGGCGAGCCTTCGCCACCACCTCGGGCACCGACGGATATCCGGACCCGTCGCGACAGGGTGCGGCGAACGCGATGGACACCCGGCTCCCGACCAACGCCGACAACGCGGCAGCCGTGTAGCGCAACTCGCCGCGTCCCCGCGCATCGCGGGTGCCGGCCGCGACCAGCACCACATGATCGTCGCGATGCCAGCCCGCATCGATTAGCCTGCACAGCAACGCTCGGGCCAATTCCGGCGAGGGGCCGAGCGTCCGGGTGACCGTCACCCGCTGGTGTCCGGACTGGGTGACATGTCGCGGGACGTCCACGCGGACGTGAATTCCGCTGGACAGCAACGCCGGTACAACGATCGTCGGCTCATCACGCAGCGTGCTCAGCACTTCGGCGGGCGTGGGACCCAGCACATCGACGAACCCGACCCGCACCGGCTCATCCAATACCTCGGCGACGGCCGCGGCCAGGTCACCAATCATTGTGACGCCTAACGGGTTTCGAGTACCGTGGGCGACCAGCAGGGTGGTCATTCCGGCGACCCCGCCTCGTCGGGCATGAAGTCCATCGCCAGCCGGTAGCCACGCTTGACCGCGGTTGCGATCAACTCCTTGGCGCCGATCGCCGACCGTAGCCGCGCCACGGCGGCCTCGACCACGTGTGGGTCGTCACCCCCGAGGGCCTCCAGCATCACGTCGCGCGAGACCACCGCACCCGGAGCGGCCGCGAGCATTTTCAACAGAACCAACGAGTTGGGTGACAGGTCCCGCACCACGCCGTCGACGACTGCACACCTGGCTCGCACACCCAAACTGTGCCCGGCGACCACCAAATCCGGCTGCCGGCGAGGCAATTCATCGGCGACCACCCGGGCTAGCGCGCCCAGGCGCATCCGGTCGGGCTGCACCGAGGCAATCCCGGCGTTGCACAACGGCCGTGCGGTCACCGGACCCACGCAGAACGGCGTGACTGTTGCCTTCATCGACCGCCGCACCGCCTCGATAAGACGCAGATCGTCGGCGCGCATCAGGAACGAGGCCGCGGCAGGCGCCGACGTGAAGGTGATCGCGTCGACACCGCTGAGGGCCACCTTCTCGATCAGAGCGTCCAGTGGTCCGAGTTGCTCCGGTGGCTCCCACCGATACACCGGAACTCCGACCACGGTGGCGCCGCGTTCGATGAGTGTGTCGACGAACCCTGGCACCGGATCCCACTCGTCGGTGGCGCCGTGCAGTTGCACCGCGACACGTTTGCCCCTGAGGTCATCGACCGTCAGATGGGCGAGCACCTCTTCGGAGGACTCCGACACCGGTGACCACTCCTCGCGCAGGCCCGCGGCGCGCAACGCGCCGGTGGCCTTCGGTCCGCGGGAGATCACCCTGGCCTTGCCGAGGGCCGCCAGCAACTGCTCGGCGGCTCCCCAGCCCTCGGCCGCTTCGACCCAGCCGCGAAAACCGATTCCGGTCGTGGCGATGAGGACATCCGGCGGCGTCTCGATCACGTCATGGGTAGCCGCACGCAGTCGGACGTCGTCGGCGAGTGGAACCATGCTCATCGCCGCAGCGGCCACCACCTCGGCCCCGCGGCGGCGCAGCATTGCGGTGAATTCGTCCACCCGACGCGACGCGGTGATCGCCACGGTGAAACCGGTCAGCGATGCACCGTCCGGTTCGGCGGTGCCGCCGCCTACGTCCGATCGCTCAGCCAATTCCTCTGCCCATTCCGCTGTGTTGTCTGACGAACTTATGAGGACGATGTTGCTGCCTCGATGCCCGCGATGTCGCCGCGATAAATTCGGCCTCACATATTGCCCGGCGGCGCTGTGAGCCGGGAAAAGTACCAGGTGAAGCGATGTCTAGCGCGAGATACCAGCCTCGCTGAAGGCGTGCGGAGTTGCAACTCGTCAGAGTGTTCGATTGCTCACCGTCGGCGTCGCGCCGTTGCGAACTGGTGTTGATTTGCGGCAACTGAGCAGTTACCACCGTTAATCGCGGCGTGACGGCGAACTAATGGTCGGGCAACGGTCCGATGGTGGAATTTCGGGCATGGGAATGCTTTCACTTTTGCGCCGGCGTAACGGCCGCAAAGGCGCGGGTGCGACCGAGACAGCCAGCATCTACGACCGGATCGGCGGCCATGAGGCGATCGAGATCGTGGTGGATGACTTCTATGCGCGGGTTTTGGCCGACGACCAGTTGTCGGGCTTCTTCGCGGGATCGAACATCAACAGACTCAAGGGCAAGCAGGCCGAGTTCTTCGCCGCCGCACTGGGCGGCCCGGAGCCGTACACCGGCGCGCCGATGAAGCAGGTTCACCAAGGTCGCGGCATCATGATGACCCACTTCGCCTTGGTGGCAGGGCATTTGACGGACGCTCTGCTTGCCGCCGGTGCGCCGTCGACAACTGTCGACGAAATCATCGGAGCGATCGCGCCGTTGGCCGCCGATATCGCATCGGACCACGCGACCGCCGGTATTTGAGGGATGTGGCTGCGACAATGCCTCCATGAGCCGGACGTTCGACGAGTTGGTCTCCGAAGCCGCCGAGGCACCGATCGATGGCTGGGACTTCTCGTGGCTTGACGGTCGTGCCACCGAGGAGCGCCCGTCATGGGGCTACCAGCGACTGATGAGCCGGCGACTGGCGACCGTGACGGCCGCGCTGGACATCGACACCGGCGGCGGTGAGGTGCTCTCCGGAGCCGAAGGGTTTCCGCCGACGATGGTGGCCACCGAATCCTGGCCGCCCAACGCGCTGTTGGCCACCAAACTGCTGCATCCGCGTGGGGTCGTCGTGGTAGCGACCCGCGACGAGCCGAGGTTGCCGTTCGCCGACGAGGCCTTCGACCTGGTGACCAGTCGGCACGCGACCGTGGTGCGCTGGGCGGAGATCGCTCGGGTGCTCAGACCCGGCGGCGGCTACCTCGCTCAGCAGATCGGGCCGGCGACGATGCGAGAGCTCTTCGAATTCTTCCTCGGTCCGCAACCATCCAAATGGGCTGAGCTGCAACCAGATATGCAGACCTCGCAGGCGCAGGCCGCGGGCCTGGAGGTCGTGCAGATGCGGTTGGAACGCATGCGCGCCGAATTTTTCGACATCGGCGCGGTCACTTATTTCCTGCGCAAAGTGATCTGGACGGTGCCCGACTTCACCGTCGAACGCTACCGTGAGCGGTTGCGCGAGATGCACGAGCAGATCGAGACCGACGGCCCTTTCGTCGCGCATTCCACGCGACTCCTCGTGGAAGCCCGCAAGCCGTAGCGCGCAATGCCGTCACGGTCCGCGATTAATGCTCGGCCCACAGCACGTCGAGCGCGTGCTGTAGATCCGCCGGGTAGGGGCTGACGAATTCGACCTGTCGTCCGTCACCGGGATGGATGAACGACAACGACCGCGCGTGCAGCCATTGCCGTTCCAGTCCAAGCTTTTCCGCGAGCTTCGGGTTGGCCCCGTACGTCAGGTCACCGCAGCACGGATGGTGCAGCGCCGCGAAGTGCACCCGAATCTGGTGTGTCCGTCCGGTTTCCAGGTGAACATCGAGCAGGCTGGCGGCCACGAACGCCTCGACGGTGTCGTAGTGGGTCACGCTGTGCCGGCCGTCGGAGGTGACCGCGAACTTCCAGTCGGGGCCGCGGTGCCGCCCGATCGGTGCGTCGATGGTTCCGCTGGAGGGGTCTGGATGTCCTTGCACCAGAGCGTGATAACGCTTGTCGACGGTGCGCTGTTTGAAGGCCCGCTTGAGCAGCGTGTAGGCCCGTTCGGAGATCGCCACGACCATCACCCCGGACGTGCCTACGTCGAGGCGATGCACGATTCCCTGCCGCTCGTGCACACCCGATGTGGTGATGCGGTAGCCGGCCGCGGCCAGTCCGCCAAGCACAGTCGGCCCGGTCCACCCGACCGACGCGTGCGCGGCGACGCCCGCCGGCTTGTCGACGACAACGATGTCGTCGTCGGAGTAGAGGATCGTCATGCCCTCGATGTCGACGGGCGTGTTCTCTATCGGCGCCGCCGGGTCGGGAATCCGGACTTGCAGCCAGGCGCCCGCGGTCAGCCGGTCCGATTTGCCGACGGCCACCCCGTCGAGTTCGACACCGCCATCTTCGGCAAGCGTCGCGGCGGCGGTGCGCGACACCCCGAGCAGTCGCGCCACCCCAGCATCGACTCGCATGCCCGCGAGGCCTTCCGGCACCGGCATCGACCGATCGGTCATTGAGGCCCGTCGACGTCCTTGGCAGGCACCTCGGCCGCGTCATCGGCGCGCCGACGGCCGACCGTGTCGAAATCGAATCCGAGCGCCGACAACGTCACCAACAGGATGGCTCCGCCGACCACCGACGGATCGGCGACGTTGAACACCGGCCACCAGCCGATGGACAGGAAATCGACGACGTGCCCGCGCAGGGGTCCCGGCGAGCGAAAGAACCGGTCGACCAGGTTTCCCATTGCGCCGCCCAGGATCATCCCGAGGCCGATGGCCCACCAGGTCGACACCAGCCGGCGACCCATCCAGACGATCCCGACCACGACCGCGCTGGCGATCAGCGTCAGCATCCACGTGTAACCGGTGGCCATCGAGAACGCGGCACCGGAATTGCGCACCAGCGTCCAGGTCACTGTGTCGCCGATGATCGGCACCGGCTGGCCGGGCGTGAGCAGCTTGACTGCCAGCACTTTTGTGACGATGTCCAGTGTCAGCACCACCGCCGCCACGGACAGCAGAAGCGGCTGCCGGCGTCGCGGCACGACCTCGGCTTCCGCGGCTTTGTCGGCCTCGGTCACCGGATCCGCCGATCCCGCTGGTTGGTCAGTCACGCCCCCATCATCCACTAGTGCCGGTACCGGCCACGACCCGCCGCGCGGGCGATCGGCGCGGGACCGCTCGGCATGCGGGATGATCTGAAAGATGAGCCGCGTGACCGTCATCGCCACCGGCGGGACCATCGCCAGCAGCGCAGGGGCTGACGGGGTGCAGCGGCCGATCCATGACGGTGCCGAACTCGCCGCCGGGTTGGACGTCGACGTGGTCGACGTGATGGCGAAGGACAGCTCGCAGTTGGGCCCGGCCGACTGGGACGTCATCGGCGCGGCAGCCCGGACGGCGGCCGACGGCGGCGCATTGGGCGTGGTCGTGACACACGGCACCGACACCCTCGAGGAGACGGCGCTGTGGCTGGACCTCACCTACGGCGGCGCCGTCCCGCTGGTGATCACCGGAGCGATGCGCGGCGCCGACGCACCCGACGCGGATGGACCGGCCAATCTGCGCGACGCGGTGACCGTGGCGGCGGCGCCCGCTGCCCGTGAGCTCGGTGTGCTGGTGTCGTTCGCCGGTCAGATCCTGCACCCGTTTGGGTTGCACAAGGTGGCCGCCGGAATCTGTTTCGCAGGTACCACACTGGGCAGCGTCAACGGCGGAGTCACGCTGGCGCACAACAAGACTCGTCGTACTCTCGGTGACCTGTCGGCGGCGAGCGCCCCGCGGGTCGACGTAGTCGCGACCTATGCGGGCAGCGACGCCGCCGCGATGGACGCCTTCGTGGCCGCGGGGGCCCGCGGCATTGTGCTGGAGGCACTGGGTTCGGGCAATGTCCCGGAAGCCGTGATCGACGGCGTGCGACGGCACTGCCGCGCCGGGGTCACCGTCGCGGTGTCGACCAGGGTCGTCGGTGGCGGGGTCAGCCCGGGCTATGGGCCCGGTCGCGATCTCGTCGGCGCCGGGGCGGTGATGGTGCCGAGGCTGCCTGCGAGCCAGGCCAGGGTGCTGACAATGGCAGCGCTGGCGGCGGACTCACCCCTGAGCGACATCGTCGACCGCGTGCTGTGAGGCCGACTCGGCAATGGTCGCGAGATACTCCGGCCAGTCGAGGCTGTCGAGCGGATTCGCCGGGCCGATGTCGTCGGTGTCATCGGCGAATGTCCGCGCCGGACCCGGGCCGCTCGCCCGGCTCTCGAAGCGCACGGTGACGACGCCGTGGCCGGCGCCCTGTACCCAGCCGTGGCCGAACTCGCGGTGGACGACGTCGTCGCCGATTCGCCACCCGGTGATCGCGGTGGTCGCAGGCACGACGGCGTCCCGCTCGGCCGGCGCGCTGTCGTCGCCCGCCTCGGTGTCGGACCAGGCCAGCTCCAGATCCGGGAACAGTGAATCCTGCCGCACGCTCGTCAGACCCGAAAACCCCACGCCCAGAAGGCGGATCGGGCCGATCTGGCGCGGGTCGAGCAGCAGCCGGCGGGCCATCGCAGACAGCGCGGCGGCGTCGGTGGTCGCATAGGGCAGGGTCGCGGAGCGGGTCAACGTACTCATGTCCGACTTCTTCAGCTTGACCGTGACGGTCCGCGCGCCGCGGCCGTCGCGGCACAGCCGTTGGTGAGCGTGTTCGGCGATCGGGGCGATCGCGTCGCGCAACTCCTCGAGGGTGGTCAGGTCGACCGCGAAGGTGGACTCGGCGCTGATCTGTTTGGCCACCGCGCGTTCGGCCACCGGGCGGTCGTCGATCCCGCGGGCCAAGCGGTGCAGCGCCGGTCCGACCGTCGCGCCGAGGATGTTGGCCACCTCGGCGTCGCTCAACGCGGCGAGCTGACCGATCGTGTCGATGCCCAGCCGATGCAGTTTCTCCTCGGCGACCGGGCCGATTCCCCACAGCTTGCGCACCGCGAGACCGTTCAGCAGCCGCTGCTCGTCGGTGCGCCGAACCACTTGGATGCCATCGGGTTTGGCCAAGCCGGACGCGATCTTGGCGACCTGCTTACCCGAGCCGGCGCCGACCGACGCGATCAACCCGGTCTCCTCGCGCACCCTTCGCCGCAACTGCGCGCAGAATTCTTCGACCTCAGCCGCTGACGCGCCGGCCAACTCCGGTGGCTCGCCGAACGCTTCGTCGAACGACAGCTGCTCGACCACCGGCACCATGCCGCGCACGGCGTGAAACACCCGACGGCTAGCGATGTTGTACACCGCGCCGCGCGGGGGCAGCACGACCGCCGTCACCCCGATCAACCGGCGTGCCTGATGCATCGGCATCGCCGATCGCGCGCCGAACACCCGTGACTCGTAGCTGGCGCCGGCCACCACACCGCGGCCACCCAGTCCGCCGACCAGCACCGGCCGGCCTCGCAGAGTGGGCCGGGTGAGCTGCTCAACCGACGCGAAGAACGCGTCCATGTCGAGGTGCAGCACCCACCGGGAATCCACAGTCATCGATGCTATTGGACTAACGTCTCTATCCATGGTGATGAAGCTCTGGCACCGCTGATGGAATCCGGGACGGTCGAGAACCCGGGGTCGCCAGAGCTTCAGGGTGAACCGAAAAAGCACTGGCGGGCGCGGTTGCGGGACGAATGGAATGCGCGGCTCGAACCCGGGGAACAGGCCACCGTCCTGGCTTGGGCTTCCTTCACCGTCACATTCGCCGGCCTGCGCGCGCTCACGCACTGGATCCGAGCCGGGCATGGGCCGTCGGGCGGGGGAATGAGTGTGGGCGGCAATCACTTTCATCATTACAACCTCGGCATCGCATTGCTGGCGAGTGTCGGAGCCGTGGGCCTTCGCGGAACCGAGCGGCAACGGCGTCATCCCGCGGCCGCGGTTGCCTTCGGATCGGCGAATGCGATGATCGTCGACGAGCTCGCTTTACTGCTCGACCTCAAGGATGTCTACTGGGCGCGCGAGGGCCGCCAGAGCGTCGACGCCGCGGTCGGCCTCATCGCAGCGGGCGGCACGATCATTGCCGGCATACCGTTCTGGCCGCATGCGCGCCGGGCGCTGCAGTCAGTTCGCTGATCTTTCACGCCTTGGCGATCGATACCCGCACGCCGTCACCGATTTCCGCACCTTCGGCCGGCTCGCCGAATTCGAAACGGGTGGCCAGGATTTCACCGGCGATCAGGTCGCGGTGGGTGGCAGCCCAGTCGGCCCGCTCGGCCGGCACCGACATCACCACGCCGATCCGATCGGACACGTCGAGGCCGGCCGTCTTGCGCAGCTCCTGCAACTCGCGGATGCGGTCCTTGGCCCATCCCTCGGCCTCCAGTTCGGGAGTGAGCGCGGCGTCCAGCACCACCAGGCCGACACCGCCCGGCAGCGGCGCGGTGTACTCGGGATCGGCGGCGACCAACCGCGAGCTGTACTCCTCCGGCCGCAACACGGCGGGACCGGCGGTCAGCGTGCCGTCGGCGTTGACGACGCCCTCGCCCGACTTGACCGCCTTGATGGCGGCTTGCACGGCCTTACCCAGTCGCGGGCCGGCGACCTTGGCGTTGACGGTCAGCTCGAAGCGCCCGTAGGCGGGGATGTCGTCGGTGAGCTCGACCACCTTCACGTTGAGTTCGTCAGCGATCAAATCGGTGAACGGCGCCAAGCGCTCCGGGTTCTCGATGGCCACAGTAAGTTTCGGTAGTGGCAACCGCACTCGCAGCTTCTTGGCTTTGCGCAGCGACGATGCCACCGAGCACACCTCACGCACCTGGTCCATCGCGTCGACCAGCGCGGCGTCGGCGGGCAACGGGTCGGCTTCGGGCCAGTCGGACAGATGCACCGAGCGTTCGCCGGTGATGCCGCGCCAGATGCCTCGGTCGTCATCGGCAGCAGCGGCGCGCCCAGCCGTGCTGTCACCTCGAGCACCGTGTGCAGGGTGTCGATCGCGTCGGGGTCTTCGTCCCAGAATCGCGAACGTGAGCGCCGCACATACCAATTCGTGAGCGCCTCGGTGAACTGGCGCAACTGTTCGCAGGCCCCCGAGATGTCGCAGCCGTCCAACGACACCGTCAGGTCGTCACGCAACACCGCCAGCTTCGCCAGGATGTAGCGGTCCAGCACGTTCTTCGAATCAACACGCCAGGTACCGACTTTCGGCGCGTACAGGGCCAGAAGTAGTAGGCGTTCCAGAGCGGCAGCAGCACCTGGCGCACCCCGTCGCGGATGCCCTGCTCGGTCACGATCAGGTTGCCGCCGCGCAGGATCGGCGAGGCCATCAGGAACCAGCGCATCGCGTCGGAGCCGTCGCGGTCGAAGACCTCGCTGACGTCGGGATAGTTGCGCAGCGACTTGCTCATCTTCTGTCCGTCGCTGCCGAGCACGATGCCGTGGCCACGCACGTTCGGAACGCCGGCCGGTCGAACAGCGCGGTCGCCAGCACGTGCAGGATGTAGAACCAGCCGCGGGTCTGCCCGATGTACTCGACGATGAAGTCGGCCGGGTAGTGGTGTCGAACCAGTCGCGGTTCTCGAACGGGTAGTGCACCTGCGCGTAACGGCATCGACCCGGAGTCGAACCACACGTCGAAGACGTCCTCGATGCGGCGCATGGTCGACTGCCCGGTCGGGTCGTCGGGGTTGGGCCGGGTCAGCTCGTCGATGTACGGCCGGTGCAGATTGTCGGGCCGCAGCGCCGAAGTCGCGCTCCAGCTCGTCGAGCCAGCCGTAGACGTCGATGCGCGGATAGGCCGGGTCGTCGGCTTCCACACCGGGATCGGCGTGCCCCAGTAGCGGTTGCGCGAGATCGACCAGTCGCGCGCGCCCTGCAGCCACTTGCCGAACTGGCCGTCCTTGACGTGCTCGGGGTACCAGGTGATCTGCTGGTTGAGTTCGACCATCCGGTCGCGGAACTCGGTGACCTTGACGAACCAGCTACGAGACCGCCTTGTAGATCAGCGGATTGCGGCACCGCCAGCAGTGCGGGTAGGAGTGCTCGTAGGTCTCCTGGCGGATCAGCAGCGCGCCGTTCGCGGCCGCCGGGCCCGGTCCGGTTCTTCAGATCGCGATGATCTGCGCGTTGGCGTCGAAGACATGCTGGCCTGGTAGTCCGGCACGGTGGCGTCGAACCGGCCCCGGCGTCCAACGGGTGTGACCGGCACGATGCCGGCTGTGTCGGCGGTCGATCTTGTCGTCCTCACCGTAGGCCGGGGCCAGGTGGACGATGCCGGTGCCGTCCTCGGTGGTGACGAAGTCGGCGGCGAGGACGTGAAAGGCGTTGGCGGAGGCCATGAAGTAAGGGAACGGCGGTCGGTAACGCAGGCCGACGCAGGTCGCTGCCGCGATACGTCGCCGAGCACTCTCCGGCGTCTTCGCCGAGTTCCCGTGCGTAGGCTGCCAACCGGGCGCTCGGCGAGCACGTAGCGCGGTGCCGTCGGCGCCGTGCACCTCGACGTAGTCGATGTCCGGGTCGACGGCGATGGCCAGGTTGGACGGCAGCGTCCACGGCGTCGTCGTCCACACCAGCAGATGCGCGCCGGCCAGATCTCTTGCATCGCTGTCGGCGATGCGGAATCCGACGGTGACGCCGGGTCCTGCCGGATCTGGTAGACGTCGTCGTCCATCCGCAGCTCGTGGTTGGACAGCGGGGTCTCGTCGTTCCAGCAGTAGGGCAGCACGCGGTAGCCCTCGTAGGCCAGGCCCTTGTCGTACAGCTGCTTGAACGCCCAGAGCACGCTCTCCATGTAGGTCAGGTCGAGCGTCTTGTAGTCGTTGTCGAAGTCGACCCAGCGCGCCTGGCGGGTGACGTAGTCCCGCCACTCGTCGGTGTACCGCAGCACCGACTCGCGGCACGCGTCGTTGAACGCGTCGACGCCCATCTCGTCGATCTCGTGCCTTGTCGGTGATGCCGAGCTGGCGCTCGCCTCGAGCTCGGCGGGCAGTCCGTGGGTGTCCCAGCCGAAGCGGCGTTCGACCTTGCAGCCGCGCATCGTCTGGTAGCGCGGGACGATGTCCTTGACGTAGCCGGTCAGCAGGTGGCCGTAGTGCGGCAGGCCGTTGGCGAACGGCGGCCCGTCGTAGAAGACGTATTCGGCAGCATCGGCGCGGTTGGTGATGCTGGCCCGGAACGTGTCGTCGCGCGCCCAGTAGTCGAGGACCTCGAGTTCCAGTGCCGGAAGATCCGGAGCGCCGCCGGCCGGCTTCGGATAGGTGTTCTCGGTCACTTGCGTGTCGTCTCCATGTGCCGCGTACCTGGCACGGGGACGACGGTGCGCTGGTGCGCAGGCGCCGCGGTACCACCCCGCTTGCCACGCAAAAGCGTGGCCGCTCATCGCTCGGCTGTGACGGGCCAACCCGTTCGGGTCTACTGGGTCCGCGTCAATCCACGTGCGGGCTGTTCTTCCGAAGGCTCCCCGGTGATGGCCGGATCAACGCCAATGCCGCAATTCTACAAATCGGCGCAAGTTCAAGGTTTTCGGCCCGCTGACTCAGGGTGGCTAGGGTCAGCGCGCGTCGCCCTTGAAGTAGACAATCTGATACGCGGTGGCCAACAGCGCGCCGTCCCGACTCCATAGCTGCGCGCTCTGGTCGAAGAATCCACGATCGAAGCGGTTTGCATGCGCGGTGCCCAGGACGTAGTCGTTGCCCAGCGCCGCGAGGTAGCGGCCATCGGCATGAAAGTAGGTCGTCATCGAAACCGTGCCGGACGGCACCATGCCGCGGCGCAGGAAAATCCGCGGAAAGAAGATGTCCGACAACGCGGTCAGTGCCGCGAAGTCGATTCCGCGCTGCGCGACGTCGCGAACCCACAGCGTCGACACCGACGCGGGGCCGGTCTGGATCTCGCCACCGGAGAACGAACCTTCGGCAAAACGCATGTCGTACATCTCAACCCAGGTCGGGAGGTTTGTGTGATTAGTGCGCGGAATCTCGTTGGGCGCCGGCACCACCGGTATAGCTGCTTCGGTGTCCGACCAGGTGTCCCGGCGGTTGCCGAACACGGCGGTGGCAGTCGTCTTCACCTCGCCGTCCTGGCTGAGTTCGACGATCCAGTGTTGATTCGTCCGATTGGTACGCGCAGCCCGTCGGGAGATGTCGAAAGCGCCGTCGGCGATGGGCGCGGCGAAGTTGACCGTGAGGGCGACGGGCTCACCAAAGCGGTTGGGATGAACATCGATCGCGTGCAGGATGGCCGCCGCGGTGACGCCGCCGAAGGGACCGACCATGTTCGCCCACTCGGGTTGCGTCTGACCACGTACGACATTGTCGTCGACCACCTCGAACTCGAGCGCGCGGTCCAACGGGTGCGATTCGGACATCAATCCATCTCCTGAGTTCGACTCTGCTGCAGCAGCGTTCGCAATCGTCAGCGATTCATGCGTCAGCCTACATCTGGCTCAACTCGCCTCAAGACAGGCCCGAGGTCGCTAGACTCCCTCCGTGGCATTCGATCCCGTGTTTGCGCGCGACGTGGCGCTGCCGCTGGCGCAGGCCGCCTACACCGTGATGGGCGGCGGTCCCGCCACCCTGCCTGCCGGCTACACCCAGACCAGCCTGATTCAGGCGGACGCCGTGGTGCTGACCGCGATGACCGATCCGCACCCCGCGGTCGCTGCGATGACCAAGGACACCAACATCTTTGGACTGATGGGACACAACATCGCCAGCCGCACCGCTTTCGTGTCGTTTCGCGGCACGTCAGACGTCGCGGAGTGGGTGGCCGACATCGATGCCATACCCGACGACTACCGTCCGATCAGCAGGTTCGGCCAGGTGCATTCCGGCTTTCAGGATGTCTACCAACTCGTGCGCGCCAACATTGCCGCCGATCTGGCGACGGCGGCGGCCGGCTGTGATCAGGTCCTGGTAACCGGGCACAGCCTCGGTGCGGCGCTCGCCGTTCTCGCGGCGCCCGATATCGCCCGGAACATGCCCCCCAACACGATCGAGCCGCGGCTGGTCACCTTCGCCGGTCCCCGCGTCGGGGTGAGCGATTTCGCCTCGGATTTCAACGCGCTCATCGAGAGCTGCTATCGCGTAGTGAACTTCCTCGACATCGTGCCGTATCTGCCGCCCGCGCCCTATGTGCACGTCGGCGCGCCTATCGACGTCGATAGCGGAGGCGCGGTCCAGATCGGCTGGCGCCATAGCCTGGCCGCGTATCAGAACGGATTATCGGCGTACATCACGGCCCAGCAGTAACGCAACGCTCCCGGCCCCAAAGCGGTGAAGCACCTTGGGTACCGGGAGCGTGAGACGCCTTTCAGGCGCCGATTTCGATGACGCCGGCGCGCCACAGCGCGGCGTAGAGCTGACGCAGCGGAACACACAGCAACCGAGCGGCGCCGTCGACCAACGGGTCGCCGCCCAGCAGGCGCGAGTCGGTTCGCTTGGCGGCCTTTGGCGTCGGCGATGTCGTGGGCGCCGGGTCCGGCACCAGCGTGAGCCGTGGCGCGGCCGTCGCCGCTACTACCTCGTCGTACAGAACAGCGGTCATGGTCGCCTCCTACGCAGAAAGTCAAGCGGGCACAGTGGGATTCGTGTCCGTCCGAAACGGCGTCGAGCAGGCGGGATGCCGTGAGAAGCGAAAAACGCTCAGCTAGATGGCGATGCGCCGCAAACCGGATCGGGACGAAACGAAACCCGGATATCGATCCGGACTAGAACTGGAACTCATGTGTCCCTCACCTCCTCGCGGTCGCGCCACGTGCGGATACACCGCACAGTTCACACGCAAGCAGGGAAACAGAACCCGAACATCGTCGGGAAATCCGCACCCCACTCGTCAGAGTTTCGGCACTACACGCCGTATCCGGAAGATTCCGGAAGCCACTTGGGCTCAACCCTTAAGCCGGGAGGAGCTGTCCTGACCCTGGGCGTCTCTCGACGTTCGGGGTCAGTGGCCTATATCCGTGTAGACGCCTCACCTAACGAGGTGCTTACCGTGTCGATGATGCACGAACATCCCGCCCGGGTCAAACCACCACACCGAACACGCTGACCAGCCGTTACGGATCCGTGACCCGCTCCCGGGGCCGTAGCCCGTTGAGGGCGAAGGACACGACGATGTCCGAGACGTCGGCCGCGCTGACCCCGTCGTCGGTGGTGAGCCGGCGATGTGCCAGCTGGCCGATCAGCGCCGCCAGGCTGAAGGCGAGCATCCGCGGCGGAGCGCTGATCACCGTTCCCAACTCCTGGGCCACGATCATGTGCTTCTCGATATCGTCGATGAACCGATCACCGAGCGCAGAGGCGTCGCGCAGCGGTGCCCCCGCCCTCGATCACTCTTCAACTACCCCCTTGAGAAGTTCAACGACATCAATGAATTCGGCAATCATGTCCAACACCACACGCTTGGCCGGCTGGACTTTGTCCATCGAACCCACCACCTGTCCGACGAAATAGGTGGCCAGTTCGCGTGCTTTCGAATCAGATTGCGAAGCAGCACGATTGATGCGCAACTGCGCATCGCCGACCAGCGCCGTCTGCAGCGGCATCTGGAGCGGATCGGGGTTGTCCTCCCGCTCCCATTCGTCGGTCCAGGCGGTGCGCAGCATACGTGCCGGCTTGCCCGTCAAGGAGCGCGATCGCACGGTGTCCGACGAGCTGGCGGCAAGGAACTTGTCCCGCACCGCGGTCGGCGTCTCGGCTTCCTCGGTGGTCAACCACACCGATCCGCACCACACACCTTCGGCGCCCAAAGCGAGCGCTGCGGCGATCTGACGACCCCGAGCGATTCCGCCCGCCGCGAGCACCGGGATCGGTGCCACCGCATCGACCACCTCGGGAACCAGCACCATCGTCGACACCTCACCGGTGTGCCCGCCCGCCTCGGTTCCCTGAGCCACGATCAGATCGACACCGGACTCCGCGTGCCGCCGCGCGTGCCGAGTGCTGCCCGCGAGCGACGCGACGAGCACGCCATTGTCATGAGCGCGTGCGGTCAGATCCGCCGGCGCCGGTCCGAGTGCGCTGGCGATCAGTCCGATGCGATGACCAAAGGCGACGTCGAGAAGCGGCTCGTAGCCTTTCGGTGAAATGTTCAGTTGGCCCGGCGTCCGGCGCTCCTGATCGTCGGATGGCCTTATCCCGTAACGGATTAACAACTCGTCGACGAACGCTCGGTGCTCCTCGGGTAACAACTCGCGAACCTGACCCTCGTCGATGCCGCCGCTGTCGTGCCCGACGTACCTGGGCGGCAGCAGCAGATCGACGCCATACGGTTTTCCATCGGTGTGCTGGTCGATCCAGCTCAGCTCGCTTTCCAGTCGCGCTGGACTGTGTGCCACGGCGCCCAGCACGCCGAAGCCGCCGGCGTTCGACACGGCGGCCACCACGTCGCGACAGTGGCTGAACGCACAGACCGGGAACTCCACACCGAGCATTTCTGCCACTCTCGTCCGCATCGCAATGACGCTACGAATTACTGATTGCCGTGTCAATATGCCGGAATAAATTAGTGATTGATACGTCGATCGTACTACCCATTTAACTGACTGACATGTCAATCAAACTTGGCGTCCACGGAAAGGCTCATTTTGGTCCGAAATCATCAACCTCTAAAGGCTGAGGGCACATACATCAACCGGGATGTGAAGGCAACGTATAAATGCGGCAGTCGTGAAATATTACACGCAAACGGCCGGCCTACTGAACCGTCACTGAGAATCGCTTAAGACATCGATAAATGGGTCTACGAGTTAACGGACCTGGCCGACATCACGATAACGATCCACACCTCGGACGGCGGCGCTGTGTGAGTGTCTAATAACCTTTCCGCCTCGAAGATCTCCTGACACGCACGGGAATGGAGTCGACGATCTCGACAGATTACGTTGCCGTAGAGGCCTGCAGCGTACCGAATACGATCGTGCGTTCCCGTTCCGGCCTCGTAGCTCACTCTGCTATTGCTGGATGGGGGAAACGACTGATTCAGGGATGATTTTCGACCTTTCGATGTACATCGATTAAAGCTCCGTGTTTCCTTCGACTAATGGCGTATTTTTTCCCGGTTCGTCTGCGACTTGCCTTGCCACGCGATATTGATCTGGCCATTGTAATTGCATTGGACCCAGGAATGACGTCACCGGCAACTGCGAACGTTGTCAGGACAACCGAGGGCGCCGCAGGCAGCCGGCGCAATCGCTATGCGCAGTGAAAAACGTTGGCGGACAATGACTGACGTGTCAGTCAGTTACGCTCGAGGCTGTCGTCCATCCGGTGGCCAACTGACCACGTCCTCCTCGAGCGGCACCTGCAAGCTCTGCAGGATAGAGGAAACCATGCGCCACGCACCGATCGCGGTAACCAATTCGACCAGCGTCGCATGGTCGTCACCGAACACCCGCTTACACGCCGCCCAGCTCTCGGCACTCACCACACCGTCGCGCACCACATCATCGGTGGCCGAAAGCACCGCCTGCTCGGTTGATCTGAACCCGTTGTGTGACTGCCAATCTCGTACACCCGCTAGATCATCGGCGCTCACACCGAGGCCCTGGGCGACCCGCCAATGCTGGGACCATTCGTACTCACAGTCGGTGAGCCAGGCGATGCGCATGATGGCAAGCTCGCGCAGCCGGGAATCCAGCCTGCCCTGCCAGAGCATCCTGGCGAGCAGATCATTGAGACCCGAAGCCAGCTTGGGGTGGTTCAGCAGCACCTGGAAGATGGCGAGCTCGGCCATGTAGTCCGGAACGCCCGCTTCGTCCGCAGCGGCTTTCGCCTCGTCGGTTGCCAGACGGGGAACGCGGCCCTCTCGGTCAGACGTCACGTATTCGGCAGACCCGTTATCCGGCAACGGCTCCCGGCTCGGCGAACGGCGAACCGAGGTCGGCCACCCGCTCGAACCCGTCCTTGCGTGCCGCGGCCGCACCGATCCGACAGAGCGCACTGGTCGCGACCAGCCCGCCGTGGTCGACGAGCACGAAAGGCGTGAGGAGTCGGTTGTGCACAAACCCGATCGCCAAGCCGCTGTCCGGATCGGCCCATCCGACGGAGCCACCAAGACCGACGTGGCCGAACCCTGGCACCAGACCCAACGGCAACTGGTGGTAGCCGAGATGGAACGACAGCGGTATCACCAGGTTCCCATCCGGCCGCCGGCTTCGCCTGCCGACGAGTCCCGCCGTCACTCCGGGTGACAGGAATTGGGTGCCCTCGATGCGGCCCCCGTTGGCGAGCGCCGCGTACATTCGCGCCAGACCGCGTGCCGTCGCGACACCGTTGGCCGCCGGAATCTCGGCGTCCAGCAACGGAATGTCGCCCTGGGCAGCGGCTTTCACACCCGGGAAGTACATCGAGCTGAAACCGGCGGCCTGCGGCATCGCCGCGATCATCGGCGCCACCGTGTTGAACACCGGATTCTGAAAAGCACTCTGCGGCATGATGATTTGCGCGGCCCGGGTCGGCGCATCGGCGGGCGGCCGGCCAAGATGCAAACCGTCGGTGCCCAGCGGCTCAGCCAACTCGGTGCGGATCAGTTCCCGCATGCCTTTACCGGTGACCGCCCGTGCCAGCCCGGACAGCAGCCAGCCGTAGGTCAGCGCGTGGTAAGCGGATTTGCCGAAGGAATAGCCGGGTCGCGCGGCGGCCAAGCGGCGTTCCATCAGCTTGTGGTCCAGCAGATCGTACTTGCTGGCCCCGCGCAACGCCGAGAGCCCGGCCTGGTGCCGCATCATCTGCCGGACGGTGATGTCGGCCTTGCCCTTGGCGCCGAATTCCGGCCAATAGTGCGCGACGGGTACGTCGTACTCGATCAGACCGCGGTCGACGAGACGGTGAATGACGGTCGAGGCCATGCCCTTGGTCGCGGAGAACACCATGGTGCCGGTGTCGGCCGTCCACGGCATCCGGCCCCGCCGATCCGCGTAGCCGGTCCAGACGTCGACGACGGGCTCCCCGTCCAGGTACACCGCCAAAGCCCCACCGCCGTATCGGCGACCGTGGAATGTGCTGGCAAAACTGCGCACCGCGCAGGCAAAGTGGGGATCGGCTGCGCCGTGGACGCCGCGCGGGAGCACGGACCGGCGGTTGCCCACTACTTCGAGGGTCATGTTTTCTAATTTAAATGCTTCACTCTATGAACGAAGTGAAATTTACCCTTCCGTTATGAACCGAGTTCCAAGATTTGCTGAGCGGCCAACGCCGGCGTCAATTCACCAGTCAAGACCCGTCGCTCGATATCGGCGCGGGCGTTGCGCACCGCCGGGTTGGACAGCAGGCGGTCCAGGACGGTGTCGCGGACCATCTGCCACGTCCAGTCGACCAGTTGGGTCCGCCGCCGGGCTTCGAACTCCCCCGCTGCGGTCCGCACGTCACGATGCCGCTCGACGGTGCTCCACAGCTCTTCCAGTCCGCTGCCCTCCAACGCGCTCATGGTGAGAACCGGTGGACGCCAGAGTGTTTCACGCGGATAGATAAGCCGGATCGCCCCGGAGAGCTCGCGCGCCGCTTTACGCGCCTCCGTCACGTGATCACCGTCGGCCTTGTTGACGACCACGATGTCGGCGAGCTCGAGCACGCCCTTCTTGATGCCCTGCAACTGGTCGCCGGTGCGGGCGAGCGTCAGGAAGACGAAGGTGTCGACCATGTTGGACACCGCCACCTCGGACTGGCCGACACCCACCGTCTCGACCAGGATCACGTCGAACCCGGCGGCCTCGAGCAGCACGATGGTCTCCCGGGTGGCCTTGGCGACACCGCCCAGGGTGCCCGACGTGGGCGACGGCCGGATGTACGCCTCTGGATGTGTTGCCAACTGCGGCATTCGGGTCTTGTCGCCGAGGATCGAGCCGCCGGTGCGGGTCGACGAGGGGTCGACCGCCAGCACCGCGACCCGGTGGCCCTGCCCGATCAGGTACATGCCGAGGGCTTCGATCGTGGTTGACTTGCCGACTCCCGGTACCCCGGTGATGCCGACGTGCAAAGCGTTGCCGGCGGCTGGCATCAACTCCAGCAGAAGTTGCTGCGCGCGGTCGCGGTGATCGGCGCGGGTCGACTCCACCAGCGTGATCGCCCGTGGCAGCGCGGAGCGGTCGCCGTCGCGCACCGCCGCGGCGAGTGTGTCGATGTCACCGCCGTTGTCAGTTGCCATGCGGCTAAAGGGTGTATCCGAGTCGCTCGGCCAGTTTGTGCAGCAGATCGATCGCGGCGTCGGCGATGACCGTGCCCGGCGGAAAGATTGCGGTGGCTCCGGCCTTATACAGCTCGTCGAAGTCACCGGGCGGGATCACGCCGCCGACGACCACCATGATGTCGGAGCGACCGACCTCGGCCAGCGCGTCGCGCAGCGCGGGTACCAGCGTAAGGTGGCCGGCCGCCAGCGAAGACACCCCCACGACGTGAACATCGTTGTCGGCGGCCTGCCGGGCCACCTCGTCCGGCGTGGAGAACAGGGCACCGACGTCGACGTCGAATCCGATGTCGGCGAACGCCGTTGCAATCACCTTCTGTCCACGGTCGTGGCCATCCTGTCCCATCTTGGCGACCAGGATCCGTGGCCGCCGACCGTCGGCCTCGGCGAATTTCTCGACGAGTTCTACGGCGTCAGCCATGTTCTCGGCCTTTCCAGCTTCGTCGCGGTATACCCCGGCGATGGTGCGGATCTCGGCTTGATGACGGCCGTAAACCTTTTCGAGCGCGTCGGAGATCTCACCGACGGTCGCCTTGTGCCGGGCCGCGTCGACCGCCAGGGCCAACAGGTTGTTCCCGAATCCGTCGCCATCTCCCTTGCCGGCTCCGCCGGAGTGGGCCGCCGCGGCCCGCGACAGTTCCGCCAGCGCGGCATCGACTGCCGTTTGGTCCCGATTCGCCCGCAGCTCTTTTAGTTTGGCCAGTTGCTCGGCCCGGACCCGGCTGTTCTCGACCTTGAGGACCTCGACTTCCTGATCCTCTTCCACCTGATACTTGTTGATGCCGATCACCGGCTGGGCACCGGAGTCGATGCGGGCCTGGGTCCGCGCGGCCGCCTCTTCGATGCGCAGTTTGGGGATGCCGTCGTTGATCGCCTGGGCCATGCCGCCGTGCTCGGCGACCTCGGCGATGTGCGCGCGGGCTCGCTGGGCGAGCTGATGCGTCAGCCACTCCACGTAATACGAACCGGCCCAGGGGTCGATCGGCCGGGTGGTGCCGGACTCCTGTTGCAGCAACAACTGCGTGTTGCGGGCGATGCGAGCGGAGAAGTCGGTGGGTAATGCCAGCGCCTCGTCGAGCGCGTTGGTGTGCAGCGACTGGGTGTGACCCTGGGTTGCGGCCATCGCCTCGATGCAGGTGCGCGCGACGTTGTTGAACGCGTCCTGGGCGGTCAGCGACCAGCCGGAGGTTTGCGAATGGGTGCGCAGCGACAGCGATTTGGCGCTCTTCGGATTGAACTGAGCGACCAGCTCGCTCCACAGCAGCCGGCCCGCCCGCAGCTTGGCGACTTCCATGAAGAAGTTCATGCCGATGCCCCAGAAAAAGGAGAGCCGGGGCGCGAACTTGTCGATGTCGAGGCCGGCGGCCAGGCCGGCCTTGATGTAATCCACACCGTCGGCGAGCGTGTACGCGAGCTCCAAATCCGCTGTGGCCCCGGCTTCTTGGATGTGATAGCCGGAAATCGAGATCGAGTTGAACTTCGGCATCTTCGCGCTGGTGTAGGCGAAGATGTCGGAGATGATGCGCATCGACGGCTTCGGCGGATAGATGTAGGTGTTGCGTACCATGAACTCTTTGAGGATGTCGTTCTGGATGGTGCCGGCCAGCTTCTCCGGCGGCACCCCCTGCTCCTCGGCGGCCACCACATACAGCGCCAGGATCGGCAGCACAGCGCCATTCATCGTCATCGACACCGACACCGACGACAGGTCGATCCCGTCGAACAGTTGGCGCATGTCCAGGATGGAATCGATGGCCACACCGGCCATTCCGACGTCCCCCTGCACCCGCGGATGATCCGAGTCGTAGCCGCGGTGGGTCGCCAGGTCGAACGCCACCGACAGACCCTTTTGTCCGGCGGCGAGGTTGCGCCGGTAAAACGCGTTGGACTCCGCAGCCGTGGAGAATCCGGCGTACTGACGGATCGTCCAGGGCTGGTTGACATACATCGTCGGATAAGGCCCGCGGACGAACGGCGGTTCGCCGGGAAAGGTATTCAGCGGGTAACCACCGGACTCGGCACCGGCGCGGTCGGCGGCGATGTACACCGGCTTGACGTCGATGTCTTCCGGGGTGTGCCACACCAACTGGTCGGGGGTGTACCAGTGCGCGGCCGCGGCCGCGGCGATGTGCTTGTCGACAGCCTCCGCGGTCGACGGCGTCACGCTTCGTTCGCTGTCCAGTGGGACATCGGAGAAATTGCCGACAACTTCAGTGGTGGTCGTCATGGTCGCTATGCCCCCAACCGGTCGAGCAGGTTCGAAAGAGTTTCTACCGCATTGATTTTCGCGGTCAAAAACTCGTCGGGCTGATGGTCCGCCTCGGCCACCGCTTTGGCCGGACCGGCCAGGCAGACATGTGACACCCCTGCCGTGCGGGCCGCCTGGACGACGGCGGACGCCTCGGTGCCGTACCGGGCATCGGTACCGCACACCACCGCCACCACGGCTGAACCCGCGTCGGCGACCGCCTTGGCAACACCGTCGACGTCGACAGTGCCCGGGTTGATCGCCTCGATGCCACCGGAGGCCAGCAGGTTCGACGCGAAGGTGGTCCGAATGTTGTGTTCGGCCAAAGGGCCGAGCGGCAACAGCAGCACCCGCGGTCGCGACCCGATGCGGGCCAGGAACGCGTCGGAGCGGTCACGCAACGCCTCGAACTCGGCGGCGTAGCGGATCAGCTTGCCGGCCGCGAGCGGTGAGTACGACGAATCATTGTGCGGCAACGCGGGTTCTGCGATATTCGGGTATTCGTTGACACCGGTGATCGCGGTCCTGCGGTGGGCGATGTCATCGGCGCGGCGGGCGGCTATCTCGGCGATCTGTTCCGATATGTAGTCAGCCGCGTCGACGAATCCGCCGTGCCGCTCGATGGTCTGGAAGGTCTCCCAGGCCTGATGTGCCAACTGGTTGGTGAGGTCCTCGACGAACCACGAGCCGCCGGCGGGGTCCAGGATTCGGCCGACGTGCGACTCCTCGAGCAACAGAAGTTGAATATTGCGGGCCATCCGGCGCGCGAAACTCGTTGCCATACCCGGGAATCCACCGTCGATCGCGACATCGAAGGGATACACCAACACGGTGTCGGCACCACCGACGCCGGCGCCGAACGCGGCCAGCGTCGTGCGGAGCATGTTCACCCACGGATCGCGCTGGGTCATCATCGGCAGCGACGTTTCGGCGTGCACGACGGCCCCGCCGCTGTCGGGCGCACCGACCACCTCGGCGACCCGCGCCCATAGTCGGCGCAACACTCGCACCTTGGCGATCGTCAGGAACTGGTCGTCGTCGGCGGCCAGCCGGAAACTGATCTGGCGCACCGCCGTGGCCGCAGGCAGGCCCGCCTCGGTGAGCTCCCGCAGGTACGACACCGCCGCCGCGATGCTGCCCGCGACTTCCCAGGTGGCGTTGGCGCCCAGGTTGTGAAACGCGGGGCCGTCGACGGTGATCGCCCGGACCCCAGTGGTGTCGGCCACCCGGGTGGCCGTGGCCACGACCTCCGCCAGCGGCGGGGCGGGCCGCTCGCTGAGCACAGCGGTGAGCGGATCCGCCCCCAAATCGATCGACAAGATTTCGCGCTGATCGGGCTCGACGTCGCCCACCAGTTCAAGCATCACCTCGCCGGCGGACTCATAGTCGGCGCCGGCGTCGAGGATCACCGGCGCCATGCTCAGATAAACGCCGTCGAAGACCTTCTCGAGTTGAGCGGGCAACACGCCCGACTCCCCCACCCGGACCACCAGCGCGCTGACACCCTCGGCGAGCGCGGCCAGCACCGCGGAGTTGACGTCTTCGGCCGCCACCCCGGTCACCCGATTGGCCGGGATCGCCTCGGCGACCTTCCAACCGGACTTCACGTCACGCAGCGCATCGGCGCCGCGCAGGAAAGGCCACTCGCCCGGCAGCGGTGGCTCGGGCAGCTCGTCGAGAGCGGTGTACAGCGCGCGAATCGCGACGGCCTCGTAGGTAGGGGTTTCCAGCATCTGCTCGGGCTCCGGCCCGAGCGCCAATATTTCGTCGACGTTCCGTCTCGTGCCCTTGGCCAGGACTCCGGCCACCGCGGTGCGCCAGCGGGCACGGCCCTGCTCGAGATCGGCAGGCTCAGCGGACACATCGACTGACACCGGCGGCTCCTTGTCCAGCACGTGACATCCCGACGCTGGTCTGTCACCCGAGAACCAGGCTAAATGATGGTCATGAGTGTCACGCCTCACACCGCGAAGAGCGGCGATTTCGGGCCATGACGGCCGTCCAGGTAGGGAGTACCTTACTAAGGTAGACCGGCTAACGTTAGGGTGATCATGCGTACGCAACCGCAGGGTGCACACGATCAATCCGAGACCATCGTGCTTGCGCAGCTGACACCCGGAAAGCGGGCGACGGTTGTCGGAACGATCACAGGGGCTAATCCGGCCATTGCGAACCGGTTGGGACAGTTGGGTTTTCGCGCCAAGGCCCGTGTCGACGTCATCCGTCGGGCGCCACTGGGCGATCCGACCATCTACCGGGTGCACGACACCGAGCTGTGCCTACGCAACCGCGAGGCACAGCTCATCGAAGTCGTACCCGATCCGGGCCGATGACGGCCTGCCATGACGTCGAAGGGTCCGCGGTTGCCGTCGCCGGTGTCCGGCGAATCGCGCTGGTCGGCAGCCCCAACGCCGGCAAGACCAGCGTCTTCAACCACCTGACCGGGCTACGCGCCAAGACCGGCAACTACCCGGGCGTCACGGTGGGGCGCAGCGTGGGCACCGCCCACGTGGGTGGCGTCCCGATCGCCGTCGAGGACCTGCCCGGCACCTACAGCCTTGACCCGATCAGCCCGGACGAGCAGGTGGTGACCGATCTGCTCACGGGCAAATGCCCGGGCATCGACGCGCCCGATGCGATCGTGCTGGTCGCCGATGCCACCACCCTGCGTCGCTCCATCCTGCTGATCGGGCAGGTGCTTCGGCTGGATCTGCCGTGCCTGCTCGCGCTGACCATGGGCGACGAACTGGCCTCCCGCGGCGGACGCATCGACACCGACAGGCTCTCGACGGCGCTGGGCATCCCGGTCGCGGCGGTCATCGCGTCTCATGGCTCGGGAATCGCTGACCTGCGGGCGCAATTGCCGTCGTTCGAGCAGTGGCGGCGCCCGCCGGTCCTCCCCCCGGTCAGCCAGGACGACATTGATGCGTGGGGCCAGTCGGTACTCGAGGCAGCCGATTACGTTGCCCCGCAACCGGATCGACGCACAGCGCGAATCGACCGGGTGCTCCTGCACCCGCTGTGGGGCACGGTCATCTTCTTCGCAGTGATGTTCTACTTCTTCCAGGTGTTGTTCACCGCGGCGGCACCCCTGCGCGACGGCATCGGCAGCGCGCTGACCTGGCTGGGCGGCCAGGTCGCCGAACACGTCGGCAATCCCGTTCTGCGCGGACTGCTGAGCCAGGGACTCATCGGCGGTGTCGGCACCGTGCTGCAGTTCATTCCACAGATCGTGTTGCTGTTCTGTCTGCTCGCGTTCCTAGAAAGCGTCGGCTACATGTCGCGGGCGGCCTTCCTGATGGACCGGGTGATGGCCAAAACCGGTCTGGAAGGTCGCGCATTCGTGGCGATGCTGTCATCGTTCGCGTGCGCGATCCCCGGCATCATGGCGACCCGAACGCTGCCGTCGTCGCGCGACCGGATCGCGACGATTGTCACCGCGCCGTTGATGACCTGCTCGGCGCGCCTGCCGGTGTACACGCTGCTGGTCGGCCTGCTGGTCGCGCCGCAGACCCGATGGTGGGGGCTCAGCGCGCAAGGCGTCACGATGTTTCTGCTGTATCTGGGCGGCGGCCTGTCCGCGCTGCTGGCCGCGCTGGTGGTCAAGTCCACCATTCTGCGCGGGGATCTGCTGCCGTTCACCATGGAGCTGCCGCCCTACCGGCTGCCGTCGCCGCAGGCGATGCTCGCCGCGATGTGGAGCGCCGCGCAGGTCTTCCTGCGCAAAGCCGGAACGATCATCCTCGCGACCTCCCTACTGTTGTGGGCGCTGCTCAATCTGCCGGTCCGCGAAGCCCAGACCCGCGGCATGTCGACGACCGACGCGACCGCGTACGTGATGAATCACAGCTTCGCCGCCGATGTGGGTCGCGGCGTCGAGCCGGTTTTCGCGCCGCTGGGCTTCGACTGGCGCACCGACATCGCGCTCGTCGGCTCGCTGTCGGCCCGCGAGGTGTTCGTTTCGACCCTGGGCCAGGTGGCGGCGGCGACGAACCCGGAGTCCCCGCAGGAATCCCTGGCCACGCTGACCGACGATCACGGGCATCGCATCTTCACCGCCCCGACCGTGATCGCGCTGATGGTCTACTTCATGTTCGCGCTGCAGTGCATGTCCACGATCGCGGTGATGCGGCGCGAAACCAACACCTGGCGATGGCCCGCCTTCGCCTTCAGCTACATGTTCGTCCTGGCTTGGGTGATGGCTTTCATCGCCCACGCGATTGCCGTGGGCCTGGGCGCATGATCCCCGTCCACGCCACCGCGACGACGAATCCGCAGCAATTGCGCTGGGTGGTCGCGGCGGACCGGTTGCCGGCGCGCGGCCGGGTGCGCCAAGCCCCGGGCCGCCTCGGCGAACTGCTGCAAGACGGGGTGCTCGACGACATCGAGGTGCGCTCGTCCGATGTGCTGATCACGCTGCATCGCGGTGGCAACTGGCGCGAATTGGGCGACGACGTCCGTCGGGCGCTGTCGGACGCGCTGTTGGATCGGACGGGCTGGCACGTCGACCTGGCCGCCGACGCCACCGCCGAGGTCGCCGCGACCACGGCCGAGTTGCTTGCCGGACCGATCGGCGCGCTCGCCGAATCCCATGGCGGCTCGATCGAATTGGTGTCGATCGTCGGTGACACGGTGAGCGTCCGGTTATCGGGCGCCTGCCACGGATGCCCGGCGGCAACCAGCACGCTGCACGACAACCTGCAGCGTGAGCTACGTCGACGGTCTGGTCGTGACATCACAGTCGTCAGCGAAAGCCGTTCTCCGGCAATGCCATTGGGCCGCAAGTTGCTGTCGCTGTTCGTCCGCTGACCGGTTAGCCGCCGCGGGACCGTAGGCTGCACGCTGTGACCGGACAGACCCGCAGATTCGCAGAGATGTTGCGTCCGCTGGGTTCCGCGCTGGCCGGCACCGCGCGTCAGGTGTCCACCCCTCGACTGATCCTGACATCGGTCGTGGTCGTTGCCCTGGTCGCAGCGGCGCTGCTAGTTCGGTTGCCGTCCGCGGTGGAGTTGCGAGACTGGGCGATGACGATGGGTCCGTGGTTACCGCTGGCGTTTCTGGGCACCCACATCATGGTCACCGTATTGCCTTTTCCGCGTACCGCATTCACGTTGGCCGCCGGTTTGCTGTTCGGACCGATTCTCGGCGTCACGCTGGCCGTGACGGCGAGCACGCTCAGCGCCATGATCGCGCTGGGACTCGTTCGTGCCGCCGGCTTGCAACTCACCCGACTGGTGGGTCACCAGGCCGTCGAGAAGGTCGATGCCCGGCTGCGCGAGCGGGGCTGGGTCGCGGTGATGTCGTTGCGGTTGATCCCGGTGGTGCCGTTCGCGCCGCTGAATTATGCGGTCGGGGCGTCCGCAGTCCGAGTGCTGCCCTATCTGTTGGCGACGGTGGTGGGCTTGTTACCCGGGACGTCAGCCGTGGTGATTCTCGGCGACGCGCTCACCGGTCACGTCAGCCCGCTGTTGTTCACGGTCTCGCTGTGCACCGGCCTGACCGGGGTTGCGCTGTTCGCCTACGAAATTCGTCAATACCGCCGACACCACCACCACACCCCGGGGGCTGACGTCGATAGTCGACAACGGGAGCCCGGCAGCGAACGCCGCTCGGCGATACACTGAAAAACTGAAGTATCTGTGGACCGCTGCGTGGCCCTGTCCGCCTGAGAGGCAACACATGGACGTCAAACACCTCGTTGCCGCGGCGGCAATCGTCACCGCGACACTCACGTGCGGTTCGGCGGCCGCCATGGCCGCGCCGCTGGATCCTGCTCCCCCGGAACCGAGCCCGGCGGCCCCCACGCCCCCGCTCAAGGCGATGAAGTGCTGGCCGTACGGGCGAGTCGGCCCCGGCAGCGCTCGAGGCGGCGGCGGTGTTCCGGTCTACCCGCCGCCCTGCCCGCCCGGTACCCCACACTGATGTCGCGCCGCCTCGGCGTGATCTCTAGTCGCACCCCTCCACCAACTCGCGGGCCTCTTCCTCGGTCTCGACCGTGGGCGGCGATCCGGGTAACCGCCGGCCGGCGACCTCCGGCGTGAAGACCAGCGTCACCAATCCCACCGCGCCCGCCACGATCAGCATGTACGCGGGAATCATGAGGTTGCCGGTTGCGCTGACCAACGCCTGGGCGATCAACGGAGTGGTCCCACCGAAGGCAGAAATCGCAACGTTGTAGGAGATCGCCAAGGCTCCGTTGCGGACGTTGGTCGGGAAAAGTGCCGGCATCGTCGCCGGTGACGTGCTGTCGAAGCACAACTCCATCAGCCCGATCACCAGCACGCCGGCAAAGACCAACACCAGACCGCCGCTGCTGCGAATCAACAGGAATGCGGGAATCGAGGCCGCGATCAGCAGCAGTGATCCCGTCCGCATGATCGGCTTCACCCCGATGCGATCCGACAGCGCCGCCACGGGTACCAACAGCATGGCCAGGATCGTCAGCGTGGCGGTGATCATCGCCAGCCCGGACGTGTGGCTGATGTGCGCAAAGACCTTCAGGTAGGTGGGCAGGTATCCGGTCAGCATGTAGTCGGCGGCGTTGGACGTGTAAACCAGTGCAGCGCAGATCAGCATCGGCTTCCACTGCTCGGCGATGGTCCGGCGGTAGCTCACTGCGTCATCGGACGACGCCGCTGCATGCTCACCCTGGTAGGCGGGTGATTCCTCGAGTCGCAGCCGCATGAACACCGCAACCAGCCCGAGCGGCGCGCTCAACAGCAACGGAACTCGCCACCCCCACGTCAGCATCTCGTGGTTCGGCAGCCAGGTCTGCAATCCGGTGACGATCAGACCCGCCGCGACGAAGCCGGCCAGATTGCCTAACGGTAAGAACCCGACCACCCTTCCGCGAATCCGGTCGGGCGCCTGTTCGACAATGTAGGTCATCGCGCCGACGTACTCGCCGCCGGTGGACAAGCCCTGAAACACCCGCGCGACGACCAACAGAATCGGCGCCCAGATGCCGATGGTGCTGTAGCCCGGGAGTAGGCCGGTACCGGTCGTCCCGATTGTCATCAGCACGATCGTGATCACCAGCACCCGCTTGCGCCCGATGCGGTCGCCGAGCGGGCCGAAGATCATCCCGCCGATCGGGCGCACGACGAACGCTGCCGCCAAAGTGCTGAAAGTGGCAAGCAAGTGGACCGCGCTGACGCTGTTGCCGGGGTAGAACACTTGCGCGATCACGGTGGCGATGTAGCCGTAGACGCCGAAGTCGTACCACTCCATGAAGTTGCCGATGGAGGCACCTCTGAGGGAGTGCCGCATCACCTCGGGGTCGGTGACCTGAATCTGATCGCGGGTCCAGCGCCGCCGGCGTCGCCGGCCTGCACCGGTTCGCCGGCGGGACGTATTCATCACGCGGTCAGATACCCATTAGCTGGTGATTTGAACGTGGTACGACCACAAGCGGCCGCCTCGACCGCGTTGCCAGCGACTTCAGAGGAAGTTGCGAGAGCATGAAGGCATGACAGCCGCCCGCTGGCTGCGTTCGCAGCTTCCGGCCCTGGGTGCCCGCATCCTGCATACTCGCGCACTGATGCGAGCACCCATTTGGATCTATCGTTTCGGCGCCGGCGCGCTGCTCGGCCCGCGGCTTCTCATGCTCGAACACCTCGGCCGAAACTCCGGGCAGCCGCGCAACGTCGTCCTGGAAGTCCTTGATCATCCGTCACCGGACCGCTATCTCGTTGCCTCCGGATTCGGAGAGAAGGCGCAATGGTTGCGCAACATCAGGGCCAACTCCCAGGTGCGTGTCTATCTCGGTAGCCGCCGTCCCGCGTCGGCAACCGCGCGGGTCCTGACTCGTCAGGAAGCTAGCCGCGCCCTCAGCGACTACGCCCGTCACCATCCTCAGGCGTGGAACAGCTTCAAGCCGGTGCTCGAACGGACCTTCGGCAATCCGATCGATGAAACCGACACCTCGTTGCCCATCGTGGAAGTGCGGCTCGCCTAGGCCTGCTCCGGTCCCTTAGCGGTCAGCACGGCATACGTCACTAGAAAAGACGCCGCCGGAATGGCGTTGACGAGCTTGTCGCGGACCCGCAGATGCGCTCCGACCGCCAGCACGAAGTACAGCGTCAGCATGGCCGTCGTCAGTCGCGCCAGCGCGGGAATACGGCTGGCCGACAGCAAACCGATCACCGACGCCGCCTTCGCCGTCGGCAGGAGCCAGCGGATCTCCGGCGGGACACCCAAGCTGTCCAGGCTCTTCGCGATCGGGGGAATCGGTATCGCGCATGCCACCGCATCGAAGGCCTGGAACGCGGCGAGGCCGGCGTAGGTTCTTGAACGGGTCAGCGCGCCCATCTCACTGCCCCAGTTGGTGTCGCGGCGGCAGCACCTCGTCCACCGGTTTACGCGCGTCGGCTTCGGCCTTGGCCACCGCCTGAACGAGCGCAGGATCGGTCTCGGTGGAGAACCAGTCGGCGACGTCGCTGTCGTCCTCGGGCGCGACCGGGGTGTCGTCGACCGGCGACGGCGCGAAACGGAATACGCCATCGTCGCCGGGTGCGCCGAGGGACTTGTGAAGCCCTGCAGCGCGGTCCCGAAGTCGCTGGGCACCACCCACACCTTGTTGGCGTCGCCCTCCGCCATCTTGGGCAGTGTCTGCAGGTATTGGTAGGCCAGCATCTCGGGGGTCGGCCGGCCTGCCTTGATGGCCGCGAATGTCTTCTCGATCGCCTTCGCTTGACCCTGCGCCTGCAGGTACGCCGCTGCCCGCTCACCCTGAGCGCGCAGCATGCGGGATTGCCGGTCGGCCTCGGCGGCCAGGATCGCGGCCTGCTTGGCACCTTCGGCGGCCAGGATTTGCGACTGCTTCTCGCCCTCGGCCTGCGTGATCGACGCCTGCCGCATGCCCTCGGCGGTCAGGATCGTCGCCCGCTTCTCGCGGTCGGCCTTCATCTGCTTCTCCATCGACGTCCTGGATCGACGGCGGCGGGTCGATGCTCCGCAGTTCGACACGTGCCACCCGCAACCCCCACCGTCCGGTCGCCTCGTCGAGCACGCCACGCAGCTGGCCGTTGATTTGGTCGCGGGAAGTCAACGTCTGCTCGAGCGTCATCCCACCGACCACGTTGCGCAGTGTGGTGGTGGTCAGCTGCTCGACACCCACGATGTAGTTGCTGATCTCGTAGACCGCCGCTTGCGGGTTGGTCACCTGGAAGTAGACGACGGTGTCGATGTTCAGTGTCAGGTTGTCCTCGGTGATCACCGGCTGCGGCGGAAACGACACCACTCGTTCGCGCAGGTCAATGCGGGCCCGGATGCGGTCGATGAAAGGCACCAGCAAGGTCAGTTGCCCGCTGACTGTGCGGCTGTAGCGGCCCAGTCGTTCGACGACGGCCGCTTCCGCTTGCGGAATCAGCGCCACCGACTTGGCCACCACGATCACGGCGAACACGACCAGCACAGCGAAAAACAACAGCCCGGCAGTTGCACCCATGCGATTCTCCTAAAGCTTTCAGAGGATTACGGATTCCAGACCACCGCAGTGGCCCCATCGATATGCATGACGGTGACTTGTTCGCCGGGTTCGAACTCGTCACCGTCATTCAATGGTCTCGCGGTCCACACTTGACCGTCGATTTTGATCTGGCCCTCGTCGCGAGCCACGTGATCGAGCACCAGCGCGCGCTTGCCCTGCAAGGCTTCGATGCCTGTCGTGAGGCTCCTCGGCGGGGTCAGCCGTCGTCGCAGGGCCGGCCGAACCAGCGCCAGCAGCAGCACCGAGACGACCAGGAACACCACGCCATCGCCCCAGATCGGCAGGTCCGTCAGCCAGCTGGATCCGGCTGCGGCCAGCGCGCCACCACCCAACATGAGCAGGAACATGTCACCGGTGAGCGCCTCCGCGCCGGCTAGGCCCAACGCGACGATGAGCCAGATCACGGCCGCAGACATGCCGTCAGGATATCGCGTGACCGGCCTTGTCCACGACGAACAACTAGACTGCGAATTCATGTGGTGCCCAAGCGCAACGCTCTCGGTATGGGCCAATGCCTGGCTGGCCGGCCGGGCCGCGCCCGATGACGTCCTCGACGCGTTATCTTGTTGGGCCCCTGCGCAGTCCGTGACCGCGTATGACGCGGTGGCGGCGGGCCACACCGGGCTGCCCTGGCCGGATGTCCATGACGCGGGCGTGGTTTCGCTGCTGCAGACATTGCGGACGGCGGCCGGACGGTCATCGACCGGAACGCCGTCGATCTCGGTGGTACTGCCGATTCCCGGCGATGCCCGCGGACTGGTCCCGGGAACACAGTTCGAGCGGGACGCGATGGCGGCAGGCGAGGCGGTGATCGTCACCCACCCAGACGATCCCGGGATCGCCGTCGGGTTGGTGCCGGAATTCGAGTACGACGACACCGATGACGAACTCGCGATACCCGAACTCGCCGCGCTGTCGTGGACGGTGTATTCGTTGCCTGGCGTCCCGGTGATCGACCACATCGACTTGGGCGAGGCCGAGTACGAGTTGCGGCTGGCCGTCCGGTCCGCTGCGGACGCCCTTACCACCATCGGCCTCGGATCAGCCGAAGTCGATGTCGACGATCCGCGCGGCATGGTCGAGCAGTTGCTGGAATCCACTCGGCACCACCAGGTTCCCGAGGATGCTCCGACGCGTGCGCTGCGCGTCTTGGAGAACGCCGCACATGTCGATGCGATCATCGCGGTCAGCGCCGGCCTGAGCAGAATCGGCACGCAGTCGTTGTCCGAGGCGCAGATCGCCACCGACGCGCTGCGACCGCTGGCCGGTGTCGTTCGATCGGCGAGAATAGCTGCGCTCGGCGCGATGCTGCACGCCGCCTGGCAGCGTTAGTTCTGGCTCGCGGTTTCAGCGGCGCAATGCGGCGGGCGGCATGGCTCGCCGTTCAAGCCCGCCGCACATCCGGGCACTGGGTGCGAGCCGTTCACCCGTGCCGGAGCGCGTCCCTGGCGGAGCTCGTCGATCAGATCCACCGCAAGGCGGGCGAATCGCGGGTCGGCGTTGGGAGTGCTCACCCGCGCGAACGCGATACCGGCCGCGTCGGTTTGTTCGCGTAACTCGGTGTCCAGATCCCACACGACTTCGATGTGGTCGGCGACGAACCCGATCGGGCAGACGATGACCGCCGTCGTGCCGTTATCGGCAAGCCCGGCAACGTGATCGGCGACGTCCGGTTCCAGCCAGGGCACCTGCGGCGGACCCGAACGCGACTGCCAAACCACGTCGTACTCGTCGTAGCCGGCGGCCGCCGCGACAACCTGTGCGGCGTAACGTACTTGGCGGCTGTAGAGCTTGGGGCCGAGACGGTCGTCGGCAGCGATCGGGACCGAGTGCGCGGTGAAGATCAGCCGCGCATCCGCGGGCACCGTCTTCGCGGCGGCGGCGAGGTTGTCGGCGAACATCTCGACGAACAACGGGTGGTCGAAGTAGCGCCGAAGTTTGACGAGTTCAGGCGCGCCGGGACCGGCCGAACGCCGGGCCCGGTCGAGATCCTCGGAGTACTGCGTGCATCCGGAGTAGCCGCTCCACGCCGACGTGGTGAACACCGCCGCACGTCGAATGCCGTTGTCGCGCATGGTCGCAACCGCATCCTCGACGTACGGCTCCCAGTTGCGGTTGCCGAAGTAGACCGGGATGTCCAAATGCGCCCGAAGTTGATCGATCAGACCGCGGTTGATCCCGTTGATCGGCGACACCCCGCCGAAGTGCAGGTAATGCTCGGCCACGTCGTCGAGCCGTTCCGGTGGCACGTTGCGACCCCGGGTGACATTCTCCAGGAACGGCCGCACCTGCTCGGGCCCTTCCGGCCCCCCGAAGGAGAGCAGCAGGACAGCATCGAAATCCATTGGGCGCTACAGCAACTGCGTGCTGGCGCCGCCATCGGCGTAGATGATGGTGCCCGTGGTGGCCGGCAGCCACTCCGACAGCAGCGCGCACACCGTCTTGGCTACCGGCGTCGGGTCCTTCATGTTCCACCCGATCGGGGCCCGCTGATCCCATCCCTCTTCGAGCAGCTGCATCTGGGCGCCGGCCTCGTCGCCGAGTGCACCGCCGACGATGGCGCTCATCGCGAGCGTCCGGATCGGTCCGGCGGCAACGAGATTGGAGCGCACGCCGAACTTGCCGGCCTCGCGGGCCACGAACCGGTTGACCGATTCCAGCGCACTCTTGGCCACCGTCATCCAGTTGTACGCCGGCATCGCCCGCGTCGGGTCGAAGTCCATACCGACGATGGAGCCACCGGGATTCATGATCGGCAGCAGCGCCTTGGCCAGTGAGGCATACGAATACGCCGAGATGTGAATGCCTTTCGACACATCCTCGTAGGGCGCGTCGAAGAACGGGTTGACGCCCATGCCGGTCTGCGGCATGAAGCCGATCGAGTGCACCACGCCGTCGAGCTTGTTGCCCTCGCCGATCTCGGCCGTCACGCGCTCGGCCAGTGTGTCGAGGTGCTTCTCGTCTTGCACGTTGAGCTCGAGCAACGGCGCCTTCTCCGGCAACCGGTCGGCGATGCGCTGGATCAGCCGCAGCCGGTCGAAGCCGGTCAGCACCAATTGGGCGCCCGCCTCCTGGGCCACCTTCGCGATGTGGAACGCGATCGATGCGTCGGTGATGATCCCGCTGACCAGGATCCGTTTACCTTCGAGCAGTCCTGCCATGTCTGTCCTGATTCCTTAGTTCTTTCGAGCCGGTCAGTGGCCCATGCCCATGCCGCCGTCGACCGGAATGACCGCACCGGAGATGTAGCTCGCATCCTCGGAGGCCAGGAAGCTGACCACACCGGCGACCTCGGCGGCGGTACCGACTCGCTTGGCGGGGATGAAGTCCAGCGCGCCCTCTTGAATCCGCTCGTCCAGCGCACGGGTCATCTCGGTGTCGATGTAGCCGGGGGCGACCACGTTGGCGGTCACGCCGGCCTTGGACAGCTCCCGGGAGATCGAGCGGGCCATGCCGATCACGCCGGCCTTGGATGCGGCGTAGTTGGCCTGGTTGCCGATGCCCCAGGTGCCCGACACCGAACCGATGAAGATCAACCGGCCGAACCGCTTTCGCTGCATGCTGCGCGATGCGCGCTGCACCACCCGGAACGCCCCGGTGAGGTTGGCGTCGATGACCTTCTCGAATCGCTCCTCGGTCATCCGGATGAGGAACGCGTCCGCGGAGACGCCGGCGTTGGACACCACCACCTCGACCGGACCCTGGTGCTCCTCGACCGCGGTGAACGCGCGGTCGACGGCGTCGCTGTCGGTGACGTCGCATTCGACGCCGAACAGTCCCTCGGGCGCGCCGGATCCGCGGTGCGTGACGGCGACCTTGTGGCCGTCGGCGGCCAGCCGCTGGGCGATCGCCAGCCCGATCCCGCGGTTTCCTCCGGTGACCAGCACCGAGCGAGACACGAATGGGGGCTTGCCGCCGTCGGTAGTGGCGTGGGGGGCCGTGTCAGTCACTCGGACAACCTATCGCTTGACCACGGCGTCGTTGAAATCGCCTGGCACTCATCGACTGCACGGCCCAGCCAACTGCCCGGCACTGATCAGGTCGGCAGCCGCCGGTTGATCAGCAAAGCGGCCAGCCCGGCCAGGGCCAATACCAGCGAACCCAGACGCAGCCAACCGATGCTGGCGTCGCCCCTGATCGTCTCGTAGCCGATCTGCTGCTGCAGTGAGGCGTAGACCTGCTTGAGCTCCTGCAGGTTCGCGGCGTCGTAGTGGGTGCCGCCGGACAGTTCGGCTACCTTCTTCATCGTGCTGTCGTCGACCGGCACCGGCTGGCGCTGCCCGTTGATTTCGACGAATCCGTACGGGGTGCCGAACGAAATGGTCGAGATCGGCACGCCCTGGTCCTTGGCGGTGCGCGCCGCGGTGAACGCCCCCTTGGGGTTGTCCGGGTTGGTCGGCATCGTCTCCTTACCGTCGGAGAACAACACGATGCGGGCCGGCGGCGGGGTGTCGCCCCCGCCGATCACCGCGCCGACGGTGGCGATGGCCTGCAGCGCGGTGAAAATGCCTTCACCGGTGGCGGTGCGGTCGGCGAACTGCAGCTTGTCCAGCGCGGCCTTGGTCGCGTCGCGGTTGGTGGTCGGCTGGACGAGCACGGTCGACGTGCCGGCGTAAGCGATCAGGCCGAGGTTGATGCCGGGGGTCAGTTCGCCGGCGAACTCCTTGGCCGCGACTTGAGCGGCGGCCATCCGGTTGGGCTCGACGTCGGTGGCCCGCATGGACTGCGACACGTCGATGACGAGCATGACGACAGCACGGTTGCGCGGAATCCGGACGTCGTGGGTCGGGCCGGCCATCGCGATGGTGAACAGCAGCAGCGACGCCACCAGCAGGATCGCCGACAGGTGTCGCCAGCGGGTGGGCTGTTTGGGCGCAACGCTTTCCAGCAGTTCCATGTTGGCGAAGCGCAGCATCCGGCGCTGCCTGGCGATCTGCGCGATGACGTACAGCGCGACCAGACCGGCGATCACCAGCAGGAACAGGAAGAACCACGCGTGGGCGAACCCGGACAGCGTCATCGGCCCGAGCAACGGCAATGTCATAGCAGACCCGTCTTCATGGTTAGGCCCGACTCGTGGAGAAGCGCGAGTCACTGGCGCCCCGCCAGTGCACCGCGTCGGCGGGATTCGACGAAACGGACGATGTCGGCGATCCAGTCGCGATCGGTGCGCAGCGACAGCAGCGGCGCCCCGCAGCTGCGCAGCGTGCGCGCCACGTCGGCGCGATGCGCGGCGGCCGCTTTGGCGAAGTCGTCGCGCAACTGCTCGTCGATGGTGAATTCGCGGGAGCGCCCGGTCTCGGCGTCCTGCAGGATGACATCGCCGACATCAGGCAACTCGACGTCGCGCGGATCCAGAATCTCGATGCCGAGCACCTCGTGGCGGGCGGCGATAGCCCGCAGCGGCCGCATCCAGTTGATCGGGCCGAGGAAGTCGCTGATGATCACCGCCATCCCGCGGCGGCGCTCGGGGCGGCGCAACGCATCGATGGCCACCGACAGATCGCCGCGCACGCCGACCGGCGCCTTCGGCATGGTGGCGATGGTGCGCAGCATGCGTCTGCTCGTGCTGGCGCCCAGAGCGGGCCGGTACGCGAGTTACCTTCTCGCCGTTGGCGATCAGCGCGCCGAGCCGGTTTCCACCGCCGCTGTTGAGGAACGTGATGGCGGCCGCGGCGGCCACCGCCAGGTCGCGCTTCTCGCAGACCGCGGTGCCGAAGTCCAGGCTGGCCGACATGTCGACCACCAGCCAGGTCTCCAGTTCGCGGTCGGCGATCATCTGCCGCACGTGCGGATGGGTGGTGCGCGCGGTGACCGCCCAGTCCATCCGGCGCACGTCGTCGCCGGGCTGGTACTCGCGCGACTCCCCCGGCTCCGACCCCGGGCCCGGGATCAGGCCGAGGTGGTCGCCGTGCAGGACACCGTCGAGCTTGCGTTTGACCGTGAGCTCAAGGGTCCGCAGCGCCGCCGACAGCTTCGGGTCGTCGATGTTCCCGCGCTGCATCGACGGCGGACGGACCACGGGCCGCTCGGCGGCGGAGTTGGGGTCGGTCACCGACCGCTGGCCGCACCCGCGGCTTGCATCGCCGGAGGCACCGAATGACCTTGTTGCGGAACAGCATTCACCTGCGGCATGCCCACGGTCTGCAGGATCCGGTTGATGACGATCTCCGAGGAGATCTCGTCGGCCAGCGCGTCGTAGGTGAGCACCAGGCGGTGCCGCAGCACGTCCGGGATGACCTCGACGATGTCCTGCGGGATCACGTAGTCGCGACCGCGCACCAGCGCCAGCGAACGCGACGCGGCGATGATGCCCAGCGAAGCACGCGGGGAGGCGCCGAACGAGATCCAGCTCTTGACGTCGTTCATGCCGAGTTGCTCGGGGTGACGGGTGGCGGTGACGACGCGCACCACGTAATCGACCAGCGCGTGATGCACGAAGTTGTTCGCCGCGATCTCCTGCAGCCGCAGCAGGTCACCCGTGTCGAGGATCTGCTTGGGCTCCGGAGGCTTGACGCCCATCCGGTAGATGATCTCGCGCTCTTCCTCCGGAGACGGGTAGCCGACATTGACCTTGAATAGGAAGCGGTCGCGCTGCGCCTCGGGCAGCGGGTAAACGCCCTCGTGCTCGATCGGGTTCTGGGTCGCCATCACCAGGAACGGGTTGGGCAGCGGGAACCGCTTGCCGCCGATAGACACCTGGCGTTCCTGCATGACCTCGAGCAACGCGGACTGAACCTTGGCCGGCGCGCGGTTGATCTCATCGGCGAGCAGGAAGTTCGCGACAACCGGACCCAGCTCGGTGTCGAACTCCTCTTTGCCCTGCCGGTAGATGCGGGTACCGATGATGTCGGTGGGAACCAGGTCAGGAGTGAACTGGATGCGGGCGAAAGACCCGCCGACCACCTTGGCGAACGTTTCCACGGCCAGGGTTTTGGCCACCCCGGGCACACCCTCGAGCAGCACGTGACCCTTGGACAGCAGTCCGACGAGCATCCGCTCGACGAGCCGGTCCTGGCCGACGATGATGCGCTTGACCTCGAAGATGGCCCGCTCCAAGGTGTGTACCTCGGCCGCCAAGCCGTTGCCGCCACCGCCGGGAGCCGCGTGCGCAGATGCCGTTGATGCGCTGCCCGGACCCGAGTAACCGCTGGTGCCCGGCGGCGGCCCGCCTGCTGATGTCATCGATCACCCTCCACGGCTCTCACCTTCCAGAATTCCATCGAACACGACTACTCGCACCGCGAACGTCGCGGGGCAGCGGCGTGCCCTGGCTCAACTATTCCAGGCGACCAGGGATCCGTCGACGTGGCCTTCGCCTGGCGACGATGCGGTATGCGAAGCGGACCGAGGAGAACCCAGCCACACGACCCTGTCAGTACTCGATGATTCGGGTCAGGAACGGCGTCATACCGCCCTTGCGCACCGGGCTGATGGTGACTTTGCCGGCGCTGCCGGACGCCTCCAGCATCTGGCCGTTACCCAGATAGATGGTCACGTGCTGGCCACCGCCGGGCCCGTAGAAGATCAGGTCGCCGCGCTTGGCCTGCGAGGGCGGAATGTGGCGACCCGCGTTGTACTGGTCACCGGAGAACCTGGGCAGCAGCACGCCTACCCCGGCAAAGCTGTAGCGGACCAGGCCCGAGCAGTCGAATCCGACGATGTTGGCGCCGGAGTCGATGCCCTTGCTCGGCGCGTTGGGCGTGCCGCCACCCCATGAGTACGGCACACCCATCTGTGACGAGCCGCGGCGGATCACGTATTCGACGGCCTGCCGGCCATACACCCGCGGAATTCCGCTCGCGCTAGTGCCGGCGGGTTTACCGCCCAGGTTGATTCCAAGGCCACTGAGGAACTGCTGTCCTAGTCCGAGAGTCGTCTGGGTGGCTTGCGCGGTCGCCTGCAGCGACTGGTTGGCCATGGCCACCGGGTCCCCCGGCGCGCCCGCGCTGATCGTCGGCGGCAGGGTCGGATCCCACGCACCGTCCTCGGCCTGGGCGGGAGTCGCCAGTGCGATCAGCAGGCTGATGGCGGCCACCATCGCCCAGACAACTCTGGTCCGGCGCACACCCATGGAGTCCGTAAACCGATGGCGCATAAATCCTTTCAACGCGTCAGTATTCGATGTAACGGACTACGAAAGGCGTCATGCCGCTAGTGCGAACCGGCGCGACGCGGACCTTCAGGCCGACGTCGGGCGCCTCGAGCATCTGGCCCTGACCGAGGTAGATCGTCACGTGCTGGCTACCGCCGGGCCCGTAGAAGATCACATCGCCGCGGCGCATCTGCGACGCCGGGATTTTGCGACCGAGGTCGTACTGCGCGCCCGAGTAGTGCGGCAGCTTGATGCCGACGCCGGCAAACGCGTACAGCACCAGACCCGAGCAGTCGAAGCCGGTGGTCCCGGACCCGGAACCGATGCCCTTGCCTGGGCCGGCCGCAGTGCCACCACCCCACGAGTAGGGCACCCCCAACTGGGAGAGACCGCGCCGGATCACGTATTCGGATGCCTGCCGTCCGTAGACCCGAGGGATTTTGCCGTTGGTGAAACCCGTTGGCGTGGGCGCTAATCCGAGCTGCTGTAGAAAGCTCCGGCCCATGTTGGAGGTGACCTCGGACGAGGTCGACATCGTCCCGAGGACCTTGTTGAGAATCGCGATCGGGTCGCCCGGGACATTGGCGCTGGGCACCATCGGCAGCGTCGGGTCCCACGCGCCGTCCCAGTTGGCACCATTGCCGTGAGGCCGCTGCGGCGAGCCCGGCGCCGCCGGGTCCCACCGGTCTCCGGGGGACGACGCCGCCCGCTGTTCGGCATCCGGTCCGCCCGCGGATGCCGACCAATTGCGGGCGGCGTCGAGTCTTGATTGGGCCGCGCTACGCTCATCGGCCAGTCGAGTGACTTCTTGCTGTTGTTCGCCGAACTTACGATGTGCGTCGGTTAGCGCCGAAACCGCCGCGTTCTGGCTGGCTTGGGCGTCGCCAACGGCCTTGTCGGCCTTCTGCTTTGCCAATCGCGCCGAGGATTCCTTATTCAGCTGCTCGGTGCGGGCGCGCTGAAGGTTGTCCATCACCTGCTGAGAACTGGTGGCCAGCGCCTGGCCGGCGGCCGCCGTCGCGATCATGTCGTCCGGGTTCTTCGCGGTGAGGTAACTGTCGGAGGGGCCGTTGACGTAGCTGGCTACCGCGAAACGGTCGAATCGCTTCTGCGCGACCGCGATTGCCGCGTCCGCGGCCTTCACCGACTGCTGGCTGGCCTCGACATCATGTTGTGCGGTTGCGGCGTTGTCACGAGCGGTCTCGACACCGACGATCGCCTTGTTGACGCTTTCTTCCTCGGTCTGGATTTGCGCGTTGAGGTCCTGCAGACGCTGGTTCGCCTGCGCCACGTCAGCGATCAACTTGGCCATCGAGTCCGGGTCGGCCTCGGCGAGACCGGGTGTGCCCAGGAGCAGCGCCACGCTCAGTACCGCTGGTCCCACACGATGGATCAGCGTGGTCGCCAATCGGTTTGACGAGCCGCGGCAATTGCGTCTCATTCGACTCGGGTCTCCTTGGCTCAACGCGGGGCGGATGGCGCTGGCACTCCGAGCCCCAGTTATCACTGGAAGCACGAATAAACCAAATGCATCCTCTGCACCGTAAATCACATCTGACCCAGTGGAAACTTAAGTCACAAATTACAAGTCTGTTCTTCTGAGAATTGTGACCCTACGGTGACATCACCAATTTGCCCGGGCTCGCGCTAAAGACGTTGGCGCTATCCGACATGAGGCGAATAATCCACGCTAGGCGCTGTTATCGGCGCCTTCGGTGGGCGAATCGGCGCTGACGTGAGGTGTTGCTGTTCGCCTCGCGCGCAGCTGCATGAATCGAGTCCCGACAACGGCGGCTAGTACCCCGATGAGCACCACGATCGTGAACGGCGTCCAGGGGAATTGTGGCGACTCCAGCTGATGCAGAAAGTTCTGCGCGGAAAGCACCGTGTTGCCGGTTTTAGCGTGGTCCTCACCGATCTCCAACGTCGAGCGCGGAAAGTGAGTGCTATACGAGCCGACGTAGTTCGGACTGAGCACCAGCACGGTGGCGTCCGGATGATGGGAGCCGACCACCGTCGCAATGTCGCGCAGCGGAGTGTCGTTCGGCGGGTTGCGGTCCAGCACCACGATCTTCAAGTCGATGCCGTGTTCGTGGGCTTGATCAACCAGCTCGAGCAACCCGGGTGTGACCGAGGGTGGTGCGCTGATGTTCCCCGCCGTGACCTGATGTTGAACGAGCGCGAGGCAATCGTCGGGCTTGGTCGCTGGATCGACACCGAGGGTGCCGCAGATCTCGCCCGGAATATAGAGCGGTGCGTGCGGGGTGGTCACGGACGACAACCGTACCGCCTGACGGCATGGGCGTTACAGCACCCGGTCGCCACGGGTAGCGGAAGTTTTCGAACCCGACGGAATGCAGGACAAGCGTACTGTTAGGGTTGGTAGCGCGCGTCGGCACGGCCCGCCGGCGCGCAGAACGAGCGGCGAGACCGCGTACGCGGCAGCTGAGTCCGAGCCGGGCGCGGCGTGATCCCGCCGACGAGACAGATGTCGGGAGTTGATGTGAGCAACAAAGATTCGGCGAATTCATTCGGAGCCAAGGACACCCTCAAGGTCGGCGGTGACAGTTACGAGATCTACCGGCTGGACGCGGTGCCAGGTACCGAGAAGCTCCCTTACAGCTTGAAGGTGCTCGCCGAGAACCTGCTCCGCAACGAAGACGGCGCCAACATCACCAAGCAGCACATCGAGGCCATCGCCAACTGGGACCCCAGCGCCGAACCGAGCATCGAAATCCAGTACACGCCCGCCCGCGTCGTCATGCAGGACTTCACCGGTGTCCCCTGCATCGTCGACCTGGCCACCATGCGTGAGGCCGTCGCCGCCTTGGGCGGCGATCCCGACAAGGTCAACCCGCTCGCACCCGCCGACCTGGTGATCGACCACTCGGTGATCATCGACTTGTTCGGCACCGCAGACGCTTTCGAGCGCAACGTCGAGATCGAGTACGAGCGCAACGGCGAGCGCTACCAGTTCCTGCGCTGGGGCCAGGGCGCCTTCGACGACTTCAAGGTGGTGCCGCCAGGCACCGGCATCGTGCATCAGGTCAACATCGAGTACCTGGCCAGCGTCGTGATGTCCCGTAACGGGCTGGCCTACCCGGACACCTGCGTCGGCACCGACTCGCACACCACGATGGTCAATGGCCTTGGCGTGCTGGGCTGGGGTGTCGGCGGCATCGAGGCCGAAGCCGCCATGCTCGGTCAGCCGGTGTCGATGCTCATCCCGCGGGTGGTCGGCTTCAAGCTGACCGGCGAGATCAAGCCGGGTGTGACAGCCACCGACGTGGTGCTCACCGTCACCGAGAAGCTGCGCAAGCACGGCGTCGTCGGCAAGTTCGTCGAGTTCTACGGTGAAGGTGTGGCCGAAGTGCCGTTGGCCAACCGCGCCACCCTGGGCAACATGAGCCCCGAATTCGGTTCTACCGCAGCAATTTTCCCGATCGACCAGGAGACCATCGACTACCTGAAGTTCACCGGCCGCAAGCCAGAGCAGCTTGCCCTTGTTGAGGCCTACGCCAAAGAGCAGGGCCTGTGGCATGACCCGAAGCACGAGCCGGAGTTCTCCGAGTACCTCGAACTCGACCTGTCCGAGGTCGTCCCCTCGATCGCCGGTCCCAAGCGGCCACAGGACCGGATCATGTTGTCGGAGGCCAAATCCACGTTCCGCAAGCAGATCCCCGACTACGTCGGCAGCGGGGGCGGCAAGGGCAACCTGTCCAAGCTGGACGAGACCATCGACGAGACGTTCCCGGCCAGCGACCCGGGCCAGCCGACCAATGGCCACGCGGACGACCAACCCGCCTCCGCGGTCCACTCGGCGGCCAAGAACGCGAACGGCCGGGTCACCAACCCGGTGCGGGTCAAGTCCGACGAGCGCGGCGAGTTCGTGCTCGACCATGGCGCGGTGGTGATCGCCGCGATCACCTCGTGCACCAACACCTCCAACCCGGAGGTGATGCTCGGGGCTGCGCTGCTGGCCCGCAACGCCGTGGAAAAGGGCCTGACGTCGAAGCCATGGGTGAAAACCTCAATGGCCCCGGGCTCGCAGGTCGTCACCGCATACTACGAAAAGGCCGGCCTGTGGCCGTATTTGGAGAAGCTGGGCTTCTTCCTGGTCGGCTACGGCTGCACGACCTGCATCGGCAACTCCGGACCGCTGCCCGACGAAGTCTCGAAGGCGATCAACGACAATGACCTCACCGTGACTGCGGTGCTGTCGGGTAACCGGAACTTCGAGGGCCGAATCAGCCCGGACGTGAAGATGAATTACCTAGCCTCGCCGCCGCTGGTGGTCGCCTACGCGTTGGCCGGATCGCTGGACTTCGACTTCGACTCCGACCCGCTGGGCACCGACAAAGACGGCAACGACGTCTTCTTGAAAGACATCTGGCCGTCGCAGAAAGACGTCTCCGACACCATCGCCTCCGCGATCAACCAGGAGATGTTCGTCAACAACTACGCCGACGTCTTCAAGGGCGACGAGCGGTGGCGCAACCTGCCGACCCCGAGCGGCAATACCTTTGAGTGGGGCGAGGACTCGACGTACGTGCGCAAGCCTCCGTACTTCGAGGGCATGCCGGCCGAGCCGGAGGCCGTCGGCGACATCACCGGTGCGCGGGTGCTGGCGTTGCTTGGAGACTCGGTGACCACCGACCACATCTCCCCCGCCAGCAGCATCAAGCCGGGAACGCCTGCCGCGCAGTACCTCGACGAGCACGGCGTGCAACGCAAGGACTACAACTCCTTCGGCTCCCGGCGCGGCAATCACGAAGTGATGATCCGCGGAACCTTCGCCAACATCCGGCTTCGTAACCTGTTGCTCGACGACGTCTCGGGCGGCTACACCCGCGACTTCACCCAGGATGACGCCCCGCAGGCGTTCATCTACGACGCGGCGCAAAACTATGCGGCACAGGACATTCCGTTGGTCGTCCTGGGCGGCAAGGAATACGGCTCCGGCTCGTCACGAGACTGGGCGGCCAAGGGGACCCGGCTGCTCGGGGTGCGGGCAGTGATCGCCGAGTCGTTCGAGCGCATCCACCGGTCCAACCTGATCGGCATGGGCGTCATCCCGCTGCAGTTCCCGGAGGGCCAGTCCGCCGGGGACCTGGGCCTGGACGGCACCGAGGTGTTCGACATCACCGGCATCGAGGAGCTCAACAACGGCAAGACGCCAAAGACGGTGCACGTGAAGGCCGTCAAAGACACTGGCGGTAACGGCAGTGAGAAGTCAGTGGAATTCGACGCCGTGGTGCGCATCGACACTCCTGGTGAAGCCGATTACTACCGCAACGGCGGCATCTTGCAGTACGTGCTGCGCAACATGCTCAAGTCGTAACGAGCGGTAGCGTGCCCAAGGTCAGCCAGGACCATCTGGTGGCCCGGCGCCGTCAGATCCTTGACGGCGCCCGCCGGTGCTTCGCCGAGTTCGGCTACGACGGAGCGACGGTGCGCCGCCTCGAGCAGGCGATCGGTTTGTCGCGGGGTGCGATATTTCACCACTTCCGTGACAAGGACACGCTGTTCTTCGAGCTGGCTCACGAAGACGCCGAGCGGATGGCCGACGTCGCGTCCCGCGAGGGCCTAGTTCAGGTGATGCGCGACATGCTGGCGGCCCCTGAGCAGTTCGACTGGCTCGCCACCCGATTGGAGATCGCGCGGAAGCTACGGCACGAGCCGGAGTTCAACAAGGAGTGGACCGACCGGTCAGCGGAGTTGGCGGCGGCGACGATCGAGCGTCTGCGTCGCCAGAAGCTGGCCGGCCGGGTCCGCGACGACGTACCCAGCGACGTGCTGCAGTGCTACCTGGATTTGGTGCTGGACGGGTTGGTGGCCAAGGTGGCTTCCGGTGAAGACACTCGGTTGCTCACCGCTGTCCTCGATCTGGTCGAGGGGTCCGTCCGGCAGAACTAATTCAACCCGGGCTCAACATGTTCGGGTGCGGTGGTTGGGTCCGCCCCGACTGCGCATCGTGGTTCCGGACTCGCGCAGCATGCTGTGGATCGATCCGTACGACCTGCCCGTCGACCCGACCAGCGTCCGAATGCTGGCGCCGCCCTCGTAGGCACTGCGCAATTCGCGCAGCACCTGCTCGCGCGGCTTTTTCGATTTCCTCATCGGCCCCTCCCCGCTTCAACTACGAGCCCAGAGACACAGAGTAGGAACCCGGGTGCAACGGCGGAGCGGATTGACCAAATCCCGTGCTATAGCGCGAAACTTGAGTCGCAGCGATTAGGCCAGCTCGATGAGATCCCGGTATTCGTCAGACCAGTGGTCCTCGGTTCCGTCGGGCAGCAGCACAACGCGCTGAGGGTCGAGCGCCTCGGCGGCACCCGGGTCGTGGGTGACCAAGACGACCGCTCCGGCGTAGCTGCGCAACGCATCCAAAACCTGTTCGCGCGACGCCGGGTCCAGGTTGTTGGTCGGCTCGTCGAGCAACAGCACGTTGGCGGTGGAGGCCACCAGACCGGCGAGGGCCAACCGGGTCTTCTCGCCGCCGGACAACGTGCCCGCCGATTGTTCGAGTTGGCTGCCGCTGAACATGAACGCCCCCAACAGACCACGCAGTTCCTGTTCACCGGAGTCGGGCGCGGCGTGGCGGATGTTCTCCCACACGCTGGCGACGTCGTCGAGGGTGTCGTGCTCCTGCGCGAAATAGCCGACCTTCAAACCGTGTCCGGGCTCGATCGACCCGGCATCGGCGGGTTCGACGCCGGCCAGTAATCGCAACAGCGTGGTCTTGCCGGCACCGTTGAGGCCGAGAACCACTACCCGCGAACCCCGGTCGATCGCCAAATCGACGCCGGTGAAAATTTCCAGCGAACCGTAGGTCTTCGTCAGACCTGAGGCCGTCAGCGGTGTGCGGCCGCACGACGAGGGGCTGGGAAATTTGATCCGGGCGACCTTGTCAGCCACTCGCTCTTCGTCGAGTGCGGCCATCATCCGGTCGGCGCGGCGCAGCATATTCTGTGCCGCAACGGCTTTGGTGGCCTTGGCGCCCATCTTCGCGGCTTGGGCGCGCAGTGCGCCGGCCTTCTTCTCCGCGTTGGCGCGCTCCCGGCGGCGGCGCTGCTCGTCGGTGGCGCGGGCATCGAGATACTTCTGCCACCCCATGTTGTAAACGTCGGCCTCACCGCGGACCGCGTCGAGAAACCACACCCGGTTGACGACCTCGGCCAGCAGGTCGACGTTGTGGCTGATGACCACCAGCCCGCCAGTGTGACTGCGCAGGAAGTCCCGCAGCCAGCCGATCGAGTCGGCGTCGAGGTGGTTGGTCGGCTCGTCGAGCAGCAGCGTGGTGGCAGAGCCGGCGCCGGTGTCGGATGCGGCGAACAGGATGCGGGCCAACTCGACCCGGCGGCGCTGGCCGCCGGACAGCGTGCGCAACTGCTGCGTCAGCACCCGGTCGGGTAGCCCGAGGCTCGCGCAGATGCGGCCCGCTTCGCTCTCGGCGCCGTAGCCACCGAGCGCGGCGAAACGCTCCTCGAGTTGGCCGTATTTGCGGATGGCACGATCGCGCGCGGCGTCGTCGGCGACCTCGGCCATCAACGCCTGCTGCTTCTCCAAATCGGTAAGCAGGGTGTCTAGACCGCGGGCCGACAACACCCGGTCGCGCGCCAGCACGTCGAGGTCGCCCTCTCTTGGATCCTGCGGCAGGTAGCCGATTTCGCCGGTGCGCGTCACGGCTCCGGCGTACGGCTCCCCCTCACCGGCGAGGATGCGCAGCGTCGTGGTCTTGCCGGCGCCGTTGCGCCCGACCAGCCCGATCCGGTCGCCCGGCTGAATCCGCAGAGCGGGGCCGTCGGCGTAGAGGAGCGTGCGCGCACCTGCGCGGACCTCGAGGTCCGTAGCCGTGATCACGTCACTCTCCCTAGGAATTGATTACTTGTCGTCGGTGAAAACCGGCGGGCGCTTCTCGGCGCGCGCGGCAACCGCTTCTTCGAAGTTGCCGGTGAGCAGGCGGACGAAGAGCTGTCCGAGACCTTCGGCCTGCATGTGCCCTTCCAGGCTAGCGGCGTCCAGTCCACTCCATAGCGTGCGCTTGGTCAACTCGACGCCAGGCCGGGAGAACGCGGCGATCCGCTCGGCCATGTCGAAACAGGTCTCCAAAAGCTGCTCGTCGGGGACCTGACGGGACACCAGGCCGATGCGCTCTGCCTCGTCGGCGTCGATGTCGCGGCCGGTCAGCATGATCTCGAAGGCCCGTGACGAGCCGATCGCCCGCGGTAGTAGGTAGCTCAAGCCGAGTTCGCTGGCGGTCAGCCCGTTGTTGATGCCCGCGGCGCGGAAATACGCGCCCTGCGCCGCGACCCGAATGTCGGCGGCCAGCGCCAGGCACAGGCCGCCGCCGATCGCGGCGCCGTTGACCGCGGCGATGACGGGCTGATGCAGCTTGCGCAGCGCCAGGATGACGTCGTCGAGAATCGCCATCGAACGCAGCGCGTAGCTGGGCCGGGTCAGGTCCTGGACGTGCGGCACCGAACCGGCCGACTTGTGGTCGGCACCGGAAGAAAAGCCGTTCCCGGCGCCGGTGAGCACGACAACCCGAACCGAGTTGTCGTAGGTGATGTTGTCCAGTACCTCCTTGAGCGGCACCATGACGTCGAACGCCATGGAGTTCATCCGCTCGGGCCGGTTCAGGGTGATCAGCGCAACGTGCGGGCGCGGGTGTTCGACAAGGACCATGCTCACCGTTGAACGGTAACGCGACGACGATGCGGATCGCGAAGCGATGGCTGAGGAGTCGGGTCATTGGAGCCAGCCCCGGAGAGGGGGAAGTCAGCTCAGGACGGGTCGTCCTGCTGCGTCGCGACGGCCGCGTCGACGTCGAAGTCCTTCACCTGCTGAACCAGGTCTTCCAGCGCGGCCGGCGGCAACGCGCCTGCCTGGTTGAAGATCAGCTTGCCCTTCTTGAAGGCCATCAGGGTGGGGATCGACCGGATCTGCGCGGCAGCGGCGAGTTCCTGCTCGGCCTCGGTGTCCACCTTGGCGTGCACCACGTCGGGGTGCTTGTCGGCCGACGCAGCGAAGGTCGGCGCAAACTGCCGGCACGGCCCGCACCAGGACGCCCAGAAGTCGACGAGCACGATGTCGTTGCCGTTGATCGTTTCGTTGAATTGCGCGGCGGTGAGTTCTTGGGTGGTCACGGATTTGTTAACGTTTCGCCGCGCGCCGATGTTCCCCGCGTCGGGCTCAATCCACTGCGTCAGCCGGTCGTTAGATTTTGGCGGGAGTGGGTACCCGTTGCGTCGATTTGGATCGGAGAACTGTCAATGCCCGCCCGTTCACCGAGTCCCTCGCGGATTCGGTTCTCCATCTTGCTGCTGATCGGCGCCATTGCCATATCGGTTGGCGCGTGCGACTCATCGGACGAGCAGCACGCCGCCCCGTCGCAGCCGAGCGTCAGCCAGCCGCCTCCTGCGCCCAAACCGCCGCCGCCCCCGCCCCCGCCAGTGGGCAAAGACCACATCGAAGGTCTCGTCAGATCGGTGTCGGGCAACACGATTGAACTCACCCAGCGAGACCGAAGCGCGGCGACAGTGAACTTCACACCCAGGACGATGATCACCGAGCTCAGCTCCGCCGCTCTCGCCGACGCCAAGCCCGGCGATTGCGTCGACGTCAAGCCCGTAGCACCGAACGCCGGCGGCGCAGTCACCGCGCAATCGGTGGAGATCAGCCCGGCGATAGCGCACGTGTGCCCACCGCCACCGAATGCGGCCGAAGCCGTCTTCGGCCTCGTGGACTCCGTTGCAGACAACGCCATCAAGGTCAATAGCGTCGACCCGGCCGGTCATACCACCCACACCACGGTCACCGTGACAAACACGACGACCTACACCAAACATGGTCTCGTCGACGCCCACGCAGTCCAGAACGGCAAGTGCATGGCGGCTCAGGGAAGTGAGGAAGGCGGTGTGTTGCAGGCCGCGACGATCGACCTCTGAGCCGTGCCCGCCCATGGGTGCGCCGCATCACCACTTCCACCTGCCGTGGTGGCTGCACCACCATCACCACTGAGCCCCAACGCACAGCCGGCTCATAACTGAACGATGGCCGGCACTCAGCTGTCTCGCCCATCGTGAGAGGCGCCGGTTTGGCGGGTCTGCGCAGCGCACCGTCACGTGAAAGGACTCTCGATGTCTCTTACTTCTCCATCCGCCGGGTTAAGCCGATTGGCGATCGCGACGCTCACCGGCGTCACCGCCTTGTCGCTGGCCGCCTGCGGAAGCTCCACTGAGACCAAGCCCGCCCCGGCGACGTCGAGCAACAACGCCGGCGCCCCCACCTCGTCGGTGCCGTCGGCACCGGGCAAGGGCCACGACTGGGTGAAAGGGCTGATCGATTCCGTCTCGGGCAACACAGTCCAGGTGACGGCGAAGTCCGGGCCCACTACCGTCGATTTCACGCCGTCGACCCCGATTTCCGAGATCACCCCGGCGCAGCTGACCGATGTCACCCCCGGCAGTTGCGTGTGGGTTCATCCTGACCACAACGCCGACGCCCCCGCGAGTGGCCCAATCAATGCCCGCGGGGTGCGCGTCAGCCCCGCGGTCGACGGGAAGTGCCCCGGACCCGCGCACCCGGCCGGCGACAAGCCTCGCCACCAACCGCCGCCGCACGGTCAGGTCGCCTCCGTCGCAGGCAACACGATCACGCTGAATAGCATTGACGCACAAGGTAATCCGTCAACGACGACAGTGAACGTCACAGACACCACCAAGTACAGCAAGAAGACGGCGGCCGACGCCCACGCGATCGCTCAAGGCAAGTGCCTGGTGGCGCACGGCAGCCGGGACGGCGGTGGCGCGTTGCAGGCCAAGAGAATTGACGTGCAGGACGCCGTGAATGGCAGTTGCCCCGAGCACGGCGGCAAGCACCACGGCCACTAGTACGAGCGTGGCAGACCAAGGCTGTGCTGGGCAACGTGATTGAGAATCATCTCGCGGCTGATCGGCACGGTCTTGAACAGCCGGACAAACTCGTACATGTTGGCCAGCGCCACCTCGCGGGTGAAGCCGGCGCCGCCATGCACCTCGATTGCCTGATCGAGACAGCGGATGGCGGCGTCGGCCGACAAAAACTTCGCCATGTTGCTCTGCTCGCCGGCATCGGCCCCGACGTCGAAGCGGGCGGCGGCATGGCGCGTCATCAGCCGCGCGGCCTCAAGCCCAATCTTGGCTTCCGCCAACGGATGTGCGAGGCCCTGGTGCGCTCCGATCGGCACCTGCCAGACCCGGCGCTCCCGGGCGTACGCGACAGCCTTATCGAGGGCATAGCGGCTGACACCGTTGCAGATCGCGGCGATGATGACCCGCTCGGGATTCATCCCATCGAAGGCAACCCGTAAGCCGTTGCCCTCGCCGCCGATCAGCCGGTCGGCCGGGACCGCCACGTCGTCGAAGAACACCGTGAACGACTTGTCGGTGATCTCGAACGTCATGGGGATGCGGTTCATCTCGATGCCGGGTGTGTCGCGGTCGACAAGGAACAGCGAAAGTTGCGCGCGGCCTTGGGTGTCGGTGCCGGTGCGGGTGACAACGAGCAGGGCGTCAGCCTGGTCGGCGGCAGTGATGTACGTCTTCTGGCCGCTGATGAAGTACTTGTCGCCGTCGCGGTGCGCGGTGGTGGCCAGCTGATGGCTGTTCGAGCCGGCGTCGGGTTCGGTGATCGCGAAGGCGATCTTCATCGCGCCCGCCGCCATCGGCGACAGCCACTGCCGCTTCTGATCGTCGGTCGCGTGCCGGGCCAGCAGGCTGCCGACGATTCCCGGCGAGATCATCAGCATGATCTGCGGGCAACCCGCGGCGGCGGCCTCCTCGGCGACGACGCTCAGCGCACTCAATCCCATTCCACCACCGCCGTATTCCTCGGGCAGGTTGACGCCGACGAATCCACCAACGGCCAACGCGTCCCAGAGTTCGGTGGGGTGCTGCAGGGTTTCACTGCAGTGGGTGAAGTAGTCGTTGCCGAACTCGGCGACGATGCCATGGACCGAAGCCCGCAGTGCGGCCTCTTCGGTGTCAGTGAGAATCATCGGAAGTCCATCCAGTGTCCGTGTGGGGTGAAGCCGAGCAGGAACGGAATCTCGATCCGGCAGATCGGGCCCGCGGTAATGTCGTCGGTATCGAAAATGGCGTACTCGCCCAGGTTTTCGGTCCACCTGGAGATCGGCACCATCAAGTACCCGTCGCCCTCAGCCGCGTCGGGGGTGCGTGGTACGAAGGTCGGCTCCATCACCAGCGAGGGCCGGTCGTGCCGGAGGCGGTACCGCTGCTCGTCGCCGCTGTGGCGGTCGCGCACCACCAGGCTGTGCATGCGCATGCCCTTGCCCTTGGCCTCGCCGCCGATCAGATAACCCCACCGCTGGCCGTGCCCGTAGAACCTTTCGTCGACCTTGGGCAGTTCACAGGGCTGGTCGTGGAGCATCTCTGATCGCACACTTCCGCCATTCAGGTCGACAGTCCAGCGTCCGAGCGTGCTGCGGGCCAGGTTGAAGAACAGCTGGACGTCTTCGCCCTGGAATCCGTCGACGTCCAACGGGAACGGCGGGCGTTCGAAGATCGGGGCTTCCAGCGTCAGGGTGTCGCCGTCGACGTCGGCGGCCAGCGTGTGCATGACGTACTGGTGTTCGATATCAGCTGTGATCCAACGAATTTCGCCGTTCTCGATGTCGTCACGCGGAATAAGTGCGAGCGTGATCGGGAGGTCGGGCCGCCAGTCCTGCACCGACTGCCCGCGCTCGATGCGATCCGGGTCGAAGGCGAATCCCTGAAACGGCAAGACCATCCAGTCTTTCGTCAGCCACATGTCGTGGACCTCCGAGGTGTACGGCGCATCCCAGAGTTCGCGGGATGCCACCGCACCGTCGGGTTGCACGATGTGCACGGTGACGTAGGGCTGGCGGTTGCTGTAGGCCCAGCCGTACAGGGTGCCGGTTTCGCTGTCCCACTTCGGATGTGCCGTGAACGCCGCGTCGCCGTAACCGGCTCTGTCGAAGATGCCGCGGGACAACTGCGGTGACCACGACACCATGCCGCGGGTTTCCAGGGTGATGGGATCCAGCGCCACCGGTGGACTGCCCTGCTCGCCCGACGCCAGGATCTCCCCCGCGAATGGGAAGCAGTTGATGTTGTTGGTGCCCTGCGGGATTCCGCGGGTGTGCTCGTCGGGCACGGCGGCGCCGAAGCCGATGTTGCGCCAATCCGTCCACTCACCGTCCGACCAGGCGAACATACCCCGCTGATGCTTGTCCTCGAGCAGATACTTGGGCGTGCGGACCCATCGGTTACGAAAGTCGGCGCGGCCGTTGTCCACGACGAGCCCCTGGACCATGCCGTCCATCGCCAGCAATCCGTTAGCGCCCTGGCGGGTGGGCCGCTTGAAAGTCGGCCCGACCCGGTAGAAGCCCCCGGACAGGTCTTTCGGGATTTCGCCGAAGGTCGTCACGCAATCTTCGACGGTCGCCTCGAACCGCATCGGCCGGAAGGCGCCGTTGAGCACGGCGGTGTTGGGGACGTTCACCATAAAGACTTAGTATACTAAGTCGTATGACTCTGGCAAGACCGTCCCGCGCACCCGACGTCGTCGCCGCGGGTCTGCGCCGGCAGATCCTGTCCGGTGACCTCGCACCGGGTGACAGCCTGCCCACCGAAGCTGAACTGATCAGTCAGCTCGGCGTCAGCCGGGAGACGGTCCGGCTGGCGCTTCGGCTACTGGACGCCGAGGGCCTCACCACCACCAGCCAGGGCCGCAGCGGCGTACGTATCCGGCATCCCGAGCCGGAGCGGGTCGCACGCTCACTCGTGCAACTGTTCACCCTCACCGGAGCGACCTGGGGCGACCTGCTCTCCTTTCGGATCATGCTCGAACCCGCCGCCGCGGCGCACGTCGCCGGGCACGCGACCGAGCCGCAACGCGAGCGCATCGCGGACGTCGCCAAGGGCGGCATCGCCCCCGACGGCACCGGCTACCACGAATTTCACGAGTCACTGGTCGAAGCGAGCGGGAACCCTTTGCTGACAACGGTTTTGGCGGCAGTCGAACAGGCGGTGCGCTGGGCTGCGGCCGAACAGGACATTACTCAGTTCGATCGCGACGAGGCGGCCAAGTCGCATCGCGCGATCGCGGCGGCCATCTCGGCGAAGGATCCCCAGAAGGCGCAGCGGCGCATGGAACAGCACCTCGCAGCCGCACTGCGCCACGTGGAGGCCTCCGGGTTGCGCGGTGCGCCGATGATTCCGCCGTCACGGTGGCGGGGCGAGAACAGCGACCTACCCTGGCGCTGAGGCGCCGTTATTTCTGTCCGCGCCAACCTCGTTCGAAGGGCAACCGCCATGAGCGCGGCGCGATCAGCGGGTGCACGGCGTTGGGCCCCCACGAGTCGATGTCGTAACTGTGCACCGGAGGCGGATCTTCGAGCAGCGGAGCGGAGACCTCCCACAGTCGCTCGATGCCCTCCGCGCTGTTGTACAGCGTCCGGTCTCCGCGCATCGCGTCCAGGATCAGCCGCTCGTAGGCCTCGAGGACGTCGCCGACGTGGCCAGACTCCTCCATGGTGAACTGCAGGCTGAGCTTGTCCAGCTTCATACCCGGCCCCGGCCGCTTGCCGTAGAACGACAGCGACATCTTGGACACGTCGGCGAGGTCGAAGGTCAGGTGGTCCGGACCCTTCTGCCCCACACCGGATCCCGGTGGGAACATGCTGCGCGGCGGCTCGTGGAACGCGATCGAGATGATTCGCTGGCCCTCGGCCAATCCCTTGCCGGTGCGCAGGAAGAATGGGACGCCGGCCCAACGCCAGTTGTCGATCTCGCATTTGAGCGCGACGAACGTCTCGGTGTCCGACTCCGGCGAGACACCGGGCATGTCCCGGTAGCCGCGGTACTGGCCGCGCACGACCTGGCTCGGATCGAGAAGGCGCATCGAGCGGAAGACCTTGTTCTTCTCGCTGCTGATCGCTTCGGACGCCAGCTCGGTGGGCGGCTCCATCGCGACGAAGGCCAAGATCTGGAAGAGATGGGTGACCACCATGTCTTTGAACGCGCCGACCGCTTCGTAGAACTGAGCGCGGTTCTCGACGGTGAGCCGCTCCGGGACGTCGATCTGAATGTGGTCGATGAATTGGCGGTTCCAGATCGGCTCGAACAAGCCGTTGGCGAATCGGAAGGCGAGGATGTTCTGGGCGGCCTCTTTGCCGAGGAAGTGGTCGATCCGGAAGATCTGTTCGTCGTCGAACCGCTCGTGGATCGCCTTGTTGAGTTCGCGCGCGCTCTCCAGGTCGACGCCGAACGGCTTCTCCATGATCACCCGAGAGCCTTGGGCCAGGTCGGCCTTGTGCAAGGTGTCCATCACCGGCATCACCGCTTTGGGCGGCACGCTCAGGTAATGCAGCAGGTGGGCCTCACCACCGAGCACCTCGGTCTGCTCGGCCACCGCGCCGGCCAGGCCCTCCGGACCGTTTTGCTGTGAGACAAAGGTCAGATTGTCGATGAATTGATCGAACAGATCGTCGGCCACCTCGTGGTGGGCGAACTCCTTGCAGGCCTTGCGTGCCAATTTGCGGAATTCGTCGATGTCCATCTCGTCGAGTGACGTCCCGATCACCCGCATTTCGGGAGCCAGCTTCGAACACGACAGGTGAAGCAGCCCCGGCAGAAGCTTGCGCTGCGCCAAATCGCCTGTAGCGCCGAATATCACGACGACGTGCGGAGGAACTTTGCTTCCCGGCGGCGTGATCTCGCGTGCTTTAGTGGCGTCGCTCACCTTCTCGATGTTAGCCAAGGCTGGTCGCATTCACACCCTGCGCAGGTGAACAGCGCGCGCGATCGTTGCCGGAACCGGCTAGGGAACCTGGTACCAGCCCTTCTCTTCCCCGTAGGCCCAACCACAGGGAGCGAGTTCCCACTTGGTGCCGTCGTCGCCGCCCATCACGTTGCACAACGGGCTGCCTGCCTGAGGTGCGGGCTTCGGGTCGGCCGGCGGCGGGTCGTCGGCGTGGGCGATACCGCTGCCCATCAATAGCGCAGCCGCACAGGCCGCCACCATCATCAATCGCTTCGTCATCGAGTGGTCCCTTTCGATCCGGTCCCACAATTTTGCGGGGAAGTTCGCACTCTCGCGACTTTTAACCAGCGAAAATCGGGGCCCTTAACAGGACGTTTACAGCACGTCAGACGGTGAAGCCCAGTGCGCGCAGCTGATCGCGCCCGTCATCGGTGATCTTGTCCGGGCCCCACGGCGGGTTCCAGACCCAGTTGATCCGCAGCTCGTCGACCAGGCCCGCGCCGATCAGCGCACTTCGCGACTGGTCCTCGATGACGTCGGTGAGCGGGCACGCCGGCGACGTCAACGTCATGTCGATCAGCGCGACGGTGCCTTCTTCCGCCTCTTCGAGGTTGACGCCGTAGACCAGTCCGAGGTCGACGACGTTGATGCCAAGCTCTGGGTCGACGACATCGCGCATCGCCTCCTCGATATCGCCGAGCAGCTCGTTGTCCGGCGTCGCAATCTCACTCATCGGTTGACCTCCTGTACCTGATGACTCGCTTGGGCCAGCGCATCTTTGAAAGCCATCCAGCCCAGGAGTGCGCATTTGACCCGGGCCGGGTACTTCGCGACCCCGGCGAACGCCACCCCGTCGCCGAGCACGTCTTCCTCGCCCTCGACGTTCCCGCGCGACGACACCATCTCGTTGAACGCGGTGACCGTCTTCAACGCCTGTCCGACGCTCTGCCCGATCACCTGCTCGGTGAGCACCGAGGTGGCGGCCTGACTGATCGAGCAACCCTGGCCGTCGTAGGAGACGTCGTCGACCGTCTCGCCGTCGTCAGACAGCGTCACTCGCAGCGTGATCTCATCGCCACACGTCGGGTTCTTGTGGTAGACCTCCGCGCCGAATGGTTCACGCAGACCGCGGTGCTGCGGGTGCTTGTAGTGATCGAGAATCACTTCCTGATACATCTGCTCGAGGCGCATGTCGGGTCACGCCCTGCCGAAGAAGTCGATGGCGTGACGCACGCCGGCCACCAGCCGGTCGACCTCGTCCATGGTGTTGTAGACCGCGAACGAGGCACGCGCGGTCGCCGCGACGTCGAACCGCCGGTGCAGCGGCATCGCGCAGTGGTGGCCGACCCGGATCGCGACGCCGTCGTCGTCGAGCACCTGGCCCACGTCGTGGGCGTGCACGCCGTCGACCACGAACGAGACTGGCGAGCCCCGGTTTTCCATCGAGGTCGGCCCGATGATGCGCACCTCATCGATGCCGCGCAGCCCGTCGATCGCGGCGGCCACCAATTCGCGCTCGTGAGCTTCGACCGCGTCCATGCCGAGGGCAGTGAGGTAACGGGTGGCCGCGCCCAAGCCGATGACCTGTGAGGTCATCGGCGTGCCGGCTTCGAAGCGCTGCGGCGGCGCGGCGAACGTGGTTGCGTCCATGCTGACGGTTTCGATCATCGAGCCACCGGTGATGAACGGCGGCAACGCGTTGAGCAGTTCAGCCCGGCCATACAACACGCCAATTCCGTTGGGGCCGAGCATCTTGTGCCCCGAGAACGCGGCGAAATCGACGCCGAGCGCGTGGAAGTCGACCGGCTGATGCGGCACCGACTGGCAGGCGTCCAGCACCGTCAACGCTCCAACGGCCTTGGCCCGCGCAACCAACTCGGCAACCGGGGCAACCGCACCGGTCACGTTCGAATGATGGCTGAATGTCACGACTTTGACGTTGTTGTCGAGTTGAAGCGAGTCCAGGTCGATGTGGCCGTCATCGGTGACGCTGTACCAACGCAGCGTGGCGCCGGTCCGGCGGGCCAACTCCTGCCACGGGACCAGGTTGGCGTGGTGCTCGAGTTCGGTGGTGACGATGACATCGCCGGGGCCGACTGCACCGTCGAAGCGGTTGTCCCCCAACACGTATGACACCAAGTTGAGCGCTTCGGTGGCGTTCTTGGTGAACACCAGCTCGTCGGGCTCGGCGCCGACGAACGCCGCGACCTCGGCGCGGCCCTGCTCGTAGGCGTCGGTGGCCTCTTCCATCAGCTGATGCGCGCCACGGTGTACGGCGCCGTTGAAACTGAGCAAAAAGTCGCGTTCGGCGTCGAGTACCTGGAGCGGCCGCTGCGACGTCGCACCGGAATCCAGGTACGCGAGTTGATTTCCACCGCGCATGACACGGCGCAGGATCGGGAAGTCGGCCCGGATCGCCGCGACGTCGAGCGTTGCGGGACGGGTGGCCGAGGCCGTCATGTCAGGCTCCCGAGGCGGCCGTCTGCGTGAAGCGGACGTAGCCATTCTCTTCGAGCTCGTCAGCCAGCTCCGGTCCGCCGGATTCGATGATCCGACCGCCGACGAAGACGTGGACGAACTGCGGGCGGATGTAACGCAGAATCCGGGTGTAGTGCGTGATCAGTAGGATTCCGCCGTGCTCGGCCTCCGCGTACCGGTTGACGCCCTCGCTGACTACTCGCAGCGCGTCGACGTCCAGACCGGAGTCGGTTTCGTCGAGAATCGCGATCTTGGGCTTCAGCAGTCCGAGTTGCAGGATCTCGTGGCGCTTCTTCTCGCCACCGGAGAATCCCTCGTTGACGCTGCGTTCGCCGAAGGCCTGGTCGATGTCGAGATCCTCCATGGCGGCCTTGACCTCTTTGACCCAGAGTCGCAGCTTCGGCGCATCACCGCGGACCGCGGTTGCGGCCGAACGCAGGAAGTTCGACATCGACACACCGGGCACCTCGACCGGGTATTGCATCGCGAGAAACAGCCCGGCGCGGGCGCGCTCATCGACGCTCATGGCCAGGACGTCCTGACCGTCGAGGGTGATAGAGCCCGACGTGACGCGGTATTTCGGGTGTCCGGCGATCGCGTAGGACGACGTCGACTTGCCGGATCCGTTGGGGCCCATCACCGCGTGGGTCTCCCCGGAGCGGATCGTCAGGTCGACACCGTTGAGGATGCCGATCTCGTTACCGTCCGTAGCGTTCTCGACGCTGACGTGCAGATCTTTGATTTCCAGGGTTGTCATGATGCGACGGTTCTCGATTCGGTAATGGCCAGTTCGTGTTCGATGGCTGCGGTCAGGCGTTCACGTATCTCGGGTATCGCGATCTTGGCGATGATCTCGTTGAAGAAGCCGCGCACCACCAGCCGGCGGGCCTGCTCTTCGGGGATGCCCCGGGCACGTAGGTAGAACAGTTGCTCGTCGTCGAATCGTCCAGTGGCACTGGCGTGTCCGGCGCCGGCGATCTCACCGGTCTCGATCTCGAGGTTGGGCACCGAGTCGGCGCGCGCACCGTCGGTCAGCACCAGGTTGCGGTTGACCTCGAAAGTGTCCGTGCCGGTGGCCTCGGCCCGGATCAAGACATCACCGATCCAGACGGTGTGCGCATCGGGACGCTTCGAGTCCGGATCCCCTTGCAGCGCACCCTTGTACAGCACGCGGGACTTGCAGTCCGGCTGCGCGTGGTCCACCAGCAGCCGCGACTCCAGGTGCTGTCCGTCGTCGGCGAAGTAGAGGCCGAGCAGCTCGGCGTCACCGCCGGGCGCGACGAAGCGCACGTCGCCGCTCATCCGCACCACGTCGCCGCCGAGGGTGATCGCGACGTGACGCAGCACGGCGTCCTTGCCGAGCCGGGCATGATGCGTGCTGACATGCACGGCGTCATCGGCCCAGTCGGCGATCCAGACGACCGTCGAGCCGGGCCGCGTCGTCGACGACGAATTCGAGATTGTCGGCGTAGGTCCCGCCGCCGCGCTGATCGATCACGACCACCGCTTCGGCCAGCTCGTCGACTCGCACCTGAAGATGGCCGTAGGCAACGGCTCCCGCTCCGGGCCCCTCGACGGTGATCTCGATCGGCTCGGCCACCTGGGTGTCGCGGCCGACGGTGATGATGGTCGCGGCGTTGAAGGACGAAAACGCTTGCGCGGCAATGCGGTCCGCGGGCACCCCGGCCTGGCCGAGCCGCTCGTCACCGCGGCGCACGTTCTCCACCCGCACATTCGGCACCTCGCCGACGGTGATCTTCGCCGATGCCGTCGCGTGCGCCGATCCGTCGTGCAGACCGTGCAGTCGCTTCAGCGGGGTGAACCGCCACAGCTCGTCACGGCCGCCGGGCACCTCGAAGGCGTTCACGTCGAACGACGAAAACAGCTCACCCTTGTTGGCAGCGGCGAGGGCCGAACCCTCAACCGCTCCAGTCAA
>CAWIKT010000027.1:0-42081 GCA_963836555.1 uncultured Actinomycetota bacterium | reverse complement strand
CGACGGTCTTGCCGTGCTCGCGGGAGAGGAGTTCGGCCAGTTCGTCGATGTTGGCGTTGACCAGCTCGACGAACTTCATCATCACCCGGGCGCGGCGCTGAGGGTTGAACGCGGCCCACTGCTCTTCGCCTTCTTGGCCGAGGCCACCGCGGTGTCGACATCGGCGGCCGACGCCAGCAGCACCTGTGCCTGCACCTCACCGGTGCTGGGGTTGAGCACGCTGGCGGTGCGGGTGATGAGAGGTTGCTGCGGCGTCCGTCGATGAAGTGCGGAATCTTGTGAGTCATGGTGTCCCTCGGACATAGGAGATAAGCAGATCGTTTACTAGGACATCCTAGTAACGACGACGGGGCGGTGCAAGCGGGTCCCGGTTTAGCGGGCTTCCCGCAGGACGTAGCCCACCCCGCGCAGCGTGTGCAGGAGCGGCTTCTCGCCGGTGTCGATCTTGCGGCGCAGGAAGGACACGTAAGACACGACGGCGTTGACGTCGCCACCGAAGTCGTAATGCCAGACGTGTTCGAGAATGTTCGCCTTGGTCAGCAACCTTGCCCGCGTTCACCATGAAATAACGCAGCAGGGTGAACTCGGTGGGGGACAGCGACACCAGTCGGCCGGCCTTGAACACCTCGTGTGTATCCAAGTCGAGTTCGATGTCGGCGAACGTCAGCCGGGATCTCTCGGTGGTGTCGACCCGGCGCGCGGTGCGCTTCAAGATGGCTGCAGACGCGTGACGACCTCTTCGACGCTGAAGGGTTTGGTCACGTAGTCGTCAGCGCCGATCGTCAGGCCGAAAATCTTGTCCTGCAATGAGTCTCGCGCGCTAAGGAACAGAACCGGCGCGGTGATGCCGTTCCCTCGCAACCGCTGGACAACCCCGAACCCGTCCATGCCGGGCAGCATCACATCGAGAAGTACCACGTCCGGTTTTGTCTCGCGCGCCATATGCAACGCCTCCGTGCCGTTTTTGGCGACGTAGACACTGAAGCCCTGGAACTCGAGGCTCATCGACAGCAGCTCGAGGATGCTGTCCTCGTCGTCGACGATCAGCACCCGGGCCGCCGGTGAGGATGCGCCACATCTGCGCGGGTTCATCGTTGCTTCTTTCAGGCCGGGTCCGCCGCTCAACGGGTGATGGATCATCAATGACACTGTGCTGCAACCATTTAGAGCGAGCGCACCAGCGCCGTGCGCCCCTTGGTGCGCAGTCGGTGTATCGCCGACCCGCGGTACTGCTCGATGCGCGTGGCCATCTCGCGGCCGAGAGTCTCGAGCTCGGCGGCGCTCATGTGCACTTCCGGCGGGGCCGGGATCATGTCGCGTTCCTCCTCGTCGGCGTGCGCTTCCAACACGGTCTTGAAGGAGTTCCACTCCGCCTCATGGCTCGGCGCGTTCAACGGCGTCTTCAGTAGAACCGACAGCTGGTCGATCACCTGGCGGTGTTCTGCGTGCGCGATCGCGATCAACGTGCTGGCCGCGTTGAGTGCCGGGTAGTACAGGTCGTCCTCGATGCGGAAATGGATGTCGAGTTCGATGAGCATGTCGTCGAGCAGTGCTCGACGCTCTTCGCTGCCCAGCGGCGCCTCGCTGACCCTCTTGCCGAGGGTCTTGAGCACGATGTGATGTTGTTTGAGGACGTCGTAGGCGTTCACTGGGCCGGCCCCCGGCCGATCGCCCGCGCCGGTCGCCGATGTGCCGCCTGCTCGCCGCGGACTTCGACCATGCCGTCGACCACCCTGGCCTGATAGCGCGGCAGCGGTGCCGCCGAGGGGCCACGCACCACCTCGCCCGAGTCGGTCGCGAACCACGACCCGTGCCAGGGGCAAACGAGGCGTCCGCGATCGACCCAGCCGTCGGCCATTGGGGCCGCCAGATGTGGACAGAACTCGCCGAAGGCCGAGATCGTTCCCGGCTCGGTCTGGCACACCACCAGGCCCACGCCATCGACTTCCACGCGCACCGGTTTGCCGTTGAGCTTGTTGACCGGCAGCACCGACGTCCACTCGTCGTTCCGGAGCCGCTGCCCGGACCGGTCGATTCCGATGCCGGAGTCGAACACCAGGGCGCCACCGAGATAGCTGCCGCCGACGGTGATCGCGTATCCCAGTGCGGTGAGCGCCATCCCACGGCCGTGCCGGCCCCGCCCGCGGTCCCACCAGGACTGGGCGTAGAGCGCGGTCGCGGCCAAATTGACCACGCCGTGCACCAGGCCCACCCGGCGTTCACTCTCGTGCGTGTGTTGCCAGTCGGAGACTCCGGTGACCGCCGATCCGATGCTGGCCAGAATCCCGATCCCGAGCGAACGCCTTGCGAACCGCGCCGCGTCGCGGGCCTCGGTCGCGGGCCGCACCGGCATAAGACTGAGGGCGTCGAGTGCGACGGTCGTACCCAGCGCGCCGCTGGTGAGCGAGGCCAACGGCGGATGTACCGGATGGCCGAGCCAGACCCCGTTGAGGGTGTTCATGACGGTATTGCGGGCGCTGCCCAAGCTGTTGATCGCGAAGCTGAGCTGGTGTTCGAGCCGGTAGCTGGGTCGGTCCAGCCACTCCTGTCGGCCTATTGCGGCCAGCACTGCGGGTCCGAGCTGTCGTAACCGAGCGCCGTTGCGCCGTGACCGAGCCACCATGGCACCAACTCCTTGATCTGCCTGAAGCATCGAGCGAAGAGGACGGACTTATTGCAACCGGAAGGACTAAGTGGACAGCCCGGTACGCAACTAGTACACACAGTAACTGTTGCCTATGACAATAGTATGAGTGGGGGCTGTGAATCCGCAGCCGTAAGCTAAAGCGCAAGGATCGTCACCCTGGGCAACAGTCGCTGACGGCAATTGTCGGCGTCCATCACTGTGGCGCACTGCTAATATCCGACGAGGGGCTCGCAGGCAATGACTGGATATCGCTGTTCGGGAAGGAACCGTGTCTGACGGGGTTGCGGCGCAGCGCGATTCGGTGGATGCGATCACCGAGGCACTGCTGACCGCCTCTCGGCTCCTGGTGGGCATCTCGGGTCGCTCGATCGCCCGGGTCGACGAGACCCTCACGATCCCGCAGTTTCGTGTGCTGGTGACGCTGTCGCATCAGGGCTCCATCAATCTCGCGACTCTTGCCGGACTGCTGGAGGTCAAGCCGTCGGCGGCTGGGCGGATGGTTGACCGGCTGGTAGGTGCGGGGCTTATCGAACGCAGCCCGCATCCGACGTCGCGACGCGAACTCCTGGTGCTAGTCAGTCCGCGTGGGCGCAAAGTAGTACGGGAAGTGATGCTGCGACGGCGCAAGGAAATCGCGGCAATCGTCGAGAAGATGCCCACCACGGAGCGTCGGGGCCTCGCGCGCGGACTCACGGCGTTCACCGTCGCCGGCGGTGAACCGTCCGTGTTTCTCGACGGCGAACCCTGACCGGCCCCGTGATACCTCTCAACGACGCCCGAATCCGGTAACCCGAACGCGGCCCGGATGATTCATCCGCTCGCCGACGCTGTGGCCAAGATGCTGGACGGTACGGTGGCGGTCGCGTTCGTCGACGTGCATGGTCCTGCGCCCGTCGGGTCAGGCGGACCGCTCCCGGTGCCGGTAGCCGAATCGGATGTTGGGGGAGTTGGCTACCCACACCGTGCCGTCGATGCCGACCCGCGTCGCGTACACCGGTATGGTGACGTCGTCGGCGTCGAGGCATCGTCCGTTGAGTAGGCTGAAAGCTTGTTTTTTCAGTGGTGATTGCACGACGGGGAATCCGTCGCGGTCGCCGACGATGCCGCGGGAGATGACGGCGGCTCGGCCGATGGGGTCGATGTTGCTGATTGCGCGGATGCTGTTGTCGGCTAGTCGGAACAGGGCGACTTGGGCGTTGTCGGGGAGTAGGACTGCGACGCCGCGCATGGGTTGTAGTTGTGCGAGGGGGCATGCGGCGGTCCAGTCGTGGCGCCAGCGGCTGGGGTCGAAAGGTGTTGGCATGTCAGGGGTTCCTTAGGGTGGGTGTGCCGATCAGGACGGGTATGGTGCGGCCGTTTTTTTCGGTGAATTCGATGGTGGGGTCGGGGGAGCCGGGTGCGTTGATGAAGGACACGAAGCGGGCCAGTTTGTTGGGGTCGTTGAGGACGGCTTTCCATTCGCAGATGTAGCCTTCGACGTGGCGGGCGATGGCGGCTTCGAAGTCGGCTGCTAGGCCCAGGGAGTCGTCGATGATGACCGCGCGTAGGTGATCGAGGCCGCCGTTGAGGGACTCCAGCCAGGGTGCGGTGCGTTGCAGGCGGTCTGCGGTGCGGATGTAGTACATCAGGAAGCGGTCGATGTAGCGGATCAGGGTGTCGTTGTCGAGGTCGCAGGCGAGTAGTTGGGCGTGTGTGGGTGTCATGCCGCCGTTGCCGCCGACGTAGAGGTTCCAGCCGGTTTCGGTGGCGATGACGCCGACGTCTTTGCTGCGGGCTTCGGCGCATTCGCGGGCGCAGCCGGAGACGGCCATTTTGATTTTGTGGGGGGCGCGTAGGCCGCGGTAGCGCAGTTCGAGGTCGATGGCCATTTGGACGGAGTCTTGTTGGCCGTAGCGGCACCAGTCGGTGCCTACGCAGCTTTTGACGGTGCGCAGCGATTTGCCGTAGGCGTGTCCGGATTCCATGCCGCCTTGGACTAGGCGCAGCCAGATTTGGGGGAGTTGGTCGACGGTGGCGCCGAACATGTCGATGCGTTGGCCGCCGGTGATTTTGGTGTAGAGCCCGTAGTCGCGGGCGATCTCGCCGATCAGGATCAACTGTTCGGCGGTGATGTCGCCGCCGGGCACCCGGGGCACCACCGAGTAGGTGCCGTTGCGTTGCAGGTTGGCCAAAAAGTGGTCGTTGGTGTCTTGCAGCGAGGCCGCCTCGCCGTCGAGGATGTGCTCGGAGCCAGTGGAGGCCAGGATCGAGGCCACCACCGGTTTGCAGATGTCGCAGCCGGTTCCGGTGCCGTAGCGTGCGATCAGCCCGGAGAAGGTGCGGATGCCGCTGGCGGCCACGATGTCGAACAGCTCGGCGCGTGACTGGGAGAAGTGCTCGCACAACGCGGTGCAGACCTCGACACCTTCGGCGGCTAGGAGTTGGGCCAGCAGCGGCACACACGACCCGCAGGAGGTGCCCGCGGCGGTGCCGCCTTTGAGGTCGGCCACCGTGGCGGCGCCCTGGGTGATGGCCGCACACAGGTCGGCCTTGGTGACGTTGTTGCACGAACAGATCTGCGCCTCGTCTGGCAGTGCGCCCACCCCGATCGCGGTCTTGTCCCCGGCGGGGGCGATGAGCGCGACCGGATCACCGGGCAGCGGGGAGCCGACCAGGGGCCGCAGTACGCCGTAGCTGGAGGCATCGCCGACCAGGACCCCGCCGAGCAGGGTGTGGGCGTCATCGGATAACACCAGCTTGGCGTAGGTGGCGCCGATCGGGTCAGAGACCACCACTTCCAATGCGCCCGGGGTGACCGCCAGCGCGTCCCCGAAGCTGGCCACATCCACACCGAGCAGTTTGAGTTTGGTGGACAGATCGGCGCCGGGGAATTCGGCGTCTCCGCCCAGCAGCCGGTCGGCGACGATTTCGGCGGTCGTGTAGCCCGGTGCGACCAGCCCATAGCAGCGGCCCTCGATGGCGGCGACCTCACCGATCGCATACACCGCGGGATCACTGCTCACACACCCCAGATCGCAGACGACTCCGCCGCGTTCACCGATGTCCAGGCCGGCCGCGCGGGCCAGCTCATCACGCGGGCGGACCCCGGCCGAAAAGACCAGCAGCGCCGCCTCGATCACCTCGTCATTGCTCAACGTCACCCGCAGCCGGTTGGCGCCCTCGTCGATCTGCTCGATCACCGAGGTGCCCGCACCCACGGTGACCCCGATACCCAGTGCGCGCACCGAGCGCAGCAGGTGCTCACCGCCGGCCTGATCGACCTGCAGCGGCATCAACCGGGGCGCGAATTCGACCACATGCGGCCGAACACCGAGTAGCCGCAACGCATTCGCGGCTTCCAAACCCAACAACCCGCCACCGACCACCACCCCGACCGCATCGCGGTCGCGGGCCAGCGCCGCCTGGGCGTCGGTGCGGATCGCATCCAGATCATCCAACGTCCGATACACATGACACCCAGGCAAGTCCCTGCCCGGCACCGGCGGCACAAACGGATACGAACCAGTAGCCAACACCAGCGCGTCATAACCCTGCTCGAAGCCATCGGCGACCGTCAACCGCTTAGCGACGCGATCGATACCGGTCACCGCGCTACCCAACCGCAGCTCCACCAACGGATCACCGGCATAGTCATTGCCGGCCAACGCCAACGACGACCGATCCCAGCCACCCACATACGACGACAACCCCACCCGGTCATAGGCGGCATCGGCCTCCTCACCGAACACAACGATGCGCCAACGCCCTTCGGTGTCACGCGCCCGCAAAGCCTCCACAAACCGATGCCCAACCATCCCGTGCCCGATCACCGCCACAGTGCCTGACTGCACTCGTGTGTTCCTTTCATCCGCACCGCCGATCTCGGCGGTGGTCCGGTCAGTAGACATCGCGCACGTAACGGCCTTCGGCCGCCATGGCTTTCACGTAGGTTGCTGCGTTTTTGACACTGCGATCGCCGTGTTCGGCGATGATCCCGCGCAGGGTTTCGTCGACGTCGCGGGCCATCTGACTGGCGTCACCGCAGACGAACACGTAGCCGCCGTCAGAGATCCACTTGTAGAGCTCCGCGGCGTTCTCCCACATCCGGTCCTGGACATACAGTTTCGTGTCGCCGTCGCGGGAGAAAGCGGTGTCGAGACGGGTAAGGACACCCGAGCGGCGCAGAGCGTCGAGTTCGTCCCGGTAGTAAAACTCCGATGCCTCGTGGCGTTCACCGAAGAACAGCCAGTTCTCGCCGGTGTGCCCGCGCGCGGCCCGATCGCACAGGAATCCCCGGAATGGTGCGATCCCGGTGCCGGGCCCCACCATGATCGCCCGCGCGCCCGGGTCCTGCGGTGGACGGAAGTTCCTGGCGTGCTGCACGAATACCTCCAGCTCGGCGCCGACTTCCAGGCTGGCCAGGTAGCTCGAGCACACGCCGTGGCGCACGGCGCCGTCCGCTGCGGGCGCTAAGGACTCGAACCGAACCACCGACGTCGTCACGTGGACCTGGGTCGGGTCCTCGAGGGGGCTGGACGAAATCGAGTACAGCCGCGGTGTCAACGGCCGTAGCACGCCGAGCCACTCCTCGAGGGTCGCAGCGACGGGATGGCTCGCCAGCAGGTCGAGGGTCTGGCGATCGCCGGCCCATGCAGCGAACCGGGCGGGATTGTCGATGACAGTCTGCAAATCGTCGGCCGGATGGCGTTCGTTCACGAAACGCAACACGTCGGGGGTGATCCGGGTGATGTCGTACCGCGTGGTCAACGCGTCGGACAGCGGCATTGTGCCGTCCCCGACGGTCACCTCGACACCGCCGTCGAGTCCGGTCCGTTGGAGAAACTCGGCCACGACGTCGCTGCGGTTGCGCGGCCAGACGCCGAGAGTGTCACCCGGGCGGTACTGAATCGTATTCTCCGGCAGCAGTATTCCCACGTCGCGGACATCTTTGTCGGAGCCTTGGCCGCACAGTGCGACGTTACTGGTGACAACGGTGCGTAGCGGATTGGTCCGCGAATATGACTGCTTGACATCCGACATCTTGTCGACGCTGTCGTCCTTGAGCGCGGTGGCCACCCGATCGGTCCACGCATTGGCGGTGGCCTCGAAATCCGGCTCGCAAGATGCGCGCTCGAGAATGCGCCGGGCGCCGAGATGCTCCAACCGGGAATCCAGCGCGCGCGCGAAGCCGCAGAAATTGGCATACGACGAGTCGCCGAAACCGAGCACCGAAAACGTCAGCGAGTCAAGGCGTCCGGGCTCCGCCGCGGCCAGCGAATCCCACAGCGCGATGCCGTTGTCGGGCGGGTCGCCGTCACCGGTGGTGGCGACCACGAACAACACCGCGCCGGTCATGTCTGCCAGCGACACTTCGTCCGCGCCGCGGTGGGTGGCACGGACACCGGCTGCGGTGAGCCGCTCGACACAGCTGGCGGCGTAGTCCTCCGCGGTCCCGGTCTGCGAGGCCCACACCACCGTTGCCGTGGGTTCCGAGACTGCCGGTTCGGGTTTTGGCGCCGGCGCCGCGGTGGGTGATGCATCCGCGCGGACGAATACTCCGGCCAGCACGCCGTTGACCCAGGCCCGGCTCTTCGGCGACAACGGCGTCACGTCGGGCAGCGTCGGCACGGTGTCCACCGGCGGGTTCGCGCGGACACCGGCGATCAGGCCGGACAGGTAGATCTGCTCGGTTTCGTTGAGCGTGACCGAAGAGGGCAGCGGACCCAGCGCGGCAGCGAGCGCATCGATCGCCAAGGCAGCCTCCTGTGACGTGACTTCGGTTGCGACAGGCCCGGATTCGATCGGTGAGACTGCGACGGCGCAGACTTTGAATTCCGGTTGCAGGGATTCGGCGTCCACCGCGTCACTGGTAACGGCGTTGATGGCCAGCGTCCGGTCGTCGGGCGTCGGCCCAGTGCATGGGCGCGAAGCACACGCCCGGGCGAACCGCGTCGTCGACGGCCGCGGGAAACACGGCTTGTCCGCGGCGGGAACGGACCTCGACCCGGTCGCCGTTCAGCCACCCCGAGACGTTGCGCGTCGTCGGGGTGCAGCTGCAAAAACGGCTCCGGGTTGAGTTTGTTCAACTTCGCGACCCGTCCGGTCTTGGTCATGCTGTGCCACTGATGCTGCAGGCGGCCGGTAGTCAGCACCATCGGGTAACTCGTCGTCGGGTAGCTCGGCGGCGCGGCAGGTGCGGGTCGGGCGAGGAAGCGGCGCACGACCGCGTGGGCGGTCGGGAACGCCAGCGACGGGATCGGTGCCGTCCGCGGCGGATGTGCACGGCCCTGGCTGACGCCGTCATTGCGGTAGCGGATCGGGTTGCGCTCAGTGCCGCCCGGGGCGTGCCGGCCACTGCACCGGCACGCGACGCAGCCGCTCGTAGTCGACGCCGCGAAGATCCCACCCGGTGCGCGGATTGTGGAAGGCGGCCAGCTCGGCGAAAACCTGGTCGGCGGAATCGAAGTCAAACCGCCGGATAGCCCATCGCCGTTGCCACCCGGCAGATCCAGCTGCCAGTCCGGTAGAGCATTCGCCTGGCGGCGGTGTCGCGGGTGCGCAGTGGGTGAGGGTGCGCTCGCTGTTGACCATCACGCCGTCCGCCTCGGCCCACAGTGCTGCCGGAAGGATCACGTCGGCGTACGCGGTGGTCTCCGTGTCCGGCGAACGCGTCCTGCGCCACCACAAGCTCCGCACGCCTGCAGACCCGGCGATCACGGTAGCGCGATTCGCCACGGAGGCAACGGGATTCGTGCAGATGATCCAGGCGGCGCGTTGATCTCGCCGTCAGCCATCCGCCGGAACATCTCGATGGTTCCGCGTGCCGACGCCTCGGCGCGGATGCTCCCGGGCTCTAAGCCCCATCGGTCCTCCACGAACGCGCGATCAGCGGGTTCGACGGGACGACCGCTGACCGGGCAGGCCCGGGCCCATGTAGCCCATCTCGCGGCCGCCCATCGCGTTCGGCTGGCCGGTCAGCGAGAACGGGCCCGCCGCCCGGGCGGCAGATCGCGCCGGTGGCCAGGTGCAGGTTGCACAGGGCGTTGGTGTTCCAGGTGCCGTGGGTGGACTGGTTCAGGCCCATCGTCCAGCAGGCTCATCCACGATTCGCCGTGCCTCGCACGATCACCTCCGCTGCGCGGCGCTGCGGATGTCGGCCTCGGCAGCGCCGGTGATCTCGCGCGACCATGTCCGGCGGGTAGTCGGTCGAGGAAGGCGGGCATCGCTTCCCAGCCCTCGGTGTACGGCGGCGATGAACTCCGCGTCGATGTCGGCCGTGTCGCGCGAGCAGGTGCAGCAGGCCGTTGAGCAGCGCCAGGTCGGTGCCCGGCTGCGATCGGCAGGAACAGGTCGGCCTTGGCCGCGGTCGCGGTGCGCCGGGGGTCGACGACGATCAGCTTGGCGCCGGCGCTTGACCGCGTTCCATCATGCGCAGGAACAGGATCGGATGGCAGTCGGCCATGTTCGCGCCGATCACCAGGAACAGGTCCGCGCTGATCGAGGTCGTCGTAGCGAGCCCGGCGGTCCGTCGGCGCCCAGCGACTGCTTGTAGCCGGTGCCGGCGCTGGCCATGCACAGCCGCGAGTTCGACTCGATCCACTGCGTTCGCAGATAGCCCTTGGCCAGCTTGTTGGCCACATACTGCGCCTCGATCGACATCTGGCCCGAGACGTACAGCGCGATCGCGTCCGCGCCGTGTTCGTTACGGATCGCCGACAGGCGCGCCGCGACTGCATCGGCGGCGGCTTGTCGCGCCCATCGGCGCGGCGGTTCGTCGTCGCGGCTGCGAACGGGCCAGCGCCGTGGTGAGTCGCCCTCCGGCACGCAGCATTTCCGCGGTCGTATTGCCCTTGGTGCACAACCGGCCGCGGTTGGCTGGGTGATCCGATCGCCCTGTGGCCTTGGTCACCACGCCGTCGGTTACGTGCAGGTCCATACCGCAGCCCACGCCGCAGTACCCGCAAACCGTGGCGACGGCATTCACTGTGTCTCCGTTCCTGCGCCCGCAGTCTTGGCCCTGCGAGTCCGAAATGTTGCTCGCTCGTTGGGTTTTATCCCCGGCGTCGGCAACGGCTTTCAGTATTGGAGGACATAGTTGGCCCGCAATCAATTCGGGCTGTGAACAGAATGCACGTCGCTGTGAGGCGGCTGAAAGTGCAGCTAGCGGGCCCGTACTGAGCTTGCGTGTGATGAACCGAACACCGGTTCCGCGCTGCGCCGCGCATCACATCGGGATGGACTGCCGGTCAACCGCTTTGAGCTGCCCCGCCCTGGCTGGCGTGAAATGTAATGTGTGCAATGCACTTTTGAAGTAGGCGGTTTGTTGAGACCCGCCGGCCGGTCCCCGGTCGAGGCCGTCAACAGTCGTCTTGAGGACGCTGGAAAACGTTGTATATCAGCCTTTTTCAGGCAACCGACTGTTGCGCAATCGTGACTGGTCTAACCGTGCCCGTGTGCAAACGGAAACGTCGGGTACACCTGCCGGATCTGGCCGATGCAACCGACGCTCCGCGCGGCTGCGATTGAGGCGATCAGGGCTTAGTCTCCGCCTCCGCCTCCTCCCGCACCCTTGGGTACGGTCCCCTCCGTGTCTCCGGTGCCTTTACCAGGGGCGTTGCCCTTTTGGTACTTGTGGCCCGGCGCATGCTCTTCCTCGAGTTGCTTCGGGCAATATGCCTTCGCCGAGATCGTCGCGAATTGCGCGGCGCCGCTCTCGGTCAGGGACGGGTTGCTCTCTTGCAGGTGTTGAATCAGGTGCAGTCCGCCCATCCCGTTGTGAAGGCAACCGCATACGGCCTGACCGGCACTGATCGCCTGGGCTGGATCTCCGTAGCCGATTCCAACCCTGTTCAGGTCTGCAAGGAACGAGGGGTTGTTGTCATCACCGGCCGGTTCGTCGAGACCGGGTTCGGCATGCGCCGGCGCGACGAGAATAAGCCCTAGCGAGATGCCAAGAACAGCGAGAAGAGATTTCATCGATCGTCCTTAACCAATTTCGGTGGCGGCCTTCTGGACCGCCGCGGTCGTTTTGCCGTCAGTCAGATGGACCGCGTGAATGCCGGGCTTGGTTGACAGCTTGGCGACCAGGTCGTCAAGTCCGGCTTCGTCGACGTTCCAGTGCTGTACCTCGTCCGGCGCCTCCTGCAGCTTCGCGATCACCTTGTCCAAAGGGACCGGGCCCTTCGAGCGCGTAGGTGTCACAACCTTGGCGCGCACACCCGTCGATGCGACAACGCGAGAAGCGGGGCTACCCAACGCGCCGCCGGCCAAGCTGCCCAAGCTGGCCTGGTTGAGCGCGCTCAGCGGCACCTCCATCGCGGGAGCTGCCGTAGCCGCAAAGGCCCCATCCGGCAGCGACGTCGCGGCGAGCCTGATCGCCGGGGTGGCACCGGCCCAGCTGGGCGGCACCGACAACTTGCCGACCGCGTGCGCACCCCCGATCGCCGCTGCCGCGGCCTTCGGTGCGATACCGAGACCGCCGAGATGCCCGGGCGACGAGAGCCCGGCGCCCAACGATCCGAGCCCGACGCCGTGGCTCCACGGCTGGTAAACGAAGAAGTTCTTCCACTGCGAAATGCCCATGCTGGTCGAACTGTTGACGACGTTGGTGTACGTCGCCTGACTGCCAACGCTGTTCGCGAAGCTGAACACCCCCTGGTACAGCGACTGCAAGTTGGAGCCGCCCGGGAGGAGGTTGAACGCGTTGCTGAAGAAGTTCGTATAGGTGCCGTTGAAATTGGTCACAGCCGTCGAGAACGAGTTCAGATCGTTCTCGATTGCGGTGAGGATTCCCGACGGGTCCAACGGGGCCGCCGCGGCGGCCTGCGCGGTCGAAGCCGCCTGCGCTACGTTCCCTGCCCCGCTGGTGGTCTGCGGCGCTTCGGTGAACGAGCCCAGTCCTGCAGTCGCTGATTGCGCCGACGCCGCATATCCGGTGATCGCCGCGACGTTCTGAGCCCAGAACTGGGCGTACTCCGCTTCGAGCGCCGCAATCGCTGCGTTGTACTGACCGAAGATGTTGGCCTGCAACAGCGTTAGCAATTGGGCGCGGTTGGCGGCGATCTCGGCCGGCGGTACGGTCGCCGCCAACGCGGTTTCGTAGGCGCTGGCCGCGGCGCGGGCTTGGCCGGCGGTCTGCTCGGCCTGGCCTGCCGTCGTTCCCAACCAGGACACGTACGGCGCCGCGGCCGCGGCGGCGGCCTCCGCCGACGGTCCGGTCCACTCGCCGCCGACCAGGCCGGCAACCGTCGACTCGAATTGGGTTGCGGTGGACTGCAACTCGCTGGACAACGCATCCCAGGCCCCGGCGGCGGTCTGCAACGACTCCGCTCCCGGACCGGCGTAGATCTTGGCCGAGATGAGCTCCGGCGGCTGCGCCGCGAAATCGAAAACCACTGCTGCTCTCCTTATTCCGCGCTCGCCGGGATGACGATGATGGTGGCGCTGGTGGCGATCTCGTCGGCCGCCACCGCGCCGGGAACTCGGTAGCCCTGACCGACGGCGGCCCGGGTAGCGGTGCCGCCGATGGCGCGACCGGCCAGGCTCGACAGCGCCGTCTGGCCGAACATGCCGGGCTGGGCGAGCCCCATCTCGGGAGCCGCATTGACCGCAGTCGCCTCCATCTCGGCCGCGACTGTGCGGATGGCCGGTGTCGCGGCAGCCCAGTTCTGCGGCACCGAGAGTGACCCGATGTAGCCCGCCCGCCCGACCGAGGCCAGCGTCTCGGCGCTACCCGCTCCGCTGTAGGAGCCGCTCAACAGCCCGCTGTGCAGCAACGGAGACAACGCACCCGTGATCGGCGTGGGGTGGAGCAGCGGCCCGATGCCCTGGATACCGACACCTAGGCCGGGGATGCTGATAGACGCTTGGTAGAAGCTCCTGATCGCGCCGCACGCATACCCCAAGCGGGCTGAACGGCCCGGCCAGGAACGTGCTGATGCTGCCGTTCAACGCGGTGAACAGCTTCGAGATGCTGGATACTCCGCCCGTCACGTCAGGCGGCAGCGTTGCCGTGATGGCTGGTATACCCAGCGAATTGATGAAGGTGGTTTGGGCGGCCGTGAGCTGTGTTCCGAAGCTGGTGATGTCGGTGTTCAGAGTCGTCAGCTGGGTGTTCAGCTGCGTCAAGAACGCCAGCAGGTCGCTGGTCGCGTCCGCAGGTTGGGCCGCCGCCTGGGCGGTGGACGCCGCTTGGGTCGCCTGACCGCTGTCATTCGTTGTTTGCGGTGCCTGGGTGAATGGCGTCAGCTGGCTCGCGGTCGAGGCCGCCCCTGCGTAGGCGTACATCGCGCCGGCGTCCTGGGCCCAGAACTCGGCGTAGGTCGCCTCGGTAGCGGCGATCGCCGGGGTGTTGATGCCTAGAAAGTTCGTCGCGACCAGCGCCGCCAGCAGCGCCCGGTTCGCGGCGATCACGGGCGGCGGAATGCTGGCTGCGAACGCGGCCTCGTAAGCCGCCGCGGCGGCCTGGGCCTGGGCGGCCGTCTGCTCGGCCTGAGCGGCGGTGCTGCTCAGCCACGTGGTGAACGGTTCCGCCGCGGTGGCGGCGGCCGTGGAGGACGGTCCCTGCCAGCTCGAGCTGAGCTCAGTGATCGTGGAGGCGTAACCGGCAGCCGTGCTTTGCAGCTCGCTCGCCAAGGCGTCCCAGGCAGTCGCGGCCGCCAACAGCGGTGCAGAACCCGGTCCCGCGTAGATCTTGCCCGAGTTGACCTCCGGCGGTAGCGCTGCGAAATCGAAAACCATCGGTGTCCCTCGCTCGGCTGTGTGGTCGAGATGTCCCGCGCTGGGCGGTGATATGGCCTTGTGGAGCACCAACCAGCCCTGACAATTCGGTGCGAATTGCCTGGCAGCTGGCTGAAATTTCCCCGTGGTAGGAGGTTATCGAGATTCACGAAAATCGTGATTTGCCGGCGCCGTTCCCAGGCCCGCCGCGGGCGTTCGAACGCGGCACAACGGGTGCAGATCGGGGCGCCCACCGGGCCGGCAAAAACGCCGATGAACTGCGAACATCCGGAAAACCGGAGAGGTCGTGTGGTGCAGGCGTGGGAGTGAACGACGGATGTCGGCGAATAAAAATCTGGAAATCATAAACTCGTAAGGCCGCTCCCCGCTGCCCACGCACGCCCCGGCAGAGGTGGCATTTCGGCACGCCGCAGCCACTTTTGCGGGTCCGCCGTCACACCGTTGAGTCGAGCCGGTTGCGGCGTGGGCAGGCGTCGGAATACGCGCAGCGCGGCTCAACGGGCCTACAGTCTTGTCAGAAGCGATGTTCGTACTCTGAGGAGACATCACATGTCATTCGTGACCACACAGCCCGAGGCGCTGAACTCGGCTGCTACCGCCCTGGGTGGAATCGGCTCGTCGTTCAGCGCGCAGAACGCCGCCGCGGCCGCCCCGACAACCGGTGTCGTTCCCGCCGCCGCCGACGAGGTGTCGGCTCTGACCGCCGCGCAGTTCGCCGCCCACGCGCAGCTCTACCAGGCCGTCGCAGCCCAGGCCGCGGCGATCCACGAGCAGTTCGTGAACACGCTGGGGACCAGTGCCGGGTCGTACGAGGCGACCGAAGCCGTGAACGCCGCAGCCGCCGGCTAAGTTGTAACTCTCCGTCGGCCGACCACCACGGTGTTCGGCCGACGTTGTCGTGCGCGTAAAGTGCTCGCGTGGACGCTGAGCCTGCCGGACTCGACCACAAGACAGGTAGGAAGAGCGGTGGCGGAAGCCGATCGGACGCGACTACCGCCCTGCGCGAAGCCGAGCATCTGGTCCGCGCAGATAATTTCGCGGCAGCTGTAGCGCTTCTCGAAGGCGTCGTCGATCGCGACCCCATCCTTGCGGTGCTGTACCTGTTGGCATCCACCAACCTCGAACTCGGCGATCACGACAAGGCGTTCTACTACGCCACGCGAGCCGTGGAAACCGAGCCGGCATCAGCGCCGGCACACGACGTTCTGGCCAAAGTACTTGTGGCTCAACAGGATTTCGTGTCGGCATTGGCGGAGTTCGAGACCGTGGCCACCCTCGCTCGCGACGAGCGCCTGGCGGCGGGGCTGACCCCGTACTCCGCCCCGGCCCATTTCGCCCTGCACAACGTCGAGCAGCTCGAGCACATTTTGGGCCGCAATGGCGAAGGGCAGGGGGCGGCCGGTGGGCTCGCCGGCGACCTGCACCGCCTGCGCCAGGGTCTGACTGACGCCATCAACGCGGCCGCTCCGAACGGCGAAGTGCCATCGATATCGCTGAATCCGGTCATCGGCCGCATGGTCGCCGACCCGCCGTATGTAAGGGTTTCCGAGGAACGGCTGTCGGCGTATCTCAATCCTGAAATCGACTACGGGTCGCTACAGCAGGCCCTCGTCGCGGGCAAAGAATTTCAGGTCATCGACGACTTTCTGACGCCTGAGGCGCTGGAACAGCTGCGGACGTTCTGTCTGGAATCCACGGTATGGCGTCACCCGTATCAGTTCGGCTACGTCGGCGCCTTTCCCCAGCATGGATTTGCCAGCGTCTCTCTGTTCGCGATCGCGGAGGAGTTCGCGTCCGCGATGGGTGAGCCCTTTGTCGACTTCCAACTCGCCGCATGGTGGGCCTTCGCGTACGACACCAAACTGCCCGGGACTGACATTCACGGCGACGACGCGGATTACTCGTTGAACCTGTGGATCACCCCTGACTCGGCGAATCTCGATCCAGACAGCGGGGGGTTGGTGATGTGGGACAAAAAGGCGCCCAGCGACTGGAGCTATGACGAGTACAACTCCGGCGGCGACAAGGTCAAGCAGTTTCTCGAAGAACAGAACGCCGACGCGACGGTCATTCCCTACCGGTCGAATCGGGCCGTCCTGTTCGAGGGCCACCTCTTTCACAAGACCGACGACTTCACCTTCGCGCCCGGCTTCGAAAACCGAAGACGCAGCGTGACCATCCTGTTCCGGCGCCGCAAGAAGTAATAGCCGCGGCCGCGTCGTAATGCCGAGCGCGGGCCATTTCGCAGCCGGCCCACTGGGCCTTGGGGCTGACCATCAGCGCATCGTCTCATCCGAATCCTGCCCTGGCGGCGCATTCTGTCGGTAGGCCATGAGAGAGTCGAACCCATGTTCGATAATGCGTCGTCGGCGGTAGACCGGTTGCGCGCTGCCGCACGGGCGGAGAACCGCGCGGCAGGGGAGCGGCTGGTCGTCATCGGCGAACTGGACGTGTTGTGGCTAAGGCGATTTGGTGAGCGCGAGACGTGGGGAACCGATACCCACGATGCGATCAACGCCGAGATCGCGGCGGCGCTGAGCATCACGCGTGGGTTGGCGGATAGTTATCTGGAGTACGCGCGGGCGATGCGGTTGCGCCTACCGCGGGTCGGAGCGCTGCTGTGTGCCGGCGACATCGACTACCGGACGTTTCGCACCATCGTCTACCGCACCGATTTGATTACCGATGCCGAGGTGCTGGCTGCCGTCGACGCCGTCCTGGCCGTGAAAGTCTCGCGCTGGCCGGGCATCAGCCAAGCCCGGTTGGGTGGGTATGTGGACTCGGTTGTGGCGCGCGCCGACCGCGATGCGGTGCGGCGTCGCCGGGAGCGTCGCGGTGGTCGCGAATTCTCGATCTTTGGTGACGAGGATGGTCTCACCGAAGTTTTCGGACGGCTCGTCACTACGGATGCGCACGCGGTCGACGCGCGGTTGGACGCATTGGCCGCGACGGTGTGCGCCAACGATCCCAGGACCCGCAGTCAGCGTCGCGCTGACGCGATGGGCGCGTTGGCGGTCGGAGCCGACCGACTCGGCTGCCGCTGCGGGCAGACGAGCTGTCCGGCAGGGTCTTGCCCGCCCGCCAGTCCGGTGGTGATCCATGTCGTCGCCGAGGAAGCAAGTCTCGGTGGGGCCAGTAAGCCCGGCTCGCTGATCGGGTCTGATGCGCTCATCCCGGCTGAGTTGGTCGCTGAGCTGGCTTGTTCAGCCAAGCTGCGGCCCCTGATACATCCCGCGGACACACCGCCGGAACCCGGCTACCGGCCGTCGCGGGCGCTGGCCGACTTCGTCCGTTGTCGCGACCTCACATGTCGTTTTCCCGGCTGCGACAGGCCCGCGTCGCGCTGCGACATCGACCACACGGTCCCGCATGGTGACGGTGGCGCAACCCACGCCTCGAACCTGAAAACCCTGACGCTGCCTTCACCATTTGATGAAGACGTTCTGGGGATGGCGCGACCAGCAGCTCGCCGACGGCGCGGTGATCTGGACGTCGCCGTCCGGACAGACGTACATCACGACGCCCGGTAGCGCCTTACTGTTCCCGAGCCTGGCGCGCGCCGACGGGCGGCCTCGAACAGTCGCTCGGTCAGTCGTGCTGCGCGAACCGAGCTTCCTTGATGCCGAGGCGTGGGCGGACCCGCGCGCAGAACCGAGCGAATTATCCTGCCGCCCAACGCCGCCGGAACCGAAAGCCGAGCGTGTCGGCCCATGTTTCGATCGTCGCGAACGACGTGCCGCCGCCCTTCTAGGCGCTGGTTACTTCTTGGACGGGATCACGATCACCACGATCAGCGTCAGGATGCTGAAGATCAAGCCAAGGATGCCCCACCTAATGGGCTGCGGCCCTTGGTCCCTGCGATGACTGCGCAGACGATCGCCGCAATTACGCTACCGACTCCGACGAAAATGCCTTTGATGCCACGCAAGATGAAGCCCGCGGCTTCCGGCTGGCTATAACTGGCCAGCAGTAGTTGATGAAGCATGACGACCTCCTTACACCAAAAGGGGTCTCCTTGGAACCCCGATCGAAAGTACCCTGGATCGGGCGAACCCAATCGTGGTTTCAGCCGTTGCGTAGCCCTTGACGAAAGCCGAGCCTCGTCCACGTCGGTAGCAGTCCGTCGACCCGCACTTCCTCCAACGTCGGTGCCGCGGCGTCCCGGTCGGAGATCACCAATTCGTGACCATCGGCCAGTCGATCGCCAGCGCCGGATCGGTGGCGGTGATGGTGTGTTCGCGTTGCGGGTTGTACTCCGCGGAGCACAGGTACATCACCGTCGAATCGTCCTGCAACGCAAGGAAACCGTGCGCCAGCCCCTCGGAGATGTACACCGACCTGTGGCTGCGGTCGTCGAGCGCACGGCGTCCCAGCGGCCGAATGTCGGTGAGCCCACCCGGATGTCGACCACGACGTCGAACACCGAACCGGACACGCAGGTCACGTACTTGGCCTGACTCGGCGGCAGCTGGGCGAAGTGCAGGCCGCGCAGCACGCCGGCCGCCGACACCGACAGTTGGCCTGCCGAACGTCCAGACGATGACCGGCGAATCCGCTGAACCCGCGGTCGGTGAGCCATTCGAAGAACAGGCCACGCGAATCGGGATGCAGTTGTCGGGGTGATCTCCCACGCGCCGGCAATGTCGAGTTCACGTACTTTCATGTCACTGACCCCGTTCTGCGTAACGCGCCTCGACGGCATCTTTGAGTGGTCGCCACCATGATTCGTTGGTCGCGATACCACTCGATGGTGGCACGTAGGCCTTCGGCGAAGTCGGTGTGCTTTGGCGCCCAACCCAATTCGTTGCTCAGCTGCGACGGGTCGATCGCATATCGAAGATCGTGGCCGGCCCGGTCGATAACGTGATCGAAGTCGTCAGGATCGCGGCCCATCAACTCGAGCATGGTTCGCAGCACGGAGAGGTTGTCGCGTTCACCGTCGGCGCCGATCAGATAGGTCCGCCCGGGTTGACCGCTGTCGAGAATGCGACGGACGGCGTCGTTGTGGTCGTCGACATGAATCCAGTCGCGGACGTTGGCGCCGGCACCGTATAGCTTTGGCCGCCGCCCGGTCAGCACGTTGGTGATCTGGCGCGGGATGAACTTCTCCACGTGCTGGTAGGGCCCATAGTTGTTGGAGCAGTTGGAGATTGTCGCGCGCACGCCGTAGGACCGCACCCAGGCCCGCACCAGCAGGTCCGAGGCGGCCTTCGTCGACGAATAGGGGCTCGACGGGTTGTACGGCGTCGATTCGGTGAACCGCTGCGTGTCATCGAGTTCGAGGTCGCCGTAGACCTCGTCGGTCGAGACGTGATGCAGCCGCACCCCGTGCCGGCGGACGGCCTCCAGGATCGTGAACGTCCCGACGACGTTGGTCTGTACGAACGGCGCCGGGTCGGCCAGCGCGTTGTCGACATGGGTTTCGGCCGCGAAATGCACCACTGCGTCCGACGCGGCAACCAACCGTGACACCAGGTCGGCGTCGGTGATATCGCCCTGAACGAGCGTGATGTCGGCCGCGACCGGAGCCAGCGATTCGCGGCTGCCCGCATACGTCATGGCGTCCAGCACGGTGATCGCGTCGTCTGGATGATCGCGCACGCCTGCGTGCACGAAGTTGGCGCCAATGAACCCAGCCCCGCCGGTGACCAGCAACCGCATGGAGAAGACCCTAGCGCGGCAGTCAGTTCGGGGGCGTCAATCCCAGCGGTCCGGCGAGGGCCTCCAGCGCGCCGATGAGCTTGCCGTCTGGTCCGCCCAGCACCTGGATGGCCACGTGGTCGGCCCCGGCCTGGTGATGCTCGTCGAGGCGGGCCGCCACCTGCTCGGGCGTACCGTGGGCGACTACCGCGTCAATCAGGTTGTCGCTACCGGGTTTAAGCACATCGCTGTCGGTGAATCCGAGGCGCCGCCAGTTGTTCACGTAGTTGGTCAGATCCAGGTAGAACTCCACCGTCCGCCGTCCGATTTCGCGGGCTTCTTTGGCGTTCTCGGTCAGCACGACCTTGTGCTCGGGAGCCAGGAACACCGAGTTGCCGACCACTTCACGAGCGTGCGCGGTGTGTTCGGGTGTTGTCAGGTACGGGTGAGCGCCCGCGCTGCGTTCGGCGGAGAGCGCCAGCACTTTCGGGCCGAGGGCGGCGAGCACCCGGCGACTGGTCGGCACCGAGGCACCGTCCAGCGCGTCGAGGTACTCGACGAGCGCGTCGTAGGGTTTCGGTAGACGTCGGTGTGCTCGGGATGCCCCACCCCGACGCCCAGCAAAAACCTTCCCGGATAGGCACTTTCGATGCGATCGAAAGATGTGGCCACTTCGGCCGCCGGCGACGCCCAGATGTTGATGATTCCGGTGGCCAACTGCAGCGTCGACGTCTCCGCCAGCGCCGGCTCCACCCAGTCGAGGTCTGCGTCAGGCGAGCCTCCTACCCAGACCGCGCCGTAGCCCAGCGCTTCGATCTGCTTCGCGACGCCGGCGCTCACGGATCGACTGGGGAGCCAGACGCCGTATCGACCCAGGTCGGCTTTGAGCGAGACGCCCTCGGTCATCACGTTTCCCTGTGGTTTTCGGGCCGGTTTCAGTCCCAGCGGCCCGGCGAGTTCGGCCAAGGCAGGCACCAGGTTTTCATCTTTGGTCAGAATCTGTACAGGCACGTGGTCGGCGCCCGCGTCCAGGTGCTCCTTGAGCCGAGCCGCGATCGCCTCCGGCGTGCCGTAGGCGACCACCGCGTCGATCAGCCGGTCGCTGCCCTGGCGGCGCCTCTTCCTCGGAGAACCCCAGCCGCTTCCAGTTGTTGCGGTAATTGGCCAGGTTGAAATAGATCGGGGGCCCTTGCGGCCTATGGCGCGCGCCTTCTCCGCGTCCGCGGTCAGGACCGCCTTGTGTTCGGGCGCCAGGAACGCCGACGGGCCCATCAACTCACGGGCCTGCAGCCGTGTGCTCAGGAGTGGTCAGGTACGGGTGTGCGCCCGCACTGCGCCGCGCGGAGAGCTTCAACACCTGCGGTCCCAGCGCCGCGAGTACCCGGCGGTTGGCGGCATGGTCTTGTACTCGTCGAGCTGGTCCAGGTAATCCACCAGCGCGTCGTAGGGCTTGCGCTATCGGAGACCGCCTCGGGACGCCCGACGCCGATACCGAGCAGGAAACGGCCCGGGTAGGCGCGGTCGATGCGATGGAACGAGTCGGCCACCGGCTGGGCCGGCGCCGACCAGACCGTCCACTCATGCTGGTAGCGACCCGCAGCGTCGTCGTTGCTTCCAGGATTGGTTCCACCCACGCCAGCTCGGCGGGCGGTGCACCGTCACCCAGACGGACCCGTAGCCGACGCCCTTGATCTCTTTGGCTTGGGCAGGGGTGACGCCGCGTCCGAACGAACTGAACTGGCCAAGATCGGGCTTGCTTGCCGCAGTATCGGTCATGGTGTCTCCAACCTGTGCCGTGATGCGGTCTATTCGGCCAGTTCGCATCCAGATCGGGGATCCGCCAAATCCTCGATGCGGGTCGTCGGGTAGGGCGACGTCGATGGCGGGCGGCATCTCCAGCGGCAACAGCACGATGAATCGGGTGTCACCGGGCACGGACTCCACCCGCAGATCCCCGTGGTGTTTGTTGACGACGATCTTCCAGGCCAGGTCCAGGCCCAGGCCGGTGCCTTCGCCGACCGGCTTGGTGGTGAAGAACGGCTCGAAGATGTGCTCGAGCACCTCCTCGGGGATGCCGGGCCCGGTGTCGCAGATCTCGACGCGCACATCTCGTTGGCCTCGCGGCAGGTGCGGATCGTCAACGTGCCGCCCGCGCTCCCATCGCCGCGATCGCGTTGTCGATGATGTTCGTCCAGACCTGGTTGAGATCGCCTGGGTAGCAAGGGATTTGCGGCAGCGATTGATCGAATTCCTTGACCACTTTGATGTGGCACGTGCTGTCTTTGCCCAACCGGTCGGCGAACATGGTCAGCGTGCTGTTCAGCAGATCGTGCACGTTGGCCCCTGGAAGGGCGCCCGATCCATCTGCGAGTACTGCTTGGCGTCGGCGACCAGCGCTGAAATCGTTCGCTCGCTTCGACGAGCTGATTCATCAGCAGCTCGCTCTCGATGGTGTAGCTGATCCATCTGATCGCCTGCCCCACCGACGCCGACGCTTCCAGTTCCTCGGCGGTGGCCGCCATCCGCTCCAGCCAGTCGGTGTCGACGCCGCCCTCGACGAACGTCGGTGCCATGTCCCATCCGCCGTCGATGTCGTGATCCTCGAGCCACTCGCCGACGGCGTCTTCGAGATCCGAGGTCTCGATCGCGTTCAGATGCTCCGCCGCCGACTTGGCGACCTGTTTGGCGACGGCATCTTGCATCCGCACCAAGGCGTTCAGCGTCTCCGCGCTCACGGTGCCATCGGCGAGCATGACCAGTTTCCCGCGCATGCCGAGATTCGGCCGCGCAGTTCCTGGGCGGCCCGTGCGATGGCCGCGGCCGGGTTGTTCAGCTGAGGGTCAGCCCAGCCGACAGCTGGCCCAGCGCGAGCAGCTTCTCGCGGTTGTCGATCAGCCGCCGGTTCCGATCGGTGCCTACGGCGATGCCGTCGAGCAGGTGTACCGCCATCGGGAACTGGTCTTTCATGAACTCGGCGAACGCCGGGCGTCCATCACGAAGAACCGCGACGGCTTGGTGACGTTCACCGAGCGGTGTAGAGCTGCTGCTTCTCGCCGGTAAACGCTTGCCACGCACCGCAATACACGCCGCGATGCGAGGTCCGGTTGGTTTCGATGTCCTGGCCGCCGGAGAGCTTGGACATCGCCAGCTCGCCCTCGATGAGCACGTAGAAGCAGGTCGCCGGCTCGCCTTCGACGCAGATCGGCCCCGGTTCGTAGTGCTGGATCTCCCCGTCGGCGCACAGCGTCTCGAGCTGCTCGTCGGTGAGCTTCTCGAACAGGAACAGGGTGCGCAATTCGTCTGCGTCGCAACTATTTACGATGGTCATGAAGTTATGACTCCGCCAGGTAACGGTGAACCAACATTACGGCCATCGATCCCTCTCCGACCGCCGCCGCGACCCGCTTGGCGGATTCGGACCGCACGTCGCCGGCGACGAAGACGCCTGGCACGCTGGTTTCCAGATGGTGCGGTGGACGGTCCAGCGTCCAGCCGCACACGTTGCGCAGATCCGGCCCGGTGAGGATGAAGCCGTGGTCGTCGCGGGCGAGCACTCCTTGAGCCACTCGGTGCGCGGTGCGGCGCCGATGAAGATGAACATCCGGGCGCAGCTGACGTCTTCGGTTTGCCCGGTCCTGTTGTCGATCAGGGTCAGCGTTCGAGGTACTCATCGCCGATGGCGCACTGCACTTCGGTGCAGGTGCGGACGGTGATGTTGGGTCGCCGCTCGATCTGCTGGATCAGGTAGTGCGACATCGACGCCTCCAGCGATGGCGCGCGCACCACTATGGTCACCGATTTCGCCTCCGCGGGACAGGTACATCGCGGCCTGGCCCGCCCAGTTCGCCTCCCCGATCACGTAAACCTCTTCGCCCTCGCATTCCGAGGCGATGGACACCGCGGCCCCGTAATGCACGCCGCGACCTTTTCAAGTGTCGCAGCCGTCCGCCGTCAACTCGTTGTAGGCGACGCCGGTGGCGACGACGATCGCGTGCGCGTCGATGGAGCCGCCGTCGGCGAACCGAATCGTGCGTTTTGGCTCCATTGATCTCCAGGGCATTGCCGGTGCGGGCGGTGATCAGTTCGGCGCCGAACTTCTCCGCCTGTCTGCGTGCGCGATCCGCCAGTTGGCCGCCGATACCCCGTCGGGAAAGCCCAGATAGTTTTCGATCTTCGAGCTCTGCCGGCCTGGCCGCCCGTCGCAGTCGTCTCGATCAGCACCGTGCGCAGGCCTTCGGAAGCGCCGTAGACGGCGGCGGCCAGGCCCGCGGGTCCCCCCCGATGACGATCAGGTCGTAGAAGTCTTGTGACGGCGTGGTGGTCAGGCCCAATTGTCAGCCAGTTCGGCGTTGCTGGGCTCGACGAGCGGGTCGCCGTGTTCGGTGACGACGACCGGGAGCCGCTTGCCGTCCTCGCCGGCCGCTTGCAGCAATTGCTCGCCGACGGGCTCGTCGGAGGCGAACCAGTTGTAGTGCAGCCCGTTGCGGGCCAGGAAGTCGCGGACCTCCAGGGAGCGTGCCGAACAGCGATGACCGATCACCTTGGTGTGCGGGATAGGCCGCTCGGGCGCCCGCTTCCAGACCTCCAGCAGCTCGTCGATGACGGGGTATAGCTTTTCCTCGGGCGGGTCCCACGGCTTGAGCAGGTAATGGTCCAGGTCGACGACGTTGATGGCGTCGATGGCGGCGTGGGTGTCCGCGTACGCGGTCAGCAACACCCGCTTGGCCGCGGGTAGAGATCCATCGCCGCCTCGAGGAATTCGATACCGGTCATCTGCGGCATCCGGTAGTCGGCGACGAGCATCGCGACCGTCTCACCTCGCAACTTGAGCTGCTTGAGGGTGTCCAGCGCGTCCGGGCCCGATTCCGCCCGCACGATCCGGTGGGCATCGCCGTATTTGCGCCGCAGATCCCTGGCAACGGCCCGGGACACCCCGGGATCGTCGTCGACGGTCAGCATCACCGGTTTGCGGGATGCGGTATCGGCAGTTGCGGGGTTAGTCATCAGCGTTAAGTATGCGCTTGTCAGGGGCCGCGTGGGGCGACGGTGGCGGTCCGAGATTCTCTGACAGCGATTTTGGCCAGCACGAATCAGCGGGTATCGTGGAGCAACGGTGCTTCATCGCGCTGGTTTCTCGCGTGCCCTGTCTTAGGAATTTCCTGTCACTGGCTCACGTTGTAGGGCCAACGCATGCTGCGCTGATCCGGGCGTAGATGCAACGAAACTAAAAGACGAGGATTCGAAGAGAAGTATGGCCAAGAAGGACGGCGCCATCGAGGTCGAGGGCCGCGTGGTCGAGCCCCTGCCCAATGCGATGTTCCGCATTGAGCTGGAGAACGGCCACAAGGTGCTTGCCCACATCAGCGGCAAGATGCGGCAGCACTACATCCGCATCCTGCCCGAGGACCGGGTGGTGGTGGAGTTGTCTCCCTACGACCTGTCCCGGGGCCGCATCGTGTACCGCTACAAGTAAAAGCCCGAACAAAGCAACCGACGAGAAGACAGAACAGGATCTGAACAGCCGTGAAGGTGAACCCGAGCGTCAAGCCGATCTGCGACAAGTGCAGGGTGATCCGTCGGCATGGACGGGTCATGGTGATCTGCTCTGATCCGCGCCACAAGCAGCGTCAGGGCTAGACCGCCGCTCGACGCGCTGCAGCGCACACAACTGAATGCAGACCTCCCAGCACCACTGAACGGCTCGGCTCTTTGAAGACGAGAGCTCAGCCACGTCCGGAACGGAGGCCGGACCCCGGAGCCCCGAGTTGTTTTCTGGGCCAGGGAACGGGCTGGGATCGAGACCTCCGCATAGAGAAGGAATGCCACCCATGGCTCGACTAGTGGGCGTCGACCTCCCGCGCGACAAGCGCATGGAGGTCGCGTTGACGTACATCTTCGGCGTCGGCCGAACCCGCTCCCACGAAATTCTGGCCGCAACCGGGATCGACAAGGATCTGCGCACCAAGGACCTCACCGACGACCAGGTGACCCACATGCGCGACTACATCGAAGGCAACCTCAAGGTCGAGGGTGACCTGCGCCGTGAGGTGCAGGCCGACATCCGCCGCAAGATCGAGATCGGCTGCTACCAGGGCCTTCGGCACCGCCGCGGCCTGCCGGTGCGCGGTCAGCGCACCAAGACCAATGCGCGTACCCGCAAGGGCCCGAAGCGCACCATCGCCGGCAAGAAGAAGGCCAGGTAAGTCATGCCCCCAGCAAAGAAGGCTGCGCCGCCGCGCCCAAGAAGGGTCAGAAGACCCGGCGGCGGGAAAAGAAGAACGTCCCGCACGGCGCCGCGCACATCAAGAGCACGTTCAACAACACGATCGTGACGATCACCGACCTGCAGGGCAACGTCCTGGCCTGGGCATCGTCGGGTCACGTCGGCTTCAAGGGGTCGCGGAAGTCGACGCCGTTCGCCGCACAGCTGGCCGCCGAGAACGCTGCCCGCAAGGCGCAGGAGCACGGCGTGAAGAAGGTCGACGTGTTCGTGAAGGGCCCGGGTTCGGGCCGGGAGACCGCGATCCGCTCGCTGCAGGCCGCCGGCCTGGAGGTCGGCGCGATCTCTGACGTCACCCCCCAGCCGCACAACGGTTGCCGCCCGCCCAAGCGTCGCCGGGTCTAGGAGGAATAGACAGAACAATGGCTCGTTACACCGGACCCATGACCCGCAAGTCGCGCCGCCTCGGCGTCGACCTCGTCGGTGGAGATCAGTCGTTCGAGAAGCGCCCCTACCCGCCCGGCCAGCACGGCCGCGCGCGGATCAAGGAGAGCGAGTACCGCCAGCAGCTGCAGGAGAAGCAGAAGGCCCGCTTCACCTACGGCGTGATGGAGAAGCAGTTCCGCCGCTACTACGCAGAGGCGGCCGGCCGTCCCGGCAAGACCGGTGACGAGCTGCTGCAGATCCTGGAAAGCCGGCTGGACAACGTCGTGTACCGCTCGGGCATCGCCCGGACCCGCCGGATGGCCCGTCAGTTGGTCAGCCACGGCCACTTCACGGTCAACGGCGTCAAGGTGACCATCCCCAGCTATCGGGTGTCGCAGTACGACATCATCGACATCAAGGGCAGGTCGCTGAACACGGTGCCGTTCCAGATCGCCCGTGAAACCGCCGGTGACCGTCCGATCCCCGGCTGGATCCAGGTCGTCGGCGAGCAGCAGCGGATCCTGATCCACCAGTTGCCCGAGCGCGCCCAGATCGAGGTGCCGCTCACTGAGCAGCTCATCGTCGAGTACTACTCGAAGTAACCGCAGTTTTCTCGGAGCGCACCGGCCCCGAGGGTCTGAACGGCATCAAATAGTGGGTGCCGAGAAGGAGATAAAGAAACACCATGCTGATTTCACAGCGACCGACCTTGTCCGAAGAGGTCATCAGCGACAGCCGTTCGCAGTTCGTCATCGAGCCTTTGGAGCCGGGTTTCGGCTACACGCTTGGTAACTCGCTGCGGCGCACGCTGCTGTCCTCGATTCCGGGCGCGGCCGTCACCAGCATCCGCATCGACGGTGTGCTCCACGAGTTCACCACCGTGCCGGGTGTCAAGGAAGACGTCACCGACATCATCTTGAACCTGAAGAGCCTGGTCGTGTCCTCCGAAGAGGACGAGCCGGTCACCATGTACCTGCGCAAGCAGGGCCCGGGCGAGGTCACCGCGGGTGACATCGTGCCGCCGGCCGGCGTCACCGTGCACAACCCGGACATGCACATCGCGACCTTGAATGACAAAGGCAAGCTCGAGATCGAGCTCGTCGTCGAGCGCGGCCGCGGTTATGTTCCGGCCGTGCAGAACAAGGCTTCGGGTGCTGAAATCGGCCGCATTCCAGTCGATTCCATTTACTCGCCGGTGCTCAAGGTGACCTACAAGGTGGACGCGACCCGTGTCGAGCAGCGCACCGACTTCGACAAGCTGATCCTCGACGTCGAGACCAAGAGCTCGATCGGCCCCCGTGACGCGCTCGCGTCCGCGGGTAAGACGCTGGTCGAATTGTTCGGTCTGGCACGGGAACTCAACGTCGAGGCCGAAGGCATCGAGATCGGCCCGTCGCCGGCCGAGGCCGACCACATCGCGTCGTTCGCGCTGCCGATCGACGACTTGGACCTGACCGTGCGCTCGTACAACTGCCTCAAGCGGGAGGGCGTGCACACTGTCGGCGAGTTGGTCTCGCGCACCGAGTCCGACCTGCTCGACATCCGCAACTTCGGTCAGAAGTCGATCGACGAGGTCAAGGTCAAGCTGCACCAGCTGGGCCTGTCGCTCAAGGACAGCCCGGCCAGCTTCGACCCGTCGGAGGTCGCCGGTTACGACGCGGCGACCGGCACCTGGTCGGCCGAGGCCGCTGCCTACGACGACCAGGACTACGCCGAAACCGAACAGCTGTAAGAGCCCAACCGCTCGAAAGAGCGCCGTCCCGGTCCTACCTGATACGGGGGCCGGCCCCATTTAGGAGAAGTCGCAATGCCCAAGCCCACCAAGGGTCCTCGCCTCGGCGGGTCGTCCTCGCACCAGAAGGCGCTCCTGGCCAACCTGGCCACGTCGCTGTTCGAGCACGGCCGCATCAAGACGACCGAGCCGAAGGCGCGGGCGTTGCGGCCTTACGCCGAGAAGCTGATCACCCACGCCAAGAAGGGCACGCTGCACAACCGGCGTGAGGTGATGAAGAAAATTCGCGACAAGGACGTGGTGCACGCCCTGTTCGCCGAGATCGGGCCGCACTTCGCCGACCGCAACGGCGGCTACACCCGCATCATCAAGGTCGAGAACCGTAAGGGCGACAACGCCCCGATGGCGGTCATCGAACTGGTGCAGGAGAAGACGGTGACCTCCGAGGCCGACCGTGCGCGTCGGGTGGTGCTTCGAAGGCTGGCCCCGGTCGCCGCCGCGGCAGCGCCGCAGGCCGCGGTCGAGCCGGAGGCTGTCGAAGAGCCGAAAGCCGACGAGGCCGACGAAGCGAGAGGTCGAAGGTCGAGGCCGAGCCCGGCGACGACGTGGATGCGTCCGAGGCGGACCCCACCGAGGCTCCTGCGGAGACCGAGAGCACCGACGACGCTGAGTAGCGATTGCACGTTGAACGACAAGCCCGCCATCGACCTCGATGGCGGGCTTGTTCGTCTGCGGCTCGACATCGCTTACGACGGAACGGAATTCGCGGGCTGGGCAACCCAGTCCGGTCAGCGCACCGTCGCGGGTGTTCTCGAGGAGTCGCTGTCGACGGTGTTTCGCAGCCCGCTGCGATTGCGCGCGGCCGGTCGTACCGACACCGGCGTGCATGCCACCGGTCAGGTCGCCCATGTCGACGTTCCCGTCGATGCGCTGCCTAATGTCTATCCGCGCACGCCGCGGCCGAATCAGGCCGAGTTCCAGCCGCTGGTCCGTCGACTGGGCCGATTGCTGCCCGCCGATGTCCGGGTGCGCCGAATCATCCGTGCGCCAGCGGGTTTCGACTCGCGGTTCTCGGCGCTGCGCCGGCACTACGTCTACCGGATCTCCACCGCCGATTACGGGGTGGAGCCGCAGCAGGCCCGTTCATCACCAGTTGGCCGCGGCTGCTCGACGTCGACGCGATGTCGTCTGCGTCACAGAAGCTGTTGGGGCTCAACGATTTCGCGGCGTTTTGTCGCCACCGCGAGGGCGCGACGACGATTCGCGACCTGCAGCGGTTCGACTGGGATCGCGCCGGCGACCTGATCACCGCGCACGTCACCGCTGACGCGTTCTGCTGGTCGATGGTGCGATCGCTGGTCGGTGCGCTGCTGTCCGTTGGCGAGCTCGGCGCACCGCGGATTGGTGTGCCGAGTTGCTCACCGACACAAGGCGTTCCAGCGATTTCGCGGCCGCGCCGGCGCGGGGACTGACGTTGGTCGGCGTGGATTACCCGCCCGACAGCGAGTTGCAGGCGCGGACGTTGATCACCCGCGACATCCGCACGCGAGACTGAATCACAGCTTGCCGGCGACGAAGTCGGCGGCCTGATTCACCATGCCCGAATCGATGTAGACCGGCGGCCATGTGCTGGCTCCAGTTGTTTTGCCAGGTGTGTGGGTCGGCCGGGTTGCAGATGGGTCGGCGCCGTGGCACAGGTCGATCGTCCGATCGGCGATAGACCGGTTGAAGTTCTCGATCGGCCCGACCCAATGTGGTGCCGTTGCCGAACAGCGCGACCGCGGCGATGTGCTGATCGGCGCCCGGCGGCAGCGGATTGGTGAAGCCGAAAATCGCGACGGGAGCGGCCATCACGACGTCGGTGACCGCCGCCCCGAGGGAGTAGCCGCCCAGCACGATGCGGGTCTCCGGGCAGCCGTTGATCGTCGACTGCACGTGCGCGCTCATGTCGTTGGCGCCGATGTCGACCTCGGTGTCAGCCGGGTAGCGCACCGCGTAGAGGCCGACGTTCTTGTGGACCTTGACCGCAGCGCGCTGACGAAGGCGTTGCCGAGGATGCCGGCGCCGGGTGATTCCTGCCGCCCGCGCGCGAAGACCACCTCGACGTCGGGGCAGGCAGCCGATGCGGTCGGGGGGGGCCTCGGGGCAAGCATCAGACCGCGGCGAGCAACCCAGCGGGAAGCGCTCTGGACCGACAGTATCGCCGCGGCACATCACGACGCATTAATGAAACGATGCGGGCCTGGTCTGGTCGACCACGGTCGGGCCCGGTGAACCGGGGACGGGTCCGGGTGCCGGGCCTTGACCAGGGCCGAACGGTCCGGCACGGCGGGGCCGGGGGGGATGCCCATCGGGCCTTCGAGAGTGGTCGGGGGCAGCACCGACAGCAGCCGAGTGGCCACGAAGCTGGCCGCCTGGTTGGTGTAGACCGGCACTAGCCGTCCGTGTGGCCCTTCCACTCGTTGCCCTGGCCGGCGTGGCAGATCGGGTCTTCGGGGTTGCAGTAGTCGACGGCCTTGGCGCCGAACATCGCGCTCTGCGCCGAGATGGAGCCGCCGCTACGGTCGGCCGGGTTACCGAAGGTGGTCACCGCGATGATGTGGCTGGCGTACTGCGGCGGCAGCGAGTCGCCCCAGCCGACGCCACCGATCTGTGTGCCGGTCACGATGTCGACCACCGACGCGCCCTGGGAGTAGCCGCCGAGCACCTGCGGGGTGGTCGGACATTTGTCGGCCACCTCTTTGATGTGCTTGATCGCGTCCTTGGCGCCGTCGTTGCCGTGGATCTGCAGCAGGGTGGCGCGGTAGTTCACCGGGTAGGCGTCGACGTTCTTGCCGGTGTTCTGCCGGATGCCGTCGACGAGGGCCTGCCCGACGCGGCCCAGACCCTTGGGCTCGTCGGTGCCGCGGGCGAAGGTCACCGCGATGTCCGGGCAGTTATCGGCGTTGGCCGAGGGAACCGCGTTGAGGGCGGCGCTGGGTGCCACGAGCAGAACGCCCGCGCTCAGCAATGCGACGGCGGCCGTGCTAAGTGCGTTTGACCAGCCGCGACGGGGCGCGAAACGGCTCATGCAGTTAATGCTCACCAGGTGATTCTACGGATTTTTGCGCCTCCGGTCACATCTACGGTTTTGCCGGCACCAGGTTGTGGATCGAGGGCGGGCCGCGCGGCGGCTGCTGCCTATCGTGACGTGGGATGGCATGGCATCCCACGACGAGGCTGGAGATCAGCGGTCACCGGTTCATGCGGCGGCGAATCGAGTGCGCCTTGCTGGGCATCGATCCGCGGGCCGTGAACGAGTCGATCCGTGCCCCGGCACAGTCGTTGGCCGCGGGCTCGGTTCTTGCGATCGTCGCGGTCGTCGGGTGCTTGCTGCTGGCTGTGCTGCGCCCCGAACCGGCGGCAGGCACCGCAACGATCGTGATGGAGAGACGGTCGGGAGCGCTTTTCGTCCGGTTGGGCGAGACACTGCACCCGGTACTGAACCTGGCCTCCGCCCGGCTGATCGTAAGGACCAACGCCGACCCGCAACCGATGGACGCCGCCGCGCTCGGCCGCAACAAGCTCGGTCCGACGCTGGGCATCCCCGGCGCGCCGCAATTCCTGGGACAGGCCCTGAGCGAAAGCGAGTCGCAGTGGACCGTTTGTGACGGCCCTGACCGCACGACGGTCGTCGTCGGTGGAGAACCACAGCCGGCCGCGCTAGGCCGCGACCAGACGCTGCTCGTCACGACAACGGGTGGATCGACGTACCTACTTTTCGACGGCCACCGGGCGGTGGTGAACCTCGATGACGCCGCGGTCACCCGCGGTATGGGAATAGTCGGTCAGGTGCCGCTACGGGTGTCGTCGACGCTGCTCAATCTCATTCCGGAGGCGCCGCCGATCGCATCGCCTCGAATTCCCGACGCCGGGAAACGGGGACCCGGCTCACTGTCCGGTTTTGCGGTTGGCACCGTGTTGCGGGTAGCGCGCAGCGGCGGCGACGAGTACTACGTGGTGTTGCGGGATGGCGTCCAGCGGGTCGGGCAGCTTGCCGCCGAACTCGTGCGATTCGCCGACTCGTTGGGAACCCGTACCGCGATTCCGGTCGCACCCGACGTCATTCGCACCGCCAAACCAGTCACCCGTCTGCCGGTGTCCGACTTCCCTGCACCGGTCTTTTCTGCAAGCGCCGGCTCCTGGCACGACGATCTGCGCCAGGTGGGCGCGTGCGGCGACGGGACGCGATGTGGTCTCGTTTTCGGTTGGCGGCCCGCCTATTCCAGTGGGGCGCGCTCCGGTTGCGTTGGCGCAGGCCGACGCAGAGGGCCCTGCGGTGGATGCGGTGTACGTGCCGCCCGGGCGCGTGGCCTATGTGCGAGCGACCGGCCTGTCGGGTGGCAATGCTCGCGCGGGTGTCCGGTATCTGGTGGCCGATACCGGTGTGCGATTCGCCGTTCACGACGACGATGCCACCCACGACCTCGGCCTTGCTCCCTCGATGATCGCAGCACCGTGGCCAGTACTGGCTGCGCTGCCCGCGGGTCCTGATTTGAGCAGATCCAATGCGTCACTCGCACAGGATGTTCCGGTCGTCGCTCGACCGGTTGGCCCGCCGTAGCCGGGTGCGAACGCGCCGATTGCCAGCACCCCGAGTAACGCGACACAACAGATTGCTGCTCCGGCGAACGCCGCTCGCCGTGCCGGACGGTCTGGCGCTGCGGTACCTGCGGGTGTGACGACGGGCGCCGTCGTCCGCGCCGGCGCCGGGGTGGGGCAGCTCGGGCTGTCGGTGCTTACCGCGGCGAGGAAGTCGACGCTTCCCGCCCCCGACGCGCGGATCCCTATCCGCCGGGCGGATGGTGGGCGGTGGCCCTGATGCGTTGCATCACCTGGCGAGCGGTCCAGGTGGGGAACCGCGAGCGGATCAGCGCGGCCAGACCGCTGACCACCGGCGCAGCGTAGCTTGTACCCGAGAGCGACGTCGAACTGCCCTGTGCGGCAAATGCATTAGTCAAACCAGCGCCTGACGAGCTCAGGGAGATCACGCCTTCGCCCGGTGCGGCAACATCGACCCACGGCCCGGCGAGGGTGAACGACGACGGCTCCCCGTGCGTGTTGACCGATCCCACGGTCAGCACGAAGTCGTCGTACCAGGCCGGACTCACGATCACCGTCGGTTCACCTTGCTGCGCGGGACACTGCCCGGTGCCGCCATTCCCGGCTGCTGCCACCACAACAGCGTTCTTGGTGTCGACGGCATAGGCCAGCGCGGCGCCCAACGGGCGATCGTCGAGCGCCGAGTCATCGTGGGCGCAGGCAACCGACGAAATGTTGATCACTGTGGCGCCAAGGTCGGCCGCGGTTCGGACGGCGCGTGCCATGGTGTTTACGTCTCCGAACCCGGAGTTCGTCGGATCCGAGGCCGCGCCGAACATCATGCTGGACTGTCGGATGCTGATGAGTTCGGCACCGGGAGCGACACCGCTGAAATCATCGATGTGTGTGGAATCGGGCGCCGCACCGATGATCCCGGCGACCGCGGTTCCGTGGCCGTCGCAGTCCTGGGTTCCGTCTCCGGTGAAGACATAGTCCCCGCCCGCTTTCAAACGCGGCAGCCGTGGATGTGAGGCGACCCCAGTGTCGATGACGGCCACGCGTTGTCCCGAGCCCCTGGCGAGTTTCCACACCTGCGGCAGATCAAGTCCCGAGAGCTGTGTTGAGTCAATACCGCGCCTCATCGACGGCACCGCGCAGATCTCGCGCTGAACGGTAGGCACTGTAGGACGTGCGGGTGCCGGAGACGGAAGCCGGCTTCGGTCGATGGGTGGCGGCGACACCGCATGCGCCGGCGGTGTGGTGCATGCCGCCAGGACGGTTGATGCCGCGACGACCGCAGACCACGACGGGGTCGATCCCGCTGTGGTCACGGCATATTCACGCTGCGCGCAGCCCCGTAGAGCCCACAGAGCCAGAACGTCAGTGGGGCGACCGTGGCCAGCGCAAAATACTGCATCAGTTCCACGCTTCGTCGCCCGGACGGAAAGCTCGGCGTCGAGCCGGCCATGAATCCGAGGAACAGCGCAAGGGTGCTCAACGTTGTCGACAGCGCCGCGATCTCCAGCGCGTGGCGCGGGTACGCGACGGCGGCGGCGATAAGGGCGGCGCACAGAGTAACCACTCCGCAGATGATTGGCGGCAGGGATCGGCTGATGTCCTGGTGTGCGCGAGCCCGAAGCAGCAGCGCGAGACCCACAACGGTGGCGAAGACGACACCGGGCAGACCCGGCTTCTGGGTTGCACTGATGACCCCGACAGCGGCCGAAACGGCAAACGCCGCGATCAGACTGTTCAGCCAGGTATGCGCATGAATTGCCCTCGCGTGCAGCTGATCTCCGACTGCCGGGCGCCGGCGACAGCCGTGCGAGCATCATCGACAGCGGCGCCGCCCCTTCGATGACGGCCAGCGGAATCGCGGACAGTCCCGCGCCAATCGCCGGCGGCGGCGCGGTGATCAGGGCGCCCACCCCGGCCGCAGCTGCACACGCCGTCGCAAAGCAGGCCAGCACCGTGAATACTGTTGTCTGACAGGCGACCACCCGTAGCGTCGCCGCGGCTGTCGCCGCAGCGGCGGCGCCGAGGAGGGCATTCGGAGCGCCGGGACCCCCGGGAACGGCCAACAAGCCGGCAAGTGCGACGAACCCGATGGCCATCAAGCCAAGCGTCAGGCCGGCGGCGGGCTCGTCGGCGACGCGAAACGCACAGACCGCCGCCAACAGCGCAACAAGGCCCACGCCGAAGGCGACTGCGACGCAACCGATACGGTGCGCGTCGGTGCCGAGAACGCACTTCGAATCAGCACCGCCGCGGCAACGCTAGCCAGGCAACCAGAGACCAGCGCGCCCATCAGGCAAGTCAGGTGTCGGGTCCAGGCCCGGGCCGCCTCACCGACCGTGGCCGACACCGCTTCGGCCTCATCATCGTACGACAGGGGGACGAATTCCATCGCGGAACGAATTAGCATCAGCGTGCACCCGTCCCGAATCCCATTATCGGCCAACGTCTTCGAAGGATTTAGCGCACCGCCGCCGAGGCGGGACAACTGATACGCGACAGCAGTCACAGTCGGCTCAACGCCACCCGCTTCGGTGACCGCATCGACGATTGCCGGAATGAGTGACTCGACCGGCACCGCGGCCGACAGCACGAGGTCGACGCTGCTGGCGTCGGCCAGAACAGACAGTCGCCGCCGTGTCGTTGCAACCGATCCCTGATGCATACCCGTCTCCGTTCTTCGTCGACTCGGACGCTAGCCGTTGCGCCATCCACCCGTATGCGTTGTTCCACAGGCGACTTGCCGCCGAGCGGTGCCGTGCATACCGTTCCGGAGGCATGACAGGCAGGGCGATCGAACGGGTTCCGCCACCGGCATACGAGGCGAAAGACATAATTGTCGCGGCGCCGCCGGAGGTAGGCCGCACGGGCGCAGTCGAATCACCTGATGCGCTTCGTGCCGATCGTGACCGCGGTTGCGACGGCGGGGGTAATGGCGGCCGCGTACTACGCCCGATCGACCGTCGCGCGCAACCCGGCATTCCTGATGTTCCCCCCCATGATGCTGATATCGGCGATCGCGGCGATGCTGTCCGGGGCGGATCGACGGCGCGGCGAGATCAATGTTCAACGCGCAGACTATCTCGCCTACCTATCCGAGATTCGCACGTCCATTCTGACAACCGCTGCGGCACAGCATTGCGCGACCGCGTGGGTCCACCCCGATCCCGCTGCGCTGTGGACGCTGGTCGGTGGACCCCGGATGTGGGGACGAGTTGCAACGGATTCGGATTTCTGCCAGGTGCGGATCGGTGTTGGAGACGTCCCCCTGGCGACGCGGCTGATAGAGCCTGTCCTGGAATCGACGCACCGATTGGACACGGTGTGCGTTTCCGCGTTGCGGCGCTTTCTTCGCACCCACTCGACGGTGCCGAACATCCCAATCGTGGTGTCATTGAGCGGGTGGGCCGAGGTGATCATCCGCGGCGACGGGAATGAGGCTCGCGCGCTGGTGCGCGCCATGATCTGCCAACTGGCCGTGATGCACAGCCCAGCAACGGTCGGCATCGCCGCTGTGGTCAGCGAGGCCCACCGGCCGTTCTCGTCGCTGAAATGGTTGCCGCACAACGGTCATCAGAACGCTTCGGACGATGTTGGACCAGTTCGGATGATGTATTCATCGCTCTCGGCGGCGCGTGAAGCGTCGAGCGCACACGGGGGTCACTGTGTCGTCGTCGTCGACAGCAAGCAGAGATTCGGCGACCCTGCCGAGAGCTGCCTCCCGATGCTCACCATCGAGAGCCGAGGCGGCGATCCGGTGGTTGTCATCGCCTCAGGGGAAGAGGTTGTCGCACAGCGTGATCGGTTGAGTTACGCTGCCGCGCTGTCCTGCGCGCAGCGCCTGGCGGGATGCCGTTCAGCGGCGATACCGCAACCTCGGGCGGAACAGAATGGCAGCACCTGGTCGGCATCACCGATATCGAGTCGTTCTCGCCGACCACGCACAGGACCACGGGCGATCGCGGATTTCTTCGCGTGCCCCTCGGCGTCGACGCCGGAGGCTAGAACAGCAGAATTGGACATCAAAGAAGCCGCCGCGAACGGGATGGGTCCGCATGGACTCTGTGTCGGTGCAACGGGTTCCGGAAAGTCAGAGTTACTGCGGACCGTCGCTCTAGGCATGATCGTTGGTCATTCGTCCGAGGAACTCAACCTGGTACTGGTCGACTTCAAGGGCGGCGCGACGTTCGCCGGGCTCGAACCCGCCCCTCACGTGGCGGCGGTCATCACCAATCTGGCTGACAAAGCGGCCCTGGTCAGCAGAATGCGCGATGCGTTGATGGGCGAGATGAACCGCCGTCAGGAGGTGCTCCGTGCGGCGGGTGACCTCGACGGCATCTCGGCCTACCAGCGCAGGAGGCGCGCCGGCGCCCGCTTGGATCCGCTGCCGGTCTTGCTCGTCATCGTTGATGAATTCTCCGAACTGCTCAGCCAACAACCCGATTTCGCTGATGTCTTCGTCGCGATCGGACGACTCGGACGGTCGCTGGGCATCCATCTTCTGTTGGCCAGCCAGCGACTCGACGAAGGCCGGTTGCGTGGTTTGGAATCACACCTGTCCTACCGAGTGTGTCTGAAAACCCTTTCAGTCAACGAGTCTCGGATCGTGCTGGGAACGTCGGAGGCCTATGAACTACCTGGCACGCCGGGCGCCGCGTATCTGCGGGTGGGCACGAGCGCTGCGGTCCGATTCCACACGGCGTTCGTTTCCGGCCCGTACGCGACACCTACCGCTGTCGACGAGTACACCACCCACGCGAGGCCTGCCGTGCAGCCGTTCACCACTGCACCTGTCGGCTCAGTCGCGTTCGGTGTTGGCGTGCAGACCGGACCTGCCGAATGCCCCACCGTGCTGCAGGCGATCATCGCGCGGCTATCTGCGCAGGGCCCGCCAGCACACGAGGTTGGCTGCCGCCGCTGTCGGCGCCGCCGGCACTCGACGCGGTCCTGCACGGCTTTGAACCGACTGCGGCGTTGACGGCTCCGATTGGCATTGTCGACCGCCCCTTCGAGCAGCGGCGAACACCGCTGGTCGTCGACTTGGCCGCAGCGGCAGGCAATGTCGCCCTAGTCGGTGCACCTCAGTCCGGCAAGTCGACAGCGTTGCGCACGCTGATCACTGCGCTGGCGCTCACCCACGACCCGCGACTCGTGCAGTTCTACTGCCTCGATTTCGGCGGCGGTTCGTTGGCGGCGATGCGCAAGTGGCCGCACGTCGGTTCCGTTGCAGGGCGCTCGGATATCGAGCGAGTACGCAACACCCTGTCCCGACTCGAAGCCGTCGTTCGATCGCGCGAGACGCTATTTCGTGAGCACGGCATCGAATCCATGGCGCACTACCGGCGGCTCAAGGCCGCGCGCGATCCACGCTGTGACCGATTCGGCGATGTCTTTCTGATCGTTGACGGCTGGCTCAGCCTGCAACGTGAGATCGAGGCAGCGGAGTCGTGGGTGACTTCACTTGCTGCCGAGGGGCTCTCGTACGGTGTCCATGTCGTGGTTTCGTCCTCCCGTTGGCCCGAGATCAGGCCCGCGTTGCGAGATCAGATTGGAACGCGTATCGAGTTGCGACTGGGAGATCCGTCGGATTCCGAAGTGGATCGTCATCGGGCTCAACAGGTTCCCGAGGGGAACCCCGGGCGCGGCCTGTCTCCCGATGGCCTGCACATGGTCATCGCTATGCCACGCCTTGACGACGACGCTATGTTGCGGCGCCGCGACGCCGGCTGGGCCGCACCCTCGGTCCCCGTGCTACCGGTGCACATCGACCTGGACCGCATCGTCGAGCGAGGGGCTGCGCTCGATGCCGGACCCATCGTCGGAGTCGAGGAGACTAGCTCGAGCCGCTGACAATCGATTTCACGCGCCAGCTCCATCTGTTGATTCTCGGCGATAGTGAATGCGGTAAGACGGCGACATTGCGCACCCTGTGCAGGGAGCTGGTGAGAACGACGACTTCCGCTCAGTCTCAGTTGTTCATCGTCGACCCGAGGCGCTCGTTACTCGGGGTCGTTGAGCCGCAATCCGGACAGCTCGGCGGCTACCTCGCGTCTGCCGATGCGATAGCCGATGCCATGCCGAGGCTGCTGGATTCACTGCGTCGACGATTGCCGCCCCGGAACGCCACCCAGGCCCAATTGCGTGACGGGTCGTGCTGGTCGGGCCCGCACATCTATGTCGTGATAGATGATTACGAGCTTCTCGATGGCGCGAGTGATAAGCCGTTGGCGCGTCTGCTGGAGATGCTGCCGTATGGCCGAGACATCGGAATGCATCTGGTAGTGGCACGGCGCGTTGGCGGTGCAGCCCGCGCGATGTTCGAGCCGCTGCTCGGCGGGATCCGCGATGCCGGTTGCGCCACGCTGTTGATGAGTGGACGCCCCGAGGAGGGTCTGGCGATCGGCTCGGTGCGCCCGTCACCGCTGCCACCCGGGCGCGGAATGCTGATCACGCGAGGAGGTGGTGAGCCCCAGATGATCCACGTCGCTTGGACACCGCCGCCGTGAAGACCCACCTCATCGAGGTCGGCCCCACCGCGATCCGCCGATTATGTTGCGGGGGAGCAACTGTCGCGAATACCGCGGTCGAAGGGGCGGCGTTCGACTGCATCGACGACCCGGTTGCGCTGGTCGACCTTCGACCCGTCACCGTTGCGTCGCTATGGCACCAGGCCCTCGCGTCGGTCGACTGCGGATCCGCCGAGCGCGTGACGGTCGTGCACCCGTCCTGGTGGTCGTCGTCACGCGTCGACGTCATCGGCGCCGCGGCGCAGGCTTTGGTAGGCGACGTGGAGACGCGACCACGGTCCTGGTTGTTGGCTGCGGCATCGCGTGCGAGTGTGGCCGTAATCCTGGAAATCACCGATGATTTCGTCGTCGCAACCGGTGAAGTAGTGGTGGTCGAAAGCCGTAATCGGGACGTCGAGGCGGTCGCTGACGCAGTAGTGGACTCGGTCACGACAGCGGGCTGGCACGTCATCGGAACGGTCGTCATCGACGCTCCGGCATCGGTTTCGGGGGCCGGCGCGCTGGCGTCAGCGATCGTCAAGGCGTTGTCACGTGCGGGTGCGATGGAGGTGCTGGTCGTCGACGAGGTCCGGTTGAGGAGGACTGCGGCTCAACTGGATTCGAGTGACCCCAGTTTGAGCGTGCCGGCCCGGCGTACGTCCGCGGGGAGCGCCGGGCGAGTTCTGGCAGTTGTGGCGGTGGCCGGCGCGCTCTTCGTGGCGGGCGCACTCCAGCGTCATACCACACCGTGTGTGGACGATCGTTTCCCGACAACGTCCGTCGTGGAAGGTCACGTGGTCCTGGAGGTGCCGGCTCAGTGGTCGACGCGGCGCATCGTCGCGGGGCCCGGATCGGCACGCGTGCAGATAACGTCGCCGATTGATCCTGAAATTGCTTTGCACGTGACCCAATCAGGCGTGGCCCTACCCGGGTTGGACGCGACCGCTGACTTCCTCAAGAGCGCGATCGATGCGGCGCCGGTTGACGTATTCGTCGACTTCAACCCGAGAGACCAAGCGGCAGGACATCCGGTGGTGACCTATCGCGAGATTCGGGGCGGCCATGACATCCGTTGGACGGTGTGGGTTGAGAAGTTCGTCCGAATCAGCATCGGATGTCAGAACCCCACTGGTCGCCGCGACGCCGTGAACCGCGAGTGCGATCTGGCGATCCGATCGGCGAGGGCACTGCTCTGAGATTGCGGGAACCAGATGGCGTCGGCGCGAGTCTTATATGTCATCAGCGCGGGTGAAGCCGCGACGAGCGGCGGAAAGAGGACACGTGAGCGCACCGACAGGGTGGCAATTCACTCAGCACCGATTTCGAACTCATGCGCTCAGTCGCGGCGGCCATCGATAGTCGCAATCAGGGAGATTCGTGCGGCGCTGCAGGCGTTGATCGGTCGCATGACCGCCGTGCCGCAGTCGGTATGGGGCGGAATGGCGGCGACACAATTCAAAGACGTGGTACACCGATGGAACGCCGAGTCGATGAAGCTGCATCAAGCGCTGCACGGTATCGCGGAGACCATCCGCCACAACGAAGCCACACTCAGGGATGCCGCCGAGAACCACGCGCTGCACATCGGTGCTGCCGCCGGGAATTTGTGAGGCCGTCAACGATGGATCCACGACTGTCATACAACTTCGGTGAGATCGAAGCGTCTGTGCGCCAGGAGATCCACTCCGCGTCGGCGCGGTTCAACGCGGCACTGCAGGACCTCAAGTCCCATGTTGCTCCGCTGCGGGAACTGTGGACGCGCGAAGCCGCAACGGCGTACGGCGTCGAACAGATCAAATGGCATCAGGCCGCCAACGCGCTCAATGAAATCTTGACCGACCTCGGAAACGCCGTCCGCGACGGCGCTGACGATGTGGCGGCCGCCGACCGCCGAGCAGCCGGGGTCTGGGCGCGCAACGGGCGGTGATGGCACACAGACTCTGCGCGGTTCCGTCGGTAGGAGAGACCGGCGGAACCGCGCAGTCAATCGGCACTCGATCAGGCGGCGGGGCCGCACTACCGTGAGCAAGCGGCGATAGTCGCGTTTTGACCTGCGCGGATGTCCGCCGGTAGGGTGTTCCGTTGGCGTGCGGAACGCCGGGACTCGGGTCAACGTCGGTCGCCGAGATCATCCCCTCCGCAAGCGCCTGACCGGCACCCGGGTCACCGGGATCCACCTGAGAGATAGAGAAGGTAAGCGCTGTGTCCACATACACGCCGAAGGCGGGTGACACCACGCGGACGTGGTACGTCATCGACGCCCAGGACGTGGTGCTCGGTCGCCTGGCCGTCGCGGCAGCCAATCTGCTGCGCGGCAAGCACAAGCCGACATTCACGCCCAACACCGACGGTGGTGACTTCGTCATCATCATCAACGCCGAAAAGATCGCCCTGAGCGGCGACAAAGAACACAAGAAGCTGGCCTACCGTCACTCGGGTTACCCCGGCGGGCTCAAGAGCCGCACGGTCGGCGAGTTGCTGGAAAAGCACCCCGACCGCGTGGTGGAGAAGGCCATCGTCGGCATGATCCCCAAGAACAAGCTCGGCCGTCAGATCAAGCGCAAGCTGCATGTCTACGCCGGTCCGCAGCACCCCC
>CAWIKT010000026.1:0-45233 GCA_963836555.1 uncultured Actinomycetota bacterium | reverse complement strand
CCTTGATGCCCGACGGCCAGCGCGCGGTGACGGTCTTGACCTTGGTGTAGAAGATGATCGAGGCCGGGCCGTGCTGGTTGAGGTCGCCGAAGCCGGACCGCTTCCAGCCGCCGAAGGTGTGGTAGGCCACCGGGACCGGGATCGGCACGTTGACGCCGACCATGCCGACCTGCACGCGGGACGACGAAGTCGCGGGCGGTGTCGCCGTCGCGGGTGAAGATCGCGACGCCGTTGCCGTACTCGTGCTCGGTGGGCAGCGCCAGCGCCTCCTCGTAGTCGTCGGCGCGCACGATGCACAGCACCGGCCCGAAGATCTCGTCGGTGTAGATCGACATGTCGGGGGTGACGTGGTCGAACAGGGTCGGCCCGATGAAGAAGCCGTTCTCGAGGCTGGCGTCGCCGAACGTCAGGTCGTCGGTGGCGCGCTCGCGCCCGTCGACGACGGCCTCGGCGCCCGCCTCGATGCCCTGGTCGATGTAGTCCGTGACCCGCGTCAGCGCGGCCTCGGTGACGAGCGGGCCGTAGTCGGCCTTGGGGTCCAGGCTGTGGCCGACGCGCAGCTGGTTGATCCGCTCGACCAGCCTGTTGCGCAACCGATTTGCTGTCTCTTCGCCGACCGGCACGGCGACGCTGATCGCCATGCAGCGCTCGCCGGCGCTGCCGTAGCCGGCGCCGATCAGCGCGTCGACCGCCTGGTCGAGGTCGGCGTCGGGCATCACGATCATGTGGTTCTTGGCGCCGCCGAAGCATTGCGACGCGCTTGCCGTTGGCGGCCGCCGTCGAGTAGATGTACTGCGCGATGTCGGAGCTGCCGACGAAGCCGACGGCCTGGATGTCGGGGTGGTCGAGGATCGCGTCGACGGCTTCCTTGTCGCCGTGCACGACCTGGAACACGCCCTTGGGCAGACCGGCCTCCACGAACAGTTCGGCCAGCCGGACCGGCACCGACGGGTCGCGCTCGGAAGGCTTGAGAATGAAGGCGTTTCCGCATGCCAGCGCGGGACCGGCCTTCCACAGCGGGATCATCGCCGGGAAGTTGAACGGGGTGATGCCCGCGACCACGCCGAGCGGCTGGCGCATCGAGTAGACGTCGATTCCGCGTGCCCGCGCCCTCGGTGTACTCGCCCTTGAGCAGGTGCGGGATGCCGATGGCGAACTCGATGACCTCGACGCCGCGCTGGATGTCGCCCTTGGAGTCGGCGACGGTCTTGCCGTGCTCGCGCGAGAGCAGTTCGGCCAGCTCGTCGATGTTGGCGTTGACCAGCTCGACGAACTTCATCATCACCCGGGCGCGGCGCTGAGGGTTCAACGCCGCCCACTCCTTCTGCGCCTTCTGGCCGAGGCCACCGCGGCGTCGACATCGGCGGCCGACGCCAGCAGCACCTGTGCCTGCACCTCGCCGGTGCTGGGGTTGAGCACGTCGGCGGTGCGGGTCGATGAGAGGTTGCTGCGGCGTCCGTCGATGAAGTGCGGAATCTTGTGAGTCATGGTGTCCCTCGGACATAGGAAGTAAGCAGATCGTTTACTAGGACATCCTAGTAACGACGACGGGGCGGTGCAAGCGGGTCCCGGTTTAGTGGGCTTCCCGCAGGACGTAGCCCACCCCGCGCAGCGTGTGCAGGAGCGGCTTCTCGCCGGTGTCGATCTTGCGGCGCAGGAAGGACACGTAAGACACGACGGCGTTGACGTCGCCACCGAAGTCGTAATGCCAGACGTGTTCGAGAATGTTCGCCTTGGTCATAACCTTGCCCGCGTTCACCATGAAATAACGCAGCAGGGTGAACTCGGTGGGGGACAGCGACACAGTCGGCCGGCCTTGAACACCTCGTGTGTATCCAAGTCGAGTTCGATGTCGGCGAACGTCAGCCGGGATCTCTCGGTGGTGTCGACCCGGCGCGCGGTGCGCTTCAAAATGGCCCGCAGACGCGTGACGACCTCTTCGACGCTGAAGGGTTTCGTCGTCGTCGTCAGCGCCGATCGTCAGGCCGAAAATCTTGTCCTGCAATGAGTCTCGCGCGCTAAGACAGAACCGGCGCGGTGATGCCGTTCCCTCGCAACCGCTGCAGAACCCCGAACCCGTCCATGCCGGGCAGCATCACATCGAGAAGTACCACGTCCGGTTTTGTCTCGCGCGCCATATGCAACGCCTCCGTGCCGTTTTTGGCGACGTAGACACTGAAGCCCTGGAACTCGAGGCTCATCGACGGCAGCTCGAGGATGCTGTCCTCGTCGTCGACGATCAGCACCCGGGCCGCCGGTGAGGATGCGCCACATCTGCGCGGGTTCATCGTTGCTTCTTTCAGGCCGGGTCCGCCGCTCAACGGGTGATGGATCATCAATGACACTGTGCTGCAACCATTTAGAGCGAGCGCACCAGCGCCGTGCGCCCCTTGATGCGCATCGGTGTATCGCCGACCCGCGGTACTGCTCGATGCGCGTGGCCATCTCGCGGCCGAGAGTCTCGAGCTCGGCGGCGCTCATGTGCACTTCCGGCGGGGCCGGGATCATGTCGCGTTCCTCCTCGTCGGCGTGCGCTTCCAACACGGTCTTGAAGGAGTTCCACTCCGCCTCATGGCTCGGCGCGTTCAACGGCGTCTTCAGTAGAACCGACAGCTGGTCGATCACCTGGCGGTGTTCTGCGTGCGCGATCGCGATCAACGTGCTGGCCGCGTTGAGTGCCGGGTAGTACAGGTCGTCCTCGATGCGGAAATGGATGTCGAGTTCGATGAGCATGTCGTCGAGCAGTGCTCGACGCTCTTCGCTGCCCAGCGGCGCCTCGCTGACCCTCTTGCCGAGGGTCTTGAGCACGATGTGATGTTGTTTGAGGACGTCGTAGGCGTTCACTGGGCCGGCCCCCGGCCGATCGCCCGCGCCGGTCGCCGATGTGCCGCCTGCTCGCCGCGGACTTCGACCATGCCGTCGACCACCCTGGCCTGATAGCGCGGCAGCGGTGCCGCCGAGGGGCCACGCACCACCTCGCCCGAGTCGGTCGCGAACCACGACCCGTGCCAGGGGCAAACGAGGCGTCCGCGATCGACCCAGCCGTCGGCCATTGGGGCCGCCAGATGTGGACAGAACTCGCCGAAGGCCGAGATCGTTCCCGGCTCGGTCTGGCACACCACCAGGCCCACGCCATCGACTTCCACGCGCACCGGTTTGCCGTTGAGCTTGTTGACCGGCAGCACCGACGTCCACTCGTCGTTCCGGAGCCGCTGCCCGGACCGGTCAATTCCGATGCCGGAGTCGAACACCAGGGCGCCACCGAGATAGCTGCCGCCGACGGTGATCGCGTATCCCAGTGCGGTGAGCGCCATCCCACGGCCGTGCCGGCACCGCCGCGGTCCCACCAGGACTGGGCGTAGAGCGCGGTCGCGGCCAAATTGACCACGCCGTGCACCAGGCCCACCCGGCGTTCACTCTCGTGCGTGTGTTGCCAGTCGGAGACTCCGGTGACCGCCGATCCGATGCTGGCCAGAATCCCGATCCCGAGCGAACGCCTTGCGAACCGCGCCGCGTCGCGGGCCTCGGTCGCGGGCCGCACCGGCATAAGACTGAGGGCGTCGAGTGCGACGGTCGTACCCAGCGCGCCGCTGGTGAGCGAGGCCAACGGCGGATGTACCGGATGGCCGAGCCAGACCCCGTTGAGGGTGTTCATGACGGTATTGCGGGCGCTGCCCAAGCTGTTGATCGCGAAGCTGAGCTGGTGTTCGAGCCGGTAGCTGGGTCGGTCCAGCCACTCCTGTCGGCCTATTGCGGCCAGCACTGCGGGTCCGAGCTGTCGTAACCGAGCGCCGTTGCGCCGTGACCGAGCCACCATGGCACCAACTCCTTGATCTGCCTGAAGCATCGAGCGAAGAGGACGGACTTATTGCAACCGGAAGGACTAAGTGGACAGCCCGGTACGCAACTAGTACACACAGTAACTGTTGCCTATGACAATAGTATGAGTGGGGGCTGTGAATCCGCAGCCGTAAGCTAAAGCGCAAGGATCGTCACCCTGGGCAACAGTCGCTGACGGCAATTGTCGGCGTCCATCACTGTGGCGCACTGCTAATATCCGACGAGGGGCTCGCAGGCAATGACTGGATATCGCTGTTCGGGAAGGAACCGTGTCTGACGGGGTTGCGGCGCAGCGCGATTCGGTGGATGCGATCACCGAGGCACTGCTGACCGCCTCTCGGCTCCTGGTGGGCATCTCGGGTCGCTCGATCGCCCGGGTCGACGAGACCCTCACGATCCCGCAGTTTCGTGTGCTGGTGACGCTGTCGCATCAGGGCTCCATCAATCTCGCGACTCTTGCCGGACTGCTGGAGGTCAAGCCGTCGGCGGCTGGGCGGATGGTTGACCGGCTGGTAGGTGCGGGGCTTATCGAACGCAGCCCGCATCCGACGTCGCGACGCGAACTCCTGGTGCTAGTCAGTCCGCGTGGGCGCAAAGTAGTACGGGAAGTGATGCTGCGACGGCGCAAGGAAATCGCGGCAATCGTCGAGAAGATGCCCACCACGGAGCGTCGGGGCCTCGCGCGCGGACTCACGGCGTTCACCGTCGCCGGCGGTGAACCGTCCGTGTTTCTCGACGGCGAACCCTGACCGGCCCCGTGATACCTCTCAACGACGCCCGAATCCGGTAACCCGAACGCGGCCCGGATGATTCATCCGCTCGCCGACGCTGTGGCCAAGATGCTGGACGGTACGGTGGCGGTCGCGTTCGTCGACGTGCATGGTCCTGCGCCCGTCGGGTCAGGCGGACCGCTCCCGGTGCCGGTAGCCGAATCGGATGTTGGGGGAGTTGGCTACCCACACCGTGCCGTCGATGCCGACCCGCGTCGCGTACACCGGTATGGTGACGTCGTCGGCGTCGAGGCATCGTCCGTTGAGTAGGCTGAAAGCTTGTTTTTTCAGTGGTGATTGCACGACGGGGAATCCGTCGCGGTCGCCGACGATGCCGCGGGAGATGACGGCGGCTCGGCCGATGGGGTCGATGTTGCTGATTGCGCGGATGCTGTTGTCGGCTAGTCGGAACAGGGCGACTTGGGCGTTGTCGGGGAGTAGGACTGCGACGCCGCGCATGGGTTGTAGTTGTGCGAGGGGGCATGCGGCGGTCCAGTCGTGGCGCCAGCGGCTGGGGTCGAAAGGTGTTGGCATGTCAGGGGTTCCTTAGGGTGGGTGTGCCGATCAGGACGGGTATGGTGCGGCCGTTTTTTTCGGTGAATTCGATGGTGGGGTCGGGGGAGCCGGGTGCGTTGATGAAGGACACGAAGCGGGCCAGTTTGTTGGGGTCGTTGAGGACGGCTTTCCATTCGCAGATGTAGCCTTCGACGTGGCGGGCGATGGCGGCTTCGAAGTCGGCTGCTAGGCCCAGGGAGTCGTCGATGATGACCGCGCGTAGGTGATCGAGGCCGCCGTTGAGGGACTCCAGCCAGGGTGCGGTGCGTTGCAGGCGGTCTGCGGTGCGGATGTAGTACATCAGGAAGCGGTCGATGTAGCGGATCAGGGTGTCGTTGTCGAGGTCGCAGGCGAGTAGTTGGGCGTGTGTGGGTGTCATGCCGCCGTTGCCGCCGACGTAGAGGTTCCAGCCGGTTTCGGTGGCGATGACGCCGACGTCTTTGCTGCGGGCTTCGGCGCATTCGCGGGCGCAGCCGGAGACGGCCATTTTGATTTTGTGGGGGGCGCGTAGGCCGCGGTAGCGCAGTTCGAGGTCGATGGCCATTTGGACGGAGTCTTGTTGGCCGTAGCGGCACCAGTCGGTGCCTACGCAGCTTTTGACGGTGCGCAGCGATTTGCCGTAGGCGTGTCCGGATTCCATGCCGCCTTGGACTAGGCGCAGCCAGATTTGGGGGAGTTGGTCGACGGTGGCGCCGAACATGTCGATGCGTTGGCCGCCGGTGATTTTGGTGTAGAGCCCGTAGTCGCGGGCGATCTCGCCGATCAGGATCAACTGTTCGGCGGTGATGTCGCCGCCGGGCACCCGGGGCACCACCGAGTAGGTGCCGTTGCGTTGCAGGTTGGCCAAAAAGTGGTCGTTGGTGTCTTGCAGCGAGGCCGCCTCGCCGTCGAGGATGTGCTCGGAGCCAGTGGAGGCCAGGATCGAGGCCACCACCGGTTTGCAGATGTCGCAGCCGGTTCCGGTGCCGTAGCGTGCGATCAGCCCGGAGAAGGTGCGGATGCCGCTGGCGGCCACGATGTCGAACAGCTCGGCGCGTGACTGGGAGAAGTGCTCGCACAACGCGGTGCAGACCTCGACACCTTCGGCGGCTAGGAGTTGGGCCAGCAGCGGCACACACGACCCGCAGGAGGTGCCCGCGGCGGTGCCGCCTTTGAGGTCGGCCACCGTGGCGGCGCCCTGGGTGATGGCCGCACACAGGTCGGCCTTGGTGACGTTGTTGCACGAACAGATCTGCGCCTCGTCTGGCAGTGCGCCCACCCCGATCGCGGTCTTGTCCCCGGCGGGGGCGATGAGCGCGACCGGATCACCGGGCAGCGGGGAGCCGACCAGGGGCCGCAGTACGCCGTAGCTGGAGGCATCGCCGACCAGGACCCCGCCGAGCAGGGTGTGGGCGTCATCGGATAACACCAGCTTGGCGTAGGTGGCGCCGATCGGGTCAGAGACCACCACTTCCAATGCGCCCGGGGTGACCGCCAGCGCGTCCCCGAAGCTGGCCACATCCACACCGAGCAGTTTGAGTTTGGTGGACAGATCGGCGCCGGGGAATTCGGCGTCTCCGCCCAGCAGCCGGTCGGCGACGATTTCGGCGGTCGTGTAGCCCGGTGCGACCAGCCCATAGCAGCGGCCCTCGATGGCGGCGACCTCACCGATCGCATACACCGCGGGATCACTGCTCACACACCCCAGATCGCAGACGACTCCGCCGCGTTCACCGATGTCCAGGCCGGCCGCGCGGGCCAGCTCATCACGCGGGCGGACCCCGGCCGAAAAGACCAGCAGCGCCGCCTCGATCACCTCGTCATTGCTCAACGTCACCCGCAGCCGGTTGGCGCCCTCGTCGATCTGCTCGATCACCGAGGTGCCCGCACCCACGGTGACCCCGATACCCAGTGCGCGCACCGAGCGCAGCAGGTGCTCACCGCCGGCCTGATCGACCTGCAGCGGCATCAACCGGGGCGCGAATTCGACCACATGCGGCCGAACACCGAGTAGCCGCAACGCATTCGCGGCTTCCAAACCCAACAACCCGCCACCGACCACCACCCCGACCGCATCGCGGTCGCGGGCCAGCGCCGCCTGGGCGTCGGTGCGGATCGCATCCAGATCATCCAACGTCCGATACACATGACACCCAGGCAAGTCCCTGCCCGGCACCGGCGGCACAAACGGATACGAACCAGTAGCCAACACCAGCGCGTCATAACCCTGCTCGAAGCCATCGGCGACCGTCAACCGCTTAGCGACGCGATCGATACCGGTCACCGCGCTACCCAACCGCAGCTCCACCAACGGATCACCGGCATAGTCATTGCCGGCCAACGCCAACGACGACCGATCCCAGCCACCCACATACGACGACAACCCCACCCGGTCATAGGCGGCATCGGCCTCCTCACCGAACACAACGATGCGCCAACGCCCTTCGGTGTCACGCGCCCGCAAAGCCTCCACAAACCGATGCCCAACCATCCCGTGCCCGATCACCGCCACAGTGCCTGACTGCACTCGTGTGTTCCTTTCATCCGCACCGCCGATCTCGGCGGTGGTCCGGTCAGTAGACATCGCGCACGTAACGGCCTTCGGCCGCCATGGCTTTCACGTAGGTTGCTGCGTTTTTGACACTGCGATCGCCGTGTTCGGCGATGATCCCGCGCAGGGTTTCGTCGACGTCGCGGGCCATCTGACTGGCGTCACCGCAGACGAACACGTAGCCGCCGTCAGAGATCCACTTGTAGAGCTCCGCGGCGTTCTCCCACATCCGGTCCTGGACATACAGTTTCGTGTCGCCGTCGCGGGAGAAAGCGGTGTCGAGACGGGTAAGGACACCCGAGCGGCGCAGAGCGTCGAGTTCGTCCCGGTAGTAAAACTCCGATGCCTCGTGGCGTTCACCGAAGAACAGCCAGTTCTCGCCGGTGTGCCCGCGCGCGGCCCGATCGCACAGGAATCCCCGGAATGGTGCGATCCCGGTGCCGGGCCCCACCATGATCGCCCGCGCGCCCGGGTCCTGCGGTGGACGGAAGTTCCTGGCGTGCTGCACGAATACCTCCAGCTCGGCGCCGACTTCCAGGCTGGCCAGGTAGCTCGAGCACACGCCGTGGCGCACGGCGCCGTCCGCTGCGGGCGCTAAGGACTCGAACCGAACCACCGACGTCGTCACGTGGACCTGGGTCGGGTCCTCGAGGGGGCTGGACGAAATCGAGTACAGCCGCGGTGTCAACGGCCGTAGCACGCCGAGCCACTCCTCGAGGGTCGCAGCGACGGGATGGCTCGCCAGCAGGTCGAGGGTCTGGCGATCGCCGGCCCATGCAGCGAACCGGGCGGGATTGTCGATGACAGTCTGCAAATCGTCGGCCGGATGGCGTTCGTTCACGAAACGCAACACGTCGGGGGTGATCCGGGTGATGTCGTACCGCGTGGTCAACGCGTCGGACAGCGGCATTGTGCCGTCCCCGACGGTCACCTCGACACCGCCGTCGAGTCCGGTCCGTTGGAGAAACTCGGCCACGACGTCGCTGCGGTTGCGCGGCCAGACGCCGAGAGTGTCACCCGGGCGGTACTGAATCGTATTCTCCGGCAGCAGTATTCCCACGTCGCGGACATCTTTGTCGGAGCCTTGGCCGCACAGTGCGACGTTACTGGTGACAACGGTGCGTAGCGGATTGGTCCGCGAATATGACTGCTTGACATCCGACATCTTGTCGACGCTGTCGTCCTTGAGCGCGGTGGCCACCCGATCGGTCCACGCATTGGCGGTGGCCTCGAAATCCGGCTCGCAAGATGCGCGCTCGAGAATGCGCCGGGCGCCGAGATGCTCCAACCGGGAATCCAGCGCGCGCGCGAAGCCGCAGAAATTGGCATACGACGAGTCGCCGAAACCGAGCACCGAAAACGTCAGCGAGTCAAGGCGTCCGGGCTCCGCCGCGGCCAGCGAATCCCACAGCGCGATGCCGTTGTCGGGCGGGTCGCCGTCACCGGTGGTGGCGACCACGAACAACACCGCGCCGGTCATGTCTGCCAGCGACACTTCGTCCGCGCCGCGGTGGGTGGCACGGACACCGGCTGCGGTGAGCCGCTCGACACAGCTGGCGGCGTAGTCCTCCGCGGTCCCGGTCTGCGAGGCCCACACCACCGTTGCCGTGGGTTCCGAGACTGCCGGTTCGGGTTTTGGCGCCGGCGCCGCGGTGGGTGATGCATCCGCGCGGACGAATACTCCGGCCAGCACGCCGTTGACCCAGGCCCGGCTCTTCGGCGACAACGGCGTCACGTCGGGCAGCGTCGGCACGGTGTCCACCGGCGGGTTCGCGCGGACACCGGCGATCAGGCCGGACAGGTAGATCTGCTCGGTTTCGTTGAGCGTGACCGAAGAGGGCAGCGGACCCAGCGCGGCAGCGAGCGCATCGATCGCCAAGGCAGCCTCCTGTGACGTGACTTCGGTTGCGACAGGCCCGGATTCGATCGGTGAGACTGCGACGGCGCAGACTTTGAATTCCGGTTGCAGGGATTCGGCGTCCACCGCGTCACTGGTAACGGCGTTGATGGCCAGCGTCCGGTCGTCGGGCGTCGGCCCAGTGCATGGGCGCGAAGCACACGCCCGGGCGAACCGCGTCGTCGACGGCCGCGGGAAACACGGCTTGTCCGCGGCGGGAACGGACCTCGACCCGGTCGCCGTTCAGCCACCCCGAGACGTTGCGCGTCGTCGGGGTGCAGCTGCAAAAACGGCTCCGGGTTGAGTTTGTTCAACTTCGCGACCCGTCCGGTCTTGGTCATGCTGTGCCACTGATGCTGCAGGCGGCCGGTAGTCAGCACCATCGGGTAACTCGTCGTCGGGTAGCTCGGCGGCGCGGCAGGTGCGGGTCGGGCGAGGAAGCGGCGCACGACCGCGTGGGCGGTCGGGAACGCCAGCGACGGGATCGGTGCCGTCCGCGGCGGATGTGCACGGCCCTGGCTGACGCCGTCATTGCGGTAGCGGATCGGGTTGCGCTCAGTGCCGCCCGGGGCGTGCCGGCCACTGCACCGGCACGCGACGCAGCCGCTCGTAGTCGACGCCGCGAAGATCCCACCCGGTGCGCGGATTGTGGAAGGCGGCCAGCTCGGCGAAAACCTGGTCGGCGGAATCGAAGTCAAACCGCCGGATAGCCCATCGCCGTTGCCACCCGGCAGATCCAGCTGCCAGTCCGGTAGAGCATTCGCCTGGCGGCGGTGTCGCGGGTGCGCAGTGGGTGAGGGTGCGCTCGCTGTTGACCATCACGCCGTCCGCCTCGGCCCACAGTGCTGCCGGAAGGATCACGTCGGCGTACGCGGTGGTCTCCGTGTCCGGCGAACGCGTCCTGCGCCACCACAAGCTCCGCACGCCTGCAGACCCGGCGATCACGGTAGCGCGATTCGCCACGGAGGCAACGGGATTCGTGCAGATGATCCAGGCGGCGCGTTGATCTCGCCGTCAGCCATCCGCCGGAACATCTCGATGGTTCCGCGTGCCGACGCCTCGGCGCGGATGCTCCCGGGCTCTAAGCCCCATCGGTCCTCCACGAACGCGCGATCAGCGGGTTCGACGGGACGACCGCTGACCGGGCAGGCCCGGGCCCATGTAGCCCATCTCGCGGCCGCCCATCGCGTTCGGCTGGCCGGTCAGCGAGAACGGGCCCGCCGCCCGGGCGGCAGATCGCGCCGGTGGCCAGGTGCAGGTTGCACAGGGCGTTGGTGTTCCAGGTGCCGTGGGTGGACTGGTTCAGGCCCATCGTCCAGCAGGCTCATCCACGATTCGCCGTGCCTCGCACGATCACCTCCGCTGCGCGGCGCTGCGGATGTCGGCCTCGGCAGCGCCGGTGATCTCGCGCGACCATGTCCGGCGGGTAGTCGGTCGAGGAAGGCGGGCATCGCTTCCCAGCCCTCGGTGTACGGCGGCGATGAACTCCGCGTCGATGTCGGCCGTGTCGCGCGAGCAGGTGCAGCAGGCCGTTGAGCAGCGCCAGGTCGGTGCCCGGCTGCGATCGGCAGGAACAGGTCGGCCTTGGCCGCGGTCGCGGTGCGCCGGGGGTCGACGACGATCAGCTTGGCGCCGGCGCTTGACCGCGTTCCATCATGCGCAGGAACAGGATCGGATGGCAGTCGGCCATGTTCGCGCCGATCACCAGGAACAGGTCCGCGCTGATCGAGGTCGTCGTAGCGAGCCCGGCGGTCCGTCGGCGCCCAGCGACTGCTTGTAGCCGGTGCCGGCGCTGGCCATGCACAGCCGCGAGTTCGACTCGATCCACTGCGTTCGCAGATAGCCCTTGGCCAGCTTGTTGGCCACATACTGCGCCTCGATCGACATCTGGCCCGAGACGTACAGCGCGATCGCGTCCGCGCCGTGTTCGTTACGGATCGCCGACAGGCGCGCCGCGACTGCATCGGCGGCGGCTTGTCGCGCCCATCGGCGCGGCGGTTCGTCGTCGCGGCTGCGAACGGGCCAGCGCCGTGGTGAGTCGCCCTCCGGCACGCAGCATTTCCGCGGTCGTATTGCCCTTGGTGCACAACCGGCCGCGGTTGGCTGGGTGATCCGATCGCCCTGTGGCCTTGGTCACCACGCCGTCGGTTACGTGCAGGTCCATACCGCAGCCCACGCCGCAGTACCCGCAAACCGTGGCGACGGCATTCACTGTGTCTCCGTTCCTGCGCCCGCAGTCTTGGCCCTGCGAGTCCGAAATGTTGCTCGCTCGTTGGGTTTTATCCCCGGCGTCGGCAACGGCTTTCAGTATTGGAGGACATAGTTGGCCCGCAATCAATTCGGGCTGTGAACAGAATGCACGTCGCTGTGAGGCGGCTGAAAGTGCAGCTAGCGGGCCCGTACTGAGCTTGCGTGTGATGAACCGAACACCGGTTCCGCGCTGCGCCGCGCATCACATCGGGATGGACTGCCGGTCAACCGCTTTGAGCTGCCCCGCCCTGGCTGGCGTGAAATGTAATGTGTGCAATGCACTTTTGAAGTAGGCGGTTTGTTGAGACCCGCCGGCCGGTCCCCGGTCGAGGCCGTCAACAGTCGTCTTGAGGACGCTGGAAAACGTTGTATATCAGCCTTTTTCAGGCAACCGACTGTTGCGCAATCGTGACTGGTCTAACCGTGCCCGTGTGCAAACGGAAACGTCGGGTACACCTGCCGGATCTGGCCGATGCAACCGACGCTCCGCGCGGCTGCGATTGAGGCGATCAGGGCTTAGTCTCCGCCTCCGCCTCCTCCCGCACCCTTGGGTACGGTCCCCTCCGTGTCTCCGGTGCCTTTACCAGGGGCGTTGCCCTTTTGGTACTTGTGGCCCGGCGCATGCTCTTCCTCGAGTTGCTTCGGGCAATATGCCTTCGCCGAGATCGTCGCGAATTGCGCGGCGCCGCTCTCGGTCAGGGACGGGTTGCTCTCTTGCAGGTGTTGAATCAGGTGCAGTCCGCCCATCCCGTTGTGAAGGCAACCGCATACGGCCTGACCGGCACTGATCGCCTGGGCTGGATCTCCGTAGCCGATTCCAACCCTGTTCAGGTCTGCAAGGAACGAGGGGTTGTTGTCATCACCGGCCGGTTCGTCGAGACCGGGTTCGGCATGCGCCGGCGCGACGAGAATAAGCCCTAGCGAGATGCCAAGAACAGCGAGAAGAGATTTCATCGATCGTCCTTAACCAATTTCGGTGGCGGCCTTCTGGACCGCCGCGGTCGTTTTGCCGTCAGTCAGATGGACCGCGTGAATGCCGGGCTTGGTTGACAGCTTGGCGACCAGGTCGTCAAGTCCGGCTTCGTCGACGTTCCAGTGCTGTACCTCGTCCGGCGCCTCCTGCAGCTTCGCGATCACCTTGTCCAAAGGGACCGGGCCCTTCGAGCGCGTAGGTGTCACAACCTTGGCGCGCACACCCGTCGATGCGACAACGCGAGAAGCGGGGCTACCCAACGCGCCGCCGGCCAAGCTGCCCAAGCTGGCCTGGTTGAGCGCGCTCAGCGGCACCTCCATCGCGGGAGCTGCCGTAGCCGCAAAGGCCCCATCCGGCAGCGACGTCGCGGCGAGCCTGATCGCCGGGGTGGCACCGGCCCAGCTGGGCGGCACCGACAACTTGCCGACCGCGTGCGCACCCCCGATCGCCGCTGCCGCGGCCTTCGGTGCGATACCGAGACCGCCGAGATGCCCGGGCGACGAGAGCCCGGCGCCCAACGATCCGAGCCCGACGCCGTGGCTCCACGGCTGGTAAACGAAGAAGTTCTTCCACTGCGAAATGCCCATGCTGGTCGAACTGTTGACGACGTTGGTGTACGTCGCCTGACTGCCAACGCTGTTCGCGAAGCTGAACACCCCCTGGTACAGCGACTGCAAGTTGGAGCCGCCCGGGAGGAGGTTGAACGCGTTGCTGAAGAAGTTCGTATAGGTGCCGTTGAAATTGGTCACAGCCGTCGAGAACGAGTTCAGATCGTTCTCGATTGCGGTGAGGATTCCCGACGGGTCCAACGGGGCCGCCGCGGCGGCCTGCGCGGTCGAAGCCGCCTGCGCTACGTTCCCTGCCCCGCTGGTGGTCTGCGGCGCTTCGGTGAACGAGCCCAGTCCTGCAGTCGCTGATTGCGCCGACGCCGCATATCCGGTGATCGCCGCGACGTTCTGAGCCCAGAACTGGGCGTACTCCGCTTCGAGCGCCGCAATCGCTGCGTTGTACTGACCGAAGATGTTGGCCTGCAACAGCGTTAGCAATTGGGCGCGGTTGGCGGCGATCTCGGCCGGCGGTACGGTCGCCGCCAACGCGGTTTCGTAGGCGCTGGCCGCGGCGCGGGCTTGGCCGGCGGTCTGCTCGGCCTGGCCTGCCGTCGTTCCCAACCAGGACACGTACGGCGCCGCGGCCGCGGCGGCGGCCTCCGCCGACGGTCCGGTCCACTCGCCGCCGACCAGGCCGGCAACCGTCGACTCGAATTGGGTTGCGGTGGACTGCAACTCGCTGGACAACGCATCCCAGGCCCCGGCGGCGGTCTGCAACGACTCCGCTCCCGGACCGGCGTAGATCTTGGCCGAGATGAGCTCCGGCGGCTGCGCCGCGAAATCGAAAACCACTGCTGCTCTCCTTATTCCGCGCTCGCCGGGATGACGATGATGGTGGCGCTGGTGGCGATCTCGTCGGCCGCCACCGCGCCGGGAACTCGGTAGCCCTGACCGACGGCGGCCCGGGTAGCGGTGCCGCCGATGGCGCGACCGGCCAGGCTCGACAGCGCCGTCTGGCCGAACATGCCGGGCTGGGCGAGCCCCATCTCGGGAGCCGCATTGACCGCAGTCGCCTCCATCTCGGCCGCGACTGTGCGGATGGCCGGTGTCGCGGCAGCCCAGTTCTGCGGCACCGAGAGTGACCCGATGTAGCCCGCCCGCCCGACCGAGGCCAGCGTCTCGGCGCTACCCGCTCCGCTGTAGGAGCCGCTCAACAGCCCGCTGTGCAGCAACGGAGACAACGCACCCGTGATCGGCGTGGGGTGGAGCAGCGGCCCGATGCCCTGGATACCGACACCTAGGCCGGGGATGCTGATAGACGCTTGGTAGAAGCTCCTGATCGCGCCGCACGCATACCCCAAGCGGGCTGAACGGCCCGGCCAGGAACGTGCTGATGCTGCCGTTCAACGCGGTGAACAGCTTCGAGATGCTGGATACTCCGCCCGTCACGTCAGGCGGCAGCGTTGCCGTGATGGCTGGTATACCCAGCGAATTGATGAAGGTGGTTTGGGCGGCCGTGAGCTGTGTTCCGAAGCTGGTGATGTCGGTGTTCAGAGTCGTCAGCTGGGTGTTCAGCTGCGTCAAGAACGCCAGCAGGTCGCTGGTCGCGTCCGCAGGTTGGGCCGCCGCCTGGGCGGTGGACGCCGCTTGGGTCGCCTGACCGCTGTCATTCGTTGTTTGCGGTGCCTGGGTGAATGGCGTCAGCTGGCTCGCGGTCGAGGCCGCCCCTGCGTAGGCGTACATCGCGCCGGCGTCCTGGGCCCAGAACTCGGCGTAGGTCGCCTCGGTAGCGGCGATCGCCGGGGTGTTGATGCCTAGAAAGTTCGTCGCGACCAGCGCCGCCAGCAGCGCCCGGTTCGCGGTGATCACGGGCGGCGGAATGCTGGCTGCGAACGCGGCCTCGTAAGCCGCCGCGGCGGCCTGGGCCTGGGCGGCCGTCTGCTCGGCCTGAGCGGCGGTGCTGCTCAGCCACGTGGTGAACGGTTCCGCCGCGGTGGCGGCGGCCGTGGAGGACGGTCCCTGCCAGCTCGAGCTGAGCTCAGTGATCGTGGAGGCGTAACCGGCAGCCGTGCTTTGCAGCTCGCTCGCCAAGGCGTCCCAGGCAGTCGCGGCCGCCAACAGGGGTGCAGAACCCGGTCCCGCGTAGATCTTGCCCGAGTTGACCTCCGGCGGTAGCGCTGCGAAATCGAAAACCATCGGTGTCCCTCGCTCGGCTGTGTGGTCGAGATGTCCCGCGCTGGGCGGTGATATGGCCTTGTGGAGCACCAACCAGCCCTGACAATTCGGTGCGAATTGCCTGGCAGCTGGCTGAAATTTCCCCGTGGTAGGAGGTTATCGAGATTCACGAAAATCGTGATTTGCCGGCGCCGTTCGAGGCTCGCCGCGGGCGTTCGAGCGCGGCACAACGAGTGCAGATCGGGGCGCCCACCGGGCCGGGCAAAAACGCCGATGAACTGCGAATATCCGGAAAACCGGAGTGGTCGTGTGGTGCAGGCGTGGGAGTGAACGACGGATGTCGGCGAATAAAAATCTGGAAATCATAAACTCGTAAGGCTGCTCCCCGCTGCCCACGCACGCCCCGGCAGAGGTGGCATTTCGGCACGCCGCAGCCACTTTTGCGGGTCCGCCGTCACACCGTTGAGTCGAGCCGGTTGCGGCGTGGGCAGGCGTCGGAATACGCGCAGCGCGGCTCAACGGGCCTACAGTCTTGTCAGAAGCGATGTTCGTACTCTGAGGAGACATCACATGTCATTCGTGACCACACAGCCCGAGGCGCTGAACTCGGCTGCTACCGCCCTGGGTGGAATCGGCTCGTCGTTCAGCGCGCAGAACGCCGCCGCGGCCGCCCCGACAACCGGTGTCGTTCCCGCCGCCGCCGACGAGGTGTCGGCTCTGACCGCCGCGCAGTTCGCCGCCCACGCGCAGCTCTACCAGGCCGTCGCAGCCCAGGCCGCGGCGATCCACGAGCAGTTCGTGAACACGCTGGGGACCAGTGCCGGGTTGTACGAGGCGACCGAAGCCGTGAACGCCGCGGCCGCCGGCTAAGTTGTACCTCTCGTCGGCCGACCACCACGGTGTCCGGCCGACGTTGTCGTGCGCGTAAAGTGCTCGCGTGGACGCTGAGCCTGCCGGACTCGACCACAAGACAGGTAGGAAGACCGGTGGCGGAAGCGCATCGGACGCGACTACCGCCCTGCGCGAAGCCGAGCATCTGGTCCGCGCAGATAATTTCGCGGCAGCTGTAGCGCTTCTCGAAGGCGTCGTCGATCGCGATCCCATCCTTGCGGTGCTGTACCTGTTGGCATCCACCAACCTCGAACTCGGCGATCACGACAAGGCGTTCTACTACGCCACGCGAGCCGTGGAAACCGAGCCGGCATCAGCGCCGGCACACGACGTTCTGGCCAAAGTACTTGTGGCTCAACAGGATTTCGTGTCGGCATTGGCGGAGTTCGAGCCCGTGGCCACCCTCGCTCGCGACGAGCGCCTGGCGGCGGGGCTGACCCCGTACTCCGCCCCGGCCCATTTCGCCCTGCACAACGTCGAGCAGCTCGAGCACATTTTGGGCCGCAATGGCGAAGGGCAGGGGGCGGCCGGTGGGCTCGCCGGCGACCTGCACCGCCTGCGCCAGGGTCTGACTGACGCCATCAACGCGGCCGCTCCGAACGGCGAAGTGCCATCGATATCGCTGAATCCGGTCATCGGCCGCATGGTCGCCGACCCGCCGTATGTAAGGGTTTCCGAGGAACGGCTGTCGGCGTATCTCAATCCTGAAATCGACTACGGGTCGCTACAGCAGGCCCTCGTCGCGGGCAAAGAATTTCAGGTCATCGACGACTTTCTGACGCCTGAGGCGCTGGAACAGCTGCGGACGTTCTGTCTGGAATCCACGGTATGGCGTCACCCGTATCAGTTCGGCTACGTCGGCGCCTTTCCCGAGCATGGATTTGCCAGCGTCTCTCTGTTCGCGATCGCGGAGGAGTTCGCGTCCGCGATGGGTGAGCCCTTTGTCGACTTCCAACTCGCCGCATGGTGGGCCTTTGCGTACGACACCAAACTGCCCGGGACTGACATTCACGGTGACGACGCGGATTACTCGTTGAACCTGTGGATCACCCCTGACTCGGCGAATCTCGATCCAGACAGCGGGGGGTTGGTGATGTGGGACAAAAAAGGCGCCCAGCGACTGGAGCTATGACGAGTACAACTCCGGCGGCGACAAGGTCAAGCAGTTTCTCGAAGAACAGAACGCCGACGCGACGGTCATTCCCTACCGGTCGAATCGGGCCGTCCTGTTCGAGGGCCACCTCTTTCACAAGACCGACGACTTCACCTTCGCGCCCGGCTTCGAAAACCGAAGACGCAGCGTGACCATCCTGTTCCGGCGCCGCAAGAAGTAATAGCCGCGGCCGCGTCGTAATGCCGAGCGCGGGCCATTTCCAGCCGGCCCACTGGGCCTTGGGGCGGACCATCAGCGCATCGTCTCATCCGAATCCTGCCCTGGCGGCGCATTCTGTGGTAGGCCATGAGAGAGTCGGACCGATGTTCGATAATGCGTCGTCGGCGGTAGACCGGTTGCGCGCTGCCGCACGGGCGGAGAACCGCGCGGCAGGGGAGCGGCTGGTCGTCATCGGCGAACTGGACGTGTTGTGGCTAAGGCGATTTGGTGAGCGCGAGACGTGGGGAACCGATACCCACGATGCGATCAACGCCGAGATCGCGGCGGCGCTGAGCATCACGCGTGGGTTGGGGATAGTTATCTGGAGTACGCGCGGGCGATGCGGTTGCGCCTACCGCGGGTCGGACGCTGCTGTGTGCCGGCGACATCGACTACCGGACGTTTCGCACCATCGTCTACCGCACCGATTTGATTACCGATGCCGAGGTGCTGGCTGCCGTCGACGCCGTCCTGGCCGTGAAAGTCTCGCGCTGGCCGGGCATCAGCCAAGCCCGGTTGGGTGGGTATGTGGACTCGGTTGTGGCGCGCGCCGACCGCGATGCGGTGCGGCGTCGCCGGGAGCGTCGCGGTGGTCGCGATTCTCGATCTTTGGTGACGAGGATGGTCTCACCGAAGTTTTCGGACGGCTCGTCACTACGGATGCGCACGCGGTCGACGCGCGGTTGGACGCATTGGCCGCGACGGTGTGCGCCAACGATCCCAGGACCCGCAGTCAGCGTCGCGCTGACGCGATGGGCGCGTTGGCGGTCGGAGCCGACCGACTCGGCTGCCGCTGCGGGCAGACGAGCTGTCCGGCAGGGTCTTGCCCGCCCGCCAGTCCGGTGGTGATCCATGTCGTCGCCGAGGAAGCAAGTCTCGGTGGGGCCAGTAAGCCCGGCTCGCTGATCGGGTCTGATGCGCTCATCCCGGCTGAGTTGGTCGCTGAGCTGGCTTGTTCAGCCAAGCTGCGGCCCCTGATACATCCCGCGGACACACCGCCGGAACCCGGCTACCGGCCGTCGCGGGCGCTGGCCGACTTCGTCCGTTGTCGCGACCTCACATGTCGTTTTCCCGGCTGCGACAGGCCCGCGTCGCGCTGCGACATCGACCACACGGTCCCGCATGGTGACGGTGGCGCAACCCACGCCTCGAACCTGAAAACCCTATGCCGCCTTCACCATTTGATGAAGACGTTCTGGGGATGGCGCGACCAGCAGCTCGCCGACGGCGCGGTGATCTGGACGTCGCGTCCGGACAGACGTACATCACGACGCCCGGTAGCGCCTTACTGTTCCCGAGCCTGTGCGCGCCGACGGGCGGCCTTGAACAGTCGCTCGGTCAGTCGTGCTGCGCGAACCGAGCTTCCTTGATGCCGAGGCGTGGGCGGACCCGCGCGCAGAACCGAGCGAATTATATTGCCGCCCAACGCCGCCGGAACCGAAAGCCGAGCGTGTCGGCCCATGTTTCGATCGTCGCGAACGACGTGCCGCCGCCCTTCTAGGCGCTGGTTACTTCTTGGACGGGATCACGATCACCACGATCAGCGTCAGGATGCTGAAGATCAAGCCGAGGATGCCCCAACCTAATGGGCTGCGGCCCTTGGTCCCTGCGATGATTGCGCAGACGATCGCCGCGATGACGCTACCGATTCCGACGAAAATGCCTTTGATGCCACGCAAGATGAAGCCCGCGGCTTCCGGCTGGCTGTAACTGGCCAGCAGTAGTTGATGAAGCATGACGACCTCCTTGACGCCAAAAGGGGTCTTTCTTCTGAAACCCCGGTTGAAAGTACCCTAGATGGGCCGAACCCAACCGTGGTTTCAGCCGTTGCGTAAGCCCTCGACGAAAGCCCGAGCCTCGTCCCAGGTCGGCAGCAGGCCGTCGGCCCGCACTTCCGCCAAAGTCGGTGCCGCGGCGTCCCGGTCGGAGATCACCAATTCGTGACCATCAGGCCATTCGATCGCCAGGGCCGGATCGGTGGCGGTGATGGTGTGTTCGCGTTGCGGGCTGTACTCGGATGAGCACAGGTACATCACCGTCGAATTGTCCTCTAACGCAAGAAAACCGTGCCCCAGACCCTCGGATATGTACACCGATTTGTGGCTGTGGGCGTCGAGTGTCACGGCGTCCCAGCGGCCGAATGTCGGTGAGCCCACCCGGATGTCGACCACGACGTCGAACACCGAACCGGACAGGCAGGTCACGTACTTCGCCTGGCTCGGCGGGAGCTGGGCGAAGTGCAGGCCGCGCAGCACACCGGCCGCCGACACCGAACAGTTGGCTTGGCGGACATCGAGCCGATGGCCGGCGAATTCCGTGAATTTGCGGTCGGTCAGCCATTCGAAGAACAGACCTCGCGAATCGGGATGCAATCGTGGGGTGATCTCCCACGCGCCGGCAATGTCGAGTTCACGAACGTCCATGTCACTGACCCCGTTCTGCATAGCGCGCCTCGACGGCGTCTTTGAGTGGTCGCCACCATGATTCGTTGGTCGCGATACCACTCGATCGTGGCACGTAGCCCTTCGGCGAAGTCGGTGTGCTTTGGCGCCCAACCCAATTCGGTGCGCAGCTGCGACGGGTCGATCGCATATCGAAGATCGTGGCCGGCCCGGTCGATGACGTGATCGAAGTCGTCAGGATCGCGGCCCATCAGCTCGAGCATCGTTCGCAGCACCGAGAGGTTGTCGCGTTCACCGTCGGCGCCGATCAGATAGGTCCGCCGGAGCTGACCGCTGTCGAGAATCGCGACGGACGGCGTCGTTGTGGTCGTCGACATGAATCCAGTCCCGCACGTTGGCGCCGGCACCGTATAGCTTTGGCCGCCGCCCGGTCAGCACGTTGGTGATCTGGCGCGGGATGAACTTCTCCACGTGCTGGTAGGGCCCGTAGTTGTTGGAGCAGTTGGAGATCGTCGCGCGCACGCCGTAGGACCGCACCCAGGCCCGCACCAGCAGGTCCGAAGCGGCCTTCGTCGACGAGTAGGGGCTCGACGGGTTGTACGGCGTTTCGGTGAACCGCTGCGGGTCGTCGAGCTCGAGGTCGCCGTAGACCTCGTCGGTCGAGACGTGATGCAGCCGCACCCCGTGCTGGCGCACGGCCTCCAGGATCGTGAACGTGCCGACGACGTTGGTGTGCACGAACGGCGCGGGGTCGGCCAGCGAGTTGTCGACGTGGGTCTCGGCCGCGAAGTGCACCACTGCGTCGGACTCGGCAACCAGCCGTGACGACCAGGTCGGCGTCGGTGATATCGCCCTGAACGAGCGTGATGTCGGCCGCGACCGGAGCCAGCGATTCGCGGCTGCCCGCATAGGTCATGGCGTCCAGCACGGTGATCGCGTCGTCTGGATGATCGCGCACGCCTGCGTGCACGAAGTTGGCGCCAATGAACCCAGCCCCGCCGGTGACCAGCAACCGCATGGAGAAGACCCTAGCGCGGCAGTCAGTTCGGGGGCGTCAATCCCAGCGGTCCGGCGAGGGCCTCCAGCGCGCCGATGAGCTTGCCGTCTGGTCCGCCCAGCACCTGGATGGCCACGTGGTCGGCCCCGGCCTGGTGATGCTCGTCGAGGCGGGCCGCCACCTGCTCGGGCGTACCGTGGGCGACTACCGCGTCAATCAGGTTGTCGCTACCGGGTTTAAGCACATCGCTGTCGGTGAATCCGAGGCGCCGCCAGTTGTTCACGTAGTTGGTCAGATCCAGGTAGAACTCCACCGTCCGCCGTCCGATTTCGCGGGCTTCTTTGGCGTTCTCGGTCAGCACGACCTTGTGCTCGGGAGCCAGGAACACCGAGTTGCCGACCACTTCACGAGCGTGCGCGGTGTGTTCGGGTGTTGTCAGGTACGGGTGAGCGCCCGCGCTGCGTTCGGCGGAGAGCGCCAGCACTTTCGGGCCGAGGGCGGCGAGCACCCGGCGACTGGTCGGCACCGAGGCACCGTCCAGCGCGTCGAGGTACTCGACGAGCGCGTCGTAGGGTTTCTGGTAGACGTCGGTGTGTTCGGGATGCCCCACCCCGACGCCCAGCAAAAACCTTCCCGGATAGGCACTTTCGATGCGATCGAAAGATGTGGCCACTTCGGCCGCCGGCGACGCCCAGATGTTGATGATTCCGGTGGCCAACTGCAGCGTCGACGTCTCCGCCAGCGCCGGCTCCACCCAGTCGAGGTCTGCGTCAGGCGAACCTCCTACCCAGACCGCGCCGTAGCCCAGCGCTTCGATCTGCTTCGCCACACCGGGGCTCACGGAGCGACTGGGCAGCCAGACGCCGTATCGGCCCAAGTCGGCTTTGAGCGAAACGCCCTCGGTCATCACGTCTCCCTGTGGTTATCGGGCCGGTGTCAGTCCCAGCGGCCCGGCCAGCTCGGCCAGGGCCGGCACCAGGTTTTCATCTTTGGTCAGAACTTGCACAGGCACGTGGTCGGCGCCCGCGTCCAGGTGCTCCTTGAGCCGAGCCGCGATGGCATCCGGCGTGCCGTAGGCCACCAGCGCGTCGATCAGCCGGTCGCTGCCGGGGAACGTCGTCTCTTCTTCGGAGAACCCCAGCCGCTTCCAGTTGTTGCGGTAATTGGCCAGGTTGAAATAGACCGGAAGCAGCTTGCGGGCTACCGCGCGCGCCTGCTCGGCGTCGGTGGTCAGGACCGCCTTGTGTTCAGGCGCCAGGAACGCCGACGGGCCCATCAACTCGCGGGCCGCAGCCGTGTGCTCCGGAGTGGTCAGATAGGGGTGCGCGCCGGCGCTTCGCCGCGCCGAGAGTTTCAGCACCTGCGGCCCCAGGGCCGCCACCACCCGACGATGGGCGGGCACGCCGAACTCGTCGAGCTGGTCCAGGTATTCCACCAGCGCGTCGTAGGGCTTGCGGTATTCGGTGATCGCCTCGGGATGACCGACGCCGATTCCCAACAGGAAACGGCCTGGGTAGGCGCGGTCGATCCGGTGGAAGGACTCGGCCACCGGCTGAGCCGCATCAGACCAGATGTTGACGATCCCGGTGGCCACCTGCAACGTCGTGGTGGCTTCCAGGATCGGCTCGACCCAGGCCAGCGCGGCCGGCGGCGAACCGCCGACCCAGACCGACCCGTAGCCCAGGGCTTCGATGTCTTTGGCTTGCTCAGGCGTGACGCCGCGTCCGAAGGATCCGAACCGGCCAAGGTTGGGTTTGCTTGCAGCAAAATCGGTCATGGTGGCTCCAACCTACCGCTGAACCGCGTCTATTCCAGGTTTGGCGCCGGACGGCCCTGGGTAGCATCGGCCCGATGCTTTCGATGCTGGCGCGTCTGGTGATCGCAACGCCCAAGCGTCTGCTTGCCGCGGTCCTGTTGATCACCGTCGTCGCGGCCGCATTCGGGGCGACCGTCGCCGAACACCTTGGCGCAGCGGGCTTTCAAGATCCAGGGTCGGCGTCGTCGCGCGGACTCAAGGTACTCACCACCACATTCGGCCAGGGCGACATGGATCTGACGCTGGTGGTCCGCGCCCCGGGCAGCGTGTGGGATCCGCTGACGGCGGCGGCCGGGCACAGGCTCGTCGATGACTTACGCGATCCGAATTCGTCAACGACGTCGAATCTTCTTGGGACGGGTCACCGCTGGGCGCAGGTCTGGTCAGCAGGGACGGCAAGACCGCGCTGGTGATCGCGGGCATCGCCGGGTCGGAGAACGACGCGCCCAAGCATGCCACGGCAATCGCGGACCGGTTCACCGGGCAGCGGGACGGGCTGCAGGTGCTGGCCGGGGGAACGGCGACCGTCGCCTCCGAGATCAACGACCAGTCCGTATTCGATGCCGATGTAGCGGCGGATGGGTGACTTTTTACGCGCGCGCAATTTACTCGGCGGCGTCGCCGTCTTCGGGGAGAGCGACGTCGACGACGGGCGGCATCTCCAGCGGCAGCAGCACGATGAATTGGGTGGCGCCGGGTACAGATTCGACGCGCAGATCGCCGTGGTGTTTGTTGACCACGATCTTCCAGGCGAGGTCCAGTCCCAGGCCGGTGCCTTCGCCCACGGGTTTTGTGGTGAAGAACGGCTCGAAGATGTGCTCGAGCACGTCCTCGGGGATGCCCGGGCCGGTGTCGCAGATCTCGACTCGCAGCATCTCGTTGGCCTCGCGGCAGGTGCGGATCGTCAGCGTGCCGCCGGCGCTGCCCATCGCCGCGATGGCGTTGTCAATAATGTTCGTCCACACCTGGTTGAGATCACCGGGGAAGCAAGGGATTTGGGGCAGAGTTCGATCGAATTCCTTGGCCACTTTGATGTGGCAAGTGTTGTCTTTGCCCAGCCGGTCGGCGAACATGGTCAGCGTGCTCTTCAGCAGATCGTGTACGTCGGCCACCTGGAACGGCGCCCGATCCATCTGCGAGTACTGCTTGGCGTCGGCGACCAGCGCCGAAATGCGTTGGCTCGCTTCGACGAGCTGATTCATCAGCAGCTCGCTCTCGATGGTGTAGCTGATCCATCTGATGGCCTGCCCCAACGATGTCGACGCTTCCAGTTCGTCGGCGGTGGCGGCGATGCGCTCGAGCCAGTCGGTGTCGATACCGCCCTCGACGAACGTCGGCGCGATGTCCCAGCCGTCGTCGATACCGTGGTCGTCCAGCCAGTCGCCGACCGCGTCTTCACGGTCCGAGGTCTCGATCGCGCTCAGGTGCTGCGAGGCCGACTTGGCCACCTGTTCAGCGACCGCATCCTGCAGGCGCACCAACGCATTCAGCGTCTCGGGGCTCACGGTGCCGTCGGCCAGCATCGCCAGTTTCGAGCGCATGTTGGAGATGCGGCCGCGCAACTCCTGGGCCGCGCGTGCGATGGCCGCGGCCGGGTTGTTCAGCTGATGGGTGAGACCCGCCGACAATTGGCCCAGCGCCAACAGCTTCTCGCGATTGTCGATCAACCGTCGGGTGCGCTCGGTGCCGACGGCGATGCCGTCGAGCAGATGTACCGCCATCGGGAACTGGTCTTTCATGAAGGCGGCGAACGCCGGAGCGTCCATCACAAAGAACCGCGACGGTTTGGTCACGTGTACCGAAGTGGTGTAGAGCTGCTGCTTCTCGCCGGTAAACGCTTGCCACGCACCGCAATACACGCCGCGATGCGAGGTCCGGTTGGTTTCGATGTCTTGGCCGCCGGAGAGCTTGGACATCGCCAGCTCGCCCTCGATGAGCACGTAGAAGCACGTCGCTGGTTCGCCTTCGACGCAGATCGGTCCGGGCTCGAAGTGCTGGATCTCGCCGTCGGCGCACAGCGTCGCGAGCTGCTCGTCGGTGAGATGTTCGAACAGGAATAATGTGCGCAATTCGTCTGCGTCACAGCTCTTTTCGATGGTCATGACGTTATGACTCCGCCAGGTAACGGTGAACCAGCATGACAGCCATGGATCCCTCTCCGACCGCCGCCGCGACCCGCTTGGCGGATTCGGACCGAACGTCACCAGCGACGAACACGCCCGGCACGCTGGTTTCCAAATGGTGTGGCGGACGGTCCAGTGACCAGCCGCAGACGTTGCGTAAATCCGGCCCGGTGAGGATGAAGCCGTGGTCGTCGCGGGCGAGCACCCCGTCGAGCCAATCGGTGCGCGGTGCGGCGCCGATGAAAATGAACATCCGCCCGCAGCTGACGTCCTCAGTGGCGCCGGTCCGGTTATCCCGCAGGGTCAGCGTCTCGAGGTGCTCATCACCGGTGGCGCAATGCACTTCGGTGCAGGTGCGAACGTTGATGTTGGGCCGAGCCTCGATCTGCTGGATCAGGTAGTGCGACATCGATGCTTCCAGCGACGGTCCGCGCACCAGGATCGTGACCGATTTCGCCTGCCTCGACAGATGCATTGCCGCCTGGCCCGCGGAGTTCGCCCCGCCGATGACGTAGACCTCTTCGCCCTCGCAGTCCGCCACGACCGAAGCGCCGTAGTACACGCCGCGTCCGGACAGAGTGTCGCATCCAGTGGCCGTCAACTGGTTATAGGCGACGCCGGTGGCGACGATGATCGAACGCCCGTCGATCGAGCTGCCGTCGTCGAACCGGACCGTGCGCTTGGATCCACTGGCCTCCAGCGCGACGGCGGTGCGCGTAGTGATCAGTTCGGCGCCGAACTTCTCCGCCTGCCGGCGGGCTCGGGTGGCCAGCTGGTCGCCGGACACCCCGTCTGGGAAGCCGAGGTAGTTCTCGATTTTCGAGCTCTGCCCGGCCTGCCCACCGGTCGCGGTGGACTCGATCAGCACCGTGTGCAGGCCTTCGGATGCGCCGTAGACGGCGGCGGCCAGGCCGGCGGGTCCGCCACCCACCACGATCAGGTCGTAGAAGTCTTGTGACGGCGTGGTCGTCAGCCCGAGCATGTCGGCGAGCTCGGCGTCACTGGGCTCGACGAGCGGGTCACCTTTTTCGGTGACGACAACCGGCAGCCGCTTGCCGTCCTCACCGGCGGCGAGCAGCAGCTGCCCGCCCTCGGGTTGGTCGGCCTCGAACCACTTGTAGTGCAGGCCGTTGCGGACCAGGAAGTTGCGGGCCTCCCAGGACCGGGCGTGCCAGCGGTGTCCGATGACCTTGGTGTACGGGATCGCGCGCTCCGGCGTCCGCTTCCAGGCGTCGAGCAGGTCGTCGATGACCGGGTACAACTTCTCCTGCGGCGGATCCCAGGGCTTGAGCAGGTAATGATCCAGGTCGACGACGTTGATCGCGTCGATCGCGGCGTGGGTGTCGGCGTAGGCGGTGAGCAGCACCCGCTTGGCGGCGGGGTAGAGGTCCATCGCTGCTTCGAGGAACTCGATGCCGGTCATCTGCGGCATCCGATAGTCGGCGACCAGCATCGCGACCGTCTCTCCGCGCAGCTTGAGCTGCTTGAGGGTGTCGAGCGCGTCGGGGCCGGACTCGGCCCGAACGATGCGGTTGGCGTCGCCGTAGCGACGGCGCAGGTCGCGGGCCACGGCCCGGGACACCGCCGGGTCGTCGTCGACGGTCAGCATCACCGGTTTACGAGAGGCGGCGTCGGCCGTTGCGGGGCTAGTCATCAGCGATAATTATGCGCTTGCAGGCGCTGGCGCGTGCGGCGACGGTGGCGGTCTGAGATTCTCTGACAGCGATTTTGGTCAGCACGAATCAGCGGGTATCGTGGAGCAACGGTGCTTCATCGCGCTGGTTTCTCGCGTGCCCTGTCTTAGGAATTTCCTGTCACTGGCTCACGTTGTAGGGCCAGCGCATGCTGCGCTATCCGGGCGTAGACGCAACGAAACTAAAACGAGGATTCGAAGAAGAGTATGGCCAAGAAGGACGGCGCCATCGAGGTCGAGGGCCGCGTGGTCGAGCCCCTGCCCAATGCGATGTTCCGCATTGAGCTGGAAAACGGCCACAAGGTGCTTGCCCACATCAGCGGCAAGATGCGGCAGCACTACATCCGCATCCTGCCCGAGGACCGGGTCGTGGTGGAGTTGTCTCCCTACGACCTGTCCCGGGGCCGCATCGTTTACCGCTACAAGTAAAAAGCCCGAACACGCCACCGAGAGAAGACAGAACAGGATCGAACAGCCGTGAAGGTGAACCCGAGCGTCAAGCCGATCTGCGACAAGTGCAGGGTGATCCGTCGGCATCGGCGGGTCATGGTGATCTGCTCCGACCCGCGCCACAAGCAGCGTCAGGGCTAGATCGCCACGCAGTACCAGCGCAACAACTGAATGATGACCTCCCAGTACCACTGAGCGGCTCGAATCTTTAGAGACGAGACGCTCAGCACGCCCGGCACGGAGGCCGGGCCCCGGGCCCCGAGTCCTTTTCGGGGCAGGGAACGGACTGGGAACAGACCTCCGCAAAGAGAAGGAATCACTCCTATGGCACGTCTACTGGGCGTCGATCTCCCGCGCGACAAGCGCATGGAGATCGCGCTGACCTACATCTACGGCATCGGCCGTACCCGCTCCAACGAAATCCTGTCGGCCACCGGCATCGACTTGGATCTGCGCACCAAGGACCTGACCGACGATCAGGTCTCGCAGTTGCGCGACTACATCGAGGGCAACCTCAAGGTCGAGGGTGACCTGCGCCGCGAGGTGCAGGCCGACATCCGCCGCAAGATCGAGATCGGCTGCTACCAGGGCCTGCGGCACCGCCGCGGCCTGCCGGTGCGCGGCCAGCGCACCAAGACCAACGCGCGTACCCGCAAGGGCCCGAAGCGCACCATCGCCGGCAAGAAGAAGGCCAGGTAAGTGCATGGCACCAGCAAAGAAGGCGGCAGCCGCGCCCAAGAAGGGTCAGAAGACCCGCCGCAAGGAAAAGAAGAACGTCCCGCACGGCGCCGCGCACATCAAGAGCACGTTCAACAACACGATCGTGTCGATCACCGACCAGCAGGGCAACGTCATGCCTGGGCATCGTCGGGTCACGTGGGCTTCAAGGGTTCGCGCAAGTCGACGCCGTTCGCCGCGCAGCTGGCCGCCGAGAACGCTGCCCGCAAGGCGCAGGAGCACGGCGTCAAGAAGGTCGACGTCTTCGTGAAGGGCCCGGGTTCGGGCCGCGAGACCGCGATCCGTTCGCTGCAGGCCGCCGGCCTGGAGGTCGGCGCGATCTCCGACGTCACCCCCCAGCCGCACAACGGCTGCCGTCCGCCCAAGCGGCGCCGGGTCTAGAGGAGATAGACAGACAATGGCTCGTTATACCGGACCCATGACCCGCAAGTCGCGCCGCCTCGGCGTCGACCTCGTCGGTGGAGACCAGTCCTTCGAGAAGCGCCCCTACCCGCCCGGCCAGCACGGCCGCGCGCGGATCAAGGAGAGCGAATACCGCCTGCAGCTGCAGGAGAAGCAGAAGGCCCGCTTCACCTACGGCGTGATGGAGAAGCAGTTCCGCCGCTACTACGAGGAAGCCGGCCGGCCGCCCCGGCAAGACCGGTGAGACCTGCTGCAGATCCTGGAAAGCCGGCTGGACAACGTCGTGTACCGCGCGGGCTCGCCCGCACCCGCCGCATGGCCCGTCAGCTGGTCAGCCACGGCCACTTCACGGTCAACGGCGTCAAGGTCGACCATCCCCAGCTACCGGGTGTCGCAGTACGACATCATCGACATCAAGGGCAAGTCGCTGAACACGGTGCCGTTCGAGCTCGCCCGGGAAACCGCCGGCGACCGTCCGATCCCGGGCTGGATCCAGGTCGTCGGCGAGCAGCAGCGGATCCTGATCCACCAGTTGCCCGAGCGCGCCCAGATCGAGGTGCCGCTCACCGAGCAGCTCATCGTCGAGTACTACTCGAAGTAACCGCAGTTGTCTCGGCAGCGCACCGGCCCCGAGGGTCTGAACGGCATCAAATAGTGGGTGCCGAGAAGGAGATAGAAGAACACCATGCTGATTTCACAGCGACCGACCCTGTCCGAAGAGGTCATCAGCGACAGCCGTTCGAAGTTCGTCATCGAGCCTTTGGAGCCGGGTTTCGGCTACACGCTTGGTAACTCGCTGCGGCGCACGCTGCTGTCCTCGATTCCGGGCGCGGCCGTCACCAGCATCCGCATCGACGGTGTGCTCCACGAGTTCACCACCGTGCCGGGGTCAAGGAAGACGTCACCGACATCATCTTGAACCTGAAGAGCCTGGTCGTGTCCTCCGAAGAGGACGAGCCGGTCACCATGTACCTGCGCAAGCAGGGCCCGGGCGAGGTCACCGCGGGTGACATCGTGCCGCCGGCCGGCGTCACCGTGCACAACCCCGACATGCACATCGCGACCCTGAATGACAAGGGCAAGCTCGAGATCGAGCTCGTCGTCGAGCGCGGCCGCGGTTATGTCCCCGCCGTGCAGAACAAGGCTTCGGGTGCCGAAATCGGCCGCATTCCAGTCGATTCCATCTACTCGCCGGTGCTCAAGGTGACCTACAAGGTGGAGGCGACCCGCGTCGAGCAGCGCACCGACTTCGACAAGCTGATCCTCGACGTCGAGACCAAGAACTCGATCACCCCGCGTGACGCGCTGGCGTCGGCGGGTAAGACGCTGGTCGAATTGTTCGGTCTGGCACGGGAACTCAACGTCGAGGCCGAAGGCATCGAGATCGGCCCGTCGCCGGCCGAGGCCGACCACATCGCGTCGTTCGCGCTGCCGATCGACGACCTGGACCTGACCGTCCGCTCGTACAACTGCCTCAAGCGCGAGGGCGTGCACACCGTCGGCGAGCTGGTCTCGCGCACCGAGTCCGACCTGCTCGACATCCGCAACTTCGGCCAGAAGTCCATCGACGAGGTCAAGATCAAGCTGCACCAGCTGGGCCTCTCGCTCAAGGACAGCCCGGCCACCTTCGACCCGTCGGAGGTCGCCGGTTACGACGTCGCCACCGGCACCTGGACAGCCGATGCCGCTGCCTACGACGACCAGGACTACGCCGAAACCGAACAGCTCTAAGACCCAACCGCTCGAAAGAGCGCCGTCCCGGTCCTACCTGATACGGGGACCGGCCCCATTTAGGAGAAGTCGCAATGCCCAAGCCCACCAAGGGTCCTCGCCTCGGCGGGTCGTCCTCGCACCAGAAGGCGCTCCTGGCCAACCTGGCCACGTCGCTGTTCGAGCACGGCCGCATCAAGACGACCGAGCCGAAGGCGCGGGCGTTGCGGCCCTACGCCGAGAAGCTGATCACCCACGCCAAGAAGGGCACGCTGCACAACCGGCGTGAGGTGATGAAGAAGATCCGCGACAAGGACGTCGTGCACACCCTGTTCGCCGAGATCGGGCCGCACTTCGCCGACCGCAACGGTGGCTACACCCGCATCATCAAGGTGGAGGCACGCAAGGGCGACAACGCCCCGATGGCCGTCATCGAGCTGGTGCAGGAGAAGACGGTGACGTCCGAGGCCGACCGTGCGCGTCGGGTCGGTGCTTCGAAGGCTGGCCCCGGTCGCCGCCGCGGCAGCGCCGCAGGCCGCGGTCGAGCCGGAGGCCGAAAGCCGACGAGGCCGACCGAAGCCGCAAGAGGCCGAAGAGGTCCAGGGCGACGAGCCGCTGACGACGTGGATGCGTCCGAGGCGGACCCCACCGAGGCTCCTGCGGAGACCGAGAGCACCGACGACGCTGAGTAGCGATTCACGTTGAACGACAAGCCCGCCATCGACCTCGATGGCGGGCTTGTTCGTCTGCGGCTCGACATCGCTTACGACGGAACGGAATTCGCGGGCTGGGCAACCCAGGCCGGTCAGCGCACCGTCGCGGGTGTTCTCGACGAGTCGCTGTCGACGGTGTTTCGCAGCCCGATCCGATTGCGCGCGGCCGGTCGTACCGACACCGGCGTGCATGCCACCGGTCAGGTCGCCCATGTCGACGTCCCCGTCGATGCGCTGCCTAATGTGTATCCGCGTACGCCGCGGCCGAATCAGGCCGAATTCCAGCCGCTGATCCGTCGACTGGGCCGACTGCTGCCCGACGACGTCCGAGTGCGCCGAATCATCCGCGCGCCAGCCGGTTTCGACGCCCGGTTCTCGGCGCTGCGCCGGCACTACGTCTACCGGCTCTCGACCGCCGATTACGGGGTGGAGCCGCAGCAGGCCCGTTACATCACCAGCTGGCCTCGGCCGCTCGACGTCGATGCGATGTCGTCTGCGTCGCAGAAGCTGTTGGGGCTCAACGATTTCGCGGCGTTCTGCCGCCACCGCGAGGGCGCGACGACGATTCGCGACCTGCAGCGGTTCGACTGGGATCGCGCCGGCGACCTGATCACCGCCCACGTCACCGCTGACGCGTTCTGCTGGTCGATGGTGCGATCGCTGGTCGGTGCGCTGCTGTCCGTGGGGGAGCATCGGCGCACCGCGGATTGGTGTGCCGAGTTGTTGACCGACACAAGCGGTCCAGCGACTTCGCGGCCGCGCCCGCGCGGGGACTGACGTTGGTCGGCGTGGACTACCCGCCCGACAGCGAGTTGGAGGCGCGGACTGATCACCCGCGACTCCGCACGCGAGACTGGATCACAGCTTGCCGGCGACGAAGTCGGCGGCCTGGTTCACCATGCCCGAATCGATGTAGGCCGGCGCCAGTGCTGGCTCCAGTTGTTCTGCCAGGTGTGTGGGTCGGCCGGGTTGCAGATGGATCGGCGCCGTGGCACAGCTCGATCGTCCGATCGGCGGTAGGCCGGTTGAAGTTCGCGATGGCCCGACCCAATTGGTGCCGTTGCCGAACAGGGCGACCGCGGCGATGTGCGATCGGCGCCCGGCGGCAGCGGATTGGCGAAGCCGAACATCGCACCGGGAGCGGCCATCACGACGTCGGTGACCGCCGCGCCCAGTGAGTAGCCGCCCAGCACGATGCGGGTGTCCGGGCAGCCGTTGATCGTCGACTGCACGCGCGCGCTCATGTCATTGGCGCCGATGGCGACCTCGGTGTCCGCCGGGTAGCGCACCGCGTAGAGGCCGATGTTCTTGTGGACCTTGGACCGCAGCGCGCTGACGAAGGCGTTGCCCAGGATGCCGGCGCCGGGTGATTCCTGACGCCCGCGGGCGAACACCACCTCGGCGTCGGGGCAGGCGGCAGACGCGGTGGGGGGTGGCGTCGGGCAAGCATCAGACCCGCGGCGAGCAACCCCGCGGGAAGCGCTCTGGACAGCCTAATCGCAGCGTCACGTCCCGACGCATTAGTGGATGGATGCCCGCGTGGTCTGGTCGACCACGGTCGGGCCGGGTGAACCGGGGACGGGGCCGGGTGCCGGGCCTTGGCCGGGGCCGAACGGTCCGGGCACGCCGGGACCGGGGGGGATACCCAGCGGGCCTTCGGGACTGGTGGGGGGCAGCACCGACAGCAGGCGAGTGGCCACGAAGCTGGCCGCCTGGTTGGTGTAGGTCGGCACATAGCCGTCCGTGTGGCCCTTCCACTCGTTGCCCTCGCCGGCGTGGCAGATCGGGTCCTCAGGGTTGCAGTAGTCGACGGCCTTGGCGCCGAACATCGCGCTCTGGGCCGCGATCGATCCGCCGCTGCGGTCGGCGGGGTTACCGAACGTGGTGACCGCGATGACGTGGTTGGCGTACTGCGGCGGAAGCGAATCGCCCCAGCCGACGCCGCCGATCTGCGTGCCGGTGACGATGTCGACCACCGACGCGCCCTGGGAGTAGCCGCCGAGCACCTGCGGAGTGGCCGGGCACTTGTCGGCCATTTCCTTGATGTGTTTGATCGCGTCCTTCGCGCCGTCGTTGCCGTGGATCTGCAGCAGGGTGGCGCGGTAGTCGACCGCGTAGGCGTCGACGTTCTTGCCCGTGTTCTGCCGGATGCCGTCGACGAGGGCCTGCCCGACGCGGCCCAGACCCTTGGGCTCGTCGGTGCCGCGGGCGAAGGTCACCGCGATGTCCGGGAAGTCATCGGCGGTGGCCGAGGGAACCGCGTTGAGGGCGGCGCTGGGTGCCACGAGCAGAACGCCCGCGCTCAGCAATGCGACGGCGGCCGTGCTAGGTGCGTTGACCAGCCGCGACGGGGCGCGAAACGGCTCATGCAGTTAATGCTCACCAGGTGATTCTACGGATTTTTGCGCCTCCGGTCACATCTACGGTTTTGCCGGCACCAGGTTGTGGATCGAGGGCGGGCCGGGCGGCGGCTGCTGCCCATCGTGACGTGGGATGGCATGGCATCCCACGACGAGGCTGGAGATCAGCGGTCACCGGTTCATGCGGCGGCGAATCGAGTGCGCCTTGCTGGGCATCGATCCGCGGGCCGTGAACGAGTCGATCCGTGCCCCGGCACAGTCGTTGGCCGCGGGCTCGGTTCTTGCGATCGTCGCGGTCGTCGGGTGCTTGCTGCTGGCTGTGCTGCGCCCCGAACCCGCCGGCAGGCACCGCAACGATCGTGATGGAGAGACTGGTCGGGAGCGCTTTTCGTCCGGTTGGGCGAGACACTGCACCCGGTACTGAACCTGGCCTCCGCCCGGCTGATCGGGAGGACTCAACGCCGACCCGCAACCGATGGACGCCGCCGCGCTCGGCCGCAACAAGCTGGTCTCGATGCTGGGCATCCCCGGCGCGCCGCAATTCCTGGGACAGGCCCTGAGCGAAAGCGAGTCGCAGTGGACCGTTTGTGATGGCCCTGACCGCACGACGGTCGTCGTCGGTGGAGAACCACAGCGGGCCGCGCTAGGCCGCGACCAGACGCTGCTCGTCACGACAACGGGTGGATCGACGTACCTACTTTTCGACGGCCACCGGGCGGTGGTGAACCTCGATGACGCCGCGGTCACCCGCGGTATGGGAATAGTCGGTCAGGTGCCGCTACGGGTGTCGTCGACGCTGCTCAATCTCATTCCGGAGGCGCCGCCGATCGCATCGCCTCGAATTCCCGACGCCGGGAAACGGGGACCCGGCTCACTGTCCGGTTTTGCGGTTGGCACCGTGTTGCGGGTAGCGCGCAGCGGCGGCGACGAGTACTACGTGGTGTTGCGGGATGATGTTTAGCGGGTCGGGCAGCTTGCCGCCGAACTCGTGCGATTCGCCGACTCGTTGGGAACCCGTACCGCGATTCCGGTTGCACCCGACGTCATTCGCACCGCCAAACCAGTCACCCGTCTGCCGGTGTCCGACTTCCTCTGCACCGGTTTTTCTGCCAGCCCGGGCTCCTGGCAGCGCGACCCGCGCCAGGCGCCCGCGGCGCGCGACGGGAACCGACGCCCCCTCGTTTTCGGTTGGCGGCCCGCCTATTCCAGTGGGGGGCGCTCCGGTTGCGTTGGCGCAGGCCGACGCAGAGGGCCCTGCGGTGGATGCGGTGTACGTGCCGCCCGGGCGCGTGGCCTATGTGCGAGCGACCGGCCTGTCGGGTGGCAATGCTCGCGCGGGTGTCCGGTATCTGGTGGCCGATACCGGTGTGCGATTCGCCGTTCACGACGACGATGCCACCCACGACCTCGGCCTTGCTCCCTCGATGATCGCAGCACCGTGGCCAGTACTGGCTGTGCTGCCCGCGGGTCCTGATTTTGAGCAGATCCAATGCGTCACTCGCACAGGATGTTCCGGTCGTCGCTCGACCGGTTGGCCCGCCGTAGCCGGGTGCGATCGCGCCGATTGCCAGCACCCCGAGTAACGCGACACAACAGATTGCTGCTCCGGCGAACGCCGCTCGCCGTGCCGGACGGTCTGGCGCTGCGGTACCTGCGGGTGTGATGACGGGCGCCGTCGTCCGCGCCGGCGCCGGGGTGGGGGAGCTCGGGCTGTCGGTGCTTACCGCGGCGAGGAAGTCGACGCTTCCCGCCCCGACGTGGAGATTCCTATCCGCCGGGCGGATGGTGGGCGGTGGCCCTGATGCGTTGCATCACCTGGCGAGCGGTCCAGGTGGGGAACCGCGAGCGGATCAGCGCGGCCAGACCGCTGACCACCGGCGCAGCGTAGCTTGTACCCGAGAGCGACGTCGAACTGCCCTGTGCGGCAAATGCATTAGTCAAACCAGCGCCTGACGAGCTCAGGGAGATCACGCCTTCGCCCGGTGCGGCAACATCGACCCACGGCCCGGCGAGGGTGAACGACGACGGCTCCCCGGTGCTGACCGATCCCACGGTCAGCACGAAGTCGTCGTACCAGGCCGGACTCACGATCACCGTCGGTTCACCTTGCTGCGCGGGACACTGCCCGGTGCCGCCATTCCCGGCTGCTGCCACCACAACAGCGTTCTTGGTGTCGACGGCATAAGCCAGCGCGGCGCCCAACGGGCGATCGTCGAGCGCCGAGTGATCGCGGGCGCAGGCAACCGACGAAATGTTGATCACTGTGGCGCCAAAGGTCGGCCGCGGTTTCGGACGGCGCGTGCCATGGTGTTTACGTCTCCGAACCCGGAGTTCGTCGGATCCGAGGCCGCGCCGAACATCATGCTCGACTGTCGGATGCTGATGAGTTCGGCACCGGGGAGCGACACCGCTGAAATCATCGATGTGTGTGGAATTGGGCGCCGCACCGATGATCCCGGCGACCGCGGTTCCGTGGCCGTCGCAGTCCTGGGTTCCATCTCCGGTGAAGACATAGTCCCCGCCCGCTTTCAAACGCGGCAGCCGTGGAGGCCAGGCGACCCCAGTGTCGATGACGGCCACGCGTTGTCCCGAGCCCCTGGCTGGTCTCCACACTGCGGCAGATCAAGTCCCGAAGAGCCGTGTTGAGTCAATACCGCGCCTCATCGACGGCACCGCGCAGATCTCGCGCTGAACGGTAGGCACTGTAGGACGTGCGGGTGCCGGAGAGACGGAAGCCGGCTTCGGTCGATGGCTGGCCGGCGACACCGCATGCGCCGGCGGTGTGGTGCATGCCGCCAGGACGGTTGATGCCGCGACGACCGCAGACCACGACGGGGTCGATCCCGCTGTGGTCACGGCATATTCACGCTGCGCGCAGCCCCAAGCAGAGCCCACAGAGCCAGAACGTCAGTGGGGCGACCGTGGCCAGCGCAAAATACTGCATCAGTTCCACGCTTCGTCGCCCGGACGGAAAGCTCGGCGTCGAGCCGGCCATGAATCCGAGGAACAGCGCAAGGTGCTCGACGTTGTCGACAGCGCCGCGATCTCCAGCGCGTGGCGCGGGTACGCGACGGCGGCGGCGATAAGGGCGGCGCACAGAGTAACCACTCCGCAGATGATTGGCGGCAGGGATCGGCTGATGTCCTGGTGTGCGCGAGCCCGAAGCAGCAGCGCGAGACCCACAACGGTGGCGAAGACGACACCGGGCAGACCCGGCTTCTGGGTTGCACTGATAGCCCCGACAGCGGCCGAAACGGCAAACGCCGCGATCAGACTGTTCAGCCAGCTATGCGCATGAATTGCCCTCGCGTGCAGCTGATCTGCACTGCCGGGCGCCGGCGACAGCCGTACGAGCATCATCGACAGCGGCGCCGCCCCTTCGATGACGGCCAGCGAGATCGCGGACAGTCCCGCGCCAATCGCCGGCGGCGGCGCGGTGATCAGGGCGCCCACCCCGGCCGCAGCTGCACACGCCGTCGCAAAGCAGGCCAGCACCGTGAATACTGTTGTCTGACAAGCGACCACCCGTAGCGTCGCCGCGGCTGTCGCCGCAGCGGCGGCGCCGAGGAGGGCGTTCGGAGCGCCGGGACCCCCGGGAACGGCCAACAAGCCGGCAAGTGCGACGAACCCGATGGCCATCAAGCCAAGCGTCAGGCCGGCGGCGGGCTCGTCGGCGACGCGAACGCACAGACCGCCGCCAACAGCGCGACGAGGCCCACGCCGAAGGCGACTGCGACGCCACCGATACGGTGCGCGTCTGTGCCGAACGCACTTCGAATCAGCACCGCCGCGGCAACGCTAGCCAGGCAACCAAGACCAGCCCGCCGATCAGGCGAGTCAGGTGTCGGGTCCAGGCCCGGGCCGCCTCACCGACCGTGGCCGACACCGCTTCGGCCTCATCATCGTACGACAGGGGGACGAATTCCATCGCGGAACGAATTAGCATCAGCGTGCACCCGTCCCTAATCCCGTTATCGGCCAACGTCTTCGAAGGATTTAGCGCACCGCCGCCGAGGCGGGACAACTGATACGCGACAGCAGTCACAGTCGGCTCAACGCCACCCGCTTCGGCGACCGCATCGACGATTGCCGGAATGAGTGACTCGACCGGCACCGCGGCCGACAGCACGAGGTCGACGCTGATGGCGTCGGCCAGAACAGACAGTCGCCGCCGTTGTCGCAACTGATCCCTGACGCATACCCGCCTCCGTTCTTCGTCGACTCGGACGCTAGCCGTTGCGCGATCCACCCGTATGCGTTGTTCCACAGGCGACTTGCCGCCGAGTGGTGCCGTGCATTCCGTGCCGGAGGCATGACAGGCAGGGCGATCGAACGGGTTCCGCCACCGGCATACGAGGCGAAAGACATAATTGTCGCGGCGCCGCCGGAGGTAGCCACACGGGCGCAGTCGAATCACCTGATGCGCTTCGTGCCGATCGTGACCGCGGTTGCGACGGCGGGGGTAATGGCGGCCGCGTACTACGCCCGATCGACCGTCGCGCGCAACCCGGCATTCCTGATGTTCCCCTTCATGATGCTGATATCGGCGATCGCGGCGATGCTGTCCGGGGCGGATCGACGGCGCGGCGAGATCAATGTTCAACGCGCAGACGATCTCGCCTACCTATCCGAGATTCGCACGTCCATTCTGACAACCGCTGCGGCACAGCATTGCGCGACCGCGTGGGTCCACCCGATCCCGCTGCGCTGTGGACGCTGGTCGGTGGACCCCGGATGTGGGAGCGGGCAGCAACGGATTCGGATTTCTGCCAGGTGCGGATCGGTGTTGGAGACGTCCCCCTGGCGACGCGGCTGATAGAGCCTGTCCTGGAATCGACGCACCGATTGGACACGGTGTGCGTTTCCGCGTTGCGGCGCTTTCTTCGCACCCACTCGACGGTGCCGAACATCCCAATCGTGGTGTCATTGAGCGGGTGGGCTGAGGTGATCATCCGCGGCGACGGGAATGAGGCTCGCGCGCTGGTGCGCGCCATGATCTGCCAACTGGCCGTGATGCACAGCCCAGCAATGGTCGGCATCGCCGCTGTGGTCAGCGAGGCCCACCGGCCGACTGGGAGTGGCTGAAATGGTTGCCGCACAACGGTCATCCGAACGCTTCGGACGATGTTGGACCAGTTCGGATGATGTATTCATCGCTCTCGGCGGCGCGTGAAGCGTCGAGCGCACACGGGGGTCACTGTGTTGTCGTCGTCGACTGCGAGCAGAGATTCGGCGACCCTGCCGAGAGCTGCCTCCCGATGCTCACCATCGAGAGCCGAGGCGGCGATCCGGTGGTTGTCATCGCCTCAGGGGAAGAAGTTGTCGCACAGCGTGATCGGTTGAGTTACGCGGCCGCGCTGTCCTGCGCGCAGCGCCTGGCGGGATGCCGGTTCAGCGGCGATACCGCAACCTCGGGCGGAACAGATTGGCAGCACCTGGTCGGCATCACCGATATCGAGTCGTTCTCGCCGACCACGCACAGGACCACGGGCGATCGCGAATTTCTTCGCGTGCCCCTCGGCGTCGACGCCGGAGGCTCAACAGCAGAATTGGACATCAAAGAAGCCGCCGCGAACGGGATGGGTCCGCATGGACTCTGTGTCGGTGCAACGGGTTCCGGAAAGTCAGAGTTACTGCGGACCGTCGCTCTAGGCATGATCGTTGGTCATTCGTCCGAGGAACTCAACCTGGTACTGGTCGACTTCAAGGGCGGCGCGACGTTCGCCGGGCTCGAACCCGCCCCTCACGTGGCGGCGGTCATCACCAATCTGGCTGACAAAGCGGCCCTGGTCAGCAGAATGCGCGATGCGTTGATGGGCGAGATGAACCGCCGTCAGGAGGTGCTCCGTGCGGCGGGTGATCTCGACGGCATCCGGCCTACCAGCGCAGGAGGCGCGCCGGCGCCCGCTTGGATCCGCTGCCGGTCTTGTTCGTCATCGTTGATGAATTCTCCGAACTGCTCAGCCAACAACCCGATTTCGCTGATGTCTTCGTCGCGATCGGACGACTCGGACGGTCGCTGGGCATCCATCTTCTGTTGGCCAGCCAGCGACTCGACGAAGGCCGGTTGCGTGGTTTGGAATCACACCTGTCCTACCGAGTGTGTCTGAAAACCCTTTCAGTCAACGAGTCTCGGATCGTGCTGGGAACGTCGGAGGCCTATGAACTACCTGGAACGCCGGGCGCCGCGTATCTGCGGGTGGGCACGAGCGCTGCGGTCCGATTCCACACGGCGTTCGTTTCCGGCCCGTACGCGACACCTACCGCTGTCGACGAGTACACCACCCACGCGAGGCCTGCCGTGCAGCCGTTCACCACTGCACCTGTCGGCTCAGTCGCGTTCGGTTTGGCGTGAGACCGGACCTGCCGAATGCCCCACCGTGCTGCAGGCGATCATCGCGCGGCTATCCGCGCAGGGCCCGCTAGCACACGAGGTCTGGCTGCCGCCGCTGTCGGCGCCGCCGGCACTCGACGCGGTCCTGCACGGCTTTGAACCGACTGCGGCGTTGACGGCTCCGATTGGCATTGTCGACCGCCCCTTCGAACAGCGGCGAACACCGCTGGTTGTCGACTTGGCCGCAGCGGCAGGCAATGTCGCCCTAGTCGGTGCACCTCAGTCCGGCAAGTCGACAGCGTTGCGCACGCTGATCACTGCGCTGGCGGTCACCACGACCCGCGACTCGTGCAGTTCTACTGCCTCGATTTCGGCGGCGGTTCGTTGGCGGCGATGCGCAAGTGGCCGCACGTCGGTTCCGTTGCAGGGCGCTCGGATATCGAGCGAGTACGCAACACCCTCTCCCGACTCGAAGCCGTCGTTCGATCACGCGAGACGCTTTTTCGTGAGCACGGCATCGAATCCATGGCGCACTACCGGCGGCTCAAGGCCGCGCGCGATCCACGCTGTGACCGATTCGGCGATGTCTTTCTGATCGTTGACGGCTGGCTCAGCCTGCAACGTGAGATCGAGGCAGCGGAGTCGTGGGTGACTTCACTTGCTGCCGAGGGGCTCTCGTACGGTGTCCATGTCGTGGTGTCGTCCTCCCGTTGGCCCGAGATCAGGCCCGCGTTGCGAGATCAGATTGGAACGCGTATCGAGTTGCGACTGGGAGATCCGTCGGATTCCGAAGTGGATCGTCGTCGGGCTCAACAGGTTCCCGAGGGGAACCCCGGGCGCGGCCTGTCCCCGATGGCCTGCACATGGTCATCGCTATGCCACGCCTTGACGACGACGCTATGTTGCGGCGCCGCGACGCCGGCTGGGCCGCACCCTCGGTCCCCGTGCTACCGGTGCACATCGACCTGGACCGCATCGTCGAGCGAGGGGCAGCGCTCGATGCCGGACCCATCGTCGGAGTCGAGGAGACTGAGCTCGAGCCGCTGACAATCGATTTCACGCGCCAGCTCCATCTGTTGATTCTCGGCGATAGTGAATGCGGTAAGACGGCGACATTGCGCACCCTGTGCAGGGAGCTGGTGAGAACGACGACTTCCGCTCAGTCCCAGTTGTTCATCGTCGACCCGAGGCGCTCGTTACTCGGGGTCGTTGAGCCGCAATCCGGACAGCTCGGCGGCTACCTCGCGTCTGCCGATGCGATAGCCGATGCCATGCCGAGGCTGCTGGATTCACTGCGTCGACGATTGCCGCCCCGGAACGCCACCCAGGCCCAATTGCGTGACGGGTCGTGCTGGTCGGGCCCGCACATCTATGTCGTGATAGATGATTACGAGCTTCTCGATGGCGCGAGTGATAATCCGTTGGCGCGTCTGCTGGAGATGCTGCCGTATGGCCGAGACATCGGAATGCATCTGGTAGTGGCGCGGCGCGTTGGCGGTGCAGCCCGCGCGATGTTCGAGCCGCTGCTCGGCGGGATCCGCGATGCCGGTTGCGCCACGCTGTTGATGAGTGGACGCCCCGAGGAGGGTCTGGCGATCGGCTCGGTGCGCCCGTCACCGCTGCCACCCGGGCGCGGAATGCTGATCACGCGAGGAGGTGGTGAGCCCCAGATGATCCATGTCGCTTGGACACCGCCGCCGTGAAGACCCACCTCATCGAGGTCGGCCCCACCGCGATCCGCCGATTATGTTGCGGGGGAGCAACTGTCGCGGATACCGCGGTCGAAGGGGCGGCGTTCGACTGCATCGACGACCCGGTTGCGCTGGTCGACCTTCGACCCGTCACCGTTGCGTCGCTATGGCACCAGGCCCTCGCGTCGGTCGACTGCGGATCCGCCGAGCGCGTGACGGTCGTGCACCCGTCCTGGTGGTCGTCGTCACGCGTCGACGTCATCGGCGCCGCGGCGCAGGCTTTGGTAGGCGACGTGGAGACGCGACCACGGTCCTGGTTGTTGGCTGCGGCATCGCGTGCGAGTGTGGCCGTAATCCTGGAAATCACCGATGATTTCGTCGTCGCAACCGGTGAAGTAGTGGTGGTCGAAAGCCGTAATCGGGACGTCGAGGCGGTCGCTGACGCAGTAGTGGACTCGGTCACGACAGCGGGCTGGCACGTCATCGGAACGGTCGTCATCGACGCTCCGGCATCGGTTTCGGGGGCCGGCGCGCTGGCGTCAGCGATCGTCAAGGCGTTGTCACGTGCGGGTGCGATGGAGGTGCTGGTCGTCGACGAGGTCCGGTTGAGGAGGACTGCGGCTCAACTGGATTCGAGTGACCCCAGTTTGAGCGTGCCGGCCCGGCGTACGTCCGCGGGGAGCGCCGGGCGAGTTCTGGCGGTTGTGGCGGTGGCCGGCGCGCTCTTCGCGGCGGGCGCACTCCAGCGTCATACCACACCGCGTGCGGACGATCGTTTCCCGACAACGTCCGTCGTGGAAGGTCACGTGGTCCTGGAGGTGCCGGCTCAGTGGTCGACGCGGCGCATCGTCGCGGGGCCCGGATCGGCACGCGTGCAGATAACGTCGCCAATTGATCCTGAAATTGCTTTGCACGTGACCCAGTCACGCGTGGCCCTACCCGGGTTGGACGCGACCGCTGACTTCCTCAAGAGCGCGATCGATGCGGCGCCGGTTGACGTATTCGTCGACTTCAACCCGAGAGACCAAGCGGCAGGACATCCGGTGGTGACCTATCGCGAGATTCGGGGCGGCCATGACATCCGTTGGACGGTGTGGGTTGAGAAGTTCGTCCGAATCAGCATCGGATGTCAGAACCCCACTGGTCGCCGCGACGCCGTGAACCGCGAGTGCGATCTGGCGATCCGATCGGCGAGGGCACTGCTCTGAGATTGCGGGAACCAGATGGCGTCGGCGCGAGTCTTATATGTCATCAGCGCGGGTGAAGCCGCGACGAGCGGCGGAAAGAGGACACGTGAGCGCACCGACGGGTGGCAATTCACTCAGCACCGATTTCGAACTCATGCGCTCAGTCGCGGCGGCCATCGATAGTCGCAATGAGGAGATTCGTGCGGCGCTGCAGGCGTTCATCGGTCGCATGACCGCCGTGCCGCAGTCGGTATGGGGCGGAATGGCGGCGACGCGATTCAAAGACGTGGTACACCGATGGAACGCCGAGTCGATGAAGCTGCATCAAGCGCTGCACGGTATCGCGGAGACCATCCGCCACAACGAAGCCACACTCAGGGATGCCGCCGAGAACCACGCGCTGCACATCGGTGCTGCCGCCGGGAATTTGTGAGGCCGTCAACGATGGATCCACGACTGTCATACAACTTCGGTGAGATCGAAGCGTCTGTGCGCCAGGAGATCCACTCCGCGTCGGCGCGGTTCAACGCGGCACTGCAGGACCTCAAGTCCCATGTTGCTCCGCTGCGGGAACTGTGGACGCGCGAAGCCGCAACGGCGTACGGCGTCGAACAGATCAAATGGCATCAGGCCGCCAACGCGCTCAATGAAATCTTGACCGACCTCGGAAACGCCGTCCGCGACGGCGCTGACGATGTGGCGGCCGCCGACCGCCGAGCAGCCGGGGTCTGGGCGCGCAACGGGCGGTGATGGCACACAGACTCTGCGCGGTTCCGTCGGTAGGAGAGACCGGCGGAACCGCGCAGTCAATCGGCACTCGATCAGGCGGCGGGGCCGCACTACCGTGAGCAAGCGGCGATAGTCGCGTTTTGACCTGCGCGGATGTCCGCCGGTAGGGTGTTCCGTTGGCGTGCGGAACGCCGGGACTCGGGTCAACGTCGGTCGCCGAGATCATCCCCTCCGCAAGCGCCTGACCGGCACCCGGGTCACCGGGATCCACCTGAGAGATAGAGAAGGTAAGCGCTGTGTCCACATACACGCCGAAGGCGGGTGACACCACGCGGACGTGGTACGTCATCGACGCCCAGGACGTGGTGCTCGGTCGCCTGGCCGTCGCGGCAGCCAATCTGCTGCGCGGCAAGCACAAGCCGACATTCACGCCCAACACCGACGGTGGTGACTTCGTCATCATCATCAACGCCGAAAAGATCGCCCTGAGCGGCGACAAAGAACACAAGAAGCTGGCCTACCGTCACTCGGGTTACCCCGGCGGGCTCAAGAGCCGCACGGTCGGCGAGTTGCTGGAAAAGCACCCCGACCGCGTGGTGGAGAAGGCCATCGTCGGCATGATCCCCAAGAACAAGCTCGGCCGTCAGATCAAGCGCAAGCTGCATGTCTACGCCGGTCCGCAGCACCCCCACGCTGCTCAGCAGCCGACTCCGTACGAGATCAAGCAGGTGGCCCAGTAATGAGCGAGACCGCAGGAACCGAAACCGAGGTTGTCGTCGAAGAGGTCGTCGAGACCCCTGCCGCGGAAGCCGCGCCGGCGCCGCGCGAGGACCACATCCTCATCGATCGCCCGATCCAGACCGTCGGCCGCCGCAAGGAAGCCGTCGTCCGGGTCCGCCTGATGCCCGGAACCGGCAAGTTCGACCTCGACGGCCGCAGCCTGGAGGCCTACTTCCCGAACAAGGTGCACCAGCAGCTGATCAAGGCTCCGCTGGTGACCGTGGACCGGGTGGACGCCTTCGACGTCTACGCCCACCTCGACGGTGGTGGCCCGTCCGGCCAAGCCGGCGCGCTGCGCCTGGCGATCGCCCGGGCGCTGATCGTGGTGCAGCCCGAGGACCGTCCGGCCCTGAAGAAGGCCGGCTTCCTCACCCGTGACCCACGTGCCACCGAGCGCAAGAAGTACGGCCTGAAGAAGGCCCGCAAGGCGCCTCAGTACAGCAAGCGCTGATCCAGGCGGCGATCACGGCCGCGTACCAGTTGGGTGGCACTCCGACATTTCCGTTTGTCGTTCGTGTGCGCGGTCAGCAACTGTGAGAGGTTTGACCGCATGGGTCGATTATTCGGCACTGACGGCGTCCGAGGGGTCGCCAATCGCGAGCTCACCGCCGAGCTCGCATTGGCCCTCGGCGCCGCGGCCGCTCGACGTCTGACCAGGGCCGGCAGCGAAGGCCGCCGCGTCGCGGTGATCGGCCGCGATCCCCGGGCCAGCGGCGAAATGCTCGAGGCCGCGGTGATCGCCGGTCTCACCAGCGAGGGGGTCGACGCGCTGCGCTGCGGGGTGCTGCCCACCCCGGCGGTGGCCTACCTGACCCACGCCTACGACGCCGATTTCGGCGTGATGATCTCGGCGTCGCACAATCCGATGCCCGACAACGGCATCAAGATCTTCGGGCCGGGCGGGCACAAACTCGACGACGCGACCGAAGACCAGATCGAGGATCTGGTCGCGGGCGGCCCGGGTCTACGTCCCGTCGGCGCCAGCATCGGCCGGGTGATCGACGCCGACGACGCCCTGGAGCGTTACCTGCGGCAGGTCGGCAAGGGCGGCACCGTTCAACTCGACGGGCTGACCGTCGTGGTCGACTGCGCCCACGGCGCCGCCTCGATCGCCGCGCCGCGCGCCTACCGCGCGGCTGGCGCGCGCGTCATCGCGATCAACGCCGAGCCCAACGGCCTCAACATCAACGACCGCTGCGGTTCCACGCATCTGGATGTGGTGCGCGCGGCGGTGCTCGAGCATGGCGCCGACCTCGGCCTGGCGCACGACGGCGACGCCGACCGCTGCCTGGCCATCGACGCGGCCG
>CAWIKT010000025.1:0-14480 GCA_963836555.1 uncultured Actinomycetota bacterium | reverse complement strand
ACGGCCGGAAGGACTGGCGCAGGCCTTCCTGATCGGTGCGGACCACATCGGCTCCCAATCGGTGGCACTGGCGTTGGGCGACAACATCTTCTACGGCCCGGGCCTGGGTACGAACCTCCGAAGCTTCGAAAACCTGGATGGAGGAGCCATATTCGCCTATCGGGTCGCCAACCCGTCGGCGTACGGTGTCGTCGAATTCAACGACGACGGCATGGCGCTGTCGATCGAGGAGAAGCCGGCCACGCCCAAGTCGAACTATGCGGTGCCCGGCCTGTACTTCTACGACAATGACGTGATCGAGATCGCCCGCGGGCTGAAGCCCTCCGCGCGAGGCGAATACGAGATCACCGATGTCAACCGCATCTACCTCAATCAGGGCCGCTTGGCCGTCGAGGTGCTTGCCCGCGGCACTGCCTGGCTGGACACCGGGACGTTCGACTCGCTGGCCGATGCCGGCGACTACGTTCGCACCCTGGAACGTCGCCAAGGACTGAAGGTCGGCGTTCCCGAAGAGGTGGCCTGGCGGATGGGCTTCATCGACGACGACCAGTTGGCCCGGCGCGCCGAGTCGCTGCTGAAATCCGGCTACGGCGCTTACCTGCTCGAGCTGTTGGAACGGCGCTGACGCTCAGCCGCCCGACAGCGGACGTCCCATGACGGTCAGCCGGTTTCCGTAGCGGGGGCCGTGGCCGAAGCCGGCGGACCGTGCTCCCGACGCACCGGGCATGCCTGGCATACCGGCCGGGACGGTTCCTGTGCCCCCACCTGCCGGTCCCACCGCATTGGTCCAGCCGCCGCCGGCGTAGGTGACCCCGCTGTGGTTGGCGACCTGCGCCGTCGCCGACCAGGCCGGCGGAACGGACAGCCGGCCGACCAACGTGCTGCCGGACGTGTTCACTGAGACGCCCACATTCGGCGCAGCCGCCGGTACCGGCGGCGGGGAAGGCTTGACCATGCTGGTGACGCCGGCGCCGCCGGGTGCCGACTCGACGTTGGGGTCCAGCGAGTTGATATCGGCCAGGCCGCTGAAGACCCCGGGCGCGATCAGCGCGGGGCTGACGTAGCCGGCCGACGTGAAACCGTTCAGGAAGTTGGAGTCGAGGAACGTTCCGATGGAGTTACCGTCGGCGCCGTCCAAGAAGTCGAGGAACTGGCCAAGCCAGCCCTGCGGGTTGGCCGCCGCCGCGGACATCGGCGAGGTGAGCTGCTTCAACGAGCTAGGGATCGACGACGTGATCTGCTGCAGCTGCGACTGCACGCCGGCCCCGGTACTGGCGCCGTTGGCCTGGCTGACGGCCGACCCCTGCATCGCCTGTGCGGCCGGGTTGGACGTCTCCGGGGCCTGGGTGAACGGCTTGACCGTCGATGCTGCCGCCGAGCTTCCGGCGTAGCCGTACATGGCGGCGGCGTCCTGGGCCCACATTTCGCCGTACATCGCTTCGTTGGCGGCGATCGCCGGCGTGTTCTGGCCGACGACATTGGTTGCGACCAGCATGGCCAGCTGCGCGCGGTTGGCGGCGACTTCCATTGGAGGGACGGTCATCGCGAATGCCGCCTCGTAGGCGCTCGCGGCGTCCGAGGCCTGGGCCGCGGTCTGCCCGGCAAGTGCTCCGGTCGCGGTCATCCAGGCGATGTACGGGTCGACGGCGGCAGCCATCGTCGCTGATGTCGGTCCGAGCCACTCGTCATCGAGGATGTCGATCGTCGATTGGTACTGGGTCGCGGCCGAGTCGAGCTCGGCGGCGAGCAGGTTCCAGGCCGCTGAGGCCGCCCGCATGGGCGTCGACCCGGGGCCGGAATACATTCTGCCTGAATTGATTTCAGGGGGTAATGCGCCGTAGTCCATCGTCAACGGTCCAGGCTCGGAAGCGTTGAGGTACACGATCGGTTGCGGTCGGCCGCTGCTGCGGGCGACTGTGTCTGCTGTGCAACAGAGAACATCGCAACTCTCCTTTCGGTGAAAGCCGATCTAGCCAGATCCACTGATCCGGATGTCATGAGCACACGAAGCGGGGGGATACGCGAAGGTCACGGGGTATCAACTGCTAGTCGATCCGCCGCACCCCCCGTGATCAGGTCGTGTGCACCGCAGAACCTCTCGCGCAGCCACCACTGTGTGGCAAGCCCTCGAGGCGGAATCATCGGCATAGATGCAACCCATAGTGCGCCTAAGTTTCATGCCAGTGCGCGGCGAGCGGGCGAATTCATAGAAACTTCAAATTTGGGGCGGGCGATTTTGGCGCCGACGCCGCAGATCGGCACACCGGCTACTGGCGGTAGCTGACCAGGAAGTTGCCGAGCCGCTCGATGGCGCTGGCCAGGTCGCGCGACCATGGCAGCGTGACGATCCGCAGGTGATCCGGTGCGGGCCAATTGAACCCGGTCCCTTGGGTCACCAGGATCTTTTCCTGCAACAGCAGATCGAGGACGAGTTGTTCGTCGTCGACGATCTCGTATACCTCGGGATCGAGGCGGGGGAACGCGTACAGCGCGCCGGCGGGCTTGACGCACGACACTCCGGGGATCTCGTTCAGCTTGGACCACGCGACGTCGCGCTGCTCGAGTAGCCGCCCACCGGGCAATACCAAGTCGTCGATGCTCTGGTGGCCACCCAACGCGACCTGAATCGCGTGCTGCGCCGGAACATTCGGGCACAACCGCATATTCGCCAGCAGATGGATGCCTTCGATGAAGCTGCCGGCGTGATCCTTGGGTCCGGTGATGGCCAACCACCCGGCCCGGTACCCGGCGACCCGATAAGCCTTGGACAGCCCATTGAACGTGAGGCACAGCAGGTCCGGCGCCAGCGACGCCAGGCTGATGTGCTCGGCGTCGTCGTAGAGAATCTTGTCGTAGATCTCGTCGGCGAGCAGCAGCAGCTGATGCTTACGCGCCAAATCTGCGATTTGCGCGAGGATTTCCCGGCTGTAGACGGCCCCGGTGGGGTTGTTCGGGTTGATCACCACCAACGCCTTGGTGCGCTCGGTGATCTTCGACTCGATGTCAGCGATGTCCGGTTGCCAGCCCTGGGTTTCGTCGCACAGGTAGTGCACCGGGGTGCCGCCCGCCAGCGACGTCGAGGCGGTCCACAGCGGGTAGTCCGGTGCGGGGATCAGCACCTGATCGCCGTTGTCCAGCAACGCCTGCAGGGTCAGCGTGATCAGCTCGGAGACCCCGTTGCCCAGGTATACGTCGTCGACGTCGAAACGCGGGAAGCCGTCGACGAGTTCGTAGCGGGTGACCACCGCGCGCCGCGCCGGCAGGATGCCTTTTGAGTCCGAGTAGCCCTGCGCGTACGGCAGCGCCTGGATCATGTCGCGCATGATGACGTCGGGCGCATCGAAACCGAACGGCGCGGGGTTGCCGATGTTCAGCTTGAGGATGCGATGCCCCTCAGCCTCCAGCCGCGCGGCGTGATCGTGCACCGGGCCGCGGATCTCGTAGAGAACGTCCTGCAGCTTCGATGACTGCGCGAACGTACGCTGCCGCGGCTGATGCCCCGCGCTCTGCCATGGCAGCTGGTGGGTAGTCACATCACCAATGGTGCCATGGTTGTCTATCTAATTAATAATTCTTTCGACGGTCTGATCAGCGCTTACCTGGTGGACGGGCCCCGCGGGCGATGCCCAGACCCTTGACCGGAGCCGCCGTCACCGTCGCTGTCCGCTGGTGCGGATGGCGCCGTGTCCTTTGCCTCGGGCTCGGGCTTGGGCTCGGGTTCGGCTTCCGGCGCCGCGGGCGCGGCTTCCGGCTTTTCCTCCGGGGCGGCGGCCTTCTTGGCGCCTGGGCGCTTGGCCCCGGCGGCGATGCCCAGTCCCTTGACGGGTGCGGCCGGCGCCTTGGCCTCCGCTGCCGGCTCCGACGTCGCCTCGGGCTCGGCAGCGGGCGCGGACGGCGCTGTGGCTTCCTTGGCGGCCTCCGGCTTGGCGGCCGACTTCTTGGCACCTGGACGCTTGGCGCCACCGGCGATGCCCAGACCCTTTACGGGCGCGGCAGCCGCCTTGGCCTCGGGAGCCTCCTCTTCGGGCGGCCGAGGAAGCTTGAGCCGCTTCGGCTTTGGGAGCCGCCTTCTTGGCACCAGGACGCTTGGCGCCGCCCGCGATGCCCAGACCCTTGACCGGGGCGGCCGCGGTCGTGGCTTCGGCGACCTTCTCCTGCGCCGGCGCTGCGGCCTCCGGCTCCGCGTCTTGCTTCACCGGAGCAGTCGCGGTGGCGGTGGACGCCTTCGGGGCGGCCTTTTCGGCCTTCTCCGCACGCTCGGCGGCCTCCTTGGCGGCGGTGCCCTTCTCCGGCAGCGTGATCGTGCTGCGGTCGAGCGACTCGAGTAACAGCTGCGCCACGTCGCGGACGTCCACGCCTTCCCGCCCGGCCGCCTCCTGGCGGTCGTTGACGCCATCGGTGACCATCACCCGGCAGAACGGGCACGCGGTCGCGACCGTGGTGGCGCCGGTGGCCAGCGCTTCGTCGACACGGTCGTGGTTGATCCGCTTGCCGATGTGCTCTTCCATCCACATCCGGGCGCCACCGGCGCCACAGCAGAAGCTGCGCTCGGCATGCCGGGGCATCTCGGCCAGCTTCGCTCCGGCCGCGCCGATCAGCTCGCGGGGCGCCTCGTAGACCTTGTTGTGCCGGCCCAGGAAGCACGGGTCGTGGTAGGTCACGTCCTCGGCGACGGGGCTCACCGGAACCAGTTGCTTGTCGCGCACCAACCGGTTGAGCAGCTGCGTGTGATGCAGCACGGAGTAGTTGCCACCGAGCTGCTTGTACTCGCGGCCCAGGGTGTTGAAGCAGTGCGGGCACGTCACCACGATCTTGCGGTCGACGGTCTCCACGCCCTCGAACAAGTCGTCCAGACTTTCCTTGGCCTGCGCGGCCAATTGCTGGAAGAGGAACTCGTTGCCCGAGCGGCGGGCCGAGTCTCCGTTGCAGGTCTCGCCGGTGCCCAGCACCAGGTACTTCACCCCGGCAGTGGACAGCAGCTCGGCGACGGCCTTGGTGGTCTTTTTAGCCTTGTCGTCGTAGGCGCCGGCGCAGCCGACCCAGAACAGGTACTCGAAGCCTTCGAAGCTGTCGACGTCCTCGCCGTAGACCGGGACGTCGAAGTCGACCTCGCTGATCCAGTTGGTCCGGTCGGCTGCGTTCTGGCCCCACGGATTGGCTTTGGTCTCAAGGTTTTTGAACAACACCGAGAGCTCGGAGGGGAACTCGGACTCCATCATCACCTGGTAGCGGCGCATGTCGACGATGTGGTCGATGTGCTCGATGTCCACCGGGCACTGCTCGACGCAGGCGCCACAGTTCACGCAGGACCACAGCACGTCGGGGTCGATCACGCCGCCCTGCTCTGCGGTGCCGACCAGCGGACGCGTCGCCTGCTCAGGACCCGAGCCGACAATGCGACCGAAGCCCGACTCGGGCACGTGGTGTTCCTCGTCGTGCTTTTCGCCGGTCAGGTTTTCGGTCATGCCACCTTCGGGCGTGCTTTCCAGCGGCGTCTCTTTCTCACCAAGGATGTAGGGTGCCTTGGCCATCCAGTGGTCGCGCAAGTCCATGATGACGAGCTTGGGAGACAACGGCTTGCCGGTGTTCCACGCCGGACACTGCGACTGGCAGCGCCCGCACTCGGTACAGGTGGCGAAGTCGAGGTTGCCCTTCCAGGTGAAGTCCTCGATTTTGCCGCGGCCGAAAGTGCGCGTCGTCCGGCGGGTTTTCGAAGTCGATCGGCTTAGCCTTGCCGTCGACTGCAGCCTCGAGCGGCAGCAGCGGACCCAGGCCGTTGGGCAGTCGCTTGAATGTGACGTTGATCGGCGCCAGGAAGATGTGCAGGTGCTTGGAGTGCAGCACGATCACCAGGAAGATCAGCGCCACGGCGATGTGGGCGAGCAGTGCGACGGTCTCGATCCACTCGTTGGCGGTGGTGCCGAGTGGATGCATGAGCACGCCCATGCCGTGGGAGAAGAACGCGCCCCAACCGTAGGGGAGGTTGCCGATGTTCGCCGACGGCGCCGCGGAAGAGCGAGAAGCTGAAGATGACCAGGAAGATCATGAACAGGATCAGCCACGCGCCGCCGGTGTGCGAGCCGTAGAACCGCGACGAGCGGCCGTACTCCTTGGGTTCGGAGCGCAACCGGATGATCGCGAACGTGGTGATGCCGACCAGTACGCCGAGGGCGATGAAGTCCTGCAGGAAGCCCAGTGCGTCCCAGCGACCCGACGATCGGGATGTGGAAGTTCGGCACGAACAGCGCGCCGTACGCCTCGATGTAGACCGTGATCAGGATGAAAAAGCCCCACATGGTCAGGAAGTGCGCGACGCCGGGGACCGACCATTTCAGCAGTTTGCGCTGGCCGAACACCTCGGAGATCTGTGCCCACAGCCGGCTGCCGACATCGTCGGTGCGGCCCGTGACCGGCTGCCCTGACATGGTCAGTTTGAACAGCCAGAGCACTCGGCGGAGCGCGAGCAAAGCGATGACCGCGGTCCCGCTCAAGCCGACGATCAATCTGATCAGCATCTGCGTGTGCACGAAGCTTCTCCCCAATATCCAGTGTTACTGACCGGTAACTTCAACAATGTTACTCGCCGGTAACTTGACTACTGCACCTGCTCAAGCCGTGTAAGCATGCCCATAGTGACATCTTCGCAGGGGCTACCGCGACGAAGGATGCCCTAACTTGGGTACCACCGCGCGCGGCGACCGGCCCGTGAACGCTGCGGATCGGTCCAGGTCAGAAGTGCGGCATCGGCGGTAGCGGGGGCAAATTGCTGCGCCAGTGATGCCGAGGACGTTGGGGTGTCCAGGTTGCGCTCGGGGTGGGATCGATGGTGCTTTCCGTCCGGCGGAGTGCGACGTGGTCGGTTCGGTGGTCGACGGTGTCGGCGACGTGGTGATGGTGTGTTGCGACGTGGTGGTCGGTGTTCGGGTGGTGGTCGGGGTCGGCGTACCGCCGCCGTTGCCTCGCGCGAGGATGGCCAGGCCGTAGATGATGATCGTGATCAGGATGGCCACCGCCAGGCCCCACAGGGCGAGGACCCATCGCTTGAGGTACCAGGGCGCTTTCGGCGGCGCTGAAGCGCTCGGTCTCGTCGACGCCCTGCGAGTAACTGTCGTGGGGCGGTCGGTTGCCGTTCACTGCTAAGGCGTCCCGCCGTCGTGGTGGTGGTGATGGTGGTGGCTCTCGACGCTCGTGGTCGTCGTCGGCGCGGTGGTGGGGGCTGTGGTGGTCGCCTCGCTCGTCGAGGGTGGGAGCGTCATCGTGGTCGTCTCCGGCGGAGCCGCGGGCTCGGTGGTCGTGGTGGGCTCGGTGGTCGGCGCTGCCGACGTCGGCGTGGTCGGTGAGGTGGGTGTCTGCTTCGTACCGCCGGATCCCCGGGTCTGATCGGCGAGAAGTAGATCGCCACCCCGAGCAGCATTGCAGCGAACAGGGCGACGCTCAGCGAGAGGACCGGCCGGCGATACCAGGGGGCAGCGCCCCGCTCGGGATCCCCTTGGCCCCCGCTGCCGTAGTCGTAAAGGCCGGTCGGCGCTTCGCTGGGATCTTCGGGGGGTTGGTAACCGGTCACGTACGCCAATCCTAGCCGCGGAGCCTGATTGCTTTGCAGTGGCGGCGGCTCAGAAACCGTGGGGAACCGTAATCACCGTGTGGGGCAACGTGATTGTCGACGGGATGTGCAAGTGGTGACGATGTTGAGGCGGTTCGGCAGGGGCCGGGGAATTGTTCCCCGGCGGCGGCGGCGCCTCTTCGGGGGTCTGCTCGGGCGTCTCAGGCGGCGGCGCTTCGCTGCTGGTGGTCGTGGTTGTCGCCGACGATGAAGTGGTGGACGAACCCGTCGGTGTGGTGGTCGACGTGTGGGGCTCCGGGACGCTGGTACCGCCGCCGCGAGACAGTTCGACGATGCCGTAGACGATCAGCGTGGCAAACAGCGCGACCATCAAGACCCACAGGCCCAGCAGCGCACGGCTGCGGTACCAGGGTTTTGGCGCAGCGTCGGGCGCGGCCTTCTGTTCTTGCTCGCTGTCGACACCCGGCGGACCCTCGACGCCGTATTCGGCCATCCGTGTCGGCCGCTCGCTCGGGTCGTCCGGGAGGCCAGTCACGCCCCGATGCTACGTCAGAACTGTCGCAGCACGTCGTCGGCGAAAAGCTGCAGGTGGTCGAGGTCGGACATGTCCAGCAGCTGCAGGTAGACCCGCTGCACGCCGGTCTCGGCGAACGGGCCGAGTTGATCGACGATCTGCGCCGGTGTGCCGGCCAGCGGCGAGTTGGAGCGCAACTCGTCGACCTCACGCCCGATCGCGGCGGCCCGCTTGACGATCTCGGCGTCGTCGCGACCGGCGCACACCACGAAGGCCGCGGAGTACGTCATTGAATCGGCGGGCCGGCCGACCGCCTCGACGGCCTCGCGGACCCGGTTGAACTGCGTAGTGATGGTGTCCAGCGGTGCGAACGGCACGTTGTATTCGTCGGCGAAGGTGGCGGCCAGACGCGGCGTCCGCTTTGCGCCCGATCCTCCGATCAGAATCGGCGGGTGCGGGCGCTGGACCGGCTTGGGCAGCGCCGGCGACTCGTTGACGGCGTAGTGCGTGCCCGCATAGTCGAACGTCTCACCGAGCGGCGCGGTCCACAGGCCGGTGATCAGCTCGAGTTGCTCGGTAAGCCGGTCGAAGCGTTCGCGCAGCGGCGGGAACGGGATGGCGTAGGCCAGGTGCTCCTTCTCGAACCAGCCGGTGCCGACCCCGAATTCGACACGTCCACCGCTCATTTCGTCGACCTGGGCCACCGAGATGGCCAGCGGACCGGGGTGCCGGAATGTCGCTGACGTAACCAGCGTGCCCAGCCGGATGGTGGACGTCTCGCGTGCGATGCCGCCCAGCGTGATCCATGAGTCCGTCGGGCCCGGCCGGCCGTCGCCACTCATCGCCAGGTAGTGATCGGAACGAAAGAACGCGGAGTAACCCAGCGATTCCGCGGCTTGGGCGACCGCGACTTGGTCGGCGTAACTGGCACCTTGCTGAGGTTCGACGAATACCCGGAAGTCCACGAGCGCCACATTAGGCGCTCGCGATGAGTATCGAGGGCGACGACAGTCTGTTCAGAGGTGAGCAGAACCAACCTTTCGATGTCGATATCGGCCGACGGCTATGTCGCGGGGCCGGGTCAATGCCTGGAACAACCGGGCGGTGTAGGCGGCCAAAGCCTGCACGGATGGCACCGAGGCGCCAGCAGCGATCATCCGGTGAACCGGCAGGTGATCTCCGAGATGCTCGACGGCATGGGCGCAACGATCATGGGCCGCAATATGTTCGGGCCGATCCGCGGGCCGTGGGGTGACTCGGACTGGCAGGGCTGGTGGGGCGACGAACCGCCGTACCACTGCCCGGTCTTCGTGCTGACACACCACCCCCACGACCCGATCGAGATGGGGGGCGGGACGACCTTCCACTTCGTCACCGAGGGGATCGAGGCGGCCTATGCCCAGGCGGAGGCGGCGGCGGCCGGTGCGCCGATCTCGATCGCGGGCGGCGCCTCGTGCGCCCGCCAAGCGATTGCGGCGGGCCTCGTCGACGAAATCGACCTCCAACTGAACCCCGTGATTCTCGGCTCGGGTGAGCGCCTGTTCGACGGCTTCGAGGCCGGACGGCCCGCGTTGACGCTCGACCGGGTACTCGAAGCCCCGGGCGTGGTCCACCTTCGGTATCGCGTTATCCGATGAGCTGAGCCGACCGGCCTATCAATGGTTAGGTCGTGGTCGTGGATTCCCTCTCGAAATATTTCCGCGACACCGTCGCGGTTCGGATCTTGGTCTCGGTGGTGCTCGGCGTCGTCGTCGGTCTCGGAGTGGGCAACGCGGTCGGTTGGCGATTCGCGCTCGTCGGTTGGGTGGCCGCCGCAGCGCTGTATGTGGTGTGGACACAACGCATTCTGAGCGGAATGGACGCCGAGCAGACGTGCCAGTGGGTGACGCGGGAGGACCCCACCCGGTGGGTCGCCGACGTCGTCATTTTGACCGCGAGCATGGCGAGCCTGCTAGGTGTCGGCTACGTGGTGGCCGCCGGATCGAAACTGTCCGGCAACGGCTCGCTGGAGGCCGCCCTGGTCGGAATTCTGACCGTCGGCGCGTCCTGGTTCGCGGTGCACGCATTGTTCACCGTCCATTATGCGCGGCTCTACTACTCAGATGAACCGGGCGGCATCAACTTTCACGATCCCAACCCGCCACGCTTTCGGGATTTCGCGTACCTCGCCTACACGATCGGCATGACGTTTCAGGTCTCCGACACCGAGATCGGGTCGGCCACCATCAGGGCGACGGTGCTGCGGCACGCGCTGCTGTCCTACCTGCTGGGCGCCGTCGTCCTGGCCGTCACGATCAACTTGATTGCCGGGCTGGGTTCCAAAGTCTAAAAGGTGTCGACCTTTTCGATGCTGACGAACATGCCGTGGCCGGTGTGCTGATTGGTGAACCGGGTGCCACTCTCGGTGGCATCGATCGTCCACCCGACGGCGTCGTAGGTCTGGTAATCGATGGGCACCGTCGGGATATCGCCGAGATTGCCTGCGACCCACTGGACTTCGCCGTCCGCGGTGATGTTCACGCCGTTGGCCTTCTCGCCGTCTTTGATGGGTGGGTTGGTGAACGGCGCTTCGCAGCCGACGCTGTCGCTGTCGATCTGGCAGCGCGTCTGACCGGACTTGGTCTCGATGAAGACGCGGCCGTTCGCGTCGGGTGGCAGCGGGACCGCGGACGCCGGCGGCGTGCCCCTCGATGGGGCGGGCTGCGTCGGGGTCGGTGACGGGATGGACGGCCTGCCCTTTGGATACGTCGGTTCGGTGGGGCCCGCACCCGGAGAGGCGGTCGGAGTGCCGGGCGTCGTCGAATGGCATCCACTGATCAGGGCGGCACTCAACAACAGTCCGACCAGTAGTCGGCCATGAAGGTGGGTGTGCAGTTCGCGCAGGGACATCGCAAATGAAGCGTACGCAGGAGTCGCGGTAGGTGACCGTAGTGACGCGCCGGTCGGCTATTGCGGGGGAAATCCGCCGGTCGCCACGGGACCCCAGCGCCGCGGGGTCAGCCGAATCAGGCACTTGCCTTGGTTGAGCATCGCGCTGCGGTACTCGTCCCAGTCAGGGTGCTCGCCGGCGATCGCGCGGTAGTAGTCGACGAGGCCGTCGATGGCGTCGGGCACGTCGATCACTTCGGCGTCACCGTCAACCTGCACATAGGCACCGTTGAACTCGTCGGAGAGCACCACCACACTCGCCTGGGGAGTGCGGCGGATGTTGACGCTCTTGGCGCGCTGGGGATAGCTCGCCACCACCAACCTGCCCTGGTCGTCGACGCCGCCGGTCACCGGCGAGCTCTGCAGCGAGCCGTCCGCGCGAAAAGTGGTCAGTACCATCCGGTGTCGTGGCCGGACGAAGTCGAGTAACTCGGAGAGGCTGACGGTGTCGGCGGTCGCAATTTTGGGAGCCATGCCACCAACTTAATCGTGTCGACCACGCGATCTTTCGCTGTCACTCGCTCGGATGCTAATTACGTTGCGGCCCTTAGCTACTGACGATCAGGGTCTGTGCGGCCGGGCCGAACATCGTTTGCTTGATGGCGCCCAGCGTGCCCTGGTCCTTGCCGTTGAGCGGTCGTAGGAGCTCGACGGCCGCGCCCGCCACGGCGCCCTCGCCCGCGACGGCGTCGACAATGCCCAGGCTCGCGGCGTCGTCGCCGCCGAAGCGGCGTCCGGTGGTCATCGAGGCGACGGCGGCCCGCGGGGTGAGCTTGGCTTGGATCAGCGCGGCCATGCCCGGGGTGAACGGGATGCGGATGTCGACCTCGGGGAAGCAGAAGTATCCGCGGTCGGCGCGCATCACCCGGAAGTCGTGTGCGAGCGCCAGCATCGCGCCGGCGCCGAACGCGTGGCCGACCACCGCCGCCGCGGTCGGAATCGGCAGTGTCAGGAAGCGCGCCAGCATGGCCTGCACCCGTCCGACGTACCACGTTGTCTGATCGCCGTGCGCGGTCAGCCAGTCGAGGTCGAGGCCGTTGGAGTAGAACTTGCCGCCGCCGGTAGTCACCAGACCCTGGGCGCCGGAGCCGACGAGTTCGTCCAGGTGGCCGTCCATCTCGTCGAGAAAATCGGGGGAGAAACGGTTTTCATCATCGCCGAGGTCGAGGACCGCGATCTTGTCGTCGTGGGTCAGGCTGATCGTCATTTCTTTCCTTTTCTCTCCGGTGGTGGTCCGATGTCGAGGACCGCGCGCACCGATGCCCGCAAATGTTCGCGAGCCGTCGGGTTGTCGAGCCGATCGCGGCTCAACACGATCGCGGTGGGCAGGTCGACGATGCAGGTGGTGATGGTGTCGACGGCGAGCGCGTCGGTGCGCTGCCACAGCGTGTCCGCGAGCTGGGTCATCACGCCGATCAGCAGCCGGTGCAGCTCGTGCAGTTCGGCGGCGACGTCGTCGGGCAGCTCGGAATCGAGCAGCTCTTCCCGGGAGACCGCCCACAGCACCGCGGACGAGTCACGATGCCGTTCGGCGAAGACCACCGGGGCCTCGGCGGCCGCCACCACGGCGTCGTGCGCGTCGCCGTCGGCCAGTGCCTGGTGGACCAGCGCGCCCTGCAGGTCGAAGAAGCGTCGTGCGGCTCGTATCCAAGCGCGGCCCAGCAGCCCCGAGCGCGACTCGAACGTGTGGTAGAGCGCCCCGTTGGAGACGCCGACCGCGGTGCTGACCGCACGAATGGTGACCGCGGCGGGCCCGGATGCTCCCGTCAACGACTCGACAGCGTCCAGAACCCGGTCCGGCTCATGAAGGCGAGGGCGAGGCACCCCCACAGAGTAACAGAGCGGCCGCTCTGTTACTCTGGCGCCAACTCCGGCACGTCGGCGGGCTCATCGGACTGTGCCGCGCTCGTGACCCGGTTGCGAACTAGAAACCAGCCACCGACCAGAGCGGGGACGGCGGCCACCAACGCGGCGATCACCCAGGACCCCTTCTCGGGGTCGAGCATCATCAGCACCAGCACGCCCAACAGGAACGCCAACGTCGCATAGCCGCTGTAGGGAGCCCACGGCATCCGGAAGTCCGGCCGCTGCATGGTCCCGGTCTTCGCCCGGTGGTAGTACCGCAGTTGGCACAGCACGATCGTCGCCCAGGCCGCCAGGACCCCGACCGCGGCGATGTTGAGGACGATCTCGAAGGCCTCACTGGGCTTCACTGCGTTGAGCACGACGCCGAACAGGCCGAGGACGGCGGTCAGCAGGATGCCGCCATATGGCACACCATGTTTCGACATCCGTGCGGTGAATTTCGGGCCGCTGCCATTGACCGACATCGACCGCAGAATCCGCCCGGTGGAGTACAGTCCGGCGTTCAGGCTGGAGAATGCGGCGGTGAGGACCACGACGTTCATCACCGACCCGGCCCCGCTGAAGCCGATGTGCGAGAAGAAGGTGACGAAGGGGCTCTCGCCGTGCTTGTAGGTGGTATAGGGGAGCAGTAGCGCCAGCAAAAGCACTGAGCCACAATAGAAGACCGCGATCCGGGCGATCACCGAGTTGATCGCCCGCGGCATGACTTTCTCCGGGTTGGCGGTTTCCCCGGCCGCGGTGCCCACCAGTTCGACTGCGGCGTAGGCAAATATCACCCCGGAGGTGACCAGCACCAGCGGCAGCAGACCGGTTGGCAAGAACCCACCGTGATGGGCCCAGAGGTCGGGCCCGGTGGTCTTTCCCTCGATCTTGAAACGGCCGGCCAGGAAAATGATCCCGACGACGATGAAAGTCGTCAGGGCCACCACTTTGATCAGCGCCGCCCAGAACTCGAACTCGCCGAACGCCTTTACCGAGATCAGGTTCACCGACACCACCGCCGCCAAGGCGACGAGCGCAAGGGTCCATTGCGGAACGGCGTGGAATGCGGTCCAGTAGTGGAAGTAGCTGGCGATCGCGGTGCTGTCCACGATGGCCGCCATCGCCCAGTTCAGGAAGTACATCCAGCCCGCCACGAACGCGGCCTTCTCGCCGAAGAATTCACGGGCATAGGAGACGAAGGACCCGGATGCCGGGCGGTGCAGCACGAGTTCACCTAGCGCGCGCAGGATCAGGAATACGAATCCGCCGCAGATTCCATAGACGAGAAACAAGCCGGGCCCGGCCGAGGCGAGGCGTGCTCCTGCGCCCATGAACAGCCCGGTGCCGATCGCGCCACCGATCGCGATCATCTGCATCTGCCGATTGCTGAGGTCGTGGTGATAGCCCTCGTCCTCGCGGGCGAACTTCGAGGATTTGCCCGCGGCGGGACCGGGCGCGCTTGGCGGCATTGAATTCCTAACGTCGTGGGGCAATGCTGCGGCGCCGGGCACGACCGCTGAGGGGCAGGACCAGCGAAACTATCCCACGGTGTGATGTCCGCCTCAACCGTTGGGGAACAAACCCCGGGGTGGCCCCGTTAAACCCTACGACAAACTTGAGCGAGTC
>CAWIKT010000024.1:0-80444 GCA_963836555.1 uncultured Actinomycetota bacterium | reverse complement strand
GTCTTTGGCGTAGAGCACGATGCGTTGGGCTGGTGAGGCCAGGCGTTTGGTGTGATAGAGCGCCAGGGCCTTGCCTTTATCGAAGATGGCCAGGTAGTGGTGGGCGTGGGTGCCCAGCCGGATGACGTCGCTCATCGGTAGCAGGGTGCCGCCGGCGGTCAGGCCGCGCCCGGCGCCGGCTTCCAGTTCTTGCAGTGTGGTGGTGACGATGATCGAGGCGGGTAGGCCGTTGTGTTGGCCGAGCTCCCCCGACGCCAGCAGAGCGCGGGCTGCGGCGACTAGGGCGTCGTGGGTGCGCTGGGCCGCGCTGCGGGTGTCGCCCTGGATGGCGGCCTCGGAGGGGGTGCCGCTGAGACAGGGGATTTCGTCGTCGGGGTTGCACATGCCGGGTGCGGCGAGTTTGGCGAAGACCGCATCGAGGGTGGCGCGGGCGTCGGGGGTCAAGTAGCCGGTGATCGGGGTCATCCCGTCGAGGTCTTGACGGCCCAACGTCACACCGCGGCGCTTGGCCCGGTCGACGTCGCTGAAGTCGCCGTCGGGGTTGAGGCAGTCCATCAGCCTGTCGGCCAGTTTGGCCAACTCGTCGGGGCGGTGTTCGCCACCCAGCCGGGCCAGTTGGGCTTCGGCCCGAACCCGGGTCTCGACGTCGACAAACTGCGGCAGCCGATGCCAAAACGAGCGGATCACCGCGACGTGGCCGGTGCCGAGCTCACCGGCGCGTTGCGCGGCGGCGGTGGCTTCCAGCACCGGTGACAACGCTTCACCGTTCAAGGCCCGACGCTCGCCGAGCTCGGCGGCCTCATGCACCCGCCTCGAGGCTTCGGCGCGGCTGATCCGCAGCCGGTCGGCCAGCACCGCCGGCAACTTGCCGCCCAACACCGCCTGCTCTTCACACTCCAGCTCAGTGATGAGGGCATGCTCGATCGCGGGCAGTTGGCGGCGCAGCACCTCCAGGCTTTCCAAGACGTTGAGCCGTTCCGGGGTGGTCAACGCCTCGAACGACAGATCCAGCGCGCGCTTCATCATCGTCCGCAGGCCGTCGAGCACCTCGACGACCTCCTCACGACTACTAGAACGCATGTTCGAATAGTAGGCCTCGGCACCGACGGACTCTTGCGCCCCGAGCCGCATCGGTGGATAAAAGCCGAACTGTGGATAACTCGCGCTGAAAAATCAGACCGGCATGCCGGAGAACATCACCCGGCCCGGGTCGTACCTCTGCCGAACGGCATCGAGCCGCGACAGGTTAGGGCCGAAATAACGCGACGCGGGCTGGCCCGCCTCGAGGTAATTCACATATCCGCCAACCGAATACGGCTGCACGGCCCGGTGTGCGGTCCCGAGCCACCCAAGGGCGGCCGCTGGGTCGCCGGGCGTCTCGACGTACCACTGCACCAATGACGACTGCTGACGCCACGGAAACGCGGACGCCCCGACGGGCACATCGGCGAGGGCGCCGTCCAGCGCATGCATGATCGCCAGCATGCGACCCGCGCCGCGCGGGAACGCGTCGACTGCGGCGGCGATTCCCTGCGCGGCGGACGGCGTTAGTGAAGCGAAAACATCTGAGCCGCCGACATATCCGAGCGGTGCCGGGTTGAGATTGTTGACCGCAAGGTAGTTCGTCAGGTCCAGGTAGTTGAACGTGTGGTTCTCCGTGCCGCTCGGCTGGAGACCAACGGCCGACGTGATCGCAGATGCGACACTGCCCCCTGATCCAACCGGACAGGTCGCCAAAATGCGGCAATGCGTGCCCATCTGGTCGACGGTCGCATCTGCCAGCGCCCAACAACTGCGGTCCGCGGTGCGCAACCAGTTCTGCCAGCCCACCAACACCTGCGCGAACGACTGCGGCGGGAAGTTGAGGTTGACCGCGTCAACCTCGCCGGCCGGGAACGTCGCAAAGGTCAGCGACGTCGTCGCACCGAAGTTTCCACCCCCGCCGCCACGCAACCCCCAAAACAAGTCGGGCTGTGAATTCGCCGACGCGACAACCGATTGCCCACCGGGCAGCACCACGGTGACCGATCGCAGCGCATCAGACATCAGGCCGGCGTGCCGGGAATGCGCACCCAGACCACCACCCAGCGCGTGCCCGGCCGCGCCGACCGAGGGGCAGGTACCCGTCGGAATCCCCCGGCCCGCCGCGGCCAACACCTGGTGCACCGCATACAGACTCGTCGCGGCCGGCACGGTGACGAGCCCGGTGGCCGGGTCGTAGTCGACACCACCTGGCAACTGTCGCAGATCAAGCACCATCGCACCGTTCGCAACCGAAGCCCCCACATACGAGTGCCCGCCGCCACGCGGGGCCACCTTCAGGTTGTTCGCCGCCGCGAATGCCATCGCCTTCTGCACATCGGCCTGTGATGTCGGGACCACGACCGCGGCCGGCGCCTGGCCGTTGTAGTTGACATTGAAAACCGCTTTGGCCGAGCCGAATTGCGGCGAATCCCGTCGGATGACCTGGCCGCCGATGGACAGACCGTCCCAGCCCGAAGCGACGGGTTCCGCGAAGGCGTGACCCGACCCCGCGAAAGCGCCCGCAGCCAGCGCCCCGACGGCGCCGCGCAGAAAGGTCTGACGTGAGATCTCACCCGTCATGCTCGAATTGTCGTGCACGCGAATCCAAGACACGCCGCAACACCACGCGCGCCGCCGCGTGTCGTCCCAAACGTGCGCGAATCTTTACCGCACCGTGTTCTGGACGTGACGACGGTGAACCAAAGTTCCTGGCTATGGGGATGTCGCTGCTCAAAGGCCAGCCGTTGATGGTGCGCGTGCTGGTCGGCGTCGGATGCCTGATCACAGTGGCCACCGCGTTCTCGATACCGGGCGGCGCAGATCCCAGCGACGACAACTTCATCGACGCGCTCAGCCACGCCGGAATCGAGTACGGCGAACCGGGCAACGCGATGGCGGTAGGTCAGTCCATCTGCCCGATGCTGGCTGAGCCTGGCGGCAGCTTCGCCGCGGCGGCGTCGGGCGTCGCGCACCGCGGCATGTCGCCGCAGGTGGCCCGGATGTTCACCACCATCGCGATCCGAACTTACTGTCCGGAACAGATGGCAAACCTGATGGGCGGCAACGGAATAACGGGTATTCCAGGCGTCTAGCGCGTTCCCAGCGGGTCGATCGTCCATGCGATGTAGACCATCGCAGCCGCGACCGCCGCCATTGTCGTGAAGTCAATTGCCTTGCTGCGCACCACCAATAGGCCGATACGGTCTTCCGTCAAAGCCAGCCGCAGCACCGCGGCCACCCCGACCCCGATCCCGATCAGCAACGAACCGCGGCGCCAGAAGTTGGCCGCCGCCAACCCGAATGCCACGACGAAGATCAGGACCACCGACAGAAAAGGCCATTGCGGCCGGACCCAACGCATGCTCAGTGGCTTTCGGCCAGCTCGACGACGTTGGTCAACAGGAACGCACGCGTCAACGGACCCACGCCACCCGGGTTCGGCGACACGTGGCCCGCGACCTCCCAGACGTCGGGATGCACGTCGCCGGTGAGCTTGTCGTCGACCCGGCTCACACCGACATCGATCACCGCGGCTCCGGGGCGCACCATGTCCGGGGTCAGCATGTGCGGCACACCGACTCCGGCGACGATGATGTCGGCCTGCTGGGTCAGCGCTGGTAAGTCACGAGTTCCGGTGTGGCACAACGTCACCGTCGCGTTCTCCGAGCGGCGGGTCAGCAGCAATCCGAGCGGGCGGCCTACCGTCACACCACGCCCGATCACGACAACGTGCGCGCCGGCGATCTCGACGCCGAAACGCCGCAGCAGATGCACGATGCCGCGCGGGGTGCAGGGCAGCGGCGCCGGGTCCATCAGCACCAGCCGGCCCAGGTTCGTCGGGTGCAGCCCATCGGCGTCCTTGGCCGGGTCGATGCGCTCCAGCGCCGCGTTCTCGTCCAGGTGCTTGGGCAGCGGCAACTGGACGATGTAGCCGGTGCACTCCGGGTTGGCGTTGAGTTCGTCGATGGTTTCGTTGAGCTTGGCCTGGGTGATGTCAGCGGGCAGATCACGACGCAGCGAGGTGATGCCCACCTTCGCGCAGTCGGCGTGCTTACCGCGGACGTAAGCCTGCGACCCCGGGTCGTCGCCCACCAGGACGGTGCCCAAGCCGGGCGTCTTGCCTGCGGCGGTCAGTGCGGCCACCCGCTCCTTGAGGTCGACGAAGATCTCGTCACGGGTGGTTTTGCCGTCCAACGTGATTGCAGCCACGTCGTCCAGTCTGGCATGCCCGCCAACACGACCGAACGCACCAGATGAATGGCGACCCGCCGCGTTCGGCTGCGCCGCCCTTGCGATCGCCATTAGGCTCCCGACCATGTCCGAAGCCCCGGACGTGCTGGCACCGGCGAAGCTCGGACCCATCACGCTGCGCAATCGCACCATCAAATCCGCCACCTTCGAAGCCCGCACACCCGGCGCGCTGGTCAGCGACGATCTCATCGAATACCACCGACTGCCGGCCGCCGGCGGCGTCGGCATGACGACCGTGGCCTACTGCGCCGTCTCGCAGGGCGGCCGCACCGAGGGCAACGGCATCTGGATGCGTCCCGAAGCCGTACCCGGCTTTCGAAAGCTGACCGACGCGATCCACGCCGAGGGCGCCGCGGTCAGCGCGCAGATCGGCCACGCCGGCCCGGTCGCCAATGCCCGTTCAAACAAGGCCAAGGCGCTGGCGCCGGTGCGGTTCTTCAATCCGATCGGCATGCGTTTCGCCAAGAAGGCCGACCGCGGCGACATCGACACCGTGATCGCCGACCACGCCAACGCCGCGAAACTGGCCGTCGAGGCCGGGTTCGACGCCGTCGAGGTGCATTTGGGCCACAACTACCTCGCAAGCGCTTTCCTCAGCCCGTTGATCAACCGTCGCACCGACGAGTTCGGCGGGTCGCTCGAGAACCGGGCCAAGGTCGCCCGTGGCATGGTGCTGGCGGTCAAGCGCGCGGTCGGCGATCAGATCGCGGTGACGGCGAAGCTGAACATGTCCGATGGTGTGCGCGGCGGCATCTCGGTCGACGAGGCCATCACCACCGCCAAGTGGCTGCAGGACGACGGCGCTCTCGATGCGATCGAACTGACGGCCGGCAGTTCGTTGGTCAACCCGATGTATCTGTTCCGCGGCGACGCCCCACTCAAGGAATTCGCCGCGGCGTTCTCGCCGCCGCTGCGTTGGGGCATGCGGATGACCGGCACCAAGTTCCTGCGCGAATACCCTTACCGCGAGGCGTATCTGCTGCGCGAGGCCAAGCAGTTCCGCGCTGAGCTGACGATTCCGCTGATCCTGTTGGGCGGCATCACCAATCGCGAGACGATGGATCTGGCGATGGCGGAAGGCTTCCAGTTCGTCGCCATGGGCCGGGCGCTACTGGCAGAGCCCGACTTGATCAGCCGGATCGCCCGGGACGGGGCCGGCGTGCGGTCTGCGTGCACGCACTGCAACCGGTGCATGCCGACGATCTACACCCGCACCCGGTGCGTGGTCACCGGGTCGCCTGACAACGTGTCAATCGGCAGCGACTGACCGGCAACCGATACAGTCGGCACAGTGAGCCATGCAGCTAATGTGGGGGCGATGAGTCATGCCGCCCCGCCCGCGCTGACAGTCCGCTTCGACGGATCCCAACGCAGCTTCGCCGCCGGTCACGACATCGTGGTCGGCCGCGATCTGCGCGCCGACATGCGCATCACGCATCCGTTGATCTCGCGGGCGCACCTGCTGCTGCGCTTCGAGCAGGGCCGCTGGCGGGCCATCGACAACGGCTCGCTGAACGGCACCTACGCCAACGGACGCCGGGTGCCGGTGATCGACCTGCACGACGGCCAGACGATCAACATCGGCAACCCCGACGGTCCGCAGCTGAGTTTCGAGATCGGACGCCACGACGGCGTCGCCGGCCGGCCGCCGCAGACCACGTCGATGCCGATCGCCCGGGCCGGCGTCGCCTCGCGTCCAGTCCAGCAGCAGGGCCACCCGCAGCCACCGCCCCGCCCGCCGTCCGGACCGAGGCCGCAGGGTGTTCCACCCGGCCCGGGTCCGCGGCCCTACGCGCAACCGACGTATCCGCCGCCGCGGCCGCCGGCCTACCCATCGGGTCCGCCGCAGCCGCCGCCCCCACCCCGGCAGCCCATTGCTGCCCCGCCGCAGATCGTCCAGGCAGACACCCGGATGGCGCCCCCGGCCATGAGCAAGCCGCCCGAAGTCGGCAACCTGGCCACCAAGATGATCCAGGCGATCCTGCCCAGCTCGCAGTCCCCGGACAAGCCGCCGGGTTCGATGACGATCGGTCGCGCGAACGACAACGACATCGTGATCCAGGACGTTCTGGCATCGCGGCATCACGCATTCCTGGTCGACTCGCCCCTCGGCACCGAGATCCGCGACGCCCACAGCATCAACGGCACCTTCGTCAACGGTGTCCGCGTCGGCTCGGCGGTGCTCGGCGAGGGCGACGTGGTGACGATCGGCAACATCGACCTCGTCTACAGCGGCGGCAACCTGATCCGTCGCACCGAAGCCGCAACCCGCACCGGCGGTCTCGAAGTCAATAGCGTGCACTTCCGCATCGACGGCAAGGAACTGCTGGACGGCATTTCGCTGACCGCCCGCCCCGGTACGCTGACCGCGATCATCGGCGGTTCCGGCGCGGGCAAGACCACGCTGTCGCGGCTGATCGCCGGCTACACCAAACCCAGCTCTGGCACGGTGACGTTCGAGGGCCACGATATCCACGCCGAGTACGCGACGATGCGCAGCCGGATCGGGATGGTGCCGCAGGACGACGTGGTGCACCGCCAGCTGACGGTGAATCAGGCACTCGGGTACGCCGCCGAGCTGCGGCTGCCGCCGGACACGAGCAAAGAGGAACGCGCACAGGTCGTCGCGCAAGTGCTCGAGGAATTGGATTTGACCAAGCACGCCGACACCCGGGTCGAAAAGCTCTCCGGTGGTCAGCGCAAGCGCGCGTCGGTCGCACTCGAACTGCTCACTCAGCCGTCGCTGCTGTTGCTCGACGAGCCGACCTCCGGTCTGGACCCGGCGCTGGACCGCCAGGTCATGTTGATGCTGCGCCAGCTCGCCGACGCGGGTCGCGTGGTGCTGGTGGTCACGCACTCGGTGTCCTACCTGGACGTCTGCGACCAGATCCTGCTGGTCGCACCCGGCGGCAAGACTGCTTTCAACGGGCCACCCAGCCAGGTGGGTGAAGCATTGGGCACCACCAACTGGGCGGACATCTTCGCCAATGTCGGCGCCGACCCCGACGAGGCGAATCGACGCTTCATGGAACGCAAGGGCGGCCGGCGCGAGCCGCAGGTCCCCGCTTCGAAGAGCCCGGCCGATCTGGGCGACCCGGTGCACACCGACCTGTTGCGTCAGCTGTCCACAATTGCGCGCCGCCAGGTCCGGCTGGTGGTCTCCGACCGCGGCTATTCGGTGTTCCTCGCGGTTTTGCCCTTCCTGATCGGTGCGCTGTCGCTGACCGTGAAGGGGCCGAAACCTGGGTTGGGCCCCGCGGATCCGCTGGGTCTGGCGCCCACCCAGCCGCAGTACATCATGGTGTTGCTCAACATCGGGGCCGTATTCATGGGCACCGCGCTGACCATCCGAGACCTCATCGGCGAGAGACCCATCTTCAAGCGAGAACAGGCGGTTGGGCTCTCCACGACCGCGTATCTGCTGGCGAAGGTCGCCGTGTTCTGCGCCTTCGCCACCACTCAGGCCGCGATCGCGACGATCATCGTCCGACTCGGTAAGGGCGCGCCCACCGCGCATCCACCGTTCTTCGACAATTCGACGTTCTCGCTGTTCGTCACCGTCGCGGGAACGTGTGTGGCGTCGGCCATTCTCGGCCTGCTGCTGTCGTCCGTGGCGCAGTCGAACGAGCAGATCATGCCCCTACTGGTGGTGTCGATCATGTCGCAGCTGGTGCTGGCAGGCGGCATGATCCCGGTGACCGGGCGTCCGGGCCTCAACCAGCTGTCCTGGATCACGCCCGGACGCTGGGGGTACGCGGCCGGCGCGTCGTCCATCGACTTCCCGAGCCTGGTGAAGGTCAAGCAGATTCCGACCAACGACTCGATCTGGCAGCACTCCAAGCACATCTTCCTTTTCGACATGGTCATGCTTGCGACGTTGTCGCTGTTCTACGCGGGCTACGTGCGGTGGAGCATCCGGCTCAAGCGCTAGCGCCGTCCAGCCGCAAGCCGTGGGCCGCGGCGTAGGCCAGCGCCTGCTCGATGTCGATGCGGGCGCGGGTCAGCGAGGCCGTTGTCCACAACGACGGGTCGACGACGGCACCGCGCAGATCGGCGTCGTCCAAACGGGTTCCTGTGCTGCGGGCCCCGGAGAGGTCCGCGCCGCGCAACACGGTCTTGCGCAGGTCGGCCTCCACCAGATTGGCCTCGCGTAGCCGGCAGCCGCTGAAGTCGATGCCGCGCAGGTCGTTTCCGCCGAGCGTCGTCAGCGTGAAGTCGACCTCGTCGAGCGTCAGCGGCCGGAACCGGCATCGCACGAATACCGAGCCCAGCATGCTGCATTGCCGAAACGTACTGTGCCACAGCGTGGTCAGGTTGAAGGTGCAGTTACGGAACGCCGACCCCAGATGCTCGGATTCGGCGAGGTTGACCCCGCTGAAGTCGCACTCGGTGAAGACCACCCGCTCGGTGCGGCACCCGACTGAGGTCGTCGTCGCGGAAGTCGCGGCCGACGAATTCGCAATCAGCCCAATCCACTACGCGGTGGACGACAAGCTCGCCAGCGCGTATTCGCTGACCGCGATCAACGCGTCGGTCGCCGACCTGCGGTCGCGGGCGTCGACGTTGATCACGGGGACATGCGCGGGCAAGGTCAGCGCCTTACGCACCTCGGCGGCGGGATACCTTGGCGTGCCCTCGAATTCGTTGACCGCGATCAGGAACGGCAGGTTGCGGTGCTCGAAGAAGTCGACAGCGGCGAAGCAGTCTTGCAGGCGCCGGCAGTCCACCAGGATCACCGCGCCGATCGCACCGCGCACCAAGTCGTCCCACATGAACCAAAATCGGCGTTGCCCGGGCGTCCCGAACAGGTAGAGCACCAGATCTTCGTCGAGGGTGATCCGGCCGAAGTCCATCGCGACGGTGGTGGTCCGCTTGTCCGGTGTGGCGGCGATCATGTCGACACCGGCGGAGGCGTCGGTGACCATCGCCTCGGTGCGCAACGGCATGATCTCCGACACCGCGCCGACGAAAGTCGTCTTGCCCGCGCCGAATCCGCCGGCGATAACGATTTTGGTGGACGCGGTATCGCGCGACTTATGCGCAGCGGCGGCCCCCGCATCAGAGCGCTCGTAGGCCACGGAGCGTCCTTCCTATCAATTCGCGGCGTTCATCACGGGTGGAGCGTTCGGTCAATGTCCGATTGACTCGAAGGTAGCCCGAAGTCACCAGATCACCGACCAACACGCGCGTGACACCAAGCGGCAAATTCAGACGAGCCGAGATTTCGGCCACCGACGGGCTTTTCACGCACAGTTGCACGATTCTGCCCCGGACGTCGCCCGACGGCCAACGGTGGAACATCGCCGACTGCAGCGCCTGCACCGGCGCCTCGAGTGGAATGTCGACGTTGGCTTTGGTCCGGCCCGCCGTCAGCGTGTACGGCCGGACCAGGCTCGCCTCGGAGGGCGGTTGCTCAGACCCCAACGGTTCGCGGTTGTCCATGCCGACTCACGAGTGGGACGTGCTCGGCGAAGCGCGTCGGGTCGATTGCACCACGTTGCCCACCCGTTCGACGAGGACGGCCATCTCGTAGCCGATCTGCCCGATGTCGCACGAAGTCGCAGCCAGCGTCGCCAGGTGCGACCCGTCCCCGACCCGCATCAGCAGCAGGTAGCCGTTTTGCATCTCCACCACCGACTGCAGCACCTGGCCGCCGTCGAACAGCTGGGCAGCGCCACTGGCCAGGCTGGCCAGACCAGACGACACAGCGGCGAGTTGGTCGGCCCGCTCCTTGGGCAGGCGCTCGCTGGAAGCCATCAGCAGCCCGTCCACCGACACCAGGATGGCGTGCGCCACCCCGCCGACCTCGCGGGCAAAGTTCGACACCAGCCAGTCGAGCGAATTGTCTCCAGGGGCGGGTTGGCTCGGCTGTACGGGATGGGAGCCAGAGGTCATTCGGATCCTTGGTCGTCGTCGCGGGCGTGCGAGCGTCCTGCGCGGACGCCCCCGAAATGGCTGCTCATCGAGGCGCGAACGGCCTCAGGGTCGCGCAGCGGAGCTTGATGCGCCGGGCTGCGCCCCGACTCAGAACCTCCATTGGTTCCATTGTCGTCGGCGCGGTGGTGTGCGTTCCCGTTCGGCTCGCCGCCGCCAGGCACCAGCCGGGCGCCGGGGTCGCGCACGGGAAGGCCCTGCTCGGTGTGCGCCTGCACGGGCGCGTCCTCGGCCTCGGCGGCCGCCGACCAGCCGCGGTCCCAGACCGTCTGCCAATCCAGGTCCGGGCTCTGCGCCAATTCGCGGGGGTCGACCAGCCACTCGGAAAGCATCTGCTTGTAGATCAGGTCGTCGTCGGGTGTATCGCTGGGCGGCGCAGCTTCGGCGGCCCAGACGTCGTCCGTCTCCGGCAGCTCGGCCTGCGCGGGCGACTCGGCTTGGGACCGCTTCCGGTTCTCTCGGCTCAATCGGACCCGTGAGCCGAAGAACGACGAGGTGTTCGAAATCGGCTGTGCCGCAGCTTGTTCCGCGGCGGGCTGGGCGGCCTCAACCGGCGCGGCGGACGGCTCGCCGCGATCAGGTGTGGTGGCCGGGGCGCCGGTGATGCCGCTGCTGCCGGGCCGGCGCCTGGGCAGCAGACTGATCGACGACTCGGTCGAGGCCGAGCCGTTTCGTTCGTCAGCGTCGACGGGATCGAACTCGGGCTCGACGGTCATCGGCTCCGGCGCCGGGAAGGACGCTGTCGCGGGCTCGGCCTCGGGCGGTGCCACGGGACTCAAGTCGGCGCCGACCAGTACGGCCGCCGGCAGATAGATCTCGGCGGTCGTGCCTGATCGCGCCTCTTCGAGTGACGAGCCACGCAGCCGGACCCGGATGTTGTGCCGATCGGCAAGTCGGCCGACGACGAACAAGCCCATGTGTCGGGCGCTGTCGGGACTGACCTCTCCCCCGGCCCGCAGCCGCATGTTGGCGATCCGGCGGTCGCCGTCGGTCATGCCCAACCCGACGTCCACGATTTGCAGCAGCACCGCGCCGTCGCCGCGCAATTCGGCCGAGACCCGCACCGGCGACGCCGGCGGCGAGTAGCGCAGCGCGTTGTCGATCAACTCGGCGAGCAGATGGACGATGTCGTTGGAGACAGCGCCGGCGATCGTGCAGTCGGGCACCATCGATGTCTCGACCCGGCGGTAGTCCTCGACTTCGGACGCGGCCGCGTGGATGACCGACGACAGCGGCACACCCGTGCGCTGGTCACCGCGCGAACTCTGCGCGCCCGCCAGCACCAGCAGGTTCGCGCCGTTGCGGCGCATCCGGGTGGCCAAGTGGTCGAGGCGGAACAGGCTGTCGAGTCGCTCGGGATCCTCTTCGTTGCGTTCCAGGCGGTCGATCAGCGACAGCTGCTGGTCGACCAGCGAGCGGTTGCGTCGCGACATTGTCTCGAACATGTCGTTGACCAGGTGCCGCAGCCGGCTTTCGTCACCGGCCAACAGCAATGCCTGCGTGTGCAACTCGTCGACCGCGTGGGCGACCTGACCGATTTCCTCGGTGGTGTGCACCGGCAGGGGCGCGGGCGGCGACTCGTCGCCGGCCCGCACCCGAGTGATTTCGCGCTCGAGGTCTTCGTGGGCCACCTTCAACGCGCCGTCGCGCAGCACCCGCAGCGGCCGGATCAGTGAGCGCGCGACCAGCGACACGATCACGATCGCGGCCAGGATGGCGGCCACCACCAGGACCGAGTCGCGAATCGCGGCGTTGCGCAGGTTGTGCGCCTGGTCCTCGACGGCCTTGGTGATGTGCGCGGTGATGTCGTTGATGATCTGCGCGGCGATCCCGTCGGTGGTCTGCACCGAGCGCAGCAACGCCGGGTTGTTCACCAGCTTCTGCGCCGGATCGGACATCAGACCCATCCGGGTCACCATCTGCTTTTGCAGCGTCTTGGCCTCCGGCGAGCCGACACCCAGCACTTCGGCCATGCCGAAAAGGGTCGACGGCTCGGTACCGGCCAGCGTGATCATCGACGTTCGCAGCTCGGGTTCGGGCAGATCCGCGCCGCGGGCGATCAACACCTGCTGCATCATCATCTGGCCGCGGGCCCCGACCGCTCGGCTGAGGCCCTGGGCCTGGGCCCGGATCTGCTCGTTGTCCAACCGCACCGACCCGTCGATCGCGTTCTCGGCGGTCAGCAGGATCGGCGCGTAGGTCGTTATCCGGGGGCGCAGCCCGAGCGTGTTCGACTTCACGTTGTCCAGCAGCGATTGCCCACCGTCCAGCATCGCATCGACGCCGGCGGCCACATCGGGCGCGACGTCGGTGCCGTGCAACCGGGCTTCGAGCTCGCTCTTGCGGGCGTCGTAGTTTTTCGTCGCGCCGTCGGCATCGCCTCCGGTCGAGTCCGCCAGCAGCGCGACGTCGAGCGCCGACATGTATTTGGTGATCGCCGGGACCATCTCGGCGCGGTCGGCTGCCAGCCGGAGTCGATGGGCGTCGGTCAGCGCGCCCGCGATGCGAAATCCACCGAAAAGCATTGCCAGGACTAATGGCAACGCGACAATGGCGACGACTTTCCAACGGACCGGCCAATTGCGTAGCGACCACGAGGGCGGGCGTTTGGCCGATGCGGACTCGACGCTGTTGCTATCAGCGGGCCCACTTTTCGTCGACGGCTTCGCCCGGGTGGCGCGGGCAAACATGGTCACCGGACCAGCGCGGTGTTAGCGTCCGCTCCGCTGAATCGCAGTGTTAGCGCGTCGTTCATGAGACTTCCTGCTAATTGCGCCCACCCCCAGCGACGGGCAAGCGATATACGCCTGGCAATTCAGCGAGTATGCCAGGCTGCGGCGGCAGTGACCATAATTCTTACTGAACAGACAGAGTTCACCGACACACTTCAGACGTCGCCGCGGATTGCCGAGCAAATAATCCGAACGGGTTGCGAAGCGGTCAATGACGCGGCTAACTCGGGTCCGGGGCGTAGTGCCTTTCCGGTTACGGTGTGTTGTGTTCAGGCTGCTGTTCTACTCACCTCGAATCCCGCCGAATACGGGTAATGCAATCCGTACGGCGGCGGCAACGGGAGCGGAACTTCATCTCGTCGAGCCACTCGGTTTCGATCTCTCCGAACCCAATTTGCGTCGGGCCGGCCTGGATTACCACGACCTCGCGTCGGTCACCGTGCATCCATCGTTGGATGACGCATGGACGGCGATAGCGCCGCGACGGGTGTTCGCCTTCACCGCGCACGCGACGCGACTGTTCACCGACGTCAGCTACCAGGCCGGCGATGTGTTGATGTTCGGCCCAGAGCCGACCGGACTGGATGAGGCGACGCTGGCCGACTCGCACATCACCGCGCGGGTGCGCATCCCGATGTTGGATGGCCGGCGGTCGTTGAACCTGGCGAACGCCGCCGCCGTTGCCGTGTACGAGGCGTGGCGGCAGCAGGATTTCAGCGGCGCGGTGTGACGATGCAGAACGCGCAGCGTTCTGAGGAGGAGCAGGGCCATCCCAACCCGCGGTGTGATTAGCATCGGCGGCATGGCACTCAACGACCGTCCGCTTGTTCGATGGGTCAACGCGTTGTTCAGCGGTCTCGCGGAGGCGCCGCTGCTGGGCGGCGTGGTCCGCCGCAAGTTCATCGTGATCCGCTACGACGGCCGGCGCTCCGGAAAGACATTCGAGACCCCGGTCGCCTACTCCCGACGCGGCGACACCGTGACGATCCGCGTGGCGTGGCCCGACCAGAAGTCGTGGTGGCGCAACTTCCTGGGCGACGGCGGACCGATCACGCTGGTCGGCTTGGACGGCGCAGACCGACAAGGCCACGCGGTCGCCCACCGTGGCAGCGGAGGCGGCGTCGCGGTCACCGTGCACCTCGCGTGAATTACCAAGTGTTCCAGTGCGTGAGCTGCTCGGCGGGCAACCGCTTGGCGGGCTTGAAGTCGGTGCCCTTGGTGTAGGCGATCGGGAACAGGCCGCCCTGGCTGTACTTCTCGTAGGGGATGCCGACGATGTCGGCGACCTTTTCCTCGCCGCCGCGGATCAGGTGCAGCGTCGTCCAGCAGGTGCCCAGCCCGCGCGAGCGCAACGCCAGGCAGAAGCTCCAGACCGCCGGGTGCAGTGACGCCCAGTAACCCGCTCCGCCCATCGGCTGCTTGTCTTCGCGGCCTTCGATGCACGGGATCATCAGCACCGGCGCTTCGTGGATGCGCTCGGCCAGATAGCTCGCGGAATCGCGGACGGCCGGCATCCGCTCCCCGCGTGTGTCGCCCTCGGCGTACTCCTGTGCCGGTGACTTCAGGTAGCCCCGTGCATTGTCGAGGTAGATCTCGCCGATCGCTTTCTTCTTGTCCTCGTCCTCGACGAAAACCCATTGCCAGCCTTGGGAATTGGAGCCGGTCGGCGCCTGTAGCGCCAGATCGAGACATTCCATCAGGACGTCGCGCGACACCGGCTTGTCGAAGTCGAGGCGCTTGCGGACCGATCGGGTGGTGGTGAGGAGTTCGTCGACAGAAAGGTTGAGGGCCATGCTTGGAGACTACATTCGCGGTGCGTTGTCACACTGGCCCCAGCGGTACCGTCTCCGCTGGGATGCCCTTTCTTCGAAAACGACGCGTATGCGATATCACCCCGGTGGGCACTGCTGGTGATATCGCATGTGGTCGAAAAACGAAAAAAGGATGGACACCGAGACTTGGGACGCGAGATACGATTGCGCCCCTTGAGGTTTCGCGGTCACCGGAAGTCGCGGGACTTCGATCCGATCTTCAGGGTGAGCTTGGCGAACCGCTCTGCCATGACGGTGACTGCGCCACTGGCATTTTGGACCTGACCGCGAACCAGCAGCGCCGGCGCGCTCTGCGCCAGCTTGCGGTGGCGTGCCCACACCCCCGGCGTGCAGAGCACGTTGACCATCCCGGTCTCATCCTCGAGGTTGATGAACGTCACCCCCTGCGCCGTCCCGGGCCGTTGCCGGTGGGTGACCGCCCCGGCGATCAGCACCCGGTCGCCGTCGGGCACCGCCAACAGATCGGCGGCGGGCACCACCCCCAGTGCGTCGAGATCCGGCCGCAGAAATTGGGTCGGGTAGCTGTCCGGGGAGATGCCGGTGGCCCACACGTCGGACGCGGCCAATTCCACGTCGCTCATCCCAGGCAGGGCCGGAACGTGCGACGACGAGCCCACCCCCGGCAGACGATCCGGCCGCTGGGTGGCGGCCGCACCGGCCGCCCACAACCCCTCGCGGCGCGACATCCCGAAGCAGCTCAGCGCACCCGCCGTCGCCAGTGCCTCGGTCTGTGGCACAGACAACTGGACCCGGGTCGTCATGTCCAGCAGAGAAGTGAAGGGGCCGTGAGCTTTTCGTTCCTCGACCAGCTTCTCGGCCAGATCTTCCCCGATATGCCTGACGCTGCCCAACCCCAGGCGCACCTCGGTTCCGGCGTTTTCCAGCGTGGCATGCACCAGGCTGGCGGCCACACATGGACCGTGCACCGTGACGCCGTGCCGGCGAGCGTCGGCCACCAGCGATTGCGGCGAGTAGAAGCCCATCGGTTGCGCACGCAGCAGCGCGGCGCAGAACGCCGCGGGGTGATGCAGCTTGAACCACGACGAATAGAAGACCAGTGACGCGAAGCTCAGTGAATGGCTTTCCGGGAAGCCGAAATTGGCGAATGCCTCCAACTTTTCAAAGACCCGGTCGATCACCTCGTCGGAAGCGCCGTGCAGGTTTCGCATGCCGTCGTAGAACCGGCCCCGCAACCGCTGCATGCGTTCGGTCGACCGCTTGGATCCCATAGCACGGCGCAACTGATCGGCCTCGGCGCCGGAGAACCCGGCGCAGTCCACGGCGAGCTGCATCAGCTGTTCCTGAAAGAGCGGCACTCCCAACGTCTTGTGCAATGCCGGCTCCATCGACGGGTGGTCGTAGGTGACCGGGTCGAGGCCGTTGCGGCGCCGGATGTAGGGATGCACCGATCCGCCCTGGATGGGTCCGGGACGGATCAACGCCACCTCGACCACCAGGTCGTAGAACACCCGGGGTTTCAGCCTCGGCAGCGTGGCCATCTGCGCGCGCGACTCCACCTGGAACACCCCGACCGAGTCGGCCCGTTGCAACATCTCGTACACCGCCGGCTCGGACAGGTCCAACGTGGACAGGTCGACCTTGATGCCTTTGTGCTCGTGCACCAGGTCGATGGCGTAATGCAGCGCCGAGAGCATGCCCAGCCCGAGCAGATCGAACTTCACCAAACCGATTGCCGCGCAATCGTCTTTGTCCCACTGCAGCACGCTGCGGTTCTCCATGCGGGCCCACTCGACCGGGCAGACGTCGGCGATCGGCCGGTCGCAGATCACCATGCCGCCGGAATGAATGCCCATGTGCCGGGGCAGGTTCTGGATTTGGTCGGCCAGTTCGACCACCTGCTCGGGGATCCCGTCGATGTCGGCCGGACGTCCGCTCCAGTGGCTGATCTGCTTGCTCCAGGCGTCCTGCTGTCCCTGCGAGAACCCCAGGGCACGGGCCATGTCGCGCACCGCGATTCGACTGCGATAGGTGATCACGTTGGCGACCTGAGCGGCGTAGTCGCGGCCGTACTTGTCGTAGACGTATTGGATAACCTGCTCGCGCAGGTCCGACTCGATGTCGATGTCGATGTCGGGCGGACCGTCGCGCTCCGGCGACAGAAAACGCTCGAACAGCAACTCGTTGGCAACCGGGTCGACCGCGGTGACGCCGAGCGCGTAGCAGACCGCCGAGTTGGCCGCCGATCCCCGGCCCTGGCACAGGATGTTGTTCTCCCGGCAGAACCGGGTGATGTCGTAGACCACCAAGAAATATCCCGGAAAATTCAGCTGTGCAATGGTTTTCAGCTCATGCTCGATCTGGGCATACGCCTGCCGCGCCTGGGCCCGCGTCCCGTAACGGCGCTGGGCCCCAGCCATCGTCAGCTCACGCAACCAGCTGTCTTCGGTTGAGCCGGGCGGCACATCTGGAAACGGCGGCAACTGCGGCGCGATCAGCGCCAGGCCGAAGGCGCACTGCTCGCCGAGCTCGGCGGCGGCCGTCACCGCGTCGGGGTGCTGCGCGAACAGCCGCGCCATCTCTTCCCCGGAGCGTAGGTGCGAACCGCCCAGCGGGGCCAACCAGCCGGCCGCCTCGTCCAGCGACTGCCTGGCCCGAATCGCGCCCATGGCCATCGCCAGTTGCCGCCGCGAGGGTCCGGCGAAATGCGCGCCGGTTGTGGCAACGCATCTCAATCCGAATCGCTTTGCCAGTAGGGCCATTTCGGCATTGAGGTCGTCGTCGACCGGGCAGCCGTGGTGGGTCAGCTCGACGCTGACCCGGTCGGAGCCGAACCGATCCACCAGATCGCCCAATGCCGCCGCGGCGGCGTCCGGTCCGCCGGTGGCCAGCGCGGAGCGGACGTGGCCTTTGCGACACCCGGTCAGGATGTGCCAGTGGCCGCCGGCCGCCTCGGTGAGCGCGTCGTAGTCGAAACGCAGTTTGCCTTTCTCACCGCCGGCCAGATGCGCCACCGCCAGCTGACGCGACAGCCGGCGATAGCCTTCCGGCCCGCGAGCCAACACCAACAGATGCGGACCGGCCGGATCGGGGCCGTCGGTTCGGACCATCGAACTCAGCGACAGCTCGGCGCCGTACACCGTCCGCATGTCCAGTTCCACGGCCGCTTCGGCAAACCGCACTGCGCCGTAGAGCCCGTTGTGGTCGGTCAGTGCGATGGCCCGCAGGCCCAGCCGTACCGCCTCTTCGACCAGTTCCTCTGGCGCGCTGGCCCCGTCGAGAAAGCTGTACGCCGAATGCGCGTGCAGCTCGGCATAGGGCACCGACGAACGCATCGGTCGGCCGTGGTCCGGCGGCTGATAGGCGATTCGCTTGGGAGATCGTGGCGCCTCGTCGGCAGGAGTCCACACCGTCGGCGTGCCGGAACGCCGCGGCTTGCCGGAGAGCACCCGCTCAATCTCCGACCACCCCGGCGGCCCATTGCTCCACCCCATCGACTCAGTGTATCGAATACATGTTCGAATGCACCAGGGCCGACTAACCTGACTAGCGGCGCCGCGACCGCGGCCCGGGAAGGCGGGGCGGGCAATGTCGGTCACCATCGACCCACGCCGCCTGGACGCCGTGCTCTTCGACACTGACCCCGATGCCGCGTTCGTGACGCGACTGCACCAGGCGGGCGTGCGCGTCGATCGATCCGATGCCGCTTCGTTCGTCGACTCGGCCCACCGCCTCGAGGTGCGGCCCGGCCGCTGCGCCGTCGTTACTTCTACCGAAGAGAGCGCATCGGCGGCCCGGGCGGCCGGTTTCGCGCTGGTAATCGACGTCGGAGCCGGACAGAGTCTCGGCGACATTGATGTCCGCACCGGGGATCGACGTATGTCCGAACTGCCCGACGGCCTGCAGGCGCTTGACGCTGCGGCCGATCCCGCGGTGTTCTATGACTTCGACGGCACCCTGTCCGAGATCGTGAAAGACCCCGACACCGCGCGACTGGCCGACGGCGCCGCCGAGGCGCTGACAGCGCTGAGCGCTCGGTGCCCGGTCGCGATCCTCAGCGGTCGCGACCTGGCCGACGTCCGCGAGCGGATCGGCCTGCCCGGCCTCTGGTACGCCGGCAGCCATGGTTTCGAGCTGACCGGACCCGACGGCAAACACCACCAGAATGCTGAGGCAGCGGCGGCGATTTCGGTGCTGGCCGACGCCGCCGCTGAGCTGGCCGGCCAACTCGGTGACATCCCGGGGGTGGTGGTTGAGCACAAGCGATTCGGCGTCGCTGTGCACTACCGCAACGCGGCTCGGGACCGCGTCGGCGAGGTGGCCGCCGCGGTCCGTAGCGCCGGACAACGCACCGCCCTGCGGGTGACGACCGGCCGCGAAGTCATCGAGCTACGTCCAAATGTCGACTGGGACAAGGGAAAGACGTTGCACTGGGTGCTGGACTACATCCGCGATAACGAGGGCGGTGGCCCGCTGCTGCCGATCTACCTCGGCGATGACATCACCGACGAGGACGCTTTCGATGCGGTGGCCGACGACGGCATCGCGATCCTGGTGCGACACAGTGACGACGGCGACCGCGCCACCGCCGCACGCTACGCGCTCGACGACCCCGACCGGGTGCGGGAATTCACCGAACGGCTGGCCCGCCAACTCGCGGATTGATCACAGAACCGCCTGCGACTGAATGGTTTTGGCGGCAAGCTTGCCGTTGCCCCCGCGGATCTCCGTCTCGACCACGATGACCCTGCGCCCGACGTGCAGCGGACGGCTGTGTGCCTTGACCGTGCCGGAGCGAGTCGCAGGATCTGATGGTCCGCTTCCTCCTCCGTCCGTTCCGGACGGCATCGTCAGCGGACGAAAGAAATTCGTCTTGGACTCGATGGTGGTCGTGCCACCGGCGCCCTCGGGCAGATTCAGGAACGCGCACACCGCGCCGGAGGTGTCGGCCAACGCCATCACGATGCCGCCGTGCAGCACACCTCCACCGGTCGTGAGCTTCTCCGCCCAATTCAGGCTCAGCACAACTTCTTCGGGCCCCGCGGCGTCCGCGGTGATGCCCAGCGTGACGGCGAGTGGGACCAGCCCGTGAATCATCTCGGTCGCGGCGGTGTCAGTCATCGGCTCACTTTTCAAGCGCCTGCAGTGCCGCCGTGGTGTCCGCATCGGCGGGATAGAACGACTCGATCGCCACCTCCGCAACCGTCACATCCAGCGGCGCTCCGACGACCGCGGTCATGCTGAAGAACGCGAGCTCTTTTCTGTTGTGCCGCAACCTCAGTGGCACCGCGACGTCGGTGGGATCAGGTCGCTCGGATTCACCACCCGGATAACCTTCGAGTTCGGCCGACAAGTCCATCAGGCGGGGGTCGCGCGTGGCACGGACCTGGCGGCGCAACCGCTCTAGGATATGCGCCCGCCACTCCGGCAGATTGATGATGCGTGCTGCCATCCCGTCCGGATGCAGGGAGACACGCAGCGCGTTGATCGGCGGCGCAAGAAGGGCGGGATCGCATCCGTCGATGAGGACCGCGACGGCGGTGTTGCCGTCGAGCATCTCCCACCATCGGTTGACCACCAGCGCCGGATACGGCTCGTGGCCGGCGAGGATCTGCCGCAGGGCGGCACGCAACCTGGTCAGCTCGGGTTCGTCGAGCGAATGTTCGGGGTACGCCGGTGCGTATCCCCCGGCCAGCAGCAGCGCGTTGCGCTCCCGCAACGGGACGTCGAGTTGTTCGCTGAGCCGAAGGATCATGTCCGGGGTCGGCTGCGAGCGCCCGGTCTCCACGAAGCTCAAGTGCCGAGCGGAGACCTCCGCCTGAATCGACAAGTCGAGCTGGCTGATTCGGCGCCGCTCGCGCCACTCGCGCAGCAGCTGACCGACCGCCGGTGTCGTCCGCGGGCCTCGGGTCAGGGTGGTCACCGCCCCGATGCTAGCCGCGCTGCGGCATCGTCACGATTACCTTTCAGGTAATCGTGTTCGCGCAGAGCGGATTACATATCCACGTAGCCGACTGACGTCAGTCGTCTTTATCGTCGTCCGACTTCTTGTCCTTGTCGTCGTCCGACTTCTTGTCCTTGTCGCCGTCCGACTTCTTGTCGCCGCCGGTATCGAGTTCGAGTGTTGCCCAGTGGCTCGGCGAAACGAAGACCGTCCAGTCTCCCTCGTCGCGGCCCAGCTTGACGACGCCGTTGTCGAGTTCCCACTTGGTGCTGTCGTCGTAGTCCGTGGACTGCCCGTCGCTGTAGGTGAGTTTGAATGCCATGCCCGGGACTGCCACGTTGGCGGTCCGGTTAAACCTCGGCGTACTCCACCGCGCCGTCCTCGAGCACCAGCCGCGCGTTGCTCCCGTCGGGCCCGGCCGCTTCGGTGCGGAAGACCGCCTTGCCCGGCCCGGTGCGCCAGATCAGCGTCGTCAGCGTCTCGCCGGGGAACACCGGTTTGGTGAATCGCGCGTCGATGGCCGTGATCGCGTTGGCGTCGCCGTTGCCGAGTTCAGTGATCAGCGCGCGACCGGAGAACCCGTAGGTGCACAGCCCGTGCATGATCGGCTCGGGGAAACCGGCCAACTCCTTGGCGAACCACGGGTCGCTGTGCAGCGGATTGCGGTCACCAGAGAGCCGGTAGATCAGCGGCTGGTCTTTGCGCGTCGGCAACGCGACCCGGGCATCGGGCTCGCGGTCCGGAATTTCCGGCGCGGCGGGACGCTCACCCGGCTGTCCTCCAAAGCCACCCTCGCCGCGGATCACCAGCGTGGTCAGTGTCTCGGCGACCAGCGCGCCGGTGTCGGGGTCGCTGCCGCGACCGCGCAACATGATGATCGCGTTCTTGCCTTCGCCCTTGTCCTGGATGTCGGTCACCTCGGTGACCACGGACAACCTTCCCGCCGGCGGCAGCGGCGCGTGCAGCCGGATGCCCTGCGAGCCGTGCAGCAGCATCGCCCAGTTGAACGAGCCGACCTTGCCGGCCGCGCCGAACGCCGGACAGCAGATCACCGCGTAGGTGGGCAGCACCTGCTGGTCGATGTCATGGCTGTTCTCGGTGGTGAACTTCAAATCGTCGAGTCCTGCGCCCACACCGAGGGCGTAGAGCAAGGTGTCGCGGTCGGTCCACTCGAACAGCATGGGTTCGGTGGTCGCACCGACGGCATTCGGGTCGATCGCCATGCGGGTCTCCCTCGGAGGTCAGGTACTGCGAACGGTTTCAGCCATTCCATCACCCGACCGGTCGGGCGATTTATTGGGCCAACCCGGGCAAACACCCCACGTCGACGGCCCCGGCAAGGCAGGCTGTCGCCATGCGCAATCGCACCGTCATCTGGAAGGCCGTCGCCGTTCTCGCCGCCGTCATCACCGTCGGCGCGTGCTCGGGATCACCGCACGTCCGCAGCATCACGCTGACCTTCATCCGGCATGCCGAGTCGCAGAGCAACGCCGCGAATGTCATCAACACCGACATTCCCGGCCCCGACCTTACCGAGGACGGGCAGGCTCAGGCCGAACAGCTAGCCCACCAGCTGTCCCGCAACAACTTCGACGGGATCTACGCCTCCAACATGGTTCGCACCCAGCAAACCGCGGCGCCGCTGGCCCACGCGCTGGGCAAGCACGTCGAAATCCTGCCCGGCCTGCGGGAAATCGACGCCGGGCGTTACAACAACACGCCCACGAAGCGGGCCGGCGCGACCTATCTGCTCGCGCCGTCGCTGTGGCTCAACGGTGACTTCAAGGACGCCGTCCCGGGCTCGATTAGCGGCGAGGAATTCAACGACCAGTTCAGCGCGGCCGTCCAGCGGATCTACGACAGCGGCAACAGCAAGCCGGTGGCCTTCGGGCACGCCGAGTCGATCATGTACTGGACGCTGATGAACGTGAAGAACTCCAAGGACAGCCTGGCCACCAGCCACCCGCTGCCCAACCTGGGTCGCGTCGTGATCACCGGGAGCCCCACCATGGGCTGGACGATGGTCGACTGGGACGGGATCCGCGACTTCAGCTACTGACCTGAGCGGTCCCTCCGCGGCGGTACGGTACTGGACAGTACTGCCCCTGCGCCCTTAGGGTGAGCGCTGTGACCGGGACGGCCCAGCGCGGCATGGCAGCGTCACCCTGGACGCCACGAGAAACCGAGTTGCTCGACGTGACGCTGCAACTACTGCAGGAACACGGCTACGACCGGCTGACGTTGGACGCCGTGGCCGCTCACGCCCGAGCCAGCAAGGCCACCGTCTACCGGCGTTGGCCGTCGAAGGCCGAACTCGTGTTGGCGGCGTTCATCGAGGGCGTACGCCAGGTCGCGGTCCACCCAGAGACCGGGGCGTTGCGCGACGATCTGCTGCAACTCGGATTAACGATCAGGCGGCAATCGCTGGAGTTGGCCGGCACCATTCGCGCCGTGCTCGTCGAGGTGTCGCGCCAGCCGGCGCTCCACGAAGCTCTCTACCAAGAGTTCTTGGCTCAACGGAAAACGCTGCTCCAGGATGTCCTGCACGACGCGGTTCGGCGCGGCGAGATCGATGCCGCCGCTGTCAGCGACGAGCTGTGGGATCTGTTGCCCGGCTACCTGATCTTCCGCTCGATCATGCCCAACCGGCAGCCCACCGAGCAGACGGTGCAGGCCCTGATCGACGAGGTGATCATGCCGAGCCTCACCCGGCATCGAAAGACGAACGGATGAAACGCTTTTCGGTCACAGGTCTGGTGAGACGGCGATGGATGATTCTGGTCGCCGTCGTGGTGGTGTCCCTGGCGGCCCTCGCGGTCTACCGACTGCACGACGCCTTCAATTCGGGCAAGAACGCAGCGCACGGCGGTGGTACGTCGAATGAGATCGTTCCGTTCAACCCCAAGCAAGTCGTCTATGAGGTCTTCGGAAACCCCGGCGCCACAGCAACAATCAACTATCAGGACGTTCATGCCGCGCCGCAACGGGTCGACAACGTCCCGCTGCCATGGTCCTACACGATCACCACCACCGATCCCGCCGTCATTGCCAACGTCGTCGCCCAGGGCAGCGGCAGCACGTTGGGGTGCCGCATCACCGTCAACGGCATCGTCAAAGACGAAAGGACCGTCAACGAATTGAGCGCCTACACCTACTGCCTGGACAAGTCCGGATGAGCGACCACAACGTTCGCCGGCCCCGGACCGCGCACACCATCCATCGGATCGCGGTGCCGATCCTGCTGTTTTGGCTCGCGTTGGCGGCGATCCCGAATATCGTTGTGCCGCAACTCGAAGAGGTCGGCAGGCTGCACAACGTCGGTCTCAGCTCCCCCGAAGCGCCGTCGTATCAGGCCTTCAAGCACATCGGCAAAGTCTTCCACGAGTTCGACACCGACAGTTCGGCGATGATCGTGCTCGAGGGCGACAAGCCACTCGGCGCCGACGCGCACAAGTTCTACGACCAGATGGTCCACAAGCTGGAACAGGACAAGGCGCACGTCCAGCACGTCCAGGATTTCTGGGGCGACACCCTGACCGCTGCGGGCTCGCAGAGCAGCGACGGCAAGGCGGCCTACGTCCAGTTGTTTCTGAACGGCGCGCAAGGCGAGGCGCTGGCCAACGAGTCGGTCGATGCCGTCCGCAGCACGATCGACCACATGCAGCCGCCGCCGGGTGTCAAGGCCTACCTCACCGGCGCCGCCCCGCTGATCGCCGACCAGTTCACCGAGGGCAGTAAGGGCTCCAACAAAGTCACCGCGCTGACCGTCGCGGTGATCGCGGTGATGCTGTTCTTCGTCTACCGATCTTTCGCAACCACGGCCTTGGTCCTTGCCACGGTTCTGATCGAGATGGCCGCGGCGCGGGGATTCGTCGCGTTCCTTGGAAGCGTGGGAGTTCTGGGCCTGTCGACGTACGCGACGAATCTGCTGACGCTGTTGGTGATCGCGGCGGGAACGGACTACGCAATATTTTTCGTCGGTCGCTATCAGGAGGCCCGCTCGGCCGGCGAGGAGCGAGAAGACGCGTACTACAGCATGTATGGCGGTACCGCGCACGTTGTGCTGGGCTCGGGTTTGACGGTCGCCAGCGCGGTGGCGTGCCTCGCGTTCACCAGACTGCCCTACTTCCAGAGCCTGGGCATTCCAGCTGCCATCGGAATTCTCGTTGCCCTGGCCGCTTCGCTCACCCTGGGTCCGGCAATCCTGGTAATTGCCAGTCACTTCGGGCTGTTCGATCCCAAGCGTGTGCTGCAGACCCGCGGCTGGCGCCGTATCGGTACCGCGATCGTTCGTTGGCCTGGCCCAATTCTGGTGGTATCCATCGCGATTGCCCTCATCGGTCTGCTTGCCCTGCCCGGCTACAAGACCAGCTACGACACCCGTCCGTACATCCCGGCCACCGCAGCCGCCAACGTGGGATACACCGCCGCCGAACGCCATTTCTCTCGGGCGCGGCTGGAACCCGAGCTGCTGATGCTCGAGTCCGACCACGACTTGCGCAATCCGGCCGACATGCTGGTGCTGGACAAGGTCGCCAAAAACATCTTCCGCATCCCCGGTATTGCTCTGGTGCAGTCGATTACCCGTCCGCTGGGGGCCCCGTTGGACCACAGCTCGATCGCATTCCAGATCAGCCAGGGAAACGTCGGACAGGTGCAGAACCTGAAGTACCAGGGAGACCGCGCGCGCGACTTGCTCAGACAGTCACAAGAACTCGACAAGACCATCGGCATCTTGGAGCAGCAGTACACCCTGCAGCAGCAACTCGCCGGCGCCACCCACGAGGAGACCCAGAAGTTCCACGAAACCCTGGCGATCATCGGCGAGGTAAGGGACAAGCTCGCGAATTTCGACGACTTCTTCCGGCCGCTGCACAGCTACTTCTACTGGGAGAAGCACTGCTACGACATCCCGGCGTGCTTCGCCTTGCGGAATACCTTCGAGGCGATCGACAGCATCGACCAGCTCACCGAGAAATTTGAAGACCTGGTGGTGAGCCTGGACAAACTCGACACGATCCAGCCGCAACTGGTCGGGCTGATCCCACCACAGATCGCCAGCCAGGAAGTCAATCGCGAACTGACGCTGAAGAACTACGCCACCAACCTCGGGATCAACAAGCAGTCCGAGCGGGCCAACGACAACCCGGCCGCGCTGGGGCAGGCGTTCGACAAGGCGAAGAACGACGACCTGTTCTATCTGCCGCCGGAGGTGTTCGACAACCCCGATTTCAAGCGCGGTCTGAAACTGTTCATGTCGCCCGACGGCAAAGCGGCGCGACTGATCATCACTCACGAGGGTGATCCGGCCGAGCCCGCGGCCATCTCGCGCGTCGAGCCGATCAAGCTCGCGGCGCACGAAGCCGTCAAGGGCACTCCCCTGGCCGGCGCCAGCTTCTATCTCGGCGGCACTGCATCGACGTACAAAGACATCCAGGACATGTCGAGCTACGACATCTTGATCGTTGCCGTCGCGTCACTGAGCTTGATCCTGCTGATCATGATGCTGATCACCCGAAGCCTGGTCGCCGCGATCGTCATCGTCGGCACCGTCGCGCTGTCGCTGGGAGCCTCGTTCGGCCTGTCCGTCTTGCTGTGGCAATACATTCTCGGCATCGAATTGTATTGGGTGGTATTGGCTTTGGCAGTCATCCTGCTGCTGGCCGTGGGATCTGACTACAACCTGTTGCTGATCTCCCGATTCAAGGAGGAGATCCACGCTGGGCTGAAAACCGGCATCATCCGCGCCATGGCCGGCTCGGGCTCGGTGGTGACCGCCGCCGGCTTGGTGTTCGCGGTGACCATGTGTGGCTTCGTCTTCAGCGGTCTGCAAACGCTCGGCCAGATCGGCACGACCATCGGCCTCGGCCTGCTGTTCGACACCTTGATCGTCCGCTCGTTCATGACGCCGTCGATTGCCGCTCTGCTCGGTCGGTGGTTCTGGTGGCCGCTGCGGGTGCGCCCGCGTCCGGCCAGCTCCATGCTTCAGCCATATGGGTCGCGACCGGCGGTGCGTCAACTCCTGTTGTGGGACGACCCGGAGGACGAACACGTCACAGTGCGTTGACACGCCGCGCTACCAGGCGCACCCTGTCCCTCATGCGCTATGTCGTTACCGGCGGTACCGGGTTTATTGGGCGCCGCGTGGTGTCCCGTCTCCTAGACGCCAACCCGGGCGCCGAAGTCCGAGTTCTGGTTCGCCGCTCGTCGCTCGGCCGCTTCGAACGGCTGGCCGAATCGTGGGGCGAACGAGCAAAGCCGCTCGTCGGCGAGCTGACCGAGCCGCATCTCGGGTTGACCGACGAGGCCATCACCGAGGTCGGCGACGTCGACCACGTGGTGCACTGCGCGGCGATCTACGACATCACCGCCCCCGAAGCCGAGCAGCGCGCTGCCAACGTCGAAGGCACCCAGGCCGTTATCGAGCTGGCCCGCCGCCTTGACGCCACCCTGCACCACGTCTCGTCGATTGCGGTGGCCGGCGACTTCCACGGCGAATACACCGAGGACGACTTCGACATCGGCCAGCAGCTGCCGACGCCCTATCACCAGACGAAGTTCGAGGCCGAGCTCCTGGTCCGCTCGACCACCGGGCTGCGGTACCGCATCTACCGGCCGGCGGTCGTCGTGGGTGATTCACGCACCGGCGAAATGGACAAGATCGACGGGCCGTACTACTTCTTCGGCGTGCTGGCCAAGCTGGCCGTGCTGCCGCGGTTGACGCCGATGATGCTGCCCGACACCGGCCGCACCAACATCGTCCCGGTCGACTACGTCGCCGACGCGATTGTCGCCCTGCTGCACGCCGACGGACACGACGGGCAAACGTTCCACCTCACGGCACCGAAAACCATTGGACTGCGCGGCATTTACCGAGGGGTTGCCACCGCGGCCGGTCTACCCCCGCTGCGCGGATCGCTGCCCACATCGGTGGCAGCACCGGTGCTCAAAGTGCGTGGCCGGCCCAAGCTATGGCGCAACATGGTGGCCACGCAGCTGGGCATTCCCGGCGAGGTCCTCGACGTCGTCGACCTTGCGCCCACGTTCGTCTCCGAGGAGACGCAGAAAGCGTTGCGCGGCACCGGAATTGCGGTCCCCGAGTTCAGCAGCTACGCGCCGGCCCTGTGGCGGTATTGGGCCGAGCATCTCGATCCCGACCGGGCCCGCCGCGACGACCCGCAGGGACCGCTGGTCGGTCGGCACGTGATCATCACCGGCGCGTCGAGCGGCATCGGCCGGGCGGCGGCGATTGCCGTCGCCGAACGCGGCGCCACGGTTTTCGCGCTGGCCCGCAACGGCGATGCGCTCGACGACCTGGTGGCCGAAATTCGCGCGAACGGCGGCCAGGCCTACGCCTTCACCTGCGATGTCACCGATTCCGGGTCGGTCGAACACACCGTCAAGGACATCCTGGGCCGCTTCGACCACGTGGACTACCTGGTCAACAATGCAGGCCGGTCAATCCGCCGGTCGGTGGTCAATCAGACCGACCGGATGCACGACTACGAACGGGTGATGGCGGTCAACTACTTCGGCGCGGTGCGGATGGTGCTGGCGCTGCTGCCCCACTGGCGTGAGCGCCGCTTCGGTCACGTCGTCAACGTGTCGAGCGCTGGGGTACAGGCACGCAGCCCCAAGTACAGCGCCTACCTGCCGACCAAGGCAGCGCTCGACGCGTTCTCCGAAGTGGTTGCCACCGAAACACTCTCTGACCATGTGACTTTCACCAACATCCACATGCCGCTGGTGGCCACCCCGATGATCAAGCCGTCCCGACGGCTGAACCCAGTCCCGCCGATCAGCGCCGAACACGCGGCGGCCATGGTGGTCCGCGGGCTGATCGACAAGCCATTGCGCATCGACACGCCGCTGGGCACGCTGTCCGAGGCCGGTCACTACTTCACCCCGAAGCTGTCGCGGCGAATCCTGCATCAGCTGTATCTCGGCTACCCGGATTCGGCCGCGGCCCGCGGCGACGTGCAGCCGGCTGATTCGAAAGACGTTGTCGACCAGCGGTCGTCACGCCGGCCGAAGCCGCCGGCCCGTGCCGCGGTGGCCAGGATTCGGGTGCCCGGCCCGGTCAAGCGGGTCGTCCGACTGGTTCCCGGCGTGCACTGGTAATAGCGACATCGTCCGGGCCGGCCGCTGGCGGCCAGCACCGCCGAATTCGCCGACATCGCCGCCCGCGTACTCGGCGGCTCGGCGTTTCCGATCGAGGCGCCGACACGTCCCGTCGAGCGGTGGTGTTCCCAGACGCTGGAGTTGATGCTGCGCACCTCCGGTTACAACGACGACGTGACTTTGCTTGCGGCGCAGCGCCGTACACCGCCGCCGGCGCTGAACCTGACCGCCGACGCCACCGTCCACGCGGCACGGGAGGTCCGCGGGCCGCTGCGGGCCTGGCTAGCCGACATCGGCGCCGACGATGTCGATGTCATGATCATCGTGCAGATCCTGTGCGAGTTCGTCGAGAACTCCTACGAGCACGGCTACCGTTCGTCGACCGCCGACCGCATCGAGGTGAAGGCGACGCTGGACGAGCATGGCCACCTGCACGCGTCGGTGACCGATCACGGCCAGTGGAAGACCCCGTCGTCGGACCCCGGCATGCGTGGCCGCGGGCTGATGCTGGCGAATGCGTTGGCCACCGAGAGCCGCATCGCCGGAACCGACAGCGGGACCATCGCTTCGATCACCCACCGGTTGAGTAGGCCGGCGCGCATCGTCACCGACCCAAACGTCCTGCCGGTCGTCGAATTCCCGTACATAGCGGAGTTCGCCACCGAGATCGTCGGCGAGCATCTGGTGGTCAGCGGAGACGTCGACAACGCGACCGCGCCGACTCTGGACAACCAGATCGCGCGTCAAAGCCGTTCCGGCACTAACCCATTGACGGTCGACCTGTCGGCGGTCACACATTTGGGGTCAACGGGGCTGCGGATCCTGGCAGAAGCGCTGGAACGTTCGCACCAGCACGGAACCGGACTCGGCCTGGTCGCTCCGCCGGGCTGTCCTGCTCACCATGTGCTCACGCTGGTCGGACTCCCACTGGCGGGCCAGACCGTCGCCAACCGGATCGACTAGGCCCGAACGGGTATCGTTTCCGCGGTGGCCGCCGCACCAGTCTTCGTCGACGTCGACACCGGCGTCGACGACGCCATCTCACTGATCTACCTGCTGGCCAGTCCGGACGCCGACGTCGTCGGCATCGCATCGACCGCCGGAAACGTCCCGGTGCAGCAGGTCTGCGTCAACAATCTTCGACTACTCGAGCTGTGTCGCGCCGACGCCGTGCCGGTGTTCAGGGGCGCGGAGCATCCACTGAACTCCGCCGCGCGCACCGACAGCCCGGTTCATGGGCCGCAGGGATTGGGTTACGCCGAGCTGGCGCCGACGGATCGGGAACTGTCCGACGACGATGCCGCAACGGGTTGGGTCACAGCGGCACAACAGTATCCGGGTGAACTGATCGGGGTGGCGACCGGCCCGCTGACCAACCTGGCCCTCGCGCTCCGCGCGGAGCCCGAGCTGCCGGCACTGTTGCGCCGGCTGGTGATCATGGGCGGGGCGTACGACCACCGGGGCAACACCACCCCGGTGGCGGAGTGGAACATCGCCTTCGACCCGGAAGCCGCTGCCGAGGTGTTCGCGGCGTGGTCACCAACGGAAGATGTTGACCCGCAACGTCTTCCCATTCTGTGCGGGCTCGACGTTACGAGACAGATCGCACTCACCCCCGGCATTCTCTCCCGCCTGGCCGCCGCCGCCGATTCGACGACGGCCGCCCTGAGTCTCGATGACGAGCGGGGCACGCGATCGTCGGCCTCCAACCCGCTCATTCGGATGATCGAGGATGCGACGCGGTTCTATCTGGAGGCGTATCACGACCTCGGGCACGGCTACCTCGCACATCTACACGATCCGCTGGCCGCGGCGGTCGCGCTCGATCCGCAGCTGGTACGGACGCAGCCGACAACGGTGGACGTCGAGTTGACCGGCACCCTGACCCGCGGCATGACCGTCACCGACTGGTCGGGCCGTTGGGCGCGAAGGGCCAACGCGTTGATCGCTGTTGAGGCGGACCCGGCGGTGTTCTTCGACCGGTTCATCGAGCGAGTCGGACCGTTCGCCGCGTCGCTGCGCTAAAGCCGCACGCGCCTTCGACATCGTGATTTCCCCTTGGCCGCTAGTGGATTGAGCCTGATCGTACCTGGGCGCAGCGGGCCGGCGACGGGCATTTTTACTCGTAGATTCCCTCCAGATACCACCTCCGTTGCCGATAGCAGAGCAGTAGCGCGGTACCGGCATCGGCCGGTCGCTCGCCCTCCAGCAGCACCTGCACCCGAGCGGTCTGACCACCCGCATGGTCTGGATCCCACCACCGTTCGTCGACCGGCCACGGGCCGGCCCACCAGTGCAGCCGGTTGTCACGGCCACGGGCGGTCAACCGCGCCGGGTCGGCGGAAAACAACCCGCGATTGGTGACTCGGATCGAATTACCCTGGGCATCAAGCAGTTCCACCGGATCGTCGAGCAACACCGTCGGTGAGGGTTCCGGAAGCTGGCCGGGCCAAGGCCGATTCGGATCGGCGCGCGGCACCGGTTCGTCGCCGAGCGGTGTCAGCGTGATGCGTTCGGCCGGTCCACGACCGCCGGACAGCGTCGGCACCTGCACCGCCTCCGGACCGAGCAGGCCCTGCACCCGGATCAGTGCTCGACGGGCCCGCAGCCGGTCTTCTTCGCCGAGGCCACCCCACAGCGGTAACTGCAGCGCTCCCGCCGACACCACCTCCACCGCCTGCAGCCGCAACTGCACCACCGGCGCGGTGGGCCGATCCATCACGATCCGGGTGTTCAACCAGCCGTCCAGCTGCCAACGCACCCGGTCGGCGGTGGCGTCCTCGGTCAACGGTTCAGCGCATCGCCAAACCCGAGTCAGCTCTTCACCATTGGCGGTGACGGCATGGACGGCCAGCCGGGTGCAGCCCACACCGGCGGTCAGCAGCGTCTGATGCAACGCGCCGGCTAACGAGCGCCCAGCGAAGGCCGCGGCGTCGACCCGGTCGATCGGCGGATCGCACTGCAGCACCGCATCGAGCTCGACCGGCGGTTCGCGCCCCGACGGCCCGCGTTCCGGCTCGCCCCGGGCGAACCGGTGCGCGCTCACCGCGTCGGCCCCGAACCGGGAGGCCACATCCGTTCTCGACAACGCAGCAAACTGCCCGACAGTACGAATACCCATCCGCCACAACAGATCTGATAGCTCAGCCCGGCCGGGACCGGACAGGCTGGGCTCGGTGGCGAGTTGGCGGATCGACAGCGCCGACAGAAACCGGGCATCCTCCCCGGGCGCCACGACCCGGCCCGCACGGGCAGCGAAGACCGCGGTGGGCAACTGATCGGCGATCCCGACCTGGCACTCGGCGCCGGCCGCGGCCACCGCATCGGTCAGTCGCTCAGCGACCTGCTGTTCAGACCCGAAAAACCGGGCCGCCCCACGGGCAGGCAATACCACCAGGCCGGCCCGCAGCACCTCGGCACGAGGCACCAAGTCGTCCACCGCCGCGACAACCCCTTCGAAGAAACGGGCGTCGCGGTCGGGGTCGGCGGCCACCACGTGCAGTTGCGGGCAGCGGGCCGACGCCTCACGGCGGCGAAGCCCGCGCCGCACGCCCACCGAACGGGCCGCCGACGAACAGGCGATCACCCGGTTGGCCAGCGTGACGGCGACCGGGGACGTCGCCGGCAATCCCGCGGCCGCCGCGGCGGCAACCGCGGGCCAGTCCATGCACCAAATCGCCAATACCCGGGAGGCCATGTCACCCCGTCCGAGCCTGCCTGATCGCCCGCCCCGCCGCGCACACCTCGAGCCGCACCTTGTTGATACGACCGAAACCCGGCTTTTCCGAACTGGTTTCGTAGCCGCTGACTCGGGCCTTCAACCGTATCGATGCGCCCTGCCAGTCGCCGTCGGTGACCAGCAACGTGCAGCCTTTCTGATGAGCCCGGGCCACCACCGCCCGGGCCCTGGTCATCGGCACCGAACGTCCGCCCAGCGCCAACACGATCAGGTCCATCCCGTCCATCAGCACCGCGGCCACCTCCACCGGGTCGGTCCCGGCATCCGGGACCACCGCCAGCCGGCTCAGATCGGCACCCATTTCCGCCGCGGCCAGCAGTCCGACATCCGGCTGACCGACGATGGCCACATTCCCGCCGGCGGCCGTCACCGTGGCCACCATGTTCAGCGCCAGTGACCGGGCACCCGTGAGCACCGCCACCGCCCCCCGTGGCAACGCATCAGGCAACACCGAGGCCAGCAACTGCGGAACGGGGAGCCTGGCCTCCGACTCCGGGAGCAGGTCGTCCGCGTGCGCGTGCCCGCGCCGAGGAGCGCCGATCTTCCCCGATACCGCTGCCATCTGTTTACGCAGCTGTTTTAGCTGCTCATCACGGTTGTGATGCGACTGTCCGGAGGCAAGCATCGCCGTCATCGAGCACTCCTGCGGTACGGGTGTTACTGGTGTTGTTCGAATGTATGTTCGATTGCCATCAGTCAATACCCACCCACCGACAAGGTCAAGCGGAGGCCTGCCGCGGGGGCCGGCCAGCTAACTATTGGGCAGGCCGGCGGCAGCGCGAACCTGCCGGCGCACCGCCGTCGAGTCGGCATCGGGAAACATGTAATGGCTCAACGCGACTCGTGCGATGGCACCGGCAAGGCACCGAGCGCTCACCGCGCTGTCGACCCCGTCTTCGCGCGCGCACTGCGACAAGACCGCCACCAGCCGCTCGCCGATCATCGGCAGAGCATGCGCCATCTGCTCCAGCGCGAAGCCAGGATCCAGGTCGAGTTGACGCCCGGGTGGCTGGCTCTCCACGAAGCTCACCACGACATCGACCGCGGCTTCCAACCGCGCGACGCCGGTGACTCCGGTCATCGCGCGTTCCATCGCCGCATCGAATCGCCGTCGCTCCTGCGCTCCGAGCGCGTCGATCAAATCTTCCTTGCACGCGAAGTAGCGATAGATCGTCGGTCGCGACACTCCGGCCAGAGTGGCCACGTCGGACATCGACAATCTGCGGGCGCCTGCTGTCAGGAGGAGCCGTCGAGTCGCATCGAGTATGCGATCGGCCAACTCGCCGTACTCTGACGTGGATTGGCGTCGTTCGACAATCGGCACGGTGTAACCCTTTGCGGTGGAATGAATTTCAGGCGGATACTGGATCGAGGCGGCCGAGCTCACGCAGCCATGAAATCAGCAGACGCAATCCGTCGTCGAATGACATCGGGGCGTAGCCGAGCCGCCGTGTGGTCAAGTTGTCACCCGTTCTGGGTTTGCGCACGTCCTTGGCCGCGGCCTCCGCGATCGCCATCAGCGTGGGCCCGAACTCAGCCGTCAGCGCCGGCGGGTCGGATCGGTAGTCGAGATCTTCGACGGAAAAGTCGATTCCGGCGATCTCGCAGGCCCGATTGATGCCGGCGGCGGTGCTCAGAGTGTCACCCGGCCGGCCCACCAGCAGGTAGCGCTCGCCGGCCACCCCCTGGTCCAGCGCCGCGATCGACCCCTTCGCGACATCCTTGCCTGACACCCAAGTCATGGGAAAGGCTAAGTAACGCTTGATTTTTCCGCGTAGTCCGGCCAACAAGACCCGGTTGAAACTGGTGCGGTGCAGGGCCCGTTCGACGACCGGGGCGGGACCGAAGATCGCCCCCGGGTGGCACGTCAGCACGTCGTCGCCGGCAGCGGCCCGCCGGTGCGCCTCCTGGAAGGCGGCCAGCTTGGTGACCGTGTACGGATCGTTCGGCGGGTTTTCCAGGACGGGGGCTTCTTCGAAATCGAGGCCGGTACTCAGATTGAGAAACGTCGCTGTGCTCAGCGCGACGACCCGTCGCATCCCCAGACTCTTTCCCGCGTCGAGCACATGAGAGGTGCCGATCATGTTGACGGCCTTGAAGTCTTCGAGGTCCTGACTGGCGCCGCCCAGCAACGCCGCGCAGTGGATGGCCGCCTCGGCGCCACTGGCCGCGCGAAGCACATCATCGGCATCGCGGATGTCGCCCTTGACCAACTCGACGCCGATCGCGCTCAGCGCCGTGGCCTCGTCGGGATTGCGGACCAGGGCACGGACATGATCACCGCGCTCGATCAACTGCTCACAGACATTGCCGCCGGTCTGACCGGTGGCACCGGTGACGAAGATTGTGCTGGCCATCTCTACCTCCGTTTACAGATAAGACATATTGCGTATTTTTTGTAACGAATGAACTGGTATTACCCTATGCTTAGCCGATGGCAGTCGATCCGGCAAGCATTTTTCTGACCGACCGTGTCGCGGTGGTCACCGGCGGAGGCGCCGGTATCGGTCGCGGTATCGCCGCCGGGTTGACGGCGTTCGGGGCGAAGGTGTCGATCTGGGAGCAGAACCCCGAGTCGTGCGCCGCGGCCGCCGAGGAGATCGGTGCACTGGGCATTCGCACCGACGTCCGGGACAGTGAATCGGTCGACGCCGCACTCGCGCAGACCACCGCCGAACTCGGACCTGTCACGATCCTGGTCAACAACGCCGGCGGGGTGTTCTGGTCCGGAATCCTCGACACCACCGAGAACGGCTGGGACGCGCTGTACAAATCCAATCTGCGTCACGTCTACCTGTGCACCCAACGGGTGGCTCGCGACCTCGTCGAACACGGGTTGCCGGGCAGTATCATCAGCATCACCTCCATCGAAGGTGTCCGCGCCGCACCGGGTTACGCGACATATGCGGCGGCGAAGGCCGGAGTCATCAACTACACCAAAACCGCGGCTCTGGAACTGGCACCGCATCGCATCAGGGTGAACGCACTGGCGCCCGATATTACGTTGACCGAAGGGATCATGCAGATGGCACCTCCTGGGTCCACCGAACGATTCGGCCTTGTGGTCCCGATGGAACGCGCCGGCCATGTCGACGAAATGGCAAACGCCGCAATCTTTCTCGCATCCGACATGTCCAGTTACATCACCGGGCAGACGATTCACGTCGACGGCGGGACGCACGCCGCCAGCGGCTGGTACCACCATCCGGAGACCGGCGCGTACGCCCTTGGACCAACTTAGGAGTCCGAAAAATCATGCCTCGCATCGAACCCGTTCCGATGGATCAGCTCAGCGAGCATTCGCGCGGCGTCGTGGAGGCCGGAGTCGCGGCAGGGCTCTACGCGACACCGGTTCCGCTGCAGATCTTCGCGTATCGCAGCGCGCAACTCGAACAGGTAGACCTGGCCCGGACTCATCTCGGTGCCGGCACCCTGCTGGGCGGCCGAATACTGGAACTGCTGCGAATCCGCAGTGCCCAACTCGGTGAATGTGAGCCCTGCAGCCAATCACGCAAGCACGACTCGATCACCGACGACGACGTCGCGTGCCTCCTGGCCCCGCGGCACGACGCTTTGACTCCGCAGGAACAGTTGGCCGTTGAATTCCTCGATCGGCTGTCCGGCGACCACCACTCCATCGGTGACGAGTTCTATCGCCGACTCGGCGAGCACTTCACCGCGGCGCAGATCATCGAACTCGGATTCTCCTGTGCCGCAACGATGGGACTGCATCGCTTCCTGCACACCCTGGACATCTACGGAGACTCACCTCCGGTGATCGGCTACTCTCCCGACCAGGTCGACGCTAGCTCGCAAGCGCGGCGCTGATCGCTTCGGCGCTCAGACCGAGACCTCCAAGACAGAACCGTTGGACGCGATACCGGACCTCTGCGGGATCGCGCGCGGCTGTCGCCCAATGTCGTTCGACGTTGGCCCACACCACGCCGTGGATGGACAACGCCTCGCCGTCGGGATCGATCTCGGCGAAGATACTCAGATCCCTTCCACGCGTGAGCTGTTCGGCGAGCGGTCGTAAGATCTCGCGATAGGCGGGGGCCACGAGATCGGGAGTGACGAACATCTGGGTCTGCGCCTCTAGGGACATCTGGCGCAGGTCGGCGCGGGTCTGCTGGTTGAAGGCGATGTCCAGCCGGCCGTCGATCCAGGCCGCCACCGCGCGAACGGGGTCGCGACCAGACATTCGCTCTTCGAGCCGCGCCACTTCGGTGTGCGCCATCTCGAGGAACACCGCCGAGATCAGCTGGTCCTTGGAGTCGAAATGCCGGTAGAAGGCCCGGGTGCTCAGGTTCGTCACACTCAGCAATTGGGCGACGGACAGCGTCTGAACACCCTCGGCGCGAACGACTTCCGTGGCGGCAGCTGATGAAAGCGGCGCGGACCTGTGGGTCCGGCTCCACCTTTTTGCGCCCACCGGTCCTGCCGGCGTCGGATTGATCAGGCAGACGCATCATAGGTGGCGATGTAGTCGGCAAACGCCTCATGCACCCGTTCCGTGGTCAAGCCGTAGTCGGCCAACTCGTAGGTGTGCGTGCCGCGATGGCCGGGCTTGTGGTCATCTGCCCACTGCTGCACGGTTTCCCGCGCCGCATCGGTGAATTCGAGGCCGAGCTTGCGGTAGCTTTCTGCGACGGTGTTCACCGAGTCGGTTTGCAAGTCGGCGAATGACACGTCGACGAAGCGGTCGTCGCCGAACGTGCGGCGAAAGTCCATGGCGCGTCGCATGCCCTCAGCCCACCACGCGAGCTGCTCGGCGCCGAGTTCTTCTGGGTCGCGTCGATCGCTGCTCCAGCTTCGGACGTAGGCGATCAAGCTGCACACCGATCCGAGCACCTTCGCCGGATCGCGGTGGCTCCAGAGGAATTTGGCATTCGGGTAGGCGTCGACGAACGCGTCGAGCGCGAACATGTGCACCGGGGTGCGCAGGTGCCACAGGTTCGGTTTGCAGTGCCACTGAAGAAGTTTGAGCACGTCGTTATGAAAGGCGTATGTCTCGCGCATGTCGCTGTTCAGCAGCCATTCGACGTAGCCGGGAACGCGAACGACACCGTCGAAATGAAAGGTTCGAAAGCTCATGCCCATCAGGTCCTGGCATTCGGTAGGAGCCTCAGGCTCGGAACTGACCATCGCCTGAAAGTCCGGAAACATCTGCGAGATCATTGCGATACCTTCGGCGGCCTGTGCGATTCGCGGGTCGCTGTATTGGGTGGCGGCCTCCGGCGGCGGTGTGGGAGCCTGCGATTCCCACGTCCGCAGCGATCTGAACTGTGGGTCCGCAGCGACCAATTGACTCAGCGCGGTGGTGCCGGTGCGGGGCAGGCCGAGGACCACGACCGGGCCGTCGATCACCTCGTCGGCGATCTCCGGATGGTCCTGGTAAGCCTTCACGATCTTCAGCCGCTGGATCAACGCGTTGCTGATGGTCGCGTGCTGCATGACGCGGCCGAGATCGTTGAGTTCGGCTTCGGTGTTCAGCGCGGCCACGGTCCGCTCGAGACCCTCGCGATAATAGGACGAGCCGAAGTCGTCGAGGCCGGTCGCGGCGCGTGCGCCGTCTTCGAGCTCGTCGGCGGAGAAGGTCACCGGTAGAACCTTTCGTGAACGGCGCGACGCCGGGCTTCGATGACCCGGGCTCGTTCGTCGGGCGCGGTCAAGGTGGTGTCGGGGGGCAGCGACCCGAGCACGTCGGCGATCTTGACAACGCGGGTTTCGGGCATCGGCGCGGATTCCGTTCGCACACAACGCAACAGCATGGCCCCGTTGCTGTGACCGGCGGAGTCCAACCAATTCGCCACTCCCGGATCGGCGGTGGCGATGACGGCGCGGAAGATCCCGTCGGCGTCCAGGACCGCCTGATGGCCGTTCAGGCTGGATTGGTGGCGTCCGTAGTGAATGGTCTCCAACCACGGATTGCCCAGCGAGATGCTCCAGTAGACACCCACGGGCGGTTGCACCTCGAGGATCAACGCTTCGTCGGGTTGAAGCTCGAATCGGCCGATGACTGGTCGGTTTTCGGCCGCGGCGCCCATCTCGGTCATGTCCATCGGCGGGATGAATCCGTTCGCCGGCGGCATCGCACCGAAGTCGAGAAAAAATTTCAGATTGTCGTAGACGAAGTCGCCCAGCGCATGCAGCTGGCGTGAGACGGAGACGTCGAGCGCGATCCCACGCGCGTCGGGTATCGCCTCGTCTCCGATGCGCTCGATGCTCAGACTCGCCAATACCTCAGTGTCCCAGTCGTAAAGGAAGTTTCGCACCGTCAGCGTCGGGTGGTCGCCGGCGAGCCGAAGCCAGTTGCCGTCGTGCTCGTCGGCGGACAGGATCGCCTCGAAGCTTCCGTCCTGCTGTACGTCGAGATCGTCGACCAGGCAGTTCGAGGTTGCCGCGATGCCGTCCATGGTCTGCAACCCGACGTAGCGAGCCGTTCCGCGATTGCCGAACAATCGATATGTCTCCCCGGGACGCAGGCTCGCGTTCATGTACACGCAGTCGGGGCATTCCAGTCCCCACGTGAGGATGTCGTCCATGCCGGCGCGGTTGACCGCGAGCACGGGATCGGGATCGGCGCGCAGCGCCGCGTCGGCGCCGACGGCCAGTAGCACCATCAGGTGGCGCATGCCCGATGCGTAATCCACCCGGTTCTTGTTCACCGGCGACGTCCTGACCAGCTCCTCGGCCGCGCCTAGCCGTTCCTGTAGATGCGCCCATGCCTCAGGCAGATCGGCTTCGTCTCCACCCGACAGCGCCGCCTCGGCGATCGCGTGCGGCAGCCACGCCATCGGGTTCTTCCACGCTTGTTGGGCGTCGTCTGCCACGTCTCTCGATTCAGCCGGGTACAACTAGGCAATTGAAAATGTCGTTTTCAATTGCCTAGTTAGTAGCACGCAGCCAGACCGGCGGTCAATAGGAGGAGAGCAGACTGGAAGGTCGACGACGGGCCGACCGGCTACTCCCACTCGATGGTGCCGGGCGGCTTGCTGGTGACATCGAGCACCACGCGGTTGACCTCGGCCACCTCGTTGGTGATCCGGGTCGAGATTCGCTCAAGCACGTCGTAGGGCACCCGGGTCCAGTCGGCGGTCATGGCGTCCTCGCTGGAGACGGGTCGCAGCACGATCGGATGCCCGTAGGTCCGGCCATCCCCCTGCACTCCCACCGACCGGACATCCGCGAGCAGCACCACCGGGCACTGCCAGATCTGCTGGTCCAGGCCTGCCGCCGTCAATTCCTCGCGTGCAATCGTGTCGGCGCGACGCAGCGTATCCAGTCGATCCGCGGTGACTTCACCGATGATGCGGATTGCCAGGCCTGGCCCCGGAAAGGGCTGGCGCGCAACGATTTCCTCGGGCAGGCCCAACTCACGTCCGACCGCGCGAACCTCGTCTTTGAACAGCAGTCGCAACGGCTCGACGAGAGCGAACTTCAGATCGTCGGGCAGGCCACCGACGTTGTGATGGCTTTTGATGTTCGCCGCACCAGTACCACCACCGGACTCCACCACATCGGGGTACAGCGTTCCCTGCACAAGGAACTCGGTCTCATTGTCGCCCAGGGCATCTCGCACCGCGCCTTCGAACGCCCGGATGAACTGTCGCCCGATGATCTTGCGCTTGCCTTCCGGGTTGGTCACGCCGGACAGCGCATCCAGGAAGGTCTTCTCGGCGTCGACGGTCACCAAGTTGGCGCCGGTGGCCGCGACGAAATCGCGTTGCACCTGGGCACGCTCGCCGGCGCGTAGCAAACCGTGGTCAACGAACACGCACGTCAGCCGATCGCCAATGGCGCGCTGTACGAGAGCGGCGGCCACCGCTGAATCAACCCCGCCGGACAGCCCGCAGATCGCGTGGCCGTCGCCGACCTGATTGCGCACCTGCTCGATCAATGCCTCGGCGATACCGGCCGGCGTCCAGTCCGGGGCAATGCCGGCGAACTCGTGCAGGAACCGCGTCAACACCTGCTGTCCGTGCGGACTGTGCAACACCTCGGGGTGGTACTGCACGCCGGCCAGTCGACGCGCCCGGTTCTCGAATCCGGCCACCGGGGCACCGGCGCTGCTGGCGATCACCTCGAAGCCTGCGGGCGCGGAGGTGACGGCGTCGCCGTGGCTCATCCATACCGGCTGAGTGCCGGGAAGGTCTGAATGTAGCTCCCCGCCAACGACATTCAATTCGGTACGGCCGTACTCGCTGGTGCCGGTGCGGGCGACCGTTCCGCCGAGTGCCTGCGCCATCGCCTGGAATCCGTAGCAAATGCCGAACACCGGCACGTCCAGGTCGAACAACGCGGGATCGAGTTGTGGTGCGCCCTCGGCGTAGACGCTGGCGGGACCGCCGGACAGCACGACCGCCAACGGATCGCGGGACTTGATCTCGTCGACCGAGGCGGTGTGCGGAATGACCTCCGAGAAGACCCGCGCCTCGCGAACCCGGCGGGCGATCAACTGGGCGTATTGCGCGCCGTAATCGACGACCAGCACGGGACGGGGCGATGCGGACTCCACCGGCACAGTCTAGAGGCGCGCGCTTGCGAACCCTACGCTTGACGCCGCTGTAGTCATACGTCTACACTCACTCCCATGACGCTGTAGTCAGATGACTACAGTCGGGCGTGAAAGGACTCTCATGGCAATGACCGTGACCCGGCTGGGCAGCCGCATCGGCGCCCGCATCGACGGCGTCGAGCTATCCGCCGACCTCGATGCCGGCACCGTCGCAGACATCCGAAAAGCGTTGCTACGACACAAGGTGATCTTCTTTCGCGACCAGCATCACCTGGACGACGCCGGGCAGCACGCCTTCGCCGCGCGGCTGGGCACTCCCGTCGCCCACCCGGCGGTGCAACAGGACAAGATGCCGGTGATCACGCCGATCAACTCCGAGTTCGGCAAAGCCAATCGCTGGCACACCGACGTCACGTTCGTCGCGAACTACCCGGCCGCCTCGGTCCTGCGCGCCGTCACCCTGCCGAGCTACGGCGGCTCGACGCTGTGGGCCAACACCGCGGCGGCCTACGAACAAATGCCCGACTCCTTCAAGCACCTCGCCGATAATCTCTGGGCGCTGCACAGCAACCGGTTCGACTACATCGCACCGCCTCAGGCGCAGACCGGTGGCCAGAAGTCCTACCGGGAGCTTTTCGAGAGGATCGACTTCCGCACCGAACACCCCGTCGTCCGAGTGCACCCCGAGACCGGTGAGCGAACCTTGGTGGCCGGCGACTTCGTCCGCGGTTTTATTGGGCTGGACAACTACGAGTCGCAAGCCGTGCTCGAGTTGCTGCAACGTCGAATTACCATGCCAGAGAATACTATTCGATGGAACTGGGAGTCCGGCGACGTCGCCGTGTGGGACAATCGCGCCACCCAGCACCGCGCCGTCGACGACTACGACAGCCAGTACCGGTTGATGCACCGCGTCACCGTGCAAGGCGACGTACCCGTCGACGTTCACGGCCAACGCAGCAGGGTGATCAGCGGCGCGCCGCTGCAGGCAGTGGCGGCCCCCGCGAGCTGACCGGTAAGCGCTCACTCACCGATGTAGCGGGCTCCAGGTACGGTCACGCCCATGACATCGCCTGATGCCAGTACTCGGGAACGCCTGCTGGATGCGGCCATGACCCTGTTCGCCCGGCAGGGCTACGGCGCGACGTCAATCGCCGACATCCAGGGGGCCTGCGGCCTGTCGCCGGGGTCCGGCGCCCTGTACAAGCACTTCCCGTCTAAGAAGGCGCTACTGCAGGAGGCGACCCGTCGGCACCTGGAACAGATGGGTGCCATGCACGACGACTACAACCGGACCCGGCCCACCGACGTCCAGGGCGCGTTGCGCGCCGGGGCCGAACAGATCTGGGCCAGCGTCAACAACAACACCGCACTGCTGCGGGTGATGTTCCGCGAACCCGAGGCGCTCGACGGCATGGTCGACGACGTGTGGTCGGTCGCGACCACCACCGCCTACAAGCGGGTGGGACGGGCGCTGACCGCCGCGACGGAGGCCGGCGCGGCACAGCTCGACGACCCCGAAGCCACGGCGATCGTGCTGGTGGCCGCGCTCGCCTACCTACCGATCGCGCAGTTGTTGGTGGGGCGAACGCCCGGTGATGTCGACACCGAGCGGTTCCGCAAGGCGTGGCTCCGCTTGGCCGAGGGCGTGTTCACCGGCACCCCACCGACCTGAGAGCCACGCCAACCGGGGCAACCGAACAGCGGTAACACAGTCGGTGAGCCGGATCGCCTGGCGAAGCTGCATCGGGCATGGTGAGGTGTAACTGCTTACGGCAGCAACCAAAACCACCCCTGGCCGAAGTCATCATAGAAGGGAGGCCCCGCCGTGCTGGGTCTACCGGAAGCTGTGCACGCCTGCCTGTTCGATCTCGACGGCGTGCTCACCGACACTGCGAGCGTGCACACCAAGGCCTGGAAGGTGATGTTCGATGCCTTCCTGAAGCACCGTGCCGAGCAGAATGGCGAACAGTTTGTGCCGTTCGATCCGGTCGACGACTACCTGAAGTACGTCGACGGCAAGAAGCGCGAAGACGGGGTGCGCTCGTTTCTGGCCAGTCGCGACATCGAACTGCCCGACGGCGACCCCGACGACTCGGCCGACAAGGACACCGTCTACGGCCTGGGCAACCGCAAGAACGACGCCTTCCAGGAGACGCTGCACGCCGACGGCGTCAAGGTATTCGAGGGTTCGCGGCGCTACCTGGAGAAGGTCGCAGCCGCCGGATTGGCCACCGCGGTGGTGTCGTCGAGCGCCAATACCCGTGAGGTGCTGGAGATCACCGGGTTGGAGAAGTACATCCAGCAGCGCGTCGACGGTGTGACGCTGCGCGAGGAGCACATCGCCGGCAAACCGGCTCCGGACTCCTATCTGCGCGCCGCCCAGCTGCTCGGCGTAGATCCCGGCCGCGCAGCCGTTTTCGAGGACGCGCTGTCGGGTGTTGAAGCGGGCCGCGCGGGTAATTTCTTCGTCGTCGGCGTCGATCGGGCAGACCAGGCCGACGCATTACACAGTCACGGGGCCGATGTCGTGGTCTCCGATCTCGGCGAATTACTTCAGGAGCTCGTGATGATCCCGGATGACACGCTGCCGGTCGAACCCTGGCAGATTCGCGAGACCAAGCTGAATCTCGACATGCTGGCCCAGTCAGAGTCGCTCTTCGCTCTGTCCAACGGACACATCGGAATTCGCGGCAACCTCGACGAGGGCGAGCCGCATGGCCTGCCTGGCACTTACCTCAACTCGTTCTACGAAGTGCGGCCGCTGCCCTATGCCGAAGCGGGCTACGGATATCCGGAAGCGGGACAAACCATCGTCGACGTCACCAACGGCAAGATCCTGCGACTGCTGGTCGACGACGAACCGTTCGACGTCCGCTACGGCAAGCTGCTGAGCCATGAGCGAATTCTCGATCTGCGCGCCGGAACGCTGACCCGCGACGCGCACTGGCAGTCCCCGGTCGGCAAGCAGGTCAGAGTGACCTCGACCCGGATGGTTTCGCTGGCCCAGCGCAGCGTTGTCGCCATCGAATACATCGTCGAGGCTGTCGACCAATTCGTCCGTGTCACAGTGCAATCCGAGCTGGTCGCCAACGAAGACCAGCCCGTGACGTCCGGCGATCCGCGGGTGGCGGCCATCCTCGACAATCCGCTCGAGGCCGTCCAGCACGAGGACACCGAATGCGGCGCACTGCTGATGCACCGGACGCGAGCCAGCGCGCTGATGATGGCCGCGGCCATGGACCACGAGATCGAGGTCGAGGGCCGCTACGAGATCAGCAACGACGCGAGCGATGACCTCGCCCGCACCACAGTGATCTGTGGACTGCGACCGGGCCAGACAGCTGCGCATCGTGAAATACCTGGCCTACGGTTGGTCGAGCCAGCGGTCGCGCCCCGCGCTGCGCGACCAAGCCGCCGCCGCGTTGCACAGCGCCCGTTATAGCGGCTGGAAGGGTCTTGTCGACGCGCAGCGCAAGATCCTCGACGACTTCTGGGACGGCGCCGACGTCGAGGTCGAGGGCGACCCGATCTGCCAGCAGGCGGTCCGGTTCGGGCTCTTTCACCTGCTGCAGGCCAGTGCGCGCGCCGAAGGCCGCGGCATCGCCAGCAAAGGCCTGACCGGCACCGGGTACGACGGCCACATCTTCTGGGACACCGACGGGTTCGTCCTTCCGGTGCTGACTTACACCCTGCCGCACGCCGCTGCCGACGCATTACGTTGGCGCGCTTCGACATTGGATTTGGCGAGGGAGCGCGCCGCGCAGCTGGACCTCAAGGGTGCCAGCTACCCCTGGCGGACGATTCGCGGTCAGGAGTGTTCGGCGTACTGGCCGGCCGGAACCGCGGCGTGGCACATCAACGCCGACATCGCGATGGCGTTCGAGCGCTATCGCATCGTCACCGGCGACGAGTCGCTGGAGAAGGACTGCGGGCTGGAGGTGCTCGTCGAGACGGCCCGGCTGTGGCATTCGCTCGGCCACCACGACCGCCACGGCGTGTGGCACCTCGACGGTGTTACCGGCCCCGACGAGTACACCGCGATCGTGCGGGACAACGTGTTCACCAACATGATGGCGGCGCACAACCTTCGGGTCGCGGCCGACGCGTGTGCCCGGCACTCCGAAGCCGCCCGCGAGTATGGGCGTGACCAGCGACGAGACCGCGGCGTGGCGTGACGCCGCTGACGCCGCGCACATTCCCTACGACGAAGAGCTCGGCGTGCACCCGCAGTCCGAAGGCTTCACCACCTACGCCGAGTGGGACTTCGACGACAGAAACAAATATCCGCTGCTGCTGCACGAGCCCTACGCGTTGCTGTATTCGGCCCAGGTGGTCAAGCAAACCGACCTGGTGCTCGCCATGTACTGGCAGAGCCACAAATTCACCGACGAGCAGAAGGCGCGCAACGTCGACTACTACGAGCGGCGCACGGTGCGCGACTCGTCGCTGTCGGCCTGCACCCAGGCGGTGATGTGCGCCAATGTCGGGCATGTGGAGCTGGCCCACGACTACACCTACGAGGCGGCGCTGGTCGACCTGCGCGATCTGCACCACAACACCAAAGACGGGCTGCACATGGCTTCGCTGGCCGGCGCGTGGACCGCGCTGGTCGCCGGCTTCGGCGGCCTGCGCGACGACGAAGGGGTGCTGGCCCTCAACCCGTATCTGCCCGACGGCATCTCGCGCCTGCGATTCCGGTTGCGCTGGCGCGACTTCCGGCTGACCGTCGACGTCGACCACGACGAGGTCACCTACACGCTGCGCGACGGGCCCGACGGATGAGCAGCTGACCATCCGGCACGCCGGCGAGGACCTCGAGCTCAGCACCACCGAGCCGACGACCATCACGCTGACGAAGCGGGAACCGCTGCTGCCACCGCCGCAGCAGCCGCCCGGGACGCGCACCGCATACACCGGCGCGTATGGCTCGGTCAACCAGCTGAGCTGCGAACGGGGCTGATGCGTCCTCGCTGCGCTTGATGTCGCTGTCTTCCTGCTTCTTCACGGCGTCGATCGATTCGATCGGCAGCCAGCGCAGCGCGCCGGGCGCTGATTCCGGCACCACCGGGTGGGCCGGTGCGATCGGGTCGATGCCGACGGTAGGCCTCGCCCTGCTGGGGTCGAATGTCGTTCTCCCCCTTGTTCGGCCACAGCGACGCGGCCCGCTCGGCCTGCGCGGTGATCGACAGCGACGGGTTGACCCCGAGGTTCGCCGAGATCGCGGCACCGTCGACCACGAACAGCGTCGGGTAGCCGTAGGCCCGGTGGTACGGGTCGATGACGCCGGCCTCGCGGCTGTCGCCGATCGCCGCGCCACCGAGGAAGTGCGCGGTCAGCGGAATGTTGAACAACTCGCCCCAGGTTCCGCCGGCGACGCCGTCGATCTTCTCGGCGATGCGACGGGTGGCCTCGTTGCCGGCCGGGATCCAGCTCGGGTTCGGCACACCGTGGCCCTGCTTGCTGACGTAGCGGCGGCGTCCCAGCTTCGTGCGCTTGGTGTACGTGGTGATCGAGTTGTCCAGGTTCTGCATCACCAGTGAGATCATCGTGCGCTCACTCCAGCGCCGCGGATTGAGCAGCCGCAGCGTGCCGCGCGGGTCCTCGCCGGCGTTGGTCATCAGCTGCCTCCAGCGAGGCACGTCGCTGCCGCCTTCACCGGGTCCGTCGGTCATCAGCGTCTGCAGCAGACCCATTGCGTTGGAACCCTTGCCGTAGCGGCAGGGCTCGATGTGGGTGTCCGGTGTCGGGTGGATCGACGACGTGATCGCCACCCCGTGGGTCAGGTCGAGGTCAGGACTGACCTCGAGACGGCCGGCCCCGACGATGGATTCGGAGTTGGTGCGGGTCAGCTCGCCGAGCCGGTCGGAGAGTTCGGGCAGCTTGCCCTTGTCGCGCATCTTGAACAGCAGATGCTGTGTGCCCCAGGTGCCCGCGGCCAGCACCACGTGCTTGGCGGTGAAGGTGCGCCTCTTGCGGCGCAACGCGCGGCCGGTGCGCGCGGTGCGCACCTCCCACATTCCGTCGCTTGCGCTGTTCGAAATTCGTGACCGTCGTCATCGGATGCACCTCTGCGCCATTGGATTCCGCGAGGCCCAGATAGTTCTTCACCAAGGTGTTCTTGGCGCCGAATCGGCAGCCGGTCATGCAGCTGCCGCATTCCAGGCAGCCGGTGCGCGTCCGGGCCCGCGCCGCCGAAGTACGGGTCGGGCACCGTCTCGCCCGGCGCCTTCGTACCGTCGGGGCCGAAGAAGACGCCGACCGGGGTCGGCACGAAGGTGTCGCCGCAGCCCATGTCCTCGGCGACCTCTTTGAGGATGCGGTCGGCGTCGGTGAAGGTCGGGTTGGTGACGACGCCGAGCATTCGCTTGGCCTGCTCGTAGTGCGGCATCAACTCCGACCGCCAGTCGGTGATGTGCGACCACTGCTGGTCGTTGAAGAACGGCTCCGATGGCACGTACAGCGTGTTGGCGTAGTTCAGCGACCCGCCGCCGACGCCGGCGCCGGCCAGGATCATCACGTTGCGCAGCAGATGGATGCGCTGGATGCCGTACATGCCGAGCTTGCGGCGCCCACAGGAACTTGCGGAGGTTCCAGGAGGTCTTGGCGAAGTCCTCGTCGGCGAAGCGACGGCCGGCTTCGAGGACGCCGACCCGGTAGCCCTTCTCGGTCAGCCGCAGCGCGGTGACGCTGCCCCCAAAACCCGAACCGATGATCAAGACGTCGTAGTCAGGCTCCATCGCCCCAGTATGTACATACTCGCGGGTAGTAACCAGCGAACCAGGTCAGATGGCCCGGCTCCTCCTCATCGCGCTGCGCGCTCTGCATCGTCATCGGGCGGTCAGATGGCCCGGCTAACTCCCGACGCTCAGGCCGACCTTCTGGAATTCCTTGAGGTCGCAGTAGCCGGACTTGGCCATCGAACGACGCAAACCGCCGACAAGGTTCAGCGACCCGAACGGGTCGTCGGACGGCCCGTTGAGAACCTGGTCCATCGGCAGCCGTTCACCGACCGCTATCTGCAGCAGCGCACCGCGCGGCAGCGACGGGTGAGCCGCCGCTGACGACCAGAACCAGCCTTCGCCCTGGGCCTCGGCGGCCTCGGCGAGCGGGGTGCCCAGCACCACCGCGTCGGCGCCGCACGCGATCGCCTTCGCGAGATCACCGGAGGTGTGGATGTCGCCGTCGGCAAGCACATGCACGTAGCGGCCGCCGGTCTCGTCGAGATATTCGCGCCGCGCCGCGGCGGCGTCGGCGATCGCGGTAGCCATCGGCACGCTGATGCCGAGCACCTCGTCGCTGGTGGTCACTCCCCTGGTCGAGCCGTAGCCGACGATGACGCCCGCCGCGCCGGTGCGCATCAAGTGCAGCGCGCTGCGATGGTCGATCACGCCACCGGCCACCACCGGAACGTCGAGCTCGGAGATGAAGGTCTTCAGGTTCAGCGGCTCGCCGTGGCTGTCGACCCGCTCGGCGGACACGATGGTGCCCTGGATGACCAGCAGGTCGATGCCGGCCGCCAACAACGCCGGGGTAAGCGCCTGGGCGTTCTGCGGGCTGACCCGCACGGCCGTCGTGACGCCGGCCTCGCGGATGCGGGCCACCGCGGCGCCGAGCAGTTCGGGATCCAGCGGGGCGGCGTGGAACTGCTGCAGCAGCCGGATCGCCGCCGACGGCTCGGGTTCCTTGGAGGCCGCCTCGATCACCTGGGCGACCTTGGCCTCGACGTCGGCGTGACGGCCGATCAGCCCTTCGCCGTTGAGTACCGCGAGACCACCGAGGCGGCCGAGTTCGATGGCGAACTCCGGCGACACCAGCGCATCGGTGGGATGCGCGACGATCGGGATCTCGAACCGGTAGGCGTCGAGTTGCCAAGCCGTCGTGACGTCCTGCGACGAGCGGGTGCGCCGCGACGGCACGATGTTGATGTCATCGAGTTCGTAAGTGCGCCGGGCGGTTCGGCCCATGCCGATCTCAACCATGTCACGCATGAGCGGTCCTTAGATCAATCACCGAGCGTAGTAGTTGGGCGCTTCGGCGGTCATCGTGATGTCGTGCGGATGGCTTTCTTTCAAACCCGCCGCGGTGATGCTGGACGAACTGCGCCTGCTGCAGATGCTCGATGGTCTCGGCGCCGGTGTACCCCATCGCGGCGCGCAGCCCGCCGGTCAGCTGGTGGATCACCGTCGACAGCGGGCCACGGAACGGCACCCGGCCCTTCGATGCCCTCCGGCACCAGCTTGTCCTCGGAGAGCACGTCGTCCTGGAAGTAGCGGTCCTTGGAGTAACGACTTGGCCTCGCCGCGGCCCTGCATGGCGCCGAGCGACCCCATGCCGCGATAGCTCTTGTACTGCTTGCCGTTGACGAAGATCAGCTCGCCGGGCGCTTCGCGCGGTGCCCGCCAGCAGCGAACCCGAGCATCGCCGTCGACGCACCCGCCGCCAGCGCCTTCGCGATGTCACCGGAGTACTGCAGACCACCGTCGGCGATCACCGGAACGCCGTGCGGACGCGCACGCCGCCACCGCTTCCAGGATCGCGGTGATCTGCGGGGCGCCGACGCCGGCGACCACGCGAGTGGTGCAGATCGACCCCGGCCCGACGCCGACCTTGACCGCGTCCGCCCCGGCCTCGACGAGTGCCGGCGGCGCCCGAGCGGGTCGCGACGTTGCCGCCGACGATCTCGACCCGCTCGCCGACCTCGCTCTTGAGCTGGCGGACCATATCGAGCACGCAGCCGGTTGTGGGCGTGCGCGGTGTCGACCACCAGAACGTCGACGCCGGCGTCGGCCAGTGTCATCGCCGCGATCCACGCGTCGTCACCGACGCCGACGGCGGCCGCCGACCAGCAGCCGGCCGTCGCTGTCCTTGGTGGCGTACGGGATGCTGCTCGGTCTTGACGAAGTCTTTGACGGTGATCAGCCCGGTCAGCCGGCCGTGGCCGTCGACGATCGGCAGCTTCTCGATCTTGTGCCGGCGCAGCAGACCCAGCGCCGCGTCCGCGCTGACGCCCTCCTGCGCGGTGATCAGCGGAGCCTTGGTCATCACCTCGGCGACGTGCTTGTCCTGGTCGACCTCGAAGCGCATGTCGCGGTTGGTGATGATGCCGACCAGCTGACCCGCGTCGTCGATGACCGGCAAGCCGGAGATCCGGAACCGGGCACACATTGCGTCGACCTCGGCCAGGGTGTTGCTCCGGCGTGCAGGTGACCGGGTCGGTGACCATGCCGGCCTCCGACCGCTTGACCGTCTCGACCTGGCCCGGCCTGCTCGGACATGGGCAGATTGCGGTGCAGCACGCCCGATGCCGCCGGCGCGGGCCATCGCGATGGCCATCCGCGACTCGGTCACGGTGTCCATGGCGGAGCTGACGAGGGGCACCCTGCAGCCGAATGTTCTTGGTGAGCTGGCTGGAGGTGTCGGCGGTCGCCGGGACCACATCGGAGGCAGCGGGAAGCAACAGAACGTCGTCGAAGGTCAGTCCCAGCATCGCGATCTTCTGCGGATCGTCACCGCCGGTGACTACGGGTTCGTCCGGGAAGCCGCCAACCCGCGGATACGAGGTGACGATCAGGTCGCCGCTGCCTTCGAGACGGGACAAGCCAGATGACATAGCCGGGGCCCTCCCAGTACGAGCGCGGAGTGATTGAGCCATCCTATCGGCTGCCCGCCCGCCGACGATGCGCGCCGCGGCGCGGCGCGCGGAGGAGTCGGGCAATCACGCCCCGACCATGGCAGACGCCGCGCGGCGCGTGCGCCCAACCAGACCCCGACATGGCCGCTGGGCCGCGGGGTAGCGCTGGCGTGATGCCCGCCAGGCTGCGTACTGTGGACCCGTGCGCGACTACCTTCCGCCTGGGCTGCCGCCCGACCCGTTTGCCGACGACCCGTGTGATCCGTCGGCGGCGTTGGACGCGGTCGAGCCGGGGCAACCGTTGGACCCGCAGGAGCGGATGGCGGTGGAGGCCGATCTGGCCGACCTCGCGGTATACGAAGCGTTGTTGGCGCACAAGGGGATTCGCGGCCTAGTGGTGTGCTGCGACGAATGTCAGCAGGATCACTACCATGACTGGGACATGCTGCGCGCGAACCTGCTTCAGCTGCTGGTCGACGGCACGGTCCGCCCGCACGAGCCGGCCTACGACCCCGAGCCTGATTCGTACGTGACCTGGGATTACTGCCGCGGATACGCCGATGCGTCGCTCAACGAGGCGACCACAGACACCCCGATGTCGCGGGAATAGCACTTCTCGTTCAGCTACCGAATGGGTTGGGCGCCACGGTAATCACCGGAGCACCTGGTGGTATGACCCCGACCGAGGCTGTCCCACCGACCACCGGTGCCGGTGCATGGGCGTTGCGGCTGACCACCTTGGCGTTCAACCGGTTGACCTTCTCGATCAGCCCCTGCTTGCGCCCGCCGTCTTTGACCGCCTGGACGTTCGCCCCGACCGCGGCCAATTTCTCGTGGGCCTGGTCCCACTGGCCCAACGCAATCATTTGCTCAACCTGATCCAGATCGGCCTCCGCCGACACCGCGACCTTGTCGTCGTGCACCGACGCCGGCTCGCCGAACAGCGCGGTGCGGACGCCGTACAACGCTTCACCTGGTTTGACCTGCCCTAACACCGCGCCGAATGCGGCGACACCAACAACTGCCGCAGCCGCCACGCTAAGCACCGCCATCCGGCGGCGGGCCCGCCGCTGCCCCGCCAGCCCACGCTCGAGCACCCTTGCGGCGTCCTGCTCGGCACACATGTCCAAGACCGGGTGGCCCCGCAGATCGTCGCGCCAGTTCTCCAGCAACCCGGCCAGCTCCCGGTCCCCGGCTTGGCTGTCGCCGGTCAGGTCGGTGAAGTCGACCGGCTCGCGGTTGGCCAAGGCGTCGATGAAGCGGGCGCTGCGCGCGACTTCATGCGGTTGTGGCTGGTCAAACGTGTCAGACATAGTCGCGTCCCGCCGCGGCGATCGCCGACTTGAGCCGCGCCAGCGCGCGGTGCTGGGCAACGCGTACCGCTCCCGCGGTGCTGCCGACGGCCTCGGCGGTCTCCTCTGCGCTGAGGCCGACCACCACGCGCAGGATCAGAATGTCGCGTTGCTTGTCCGGCAGCACATCGAGCAGCTCGCTCATCCTGGTTATGGAGTCGGCGTCGATCGCCGACTGCTCAGGACCAGGCTCGCTCGCCAGTCGTTCGGGAACGGACTCAGTGGGATAAGAGAGATCGCGGCCGACGGCGCGGTATGCGTCGGCGATCTTGTGTGCGGCGATGCCGTACACGAAAGCCAGGAACGGGCGGCCGCGATCTCGGTAGCGCGGCAACGCCTTTACGGCGGCCAAGCAAACCTCCTGTGCCACATCGTCAGCCGATAGACCGCTCCGCTCGAAGGCCCCGACGCGCGCGCGGCAGTACCGGACCACGATCGGGCGGATGGTCTCCAGAACCTCTCGAAGCGCGTCCCGATCACCTGCGACGGCGTCGGCAACAACCGCGTCGAGACGTTCCTCCTGCGTTGTCATCGGCGGCAACGTCTCCAGCGTTACGAGCCGAGTGGCGCCCGGCCCGGTGGGATGTCATCTCGACAATAACGACCCGGCAGATCTCATGACCGTCGCCAGGTCCCACCCCAGTGCTCGACGCGGCGCGCGCAGCCGTCCCGAATGTCGCGCAACTCGGTGATCCGGCGTCCCCCGTCGGCAAGGTCGACGAGCAGGCAGGCCAGCGCCCAGCGCAACGGGACCAGTCCCAGGCCGCCGGTGAGCTCCAGTGCCGCGTCGGCGACGGAGCGCGCACGGTCGAGGGCGCCGGCGCTGCACAGGGCGGCGGCCAGCACCACCTGGCTCTTGGCTCGGTGCCTGGCGGCCCCGTCGAGGGTGCTCGCCGCCAACTCGACCGCGATCTCGGCGTTGCGCACCGCGCTACTGCCGTCGCCGCCGACCATGGCCAACTCGGCCGCGACCCACGCCCGACGCACCGCCAGCCGGCGCGGCGCTCCCGTCACGAATGGCTCCGCGCGGGCCAGCAACGTCGCCGAGGCGGCCAGCCGTCCCACGCCAAGCGCGTCGGCCGCGAGCCCGGTCAGCGCGTCGCCGGCCGCCTCGGGATCGTCGCCCGCCAGCGCCAGCGCGCGGCCGTCCCAGCCGCGGGCACGGTCATGCCAGCCCAACTGGCGCAGAAACGACGCCCGCGTGCTGTGGGCAAGCGACGCCAGCTGGGCCGACGGGACGGCCCGGACCAACGCTGCAAGATCGGCATACGCGCTGCCGTAGCGTCCCTGTCCCCCGGCGGCGACCGCCCGCAGCCAGCGCTGGTGCGGAGTCGTCGTGTGCGGTAACGGCCACTGACCAGGCCGCTCACCGAAAGCGGCAGCCGTCAGGTCAGACTCGCCCAACGCGTTGTGAGAGATATGTATCACGGCGCTTTACCCGTTAAGACTTCATGGTTTCTGAGTTACACCGGTATTAAATCCAACGATGATCGTATTCGGTGTGCATGCCGCTTAATCCCGCCGCACGCTGCGACATTCCCACATAGCGCCCCCTCAACGCGCATTCCTGCAGTCACCAACTCCCGGCGTCGATGAACTCGAGGTAAATTCCCAAGCCGCACTTGGGCATTCAGCAAGGCGGACCGTGTTGACGGGAATTCCCTAGCGCCTCTACGTTTATCGCGACGAGTAGTCACCGATGACCCGCTCGGCCAGATCGTGGGCGCGTAGAGAGGGACTTCAATGCCGCAACCAGAGCAACTTCCAGGCCCCAACGCAGACATCTGGGACTGGCAATTACAGGGACTTTGCCGCGGCGTGGATTCGTCGGTGTTCTTTCACCCGGACGGTGAGCGCGGCCGGGCACGGCTGCAGCGCGAGCGTCGGGCCAAGGAGATGTGCCGCAGCTGCCCGGTGATGACGCAGTGCCGTGCGCACGCTCTCGATGTGGGCGAGCCGTACGGAATCTGGGGCGGGCTGTCCGAGACCGAGCGCGAGTTGCTACTCAAGCGCGACATCGGCCGGACCCGCAGCATCCGCCGCAGCGCTTAGCAACGGGACGGGTCGTCCGCTAGAGGATCGACCCGTCCTGCTTGTATTGCTCGATCTTTTCCCAGTCGACGCCGGCATCCAGCAGGATCTCCTCGGTGTGCTGCCCGTGTTCGGGCGCACCGGTCGGCTGCACATGATGCCCGTCGAACTGCACGGGGTTGGTCGGCAGAATGTAGGGCTTTCCGTTCATCGCCTTCACCTCGGGGATGTATCCGTTGGCGATGACGGCCGGGTCTTCGTGTAACTCGCTGGCCTTCTGCAGGACGGCCCACGCTCCGGACAGCGGCTTGAGGATCTCACGCCACTGGTCGACGGTCTTCGAGGCGAATTCCTCATCCATGATGTCGATCAGTTCGCCGCGGTTCAGGAAACGGTTGTGGCCGTCGGAGAACCGGTCATCGGTGATCAGGTCCGTTCGGCCGATAACCGTCATGAACTCGGGGTAGAACTTGTCGCCCTGCAACATCATCAGCGTGATGAAGCGGCCGTCCTTGGTCTGGTAATTGCCGACCAGCGGGTTGGGCATGTCGCGATGGGTGAACGTCGGAATCGGGTCGCCGCCGTAGAGATCGGCCGCCGTCACCTGCGGGGTCATCGCCCACGCCGCGAGGCCGAGCAGCGACACGTCAACGACCGAGGTCTCGCCGGTCGCCTTGCGCTTGTACAGCGCGGCAGCGATTCCGCCCGCGATCGTCAGTCCGCCCATCAGGTCACCGAATGCCGGGGTCTGCATGACCGGCTCCGGCAGCTCGCGGGTCAGCGCATCGGCAATTCCGCCGCGTGACCAGAAGGAGACGCCGTCATAGCCGGGTCGATCGGCATCGACGCCGTCGGGCCCGTACCCGGATCCGCGGACATAGATGATGTCAGGGTTGGCGGCGCGAATCTGCTCGATGCCGATCCCGAAGTGATCACGCCGGCTGGGCAGGTAGCTGGTGAGGAACACATCGCTGGATCTCGCCAGTTCGTGGACGACCTCCTGGCCGCCCGGCGTGGTTAGGTCGATGCCGATGGATCGCTTTCCGCGGTTGGGCATTTCGATCATGTAGTTGACGGCGGTCGGACCGCCAGGGATGAGGCCCATGGTGACCAGTCCGCGTTGCGGGTCGCCCCCTTCACGTGGCTCGACCTTGATCACGTCGGCGCCCCACTCGGCCAGCACCGCGCCGGCCGCGGGGACGAATGTCCAGGCCGCGACTTCTAGCACGCGGATGCCGCTTAGTGGTTTGGCGTCAGTCATGACGAATCCTCCGTTTTCGCAATAGTTTTCAGTTAGTCGCTGATCAGCCCGAAGCGACGGTACGCCGCGCGGATGTCGGTGCGCGCCTGCTCGGGCAGCCTGGCCTGCGGCGGACGGGATTCCGGGTAGGAGCCGATTGGCAGCCCGACAACCGATGCGGCGTACTTGAACGCACCACCCCAGTGGGTGAAGTAGTCGGGCCGACCGGGATACCGGGTGAACCAGCCGCGCATGTCGAGCTCGAACTGGTCGAGACCGGATTCTTTGGCGAAATCCATTGCCTCAAGCAGCTTGTCGTTCCAGATCAGGTCCCAATATTGGGACAGCGCCCGCTTTTCCGCGGTCTCGAAGAGGTAGCCGGTGGTACCGAGTTGGGCCGGGCCGACGATGCCGGACCGCAGCCAACCGGCACGATAGACCGTCGTATCGCATTCCCAGATCACCAGATCCGGCGCGAGCTCGTGCAGCATCCGGCTCTGATGCGGACGGAATGAGCCCTCCTTGGTGGCGCATACCGCGGGGACTTCCTCGACGATTCGGGCGCTCTCCTGGGCGGAGAGCACATAGCCCGAACTGGGCGAGTTGAACATCCCGAGCGCGATGTCGGTACGGGCCGCGATGTAGGAGAAGAAGCTCAAAACGCCGTCGCCGCCATGCAGTTCCATCATCGGGGTCTGAATGTAGACGATGTCGGCGCCGACTTCCTGGGCGTGCTGGGTCAGCTCCAGACAATCCTTCGCCGACAACGCCGCGGTGCACGACTGCACGATCACGCCGGGATCGACGCTGCGAGCCTCGTCAATGGCGACCTCCAGCAACGTCTTTCGCTCAGCGATGGTCAGTGACCAGAATTCCGCGACACCGCTGGTGACCCACAGCATGGGGTGGTTGAGGGTGCCCACGCAGTGCCGGACCAAGGTGCGGTAGGCATCCCAGTCGATGTCGTCGCCGTCGCGACCGCTGAACGGGGTGTACAGCGAGTCGCCGATACCGCGCAACGAATTGCGCGCCCACTGCCGAGCGTCCTTGGCGTTAGCCATCATTGACTCCCTGGTCAGCCGACGATCTCGAAAATCGCCGCTGCGGACGTCACCGCTTTGTCGGCGTTGCCCTCGTCGTGCAGCAGCATGCGCACCCCGACCTTGCCGGATCCGCCCACGTGCGCGGTGCCGTCCACCCGGAACGGGCCGACCTTGCCGCGCGACATGAACATCACGTGCCAGCTCACCACCTGCAGCTTGCGGGTTCCGGCCGCCTCGGCGGCCAGATCGATCGCGGCGGTCTCGAGCACCACGTGCTGCGGGCCGATGTGCAGCGCCGCGTCGGGTGAGGCCAGCTCCACACTGAGGGTCGGCAGCTGCCACCGATCGTCGGGGCGTTTGGAGGCGCCGAACGCCTGCCATAGCGGCGGCAGGGCGGGAGAATCCTCGATCACCAGCTCGGTGCCCGAAACATCCATCTTGCCAAGGCCTTCCGGCGGAATGCCGATGATCGCGCCTTGGCCCTCGTTAAACGCGATGACTCGGTCCGGGTTATCGGCGTCGACGATCTTGCACCGCCCGTAGCCCATCATCCGACCCTGGTGGACGTTGCCCGAATCGACGATCTCGACCCGTTTCACGTCGTAACCGGGATCGACGATCTGCACCGAGGCGATCACCGGGTTGGGGACCGCGACCATGTCGGTCTGACAGCCTTCGGGTGAGGCGATCGCCAACGGCGCCACCATGATTCCGCCGGCTTCGTTGCGCATGTCACGGCGAATGACGAAGGTGTCGTCGGTGTCGCCGATGTTCATCGACGAGTGGTTGCGCCCGATGTAGCGGTAGCTCAGCAGGCCCGTCCAGCGCCGGTACAGCTCTTCGCGGTAGGCGTCGGCGTCGCCCAGGAAATCCCTGATGTCTCGCAGCTGTCCAGACAAATCGCGACGTTCCTCCTGAGCGGAAATCTTGAGCGGACGCTCAGCTAGGACTTTACGGCTGCCCCCGTCAATGTAAAGGCCATATCGGCGATCTATTGCGTGATAACCACGCTATGAGTTGGACCGTTGACCACATATTTGGTGTCAGTCACCCAACCCATAGCGCGGCCAAACCGCGCCCGCGGCTATTCCCTCCCACCTAAAATCCGCCACATGCAGACGTTGCTGTTCAAGCTCGGGCTGATCCTCTTCCTGATAGGCCTGCTCGCCGGGTTCGCCGTTCCGATCCTGACAAACCCCCGGATGGGGTTGACCAGCCACCTCGAGGGCCTGCTCAACGGCATGTTCCTCGCGTTGCTCGGTGTGCTCTGGCCACACGTCCACCTGCCCCACGCCTGGGCGGTGACGGCGGTGGTGTTGATCGTGTACTCCGCCTATGCCAACTGCCTGGGGACGCTTCTCGCGGCGGCGTGGGGCGCGGGCCGCAAACTCGCACCGATCGCCGCCGGTGATCACGAAGCATCACAAGGCAAGGAAGCCGTCTTCAATTTCCTCTTGGTGTCGCTGTCGGTAGCGATCGTGATCGGCGTCGTCATCGTCATCGTCGGACTCTAACGAGTTTCCGCCCGCCGAGAATTGTTCTCTCTCTCGCTACGCGCGCATCTGGCAAATGCCCCATCTACGCCGTGGGCGGCGGCGTTAACGCCTGCGGTTCAGCCACAGCAAATCTGGGTAATCCCGGCCCATGAATACTGGCAAAGCAGTTGGTGTCGCGGCATCGGCCGCGGCGATCGCGACATTGGCCGGGTGTATGAGCCAGGGCGGCAGCGGACAATCCACGTCGTCGTCGTCGCCGCCACCCGGCACCGAGCGGATCACGGCGCAAGTGAAAGCCGCGGATGGCAGCACGATCGCCAATGCGACCTTCGATTTCGCCAACGGCTATGCAACGGTCACCGTAGAAGCCGGTCCCAATCAGGTCCTCAGTCCAGGATTCCACGGTCTGCAAGTTCACGCCGTTGGGAAATGTGAACCCAATTCAACTGGACCAAGCGGCAATTCGTCGGGCGACTTCGCCTCAGCGGGTGCCGTCTACCAGGCGCCGGACCACACCGGATCGCCTGCCAGCGGTGACCTGACCGCGCTACAGGTCCGGCCCGACGGATCGGCGAAGCTCGTCACCACTACGAGCCTGCTCACCGCGGCCGACCTGCGGAACAATCAGGGCACCTCGCTGGTCGTTCATCAAAACGCCGACAACCTCAGCGCTAACTCCGGCGCAGACTCGGGTAAGCGGGTTGCCTGCGGTGTCATCGCGGCAGGTTCGGCCAGCACCACGTCGTCGACGACGACGACCACGAGCATCTCCACCGTCACCACAACGGTTGAGGTCACGCCGCCGACCACGAGTACCAGCACCGTCACAGTGACCAGCCCGACGACCACCTACCCGACCACGACGGTGACGACGACGTACCTGCCGCCCGGCCGCTAGGCGTAACCAGCGGTCAGCGTGGCGGGCCGAGAATTACCTGCCCGTACATATCCGCACCCTCGGCCATCCGCTCGGGGGTGATCTCGAAACCGTCCGGGCGAGGTGTCGATTTGTCGCGACCGGCATGCCGGAACATGCCCTCGATCCCGGCCGGAGTGTTGATCATCAGTAGGTCTGCCTTCTTCGACGTTATCCGGTAAGCATGCGGAATGTTCCTGGGCAGGAACACAATTCCGCCTTCGGACAGCTCCATCTCCTGGTCGTTCAGCCAGAGCAGCGCAGTGCCCTTGATGAGCATGAAGACCTCGTCCTCGCGGGTGTGCTTGTGGTAAGGCGGCGCTTCGCCCTCGCTGACGTCGAAGCGCCCGACCATCAGTTGGCCGTCGGTGACCTTGCCGTCGAGCAGGATCGCCAGGGTGCCGCCGTCGAGCCATTCCAATTGCTGCTGCTGATCCGGTTGCGCGAGGTAGGCCATACTCATGGATGGGATTATCCACCCGTCGATGCGAATTCGCTTGGCCTGAGCCGTTATCCGCCCGGGCAGACACCCATGTAAAGAGTGGCGTCGACCGTTGCCTCAAATGCCGTCAGCCGCCGAGCCCCTTCTTGACTGCCGCATCTTGCTTCTGGCCGACATCGGTGACGAAGTCTGGCGGCGGCGGGGGCGAGTCCGACCCGCCAACAAACTTCAGCGTGACGAAACCTCGGCCCTCGGTGAACATCAATACCGTCAGGTCCTTCGAACCGTCCGGTGACGTACCCGAGAGGATGGTTCCGCCGGTGCCAACAGTTGCCGAATCCGATTTCGGGTCTTTCACCACACCCTGTCCGGTCCTTGCGGAGTTCAGCGCGGACGTGGCAGCGGCCGAATCCGGCAGGACTCGGATGGTGTCCACGATCTGGACGTCCCTGACTGTGACGCCGTTCTGATCTTTGGGGTGTGGTTGGCTGCTGAAGGTTATCGCGGCGCCCGGTTGATCATCGGGGTTGTTCATCGGCGGGCCGGCGACGAAAGGCATCGGCGCATCGATATCTGTCGCCTTGATCAGCAGCGCGGTGTAGTCGTTCGGCATCGCCGTCGCCGAAGAGTTGGGACCTGGGCTCCCGGTTGTGGTCGCTGCGGTGGCCGATTCCGACTTCGTCGTCGATGGCGACGAAGTGCTACTGCAGCCGGCCACCGAGGCGGCCAGCATCGTCGCCGCCAGTGGGCCGCCGAGCATCATCTGAGAAACCCTCATCGCGTCCTGCTCCTTATCGAGTCCCCCGATGTGCGGGCAACGTTACGCGGTGCAGCCGGCTGAAAGCGCAGACAGCAAACGCAACACCCCCGGCCGCGCGGACCGGGGGTGTTGCGGTTAGACGTTGCTAGTGAGCGTGGCCGTGGTGGCCGTGCCCGTGGTCGTGAGCCTCTTCGGCGGGTTTCTCGACAATCGCGGTCTCGGTGGTCAGCACCATGCGCGCGACCGACGCCGCGTTGAGCACCGCCGACCGGGTCACCTTGACCGGGTCGATGACGCCGTCGGCAGCCAGGTCGCCGTACTCCAGCGTGGCAGCGTTCAGGCCATGCCCGACCGGCAGCTCGCCGACCTTGCTGACCGCCACCGCGCCGTCGAGCCCGGCGTTGGTCGCAATCCAGAACAGCGGAGCACTGAGCGCGTTGGAGAACACCTCGACGCCGCTGGCCTCGTCGCCGGACAGCGACTTCTGCAGGTCGGCCAGCCCCTTGCGGGCGTGCAGCAGCGCCGACCCACCGCCGGACACGATGCCCTCCTCGACGGCGGCCTTGGCCGCGGCGACCGCGTCCTCGACGGCTTCCTTACGCTTCTTGAGCGCGGTCTCCGTCGCGGCACCGACCTTGATCACGGCAACGCCGCCGGCCAGCTTGGCCAGCCGTTCCTGCAGCTTTTCGCGATCCCAGTCGGAGTCGGTGGACTCGATCTCGGCACGCAACTGCGCGGCGCGGTTGGAGATCGCGTCAGCACCGCCGCCACCTTCGACGATCACGGTGTCGTCCTTGCTGACCACCACGCGCCGGGCCGACCCGAGCACCTCGAGGCCGACCTCGCGCAGCGAGAGCCCGACGTCGGGGTTGACCACCTGGCCGCCAGTGACGATGGCCAAGTCTTCCAGGAACGCCTTGCGGCGGTCGCCGAAGAACGGCGCCTTGACGGCGACGGCTTTCAACGTCTTGCGGATCGCGTTGACCACCAGCGTCGATAGCGGCTCGCCCTCGACATCCTCGGCGATCACCAGCAGCGGCTTGCCCGCTTCGGCGACCTTCTCCAGCAGCGGCAGTAAGTCGGGCAACGAGCTGATCTTGTCGCGGTGCAACAGGATCAGCGCGTCCTCGAGCACGGCCTGCTGAGCGTCGAAGTCGGTGACGAAGTACGCCGACAGGAAGCCCTTGTCAAAGCCGACACCCTCGGTGAATTCCAGCTCGGTGTTCAGAGTGGAGGACTCTTCGACGCTGACCACGCCGTCGTCGCCGACCTTGCTGATCGCCTCGCCGACCAGCGCACCGACCTCTTCGTCACGCGACGAGACGGTGGCGACCTGCGCGATGCCCTTCTCGCCGGATACCGGGGTGGCCGCTGCCAGCAGCGCCTCGGACACGGCGTCGGCGGCCTTACCGATGCCCAGCCCCAAAGCGATCGGGTTGGCGCCGGCCGCGACGATGCGCAGTCCGTGCTTGATGATGGCCTGGGCCAGCACGGTTGCGGTGGTGGTGCCGTCGCCGGCGATGTCATTGGTCTTGGTGGCCACCGACTTGACCAGCTGGGCACCCAGGTTCTCGAACGGGTCTTCCAGGTCGATCTCGCGGGCGACGGTGACGCCGTCGTTGGTGACGGTCGGTCCGCCAAAGGCCTTGGCCAGCACGACATTGCGTCCGCGCGGGCCCAGCGTCACGCGGACCGCGCCGGCGAGCTTATCGACGCCGGCTTCCATCGCCCGGCGGGCAGTCTCGTTGAACTCAATCTGCTTGCTCATAAATGTCCTTATGACTGACGAGTTCCGCCCCGGAGCTCACCCGTCGAAACGGGAAGCTCCGGGGCGGGACACGTTTGCTTACTTGCTGACGACAGCCAGCACGTCGCGTGCCGAGAGGATCAGGTACTCCTCGCCGTTGTACTTGATCTCGGTGCCGCCGTACTTGCTGTAGATGACGGTGTCACCTTCAGCCACGTCCAGCGGAATCCGCTTCGAGCCGTCCTCATCCCATCGGCCGGGGCCGACGGCGACGACTTTGCCCTCCTGGGGCTTTTCCTTAGCGGTGTCGGGAATGACCAGACCGGATGCGGTCGTGGTCTCGGCCTCGTTGGCCTGTACGAGGATCTTGTCCTCGAGTGGCTTGATGTTGACGCTCGCCACGATTGGAGCCCTCCACTTAGTTAGTCAAGTCCGGGGCGGTTGCCCCGATTTACCAGGTGTTTCGGCTTTCGTCCGTGCCTACGCGTCGTCGTCGCGGGTGCCGACGCGCGGATCGGCCGATTGCCACCTAGCACTCTATACATGCGAGTGCTAGCACTCAAGGGTGGGCCGGTGCTTCAGGCGACTTGGCCTTTGACCACCGGAAGTCCCGGGTCACTGGCCACGTCCAGCGGGGATGGCGAGGCGCCGGCGGCCAGCAGGTGCGCGGCGAACGCGGCGATCATCGCGCCGTTGTCGGTGCACAGCCGTAATCGCGGGATACGCAGCGTCAACCCGGCCCCCGCACAGCGCTGCTCGGCAAGCTCCCGAAGCCGCGAGTTAGCGGCCACTCCGCCGGCCACCAGCAGTGTGGAAACCCCCAACTCAGTGGCGGCGCGGACCGCCTTCATGGTCAGCACATCGGCCACCGCCTCCTGGAAGCCGGCGGCGATGTCGGCGGTCGAGGCATCCGGGTGGCTTTCGACGTAACGCGCGACCGCGGTCTTCAGGCCGGAAAAGCTGAACGCGTGCGGCTCATCGCGTGGTCCGGTCATGCCGCGCGGGAAGGCGATCGCATCCCGGTCGCCGGTCCGGGCGAGCTCGTCGAGCGCTTTGCCACCCGGATAGCCCAGCCCCAGCAGCCGGGCGACCTTGTCGTAGGCCTCCCCCGCGGCGTCGTCGACGGTGCTGCCCAGTTCGACGATCGGCTCGCCGAGCGACCGGACATGCAACAGGTGGGTATGACCACCGGATACCAGCAGCGCCACGCTCTCGGGCAGTGGCCCGTGCTCGTAGACGTCGGCCGCGAGGTGGCCCCCGAGATGGTTGACCGCGTAGAACGGTACGTCCCATGCGGCCGAATAGGCTTTCGCCGCAGCCACTCCCACGAGCAGGGCACCCGCGAGGCCCGGGCCGATGGTGGCGGCGACGATGTCGGGCTTCGTCAGGCCGGCGGTCTCCAAGGCGCGGCGCATTGCCGGCCCGAGCGCTTCCAGGTGCGCGCGCGATGCAACCTCGGGCACGACGCCGCCGTACCGCACATGTTCGTCGACGCTGGAGGCGACCTCGTCTGCCAACAAAGTCACCGTTCCGTCGTCCTCGAGCCGGGCGATACCGACACCTGTTTCATCGCACGATGTTTCGATCGCCAGGACCGTTGTCGGCGTCATAGTTGCCGCTCCTCGTCATCGCTGCCATCTGGATCGTCGCCGGCGGGCGGCGCCTCCCGCCGCATGGTGTACGCGTCGGCGCCGCTGACCCGGTAATACCGCTTGCGCAGGCCGACTTCGGTGAATCCCACGCTGCGGTACAGCGCAATCGCCGCGTGATTGTCGGTGCGGACCTCCAGGTGCACGACGGAGTCCGCGGCGATCGTCAGCAGCGCGTCAAGCATCCGTCGACCGATGCCGCGCCCCTGGTAGGCGGGGTCGACGCCGATCGTGTGGATTTCGTATTCGAAGGGTGGCGTTCGGCCGAGCCGCGAGATGCCGCCGTAGCCGACCAGCACGCCGTCCTCGCGCGCCGCCACGTAGTAGTTGTGGTCGGCGGCCAGCTCACGCACGAATGCGACTGTGGGCCAAGGGTCGTCGCCGGGAAACAGCATTGCCTCCAACTCGGCGCAGCGCTGCGCGTCGGAGTCGGTCAGCCCGTCGATGGTCACGGTCACCGGCCGGGTGCCTGACTCGGGCCCTGAGCGTGACTTCTCCTCGGGCCGTTCCGGCCCGCATCGCCGTCCCGCTCGGCCAGCGTCTTGGCGTCCGGGCGACGAAGATACAGCGGCACCAGCGGGGCCGGCGTCTGCGACCAATCGGCCACCGCCGAGCCCTCGGGCGCGGATCCTCCTCGCGCCGGATCGGCGCGCATCGTCACCGCGCGCACCAGGCCGACCGCGTTGGGATACACCGGTTCGACACACGGCAGCCCGAACCGCGACGCGTGATCCGGCGATCCGGCGACGGCCTGCGCTCTCCCAGCGTCGACGTCGGCCGGTGTGCTGACGGCCGGGCCATCGATACGAACGCCGTTGCGGTAACGCGCCCAATAGATTTCGCGTCGACGGGCGTCAGTGACGACCAGTGTCTCGCCGCGGGTCTGGCAGCCGATGGCATCGAGGCTGCACACCCCGTACACCGGGATGCCGAGCGCGTGGCCGTACGCCGACGCGGTCGCCATCCCGACCCGCAGTCCGGTGAACGGCCCGGGGCCACAACCGACCACCACCGCGTCCAGGTCGGCCATCGAACGGCCGGCATCAGCCAAGGCGGCCAGCACATTCGGGGTGATCCGCTCGGCGTGCGCGCGCGCATCGATGCTGACCCGCTCGGCCAGCACTTCGCCGTCGGCGACGACACCCGCTGTCACGGCGGGTGTCGAGGTATCGATGGCCAGTACGACGCGGCTCACGGGCGCCGCTCCTCCTCATCGCTGCGCTCTGCATCGTCGACGACGCGGCGGCTCACGGGCAACTCCACTGCCACGTCGCAGTTCGGGTGTCGGAGTTACTGATTCGCTCCAGCCGGACGTCGAGGTGCCGCTCGGAAAGCCGTTCGGCCAAGCCTTCGCCCCACTCCACTACGACGACCGCATCGTCGAGTTCGGTGTCGAGGTCCAGGCTTTCCAACTCATCGAGCAGGTCGGCACCGGTATGGTCGAGCAGTCGGTAGACGTCGACGTGGATCATCGCCGGCGCGCCGCTCTGGCGCGCGGGGTGTACCCGCGCCAGCACGAACGTCGGCGAGGTCACCGGCCCGTCGACGTTCATCGCCGCGGCGATCCCCTTGGCCAGCACCGTCTTTCCTGCGCCGAGCGGGCCGGACAGCATGACCACGTCGCCGGCGCGCAATTGACCGCCGAGTCGAGAGCCCAGTGCGACGGTGTCGTTGACGCTCGGCAGTGTCGCCATTCCCGCGTCAGTCACGGCGCATGACCCGATCGCGCAGCCGCTGGCTCAGCGCAGTGAACCGGCCCGGACTCGCGTGTTTCACCAGGCGCACCAACCCGTCGTTGACCGACGCCGGCTTGTCCAGCAGCACAAGATGGCCCGCCCGGGCGACGATGACCAACTCGGATCGTGGCAACACCTCCGCCATTTTCCTCGAATACTCGGCGGGCGTGACCAAATCACGATCGCCGCAGACGATCAAAGTCGGGATCTTGGCCAGCGTCGGTAACGTCGCCGTCTCGTCATGAACCTGCAAGGCGTGCAAGAACTCCACCATGGTCGGGATCGGCGTGCCGAGCATCATCTTCTCCGAGAACGCCACGATGCTGGGGCTGACCCGCTTGTCGGAGTACGACGCCGCGCGCAGAACCGGCCCGATCAGCGAACGAACAGCGGTGCGGCCGCGATCCACCAACTTCGGCGCCGATCGTGCTGCGCGCCGAACCGCGTTCAGCGCAGGGTTGTTCAGGATTTCACCCAACGGTGACTCGGCGACTCCTTCGGCCGCCGACGAAATCAGCGCCACACCGCTGATGCGGCCGCCGTAATGCTCCGGGAACTGCCGGGCGTGCGACAGCACCGTCATCCCGCCCATCGAGTGGCCGACGAGCACGATCGAGCCACGCGGTGCGATGACCTGAAGCACGGTCTCGAGGTCCTTGCCCAATTGGCTGATCGTGTAGGTCTCGGGTGGCGCTTCGTCGGAGCGGCCGTGTCCGCGCTGGTCGTAGAAGATCATCCGGACCCCCGAACCCCACTCCTCGGACAGCCGCATGCGCTGGAAGTGGAAAGCTCCCATGCGAAGACAGAAGCCGTGGGCGAACACGACGGTCAGCGGCGCGTCGGTGGGCCCGACCTCGCGCACCGCGAGATGGATGCCGTCGGGGGTCGTCACCAGATAGCTGCGATCGCCGTCCAGCCACTCGAAATCCTCGTGGGCGAAAGGGTCGTTGACCTTCGCGCGCCGGGTCAGCATCGAACGGGCCACGGTGGCTCCGGCGATGGTGCCGACCGCGCCTACTCCAGCGGCGCCGGCCAGCCACCTTCTCCGCGCCGGCCTGCTGACATGTAAGCCGTCAAGACGGGTCTCGCTCAATGCTTTTCAGCCTCGCGATAGGTTCGGACGATGCGTCCGCGCGGGCTGGTCACCACTTCGTAGTGGATAGTGTCCAGCAGGTCCGCCCACTCCTGCGCGGTGGACTCGCCGTCGGTTCCCGGCCCGAACAGGATGGCCTCGTCGCCTTCGGAGACGTCGACGTGTCCCGGGCCGAGGTCGACCAGAAACTGGTCCATGCAGACCCGGCCGACACCGGGTCGACGCCGCCCGTTGATCAGCACTTCGAGCCGGCCGCCCAGCGACCGGAAGACCCCGTCGGCGTAGCCGATCGGCATCAGCGCAACGGTGGTGTCCTGCTGCGCGATCCAGGTGTGGCCGTATGACACGCCTTCACCGGCGTGTATCGACTTCACCAGCGCAACAGTGCATTTCACCGTCATCGCCGGCTTCAGGCCCATGTCACCCAGGGCGCGGCACCGGGCTCAGCCCGTACAGCGCGATACCGGGCCGGACCATGTCGAAGGCGAGCTCGGGACGCGACATGGTGGCCGAGGAATTCGACAGATGCGCGACGTCGAACGGTACCTTCTGCTCGCGCGCCAGGGCGACAATGTCGGTAAAGCGTTGCGCCTGAACGTTATTGATCGGGTTGTTGGGCTGGTCGGCGTACACCATGTGCGACATGAGGCCACGCAGCCGGATGGCGTCCTCGGCGATCGGGCGCCGCAGCGCTTTGAGCATCGACGGATATTGCGCCAGCGGTACACCGTTACGGTTCAGGCCGGTGTCCACCTTGAGGGTGACCGCGGCGGTGCGGCCGGTGCGCCGGACCGCGCCCAACAGCTCGTCGAGCTGCCGCGCCGAGGACACCGCAATCTGCACGTCGGCCTGCAGCGCCGGACCGAAGTCGATGCCGGGCGGGTGCAGCCAGGCCAGCACCGGCGCGGTGAGGCCTGCGGCCCGCAGCGCCAACGCCTCGTCGACGGTGGCCACACCCAGTTCGGTGGCACCCGCGGCCAGCGCGGCCCGAGCGACCTCGACAGCGCCATGCCCGTAGCCGTCGGCTTTGACCACGGCCATCACCTGCGCGCCGGCCGGCGTGCTCGCGCAGCACCCGCACGTTGTGCGCGATGGCGCCCAGATCCACGACCGCCTCGGCGAGGACGCCCGGAGTCAGCGAGGTCGGCGTCGGCGGCCACGGCCGCCATTGTCCCAGAATCGTCGCCCGCGCGGCCGTATTCCAACTGGTCAGTGGGCGAAGTGCTCGGCCTGGTAGTGCCCACCGGGCTTGAGCTTGTCCAGGCTGGCCAGTGCGCTGCGGGCGTCGTCGTGCAGGGCGCGGGCCAGGTCGGCCGACAGGCCTTCCCGCACCACGACGCGCAGCACCGAGATGTCCGTGGCGTTGTCGGGCATGGTGTAGGCCGGCACCTGCCAGCCGTATCCGCGCAGCTCGTGCGACAGGTCGAATTCGGTGTATCCGCAATCCCTGGCCAGCCGGAAGCTGATCACCGGGATCGCCGAGCCGTCGGAGATCAGCTCGCAATGGTCTCCTACGCGCAGCTGCTCGCCCAGCCACCGCGCCGTCTGCGACAACGACTGCATGACCTGGGTGTAGCCCTCGCGGCCCAGGCGCAGGAAGTTGTAGTACTGGCCCACCACCTGGTTGCCGGCGCGGGAGAAGTTCAGCGTGAAGGTCGGCATGTCACCGCCGAGATAGTTGACGTGAAATACCAGGTCCTCGGGCAGGTGCTCCTTGGCTGCGCCACACCACGAAGCCGATGCCGGGATAGGTCAGGCCGTACTTGTGCCCGCTGACGTTGATCGAGACGACGCGGGGCAGCCGGAAGTCCCACTTGAGTTCGGGGTGCAGGAACGGCACCACGAAACCGCCGCTGGCCGCGTCGACGTGCACCGGGACGTCGACCCCGCCGCCGGCGGCCAGCTTGTCGAGGGCCGCGCAGATCTCGGCGATCGGCTCGAGCTCGCCGGTGTAGGTGGTGCCCAGGATCCCGACCACCCCGATGGTGTCCTCGTCGACGGCGTCGATCACCTGCTCGGGGGTGATGACGTAGCGCCCCTTCTCCATCGGCAGGTAGCGCGGCTCGACGTCGAAGTAGCGACAGAATTTCTCCCAGACCACCTGGACGTTGGAACCCATCACCAGGTTGGGCGTCCGCTTCACCCAGTCTTTGCCGACCTTCTCGCGCCAGCGCCATTTGAGCGCCAGCCCGCCGAGCATCACCGCTTCGCTGGACCCGATCGTTGACACCCCGATCGCGCTGGACGGGTCGTCGTCGCGCAGACCTTCGGCGTGGAACAGGTCGGCCACCATGCACACGCAGCGCTGCTCGATGGCCGCGGTCGCTGGGTATTCGTCCTTGTCGATCATGTTCTTGTCGAATGTCTCGGCCATCAACTTGCCGGCCTGGGGGTCCATCCAAGTGGTGACGAAGGTCGCCAGGTTCAGCCGCGAGCTGCCGTCCAGCATCAACTCGTCGTGGATGAAGCGGTAGGCGGCCTCGGGGTCCATCGACTCCTCGGGAAGCCGCAGCGCGGGCACCGGGGTGGTGAACATCCGGCCGGTGTAGGCGGGCGCGAGGGCGTGGGTGGGCATGGACGGGTGTTGCGGCATGGACAGATCCTTTCGAGGGAGTGGCTACAAGCTCGCTATGGCAGAGCGGATGTGGCCGAGGATGCGCGACGCCGAGGTCGGCGCATCACCGGGCCCCGGGTCGGCAGCGGACAGCGCCGCCGCGCGGGCGTGCACGAACGCCGCGGCGGCCGCGGCTTCAACGGGAGGCAGCCCGGCGGCGAGCAGAGCGCCGATCATCCCGGACAGCACGTCGCCGGACCCGGCCGTGGCTGCCCAGGACTGCCCAGCCGGGTTGAGGTAGACCGGGCCGCCCGGATCGGCGACGACGGTGACGTTGCCCTTCAACAGCACGGTCGCGCCCAGCGTGTCGGCGAGCTTACGGGTGGCGCCGATGCGGTCGTCGCCGGGCGGAGCGCCGGCCAGCCTGGCGAACTCGCCGGCGTGCGGGGTCAGCACGGTCGGCGCGCGACGGGAGGCGAGCATGTCGGGGTGTGCGGCCAGGATGGTCAGCCCGTCGGCGTCGATCAGCACCGGCAGGTCGGCCTCCAGCGCGAACCACAGTGCGGCAGCGCCGCTTTCGTCGGTGCCCAGCCCGGGCCCGACCACCCAGGCCTGCACCCGCCCGGCGGCGGCCGGGGTCGGCGAGGCGATCACCTCGGGCCAGTGGGCGAGCACCTCGCCGTGCGGCGCTGCCGGAGTAGCGAACCATTCCCGATGTCGCCGCCACGGCCGCGCCGGTGCACAACACCGCGGCGCCCGGATAGGTCGACGAGCCGGCCATCACACCGGTGACGCCCTGGGTGTACTTGTCGTCGTGCGGCCCCGGCACCGGCCAGCGCGCCGCCGACGTCGGCCGCGTCGAATCCGACGATGTCGGTGTCGGGCAGGTCGAGGCCGATGTCGACCAGTTGCACCCGGCCGCAGTCGGCCAGCGCGTGGGCCGGCTTGAGGCCGCCGAACGTGACGGTCAGCGCGGCGTGCACCGCCGGGCCGCTGATCGCGCCGGTCGCGACGTCGACGCCGCTGGGGATGTCGACGGCCACCACCGGAATCCCCTGCGCGTCGACCGCCGCGAAGATCTCGGCGGCGTCCGGCCGCAGCGGCCCCGAGCCGGAGATGCCGACGACCCCGTCGATCACCAGATCGGTCGTCACGTCGACGCTGTCGACGATGCGGCCGCCGGCTTTGCGGAACGCGGCCAGGCCCTTCGCGGTGGGTGTGTTCCGGCTTGAGCAGTATCGCGTCGGCGGCCGCACCGCGGCGGCGCACGTAGGTCGCGGCCCATAACGCGTCGCCACCGTTGTCGCCGGATCCGACGACCGCGCAGACCCGCCGTCCGGCGACTCCCCCGGTGCGAGCGGTCAATTCGGCGAGGATCGCGGTCGCCAATCCGTATGCCGCACGCGCCATCAGAGCGCCATCGGGAAGGCGTGCCAGCAGCGGCGCTTCGGCCTCGCGGATCGCCTCAGCCGAGTAGTAGTGCCGCATTGTGCCCAGATTACGTGCCCAGCACCGCGGGTACAGTCGATTAAACAGGCTAATTATCAGGAGGGTGGGATGGCACGCACTGACAACGACACCTGGGACCTGGCCACCAGCGTGGGCGCCACCGCGACCGGCGTCGCGGTCGGACGCGCGTTGGCGAACCGGGCTGAGAACCCGCTGATCAACGATCCCTTCGCCGAACCCCTGGTGCGCGCGGTGGGCGTGGACTTCTTCACCCGCTTGGCCAGTGGCGAATTGGATGCGGCCGAGGTCGACGACGGCGGCGAGTTCGGAATGCAGCGGATGGGCGACATGATGGCCGTGCGCACCCGCTTCTTCGACGACTTCTTCATCGAGGCGGCCGAGGGCGGAATCCGCCAGGCGGTAATCCTCGCCTCAGGTCTGGATGCCCGCGCCTACCGGCTGCCCTGGCCCGACGGCACAACCGTCTACGAGATCGACCAGCCCGCGGTCATCGAGTTCAAAGCCCAGACGCTGGCCGATCTCGGGGCCCATCCGACTGCCGACCTGCGCGCGGTGGCCATCGATCTGCGCAAGGACTGGCCCACTGCGCTGCGCGGCGCCGGCTTCGATTCCACTCAGCCCGCCGCGTGGAGTGCCGAAGGTCTGCTGCCGTTCCTGCCGCCGGAGGCCCAGGATGCGCTGCTGGACAACATCACCCAGCTCAGTGCGGCGGGCAGCCGGCTGGCCACCGAGAACATCCCGAACGCCGGCCAGGCCGTACCGGTGATGGCCGAGCGGATGCGCCAGTCCACCGAACGCTGGCGCAGGCACGGGTTCGACGTGGAGATGACCGACCTCTGGTACGGCGGCGACCGCCACGATGTGGTCGAGTATCTGGAGCGCCACGCGTGGAAGTCCACGTCGACCGGCGCGGCGGAACTCGTTGCTTCCCATGGGATTCCGGTGCCCACCCTCGGCGATGACGAGGCCAAGAACTTTGCCGGGATCAGCTACGTGAGCGCGACCCGCCAGTAGCCGGCCGTCGTCGCCATGGCTCACGGCGTTGCCCATGGCATGGCCGACCCTTGATCCGGTACGGTGCCGCGCGGTATCGTTGACTTCCAATTACGAAACTCCGCGTAGCGAAAGGACCCCTTGGTGCGCAGCCGCTACGCGGGCCAACCTTTCACCACCTCCAGCACCGAGATTGCCGCAGCGCTCGAGCAAGTCAGCATCCCCACGCTGCTCTTGTCACTGGTGCACATCACCGGCGATCCCCGCTTCGTGCGTGACTTCAAACCCGCCGGGATCTTCCTCAACGAAGTTCAGGGCTTCATGTCCGAAGAGGACAAGGCCCGCGCCCGTGCGGAAGCCCTGCCGGTGATCGCCGCCTACCGCGACCGCGGCTGCCCCGAAGTCGCGCCGCTGCCACCGGAGCTGATCCGGGAGATGATGGACTGGGCGGTCTGCGAGAGAGTTCCTGCCGACTACCTGCCGCTGTTGTTCGAAGAGATGGACCTCGAGGGGGTCGACCCGCGCCGGCCGGCCCCGCTGGACTCCGATCACGCCGCACAGCTGCCGGTGGTCGTCATCGGTTGCGGCGAGTCGGGAATCCTGGCTGGTATTCGGTTGCGGCAGGCCAACATTCCGTTCACCATCCTCGAGAAGAACGCCGGCCCCGGTGGCACGTGGTGGGAGAACAGCTACCCGGGTGCGCGCGTCGACGTCGCCAACCACTTCTACTGTTACAGCTTCGAGCCCAGCAACGACTGGTCGCATTTCTTCGCCGAACAGCCGGAGCTGCAGAGCTATTTCGGTCGCGTGATGGACAAACACCATCTCGGCGACCACGTCCGCTGGCACAGCGAGGTCATCGCGGTCGAATGGGACGACGAGGACGGCTTGTGGACGATCACCACGCGCGAAGAGGACGAGGGTCTCACCACGTTGCAGGCGCGCGCCGTCATCACCGCGGTCGGTCAGCTCAACCGCCCGCACGTGCCACAGTTCCCCGGCGCCAAGACATTCCGCGGTCCGTCGTTTCACTCGGCGACGTGGGACCACACGGTCGATCTCACCGGTAAGCGCGTCGCGCTGATCGGCGCCGGTGCCAGCGGCTTCCAGATCGCACCGGCCATCGCCGACGACGTCGAGCACCTCACCGTTTTTCAGCGCACCGCGCAATGGATGTTCCCCAACGCGATGTACCACGACGAGGTCGGCGACGGGGTGCGTTGGGCGATGGACCATCTGCCCTTCTACGGTCGCTGGTACCGATTCCTGGTGCTGTGGCCGGGGTCCGACAAAGGCCTCGACGCTGCGCGGGTCGACCCGTCGTACGCCAACCAGGACTACGCGGTCAGCGAGATCAATGCCATTGCCCGGCTGATGTTCACCGACTGGATCACCGGCCAGGTCGACGGTGACGAGGAGTTGCTCGCCAAGGTGCTACCGGACTACCCGGCCACCGGCAAGCGGACGCTGCAGGACGACGGCACCTGGCTGCGCACGCTACGCCGCGACAACGTCGACCTGGTACGCACCCCGATCCAGCAGATCACTGAAGATGGCATCGTCACCGACGACGGTCAACGCCACGACGTCGACATCATCGTGTACGCCACCGGTTTTCGTCACACCGACGTGTTGTGGCCGATGACGATCACCGGCCGCGACGGCGCCGACCTGCACAGCGTCTGGGGCAGCAGGCCGTTCGCCTACCTGGGCATCACGGTCCCGCAGTTTCCCAACTTCTTCGTCATCTACGGACCGGGCGCGCACCTGGCCCACGGCGGCAGCCTGATCTTCAACTCCGAGCTGCAGATGCGCTACGTCAACAGCTGCCTGGCGAAACTGGCTGAGGCAGGCCTGCATTCGATCGAACCCACCGCCGAGGCGGCGGCGGACTGGCACCAGCGCACCCAGCACGAGATCAAGCAGATGGTGTGGGCGCATCCGAGAGTCAAGCATTCGTACTTCAAGAACGTCGACGGTGAGATCCACACGGTCAGCCCGTGGCGGCTCAACGAGTACTGGGCGGCGACCCGCGAACCCGACTGGTCCGCATTCGTGACCCGGGCTACTCGACGGTGACCGACTTGGCCAGGTTGCGCGGCTTGTCGACGTCGTAACCGCGGGCCTGCGCCACCGACGCCGCGAACACCTGCATCGGGATGGTCGACAGCAGTGGCTGCAAAAGCGTTGACACCGCCGGAATCTCGAACAGGTGGTCAGCGTAGGGCCGAACAGTGTCGTCGCCCTCCTCAGCGATCACGATGGTGATCGCACCCCGCGTCTGGATTTCGCGGATGTTGGACAGCAGCTTGCCGTGCAGCATCGCCGAACTCTTCGGCGACGGCATCACGATGATCACCGGCAGATTGTCTTCAATCAACGCGATCGGGCCGTGTTTGAGCTCTCCGGCAGCGAAGCCCTCGGCGTGCATGTAGGCCAGTTCCTTGAGTTTCAGCGCGCCTTCCAGTGCCACCGGGTAGCCGACGTGGCGGCCGAGGAACAGGATCGTCGACGCCTGGGCGAATCGGTGGGCCAGCTCCGCGACCGGCCCGATCTCGGCGATCACGCGGGCCACCAGATCGGGCATGGCCTCCAGATCGCGGTACTCGCGCTCGACCTCGTCGGGGTACTTAGTGCCGCGGGCCTGGGCCAGCGCCAGCCCGACCAGGTAGTTGGCGGCGACCTGGGCCAGGAACGTCTTGGTCGACGCCACCCCGATCTCCGGCCCGGCGCGGGTGTAGAGCACGGCGTCACATTCGCGGGGAATCTGCGAGCCGTTGGTGTTGCAGATTGCCAGCACCTTGGCCTTTTGCTCCTTGGCGTGCCGCACGGCTTCCAGCGTGTCGGCGGTCTCCCCCGACTGCGAGATGGCGATCACCAGCGTGCTGCGGTCCAGAACCGGGTCGCGGTAACGGAACTCGCTGGCCAGTTCGACCTCGACGGGTAGCCGGGTCCAATGCTCGATGGCGTACTTGGCCAGCAGGCCCGAGTGATAGGCCGTGCCGCACGCGACGATGAAGACCTTGTCGATCTCGCGCAGTTCTTGATCGCAGAGCCGCTGCTCGTCCAGCACGATGCGGCCGTCGACGAAATGCCCGAGCAGCGTGTCTGCGACCGCGGTGGGCTGCTCGGCGATCTCCTTGAGCATGAAGTACTCGAAGCCACCCTTCTCGGCGGCGTTGACGTCCCAATCGATATGGAAAGCGCGAGCGGTCTCGGTCAGGTCGTTGCCGTCGAAGTCGGTGATCCGGTAGCTGTCGGCGGTGATCGCGACGGCCTGGTCCTGTCCGAGTTCGACGGCGTCGCGGGTGTGTCCGATGAACGCCGCGACGTCGGAGCCGACGAACATCTCGCCCTTGCCGATGCCGACGACCAACGGCGTCGAACGACGCGCCGCGACGATCGTGCCCGGTTCGTCGGCGTTGGCGAACACCAGCGTGAAGTGGCCCTCGAGGCGCCGCAGCACGGCCAACACGGACGCGGTGAAATCGCCCGCCGTCTCGCCGTGGTGATAGTTCCGGGCAACCAGGTGGACGGCCACCTCGGTGTCGGTGTCGCTGGCGAACTCGACGCCCGCGTTCTCCAGCTCTTGGCGTAGCGGCGCGTAGTTCTCGATGATGCCGTTGTGGACGACCGCGAACTTGCCGGCCGCGTCCCGGTGCGGGTGCGCGTTGCGGTCGGTGGGACGTCCGTGCGTGGCCCAGCGGGTGTGGCCCAAGCCGGTCGTTCCGCGCAGCGAGTCGGCGTCGGTCTCGGCCAGCGCGCTCTCCAGGTTGGCCAACCTGCCGGCGCGACGCCGGACCGTCAGGTCGCCGTCGCCGTCGACCAGCGCGATACCGGCCGAGTCGTAGCCGCGGTACTCCATCCGGCGCAGTGCGTCGACGACGACATCGAGGGCAGGCTGATGCCCGACGTAGCCGACGATTCCGCACATAGCCCTTCAGGGTAGTGCAGTTGCGCGCCCCAGGGCGCACGCGGGGTGGCGTGTACAGCAGTGCGGCCGCCCCTGTCGGGACGGCCGCACGCCCCTGACCTGCGAAAGATCAGGATTTCTATGGATTGTTGACGCCCGGCTGAGCTGTGGCTCAGTAGCCGCGGTGGTCGTTCCAGCCGGGCCCGCCGGGGCCCATGGTTGTCCCAGCCCGGACCGTGGTTGTTGTCCCAGCCGCGGCCGTTGTCATTGCGCCAGTCACCCTGACCGTGCCAGTGACCGCGGTCGTGCGGGTCGCCGTCGCCGTAAAAGTCGTCGTGGCAGCGGTTCCAGTCCCAGTTGTTGCCCCAGCCCGGGTCGAAGAACTGGCCGGGACACCAGTGGTAATCAGGTAGCGGCCCAGCAGGCTGAGCCGTAGCAACGCTCGCCGCGCCCACACCGGCCAGTCCTAAGACCAGCGGTGATGGCTGTCGCAGCTGCGATTTGTTTGATGTTTATCACCGTTTCTTCGTACCACCCGCACACCCCTAGCTAAACCTCTAGACCGCAAAAGTTGTTATGAGTTGCTGTGAATAACGTTGGTATTTAATGAGATTCGAGATGGGGCGGGACCAGCGTTGACGTCGACGTAAGTGCTCCTGGTCTGCGAAGGGCCGCCCAAATGAAGCAGCCGCCCCGATTCGGGACGGCTGCTTAGGCGGGTCAGGTTGGTTGCTCACGGGTGCCAGGGACCCACTCCGTGCCAGTGGCCCTGATCGTGCGGCTCACCGTCGAAGAAATTGTCGTCGTGACAGCGACCCTGATCCCAGTTGTGACCCCAGGCCGGGTCGAAGAATTGGCCCGGACACCAGTGGTAGTCGGGCAAGCGGAGCCGGCGGGCTGCGCCTCGGCCATGCTTGCTGCGCCGACGCCGGCAAGACCCAAAGCCGTGGTGATTGCGGCCGCGGCTGCGATTCGTTTCAGTGTTCATGGCCCCGTAGTAACACCCCGTTCGGCGCGCGAAACGCCGCGTATGGGCGTGTTAGCTGGCGACTCTACTGACAATGAGCTTGATGTTGACTGGTTCGCCTGGCGGTGGAGCGCTCCGGGCGGGCCTCTGACGTGCGCTACCGTCATCGGGTGGCGAAGATCAGCAAGCTCGTTGGCACCCTGAGCCGAAGCGGCCCGCACCGGGTGTTGCGCGGCGACTTGGCCTTTGCCGGCTTGCCGGGTGTCGTCTACACGCCCGAGGCGGGTTTGCACCTGCCCGCCGTGGTGTTCGGCCACGACTGGCTCACCGGCGTAGCGCGGTATTCGGGTTTGCTGGAGCACCTGGCGTCGTGGGGAATCGTCGCTGCGGCCCCCGACACCGAGCGCGGGGTGGCGCCGTCGGTGCTGAATCTCGCCTTTGACATGGGCACGGCACTGGACATCGCAACCGGAGTCCGCCTGGGGCCGGGCAAGATCAGCGTGCATCCCGACAAACTCGGCGCGATCGGTCACGGCTTCGGCGGATCGGCAGCGGTCTTCGCGGCCGCCGGCATGAAGGTCAAGCCTCGAGTGGTGGCCGCGATCTTCCCGGCTGTCACTACCCCGTCCGCCGAGCAACCGGCCGCATCGTTACGCGTGCCCGGCGTGGTGTTCAGCGCACCGGATTCGGCGAAGGCGTTGCGGTCCAACGCGATTGAACTCTGGCAGGCGTGGGACGCGGGGATGTTGCGAATCGTCAGCAAGGCGAAGGCCAACGGGCTGGCCGAGGGCCGACGGCTTACCACGGCGTTCGGACTGGGCGCTCCGGATCGCAAGACGCAGAAGACAATTCGTGCACTGCTCACGGGTTATCTGCTCTACTCGCTCAGCGGCGACAAGACGTATGCCGACTTCGCCGACCCGGACGTGCAGCTGCCCAAGACGCTGCCGATCGGTGAGGAGGTCGCGACGTTGACTCCCGAGGAGAAATTCGTCGCGCTGCTCAAGGGCTGAGCCCTGATTCACTGTCCGGCCTGCGGCAGTTGGTCCTCGGCGATCTCACACGGTGTCGACCCGTCGGCCGGTGGCGCGGCCGCCGGCGGGCTGCTCGGCCGGCGGCGGCCTTCGGGCGGCGGGTCGACCGGTTGCGGGGCCGGCTCACCGACGGCTTCGGCTGCGGCGGGCGGGTTCTCGGCGACGGCCAACTCGGGCACGGCGTCCTCGGGAGCGGGCGGCTCTTCGCTCGTCTGGCTTGTCGGCGTCGTCGGCCTCGCCGGCATCATCGCCATCGCGGATCGTCGGCATCGTCGGCGTCATCGACGTCTGACGGGATCGTCCCCGACGCCGGGACCGTCGCCCAAGCCACCGGCCAGTGAACCCAGCAGGCTGCCGATGCTGTCGACGATGCTGCCGACGACACCACCGATGCCACCGGTCATACCGCCAAGACCGCCGAGACCCCCTGCGCCAGTGGACAACCCGGCCGCGTCACCGAGCGGATCGGCAGGTCGCGGCGGCATCGAGCCTCCTCGGGCTGGTCCGCTGGAAGTGGCTGCGCCGTCACGGGTCTCGGGGCGCGGGCGCGGGCGCAGCGGCCGGCACGGTCGGCATCGGGCCGGCGGGCAGCGGATGCCGGCAGCACGGCGACGGACTGCCGCGCACCCGGGACGGTCGCTCGACTCCGGTTGCCAGCTCGGGCCCAGATCGCCCGGAATGTCGAACCGCACGTCACACATCGACGCCAACGCATGGATGGCCGTGTCGTAGGACGCCGCCACCGAGGCGTTGGCCGAGCTCATCGCCGCGAGCCAGTCGTTGCGAATGTCGTTGTCGACGAACGGCATTACCTGCTGGTGGACGACCACTTCGGCCGCCGACCGGTCACCCACCCGCCGTGACCGCCTGCGCGGCAGCCAGCCATGTTGAGCGCTGCGCAGCCCGGCGTTCGTCGATGGCGACGGTGGTCGCGACCTTGCCGTCGACGGCCTGCCACACATCGTCGCGCAACGCGGCGCAGTGCTCGGCGGCGGCGCGGATATGCGCGGCCACCTCCTCCGCGACTTCGCAATGACGCTGGAGGAACCGCGCCGCCGACTCGGCACCCGAACCTCGCCACGCCGCCGCGAGCTCGGTGACCTGGGTTCGCTGCACCCACAGCGCCTCCTCGATCGCGGTGACCGCGGCGCGAAGTTCGGCGGTGTCGCCGTCGAGCACCCGCAGGTCGAGTCCGGCTTCGGTTTCGTACCAGTCCCCTACCTGCGACGGGTGCGCGGTGAGGTCGGGCTGCTGGTAGCCGAGCGCCTGGCAGGCCCGCACGTAGGTCTGGGTGTGCTCGACGGCGGGCCGACCTTCGGCGAGCCGCGCCGCCACGTCGAATCGGTCGGCCATGTCAGGCGATCCGCGCGGCGGCGAGCTGATCGGCGTCGGCGTAGCGATCGGCGCCGGCCCGCAGCGCAGCGGCGACCTCCATGCTGGCCCGCGCCCACTGGGCAAGCTCGCCGCCGAGTCGATGCAAGGCGAATCGCAGCGCATCGCCCTGACCGATGTAGGCGCGACCGGAGGTGGTGCCGTCGAAGGCCAACCTGCCGAAATGGGTGCGCACCGCGCCGTCGATGAGATGTGCTGCGTCGTCAAATCGGTTCGCGACGGCATGAACCGCTGCAGCGTCGACGAATGCGTCTCGTTGTGCCATAACAGGTTCGACGCAACGAGTCGCGCAAAGGTTCCGCGGCTAGCGGGTGGCGCGCACCGTGTCGGCGACGTGGGCCGCGAGCCGGTGCGCGACGTGCTCGTCGTCGGCTTCCACCATCACCCGGATCATCTGCTCGGTTCCCGAGGGCCGCAACAGGATTCGACCGGTGTCGCCGAGTTCGTCTTCGACCTGCTGCACCGCGGTCTGCACCGAGGGCGCGGCGACAGCGGCGGCCTTGTCGGTGACGTCGACGTTGATCAGCACCTGCGGCAAGGTGTGCATCGCGGAGGCCAGGCCGGCCAGCGAGGTGCCGGTCTGCGCCATCCGCGACATCAGCCGCAGGCCGGTCAGGATGCCGTCGCCGGTGGTGGACAGGGTGGGCAGCACGATGTGTCCGGACTGCTCGCCGCCGAGGCTGAACTCGCCAGATCGCAGCTCTTCCAACACATATCGGTCGCCGACGCTGGTGGTGCGGACCTCGACCCCGGCCGCGCGCATCGCCAGGTGCAGCCCGAGGTTGCTCATCACGGTCGCGACCAGCGTGTTGCCGGCCAACTCGCCGGCTTCCTGCATCGCCAGCGCCAGGATCACCATGATGGCGTCGCCGTCGATGACCTCGCCGGCCGCGTCGACGGCCAGGCAGCGGTCGGCGTCGCCGTCGTGCGCCAGGCCGAGGTCGGCGCCGTGCTCCAGCACCGCCGAGCGCAGCACGTCCAGATGCGTCGAGCCGCAGCGGTCGTTGATGTTGAGGCCGTTGGGTTCGGCGTTGATCGCGATGACGCGCGCACCGGCGGCGCGGTAGGCGCGCGGTCCGGCGGCCGAGGCGGCGCCGTGGGCGCAGTCGACCACCACGGTCAGCCCGTGGAGTTGCACGGTGCTGGCCTTGCCGACCTGGCGCAGGTAGCGGTCCAGCGCATCTTCGGCGTCGATCACGCGGCCGAGGCCGGCGCCGACGGGACGCAGCCCGGGCCCAGCCGGCGACCAGATCCTCGATCTGGTCCTCGGTGGCGTCGTCGAGCTTGTGGCCGCCCGGCCCGAAGATCTTGATCCCGTTGTCGGGCATCGGATTGTGCGACGCGGAGATCATCACGCCGAAGTCGGCGTCGTACGCATGGGTCAGGTAAGCCACGGCCGGGGTCGGCAGCACCCCGCAGCGCAGCGCGTCGACGCCTTCGCTGGTCAGACCGGCGATCACCGCGGCTTCCAGCATTTCGCCGCTGGCGCGGGGATCGCGGCCGATCACCGCGACGCGTCGCCTTCCGGTGCCGGCCTGGTCAGTCGCCGAGCGGCCGCGGCGCCGAGGGCCAACGCGAGCTCGGCGGTGAGCTCGCGATTGGCGACCCCGCGGACGCCGTCAGTGCCGAAAAGTCGACCCATGCGGACAAACCTCTCACAGTTGGTGACCGCGCACACACACGACAAACGGATTCGCCGGAGTGCGACCCAACTGGTACGCGGCCGTGATCGCCGCCTGGATCAGCGCTTGCTGTACTGAGGCGCCTTACGGGCCTTCTTCAGGCCGTACTTCTTGCGCTCGGTGGCACGCGGGTCACGCGTCAGGAAGCCGGCCTTCTTCAGCGCGGGCCGGTCCTCGGGCTGCACGATGATCAGCGCCCGGGCGATCGCCAGGCGCAGCGCGCCGGCTTGGCCGGACGGGCCGCCGC
>CAWIKT010000023.1:0-5563 GCA_963836555.1 uncultured Actinomycetota bacterium | reverse complement strand
GATCGAATTGAGCTCGAGCCAGAGCACGTCGATCAACCTGCCCTACATCACCGTTGACGCCGACAAGAACCCGCTGTTCCTCGACGAGCAGCTGACCCGCGCCGAGTTCCAGAAGATCACCCAGGATCTGCTCGACCGCACGCGGCAGCCGTTCCAGTCGGTGATCAAGGACGCCGGCATCGCGGTCTCGGAAATCGACCACGTGGTGCTGGTGGGTGGTTCCACCCGGATGCCCGCGGTGACCGAGCTGGTCAAGGAGATGACCGGCGGCCAGGAGCCCAACAAGGGTGTCAACCCCGACGAGGTTGTCGCCGTGGGTGCCGCGCTGCAGGCCGGTGTGCTCAAGGGTGAGGTGAAAGACGTTCTGCTGCTTGACGTCACACCGCTGAGCCTTGGTATCGAAACCAAGGGTGGCGTGATGACCAAGCTGATCGAGCGCAACACCACGATCCCGACCAAGCGGTCGGAGACCTTCACCACGGCCGACGACAACCAGCCGTCGGTGCAGATCCAGGTCTTCCAGGGTGAGCGCGAAATCGCTTCGCACAACAAGCTGCTCGGCTCCTTCGAGCTGACCGGCATCCCGCCGGCTCCGCGCGGCGTGCCCCAGATCGAGGTCACCTTCGACATCGACGCCAACGGCATCGTGCACGTGACGGCCAAGGACAAGGGCACCGGCAAGGAGAACACGATCAAGATCCAGGAAGGCTCCGGCCTTTCCAAGGAGGAGATCGACCGGATGATCAAGGACGCCGAGGCGCACGCGGACGAAGACCGCAAGCGTCGCGAAGAGGCGGACGTGCGCAACCAGGCCGAGACACTGGTCTACCAGACGGAGAAGTTCGTCTCCGAACAGCGCAGTGCCGAAGGTGGATCCAAGGTTCCCGAGGACACGCTGAACAAGGTCGACGCCGCGGTGGCGGAAGCCAAGTCGGCGCTGGAAGGCACCGATATCGGTGCGATCAAGACGGCGATGGAGAAGCTGGGCCAGGAGTCGCAGGCTCTGGGTCAGGCCATCTACGAGGCTACCCAGGCCGAGCAGCCCGACGGCGCTCCCGGCGCTTCCGGCGCTGGCAGCACTGGCGGAGCGGATGACGTTGTCGACGCGGAGGTAGTCGACGATGACCGGGAGGGCCAGTGACCGAAGGAAACCCAGAAGAACCGGTAACCGTCACTGACAAGCGGCGGATCGATCCTGAGACCGGCGAGGTACGCCACTTCGCCGCCGGTGCCGCCCCTGCGGGGGCGGCGCCGGACGCACCGGCCGCCGACGAGAAGGTCGCCGAGCTGACCGCCGATCTGCAGCGGGTGCAGGCCGACTACGCCAACTACCGCAAGCGGGCGTTGCGTGAGCAGGAGGCCAGCGCGGAGCGGGCCAAGGCCGCGGTGGTGAGCCAATTGCTGGGTGTGCTCGACGATCTCGAGCGGGCGCGCAGCCACGGCGACCTGGATTCGGGTCCGCTGAAGTCGGTGGCCGACAAGCTGGTCGGCGCAATGACCGGCCTCGGCCTGACCGCTTTCGCCGCGGAGGGTGACGACTTCGACCCGGCGCTGCACGAGGCCGTGCAGCATGAAGGCGATGGCGGCCCGGGCTCCAAGCCGGTGATCGGCAACGTGATGCGCCAGGGCTACAAGCTCGGCGAGCAGGTGCTGCGGCACGCCCTGGTGGGAGTGGTGGACACCGTCGCGGAGCCCTCGGACCACGCGGGGACCGCCGACACCGGCGATAACGACGCGAACGAAGGCGAACAGCACGCAGAATCAGAGCCGTCGGAGAACTGACGGCTGGACTCCAGAAGGCGAAGGGGGTGACGCGGAATGGCTCAGCGCGAGTGGGTTGAGAAGGATTTCTACAAGGAGCTCGGCGTCTCCTCCGACGCCAGCGCTAAAGAGATAAAGACGGCGTATCGCAAGTTGGCCTCCGACCTGCATCCGGACAAAAATCCGGGTGGGGCCGAGCGGTTCAAGGCGGTTTCCGAGGCTTACAGCGTCTTGTCCGACGACGCGAAGCGCAAGGAGTACGACGAAACCCGTCGTCTCTTCGCCGGGGGCGGATTCGGTCGGCGTTTCAACGGCGGTGGTGCGGGCGACTTCGCCGGGGGTTTTGGCGGCGACGGCGCTGAGTTCAACCTCAACGACCTGTTCGACGCCGCCGGCCGCAGCGGCGGCAGCAACATCGGTGACCTGTTCGGCGGATTGTTCGGTCGCGGCGCTCAGCCGCGGCCCAGCCGGCCGCGTCGCGGCAACGACCTGGAGACCGAGACCGAGCTGGACTTCCTGGAAGCCACCAAGGGCGTCGCGATGCCGCTGCGGCTGACCAGCCCGGCGCCGTGCACCAACTGCCATGGCAGCGGCGCGCGGCCGGGCACCAGCCCGAAGGTCTGCCCGACGTGTAATGGCGCGGGCGTAATCAGCCGCAACCAAGGCGCTTTCGGGTTTTCCGAGCCGTGCACCGAATGTCGTGGCAGCGGGTCGATCATCGAGCACCCCTGCGACGAGTGCAAAGGTACCGGTGTCACCACCCGCACTCGCACCATCAACGTCCGGATCCCGCCGGGCGTGGAAGACGGGCAGCGGATCCGGTTGGCCGGTCAGGGTGAAGCGGGATTGCGCGGCGCTCCATCGGGTGACCTCTACGTCACCGTGCATGTGCGGCCCGACAAGGTGTTCGCTCGTGACGGCGACGACCTGACCGTCACGGTGCCGGTCAGTTTCAGTGAATTGGCTTTGGGCACAACGCTTTCCGTGCCCACATTGGACGGCAAGGTCGGTGTCCGGGTGCCCAAGGGCACAACCGACGGTCGTATCCTGCGGGTCCGCGGCCGCGGGGTGCCCAAGCGCTCCGGGGGTCAGGGTGACCTGCTGGTCACGGTGAAAGTCGCTGTGCCGCCGAACCTGGAGGGTGCTGCCAAAGAAGCGCTCGAAGCCTACGCGGTCGCCGAGCGGTCGAGTGGTTTTGATCCCCGGGCGGGCTGGGCGGGTAACCGCTGATGGCCAAGAAAGACGATGCCCGAACGTTCCTGATCTCGGTGGCCGCCGAGCTGGCCGGTATGCACGCGCAGACGCTGCGTACCTATGACCGGCTCGGACTCGTCAGTCCCAGCCGTAGTTCCGGTGGGGGACGGCGTTATTCGCAGCATGACGTTGATCTGCTCCGCGAGGTGCAGCGGCTGTCTCAGGACGAGGGCGTCAACCTGGCTGGTATCAAACGGATTATCGAGTTGACGAATCAGGTCGAGGCGCTGCAGTCGCGGTTGAAGGAGATGGCAGCCGAGATCGAGGTACTCACGCGCAATCAGCGTCGCGACCTCGCGGTGGTGCCGAAGAGCACCGCGGTGGTGGTCTGGAAGCCGCGCCACTAACCCTTCTGTTTCTAGCCGCTAGACCCTGATCGAGAACTGCGCGACGCCCCAGTCGCCGGGCCGAGCCGACGGGTACCCGCCGCGGCGCAACGCGTCGGTCGGGGCGGTCATCGGCTCGAAGCACACCACACTCTCGCCGGCCGGCGCGAAGATCTGTGCCGCGGAATAGCCCTGTTCGAAGTGGACCTCGATGCGGCGTCCGCCTCCGGACACGGCGAACGCCGCGCCCTCGCCGACCTGATCGTAGCCGTCGTCAAAACTCTTGTCGCCCAGCGTTTCACGGAGGGCCGGCTGGACCACCGCGTCACCGGTCGGCAGCCCCTTGTCGTCGAGCGTCAGGTGTCGCATCGCCGGCGTCTCGATGACCCACTGATCGCGCGGCACGTCGGGCAGCTGCAGGTAGGGATGAAAGCCGAAGCACATCGGCACCGCGTACTCGCCGGTCGGGGTCACCGCAACGCGCAGCCGCAGGGTCCGCTCGTACAGGGTGATCGTCAGCGACAGCCGGTGCGGAAACGGGAAGCTGGCGAGCAGCTCTTCGTCGCTGGTGAAGTTCACCTCTCCGGTGAGCTCGTGACCGGACTCGTGCGTCACCCGCCAGTTGGGAAAGGCGGCGAGCACACCGTGGATCGGTAGGCCGTTGGGATCAGTCCGCACCCCGTATTCGCCGTCGGTCAGCGTGACCGTCTTGCCTTCGGCTTCGTATGTGTTGGCGCCCAAGCGATTTGCCCAGGGGTACAACAGCGGGATGCCCATCGTTTTTCCATTGGCCACGTAGGCGTCGAGTCCGCGGCGTTGGCCCAGCAATTCGGCGCCCGCGTCGGTCAGCGAAATCCCGATCATGCCGGCCTCTGGGACGAAGCGGGCCTCGACGTCCGACGACGGATCGCTCAGCGTGACGATGCGCACGACCCGAGCCTAGCGGGACAACGGGTCGTGCTGAATGCGTTCCGGCGGAGCGCCTTTAGCCACCAGCGCATCGACGGTGGCGCGCACCATGTCCGGGCCGCCGGCGATCAGGATCTGGCGGTCGCCCCAATTGCCGTACCTGGTCACGACGTCGACCAACTTGCCGGTCTGGCGAACGTGCAGTCCCCGCGGCGGCGTCACGTCGGGATAATCCGAAGCCCACGCCGGGTCGCCGCCGAATTCAGAGACCGGGGTCACCGACAGCCACGGATTGTGTCGAGGCGATCTGCCACAACGTCTGCAGGTCGTACAGCTCGCAGGGGTAGCGGCCGCCGAAAAACAGGTGCACGCGCGGATTGTCGGCCCAGCGGGTCAGGTCCATGATGATCGAGCGCAGCGGCGCAAGCCCGGTGCTGCCCGCCACCATCAGGACGTCGCTGCCGTCGCGGTTGACATCCAACGCGCCGTGCGGGCTGGACACTCGCCACCGGTCACCGGGCCGGGTCTCGTTGACGATGGCGGTGCTGACCAGGCCGCCCGACACCGCGCGAATGTGAAACTCGACGGCGCCGGTGTCGTCGGGCGGGATGGCCGGCGTCAGGTATCGCCACCTCCGCGGGCATTGCGGCACGGCGACGTTGACGTACTGGCCGGCGTGGTAGGGCATGGGACTGTCGAGTTGTAGCCGGATTACGGCGAGGTCGCGGGATACCCGGAGGTGTTCGACCACCGTGCCGTCCCACCAGGCGGGTCCGTGCTCGGCCTCGGCGGCCCCGCTCATCACCCCGGTGATCAGATTCAGCGATTGCCGGGCGGCGGCGTCGACGGTGTCGGTCCATGCCTCCGCCAGCGCGTCACGCAACGTCGCATACAGCGCCCGCCCGAGCGTCTCGTAGTGCTCGGCCTGCACCCCGTACTTGCGGTGGTCGCGTCCGAGCTGAGCCAGAAACGCCACCGGCTCGTGCGAACGCTGAGCGACGAGCTCGCCGTAGAGCCATTTCAGCGCGTGCGCGAACGCGGCCCGCTGGGCGGCCATGTCCGGCGGGAACAAATCGCGCGGTGACGCGTCGAAGGAAAACCAGCGAGTGTAGAACCGGCCGATGAGCCCGTTGGCGTCGTCGGGGTCGAGGGCGGCATGCAGCACCGCCAGCGCATCCCGATCGTTGAGGCTCACGGCCGCCGATTTTATGCCCGAGTGGGCAAAGCTCTAGCCGAGCGCGTTAACGCCGTGGTAGAGCACCATCCCACCGATCAGCACCAGGACCCCGGCCATCATCGCGGCGTTGTTGCGC
>CAWIKT010000022.1:0-72316 GCA_963836555.1 uncultured Actinomycetota bacterium | reverse complement strand
GGTCCTGCGCCTGGCCCAGCCGCTGGATGAAATGATCGACGGCCGCGGCGAACGCGGCGGGTTTTGGCCGAGCCGGCCCAGACGGCGATGTCGTCCTGGAGTTCGCTGCGGACGGCCGGGTCCGTGCCGGCCGCCGCCTCGGCGCCGCAGGGCGCAGCCAGGTCGCGGGGGAGGCGCAGGTCCTCGGCCGCCGCAGCAGCGAGCTGCGCAGAGGGAGTCAGCGAGGCGGGGAGGGCGACGAGGGCCAGGACCCAGAACCGCCAGCCGGGCCGCAGTTCGCCGGAACGCGAAACGTGGCCTCGTGAAACGTGAAGACGTGAAACGTGAAGCCGTGGGACACACGTCGGGCCGCCGCGCAGGCGTCGTGCTTGGACTCGCGGATGCTGCCGATCATTCGCAGTACCGCGGCGCTCTGCTCGGCACCGGCGTCGGTCGGTCGCCGGTCGCCACGGCCTCCACTCCGCGACCGTCGAACACGAAGGCAGCGATCAGCCCTCCCGTGTGCGGTCCGGTGACTCGCATGGTCGCGCCCTGTTTGCCCTGCGCGGTGGTGATCGTGGCGGGCGCGCCGGTGATATGCACTCCGCGGCGTTGATTCAGCGCGTCGGATGTCGCCTCGATCTGATCGAGCAGCTGGTCGGCGTCGCCGCGAAACGCGCCGGTACGCACGGTGAACTTCATCGCGCCGTCTTCGACGGTGGCCGAGGCGGGATACTGCCCGGACGTCGGGGCGTGCCCGGCGCGCACACCCGAGGTGATGCCCCAGCCCGCCTCGGGGACAAAGGTCACGTCGCCCTCGATCTGCATGACATCACCGGCTCTGACGATGTCGTGGTAGGGGACCGCGGCGTTGACTACCGGCAACACCACCGACATCACAAAGACCAGGGCGAACACCGCCAGCGTCGGGCGTAGCGTGCGCCGGTCAAGGCCGAAGCGGCGCTCGTCGGCGGGCACCCACCCCTCGTCGGGCTCGAAACGTGGAGCGGAGACTGGAGGCGGCGCTGCGGTCATGACCTGAATTCTGACACCCGCTGCGAACACCAACATCGACAAGATGGAAATGTCGTGCGACAACGCCCGACACTCGACGTTTGGCGAACATCTAGGCTCTGAGTCCATGACAATCGACCGTGCGGCGCTGGCCGTGGGCAGCATCCGACTGGCTTCTGGCATCTCGTTTCTCGTCGACCCCCTGCGGGCCAACCCGATGTGGGGCGACCCGGACACGCCCTCGCCGACCGCCCAGCTGTTGCTGCGGTCGATGGGTTACCGCGACGCGTTGATCGGCGGATTGTTGGCTACATCCGCGTTGCGCGGCCGAAATACCCGCGGGTGGTTTCTGGCGTCAGCCGGTGCCGACGCCGCTGACCTGCTGGGCGGCCTAGGTGTGCACCATCAGATGAAACGCTCGCAACAGTTAATTGGGATGGGTGGCGCCCTGGTCGGCGTAGGGACCGGCCTATGGGGCGCGGTCCGTCGCACACGAGCCGGCGAGGCGCCCTCGTCGGCCGACGACTAGGACGGACTGATGCGGGCTTTGCGCTTCAGCGAGTTCGGCGACCCCGGGGTGCTGCGCCTCGAGGACGTCGCGGACCCTGTCGCGACCGCCGAAGAAGCGGTGGTCCGCGTCGAAGCGGCATCTGTCAACCCATCCGACGTGAAAAACGTTGCCGGTGCCATGGATTGGACGGTGTTGCCTCGCACCCCAGGGCGCGATTTCGCCGGCGTGGTCATCGCTGGGCCCGCTGAGTGGGAGGGAGTCGCGGTGTGGGGGACCGGGGGAGACACCGGCTTCAACCGCGACGGTTCGCATGCGGAGTTGATGTCGGTTCCCGTTTCGGCCTTGGTGCCCAAACCCGAACGGCTCAGCTTCGACCAGGCCTCCACCGTCGGCGTCAATTTCGTCGTGGCCTGGTACGGGTTGGTAGAGGTCGCGCAACTGGCGACCGGTGAGACGGTTGCTGTCTTCGGTGTATCCGGGGGCGCCGGCGGAGCTGTCGCCCAAATCGCACATGCACTCGGCGCCAACGTGATTGGTGTCGATCGCCGCCGGCCCAGGCCCGATACTCCGGCCGCATCGGTCATCGACCACTTCATCACCTTCGACCCAGCGGCCGACGTCGGCGCCGCGATCAGGCTGCACACCGAGGGCAAGGGCGCTGAGGTCGTCTACGACGCGGTCGGCGGGGTGACCACGGGTTCGGCCCTGGCTGCCGTCGCCCACCGCGGCCGACTCGTCGTGATCAGCGCCGTCGGGTCGCCTACCGTAGAGATCAATCTGCGCGACCTCTACCACAACGAAACTCGGATTCTGGGCGCCGACAGCGGGAAGCTGAGCATGACCGATTCGGCACGGCGACTCGAGCAGATGGGGCCCTACTTCGAGTCCGGCGCGTTCCGCCCACTTCCCATCGCGGCGTCCTACTCGCTCGATGGCGCGGCCGCCGCGTACCAAGCCGTCGCCGACAGCGCCGCCGGGCGCGTCATCATCCGGCCCTGACACAGACAGGCAAGCCCATGCCATCCAATCTGACCGAGCAGACCCTCACCGCGGTCGTGCAGCAGGCCTTCGACGACTCTGCCGACCCACGATTTCGTGACGTGTTCCAATCTCTGGTGCGGCACCTGCACGACTTTGCCCGCGAGGTACGTCTGACCGGTGACGAATGGTTCACCGCAATGGATTTCGTCGAACGGGTCGGCAAGATCTCCACCCCGACCCGCCAAGAGGTGGTGCTGCTTTCTGACATCCTTGGCCTGAGCATGCTGCTGGACAAGATCAATCAACACACCGGATCGTCGGCGACCGAACCCGCTCTGCTCGGCCCGTTCTACGTCGATGGGCGTCCCACCGCCGACAACGGTTCCGACATCTCCTCTCGTGTCAGCGGCACACCGATGTTCGTCACCGGCCGGGTTGTCGACGACAGTGGCCACCCAATCGCCGGCGCGAAGGTCGACACCTGGCACAGCGACGGTGAGGGCTTCTACGACGTCCAGCGGACCGAGAAGTTGCACGATCAGTTCGCGATGCGGGCACTGCTGACCTGTGACCACGACGGGCGGTTCTGGTACCGGTCGATCACGCCGCGCTACTACCCCGTACCCACCGACGGCCCGTGCGGCGAGATCCTGCGGGCGGCGAATCGTTCGCCCATGCGTCCGCAGCATGTGCATTTCTGGTTCAGGGCCGACGGCTATCGGCCGCTGATCACTCAGCTGTTCTGGCGCGACGATCCGTACATCGGCCACGACGCCGTGTTCGCCGACCAGGACTCACTGATGGCGGACTTCGTACGACACGAGCCAGGAATCGCGCCAGACGGAGCATCCGTCGACGAACCGTTCGTAACCTTGGACTGGACCTTTACACTGGTCGCCGAATAGCCAAGGGAGCAGAGCGATGTCACGCATACCGTTGGTCGCCGTCGACCAGCAACCCGACGCCATCCGCGAGTTCATGGCACGTCGGGGCGAGCTCAATGTGTTTCGGATGCTCGCCAACGCCCCGGACGTTTTCGTTGGTTGGACGCAAATGGTCGACGAGTTGTTCGACAGCCCCACGTTCGCCCCGCGGACGCGCGAACTGGTCATCCTGCGGGTCGCCCGCCTGCAGAACTCGCGCTACGAACTCAGCCGGCACATCGAGATCGCGCGCGGCGCCGGGCTGACCGAGCAGCAGATCAGCGCGATCGTCGAAACCGACGACTTCGACGAATTCGCCGGTAACGAGCGGGTGTTGCTCGATGTGGTCTCCGAGCTGTGCACCACGCGCCGGCTCAGCGACGAGTCATTCGCCCGCGCCCACACCATCTTCGGCGACGAAGGGGTCACCGAACTGCTGATGCTGGTCAGCAGTCACTACGGGCTGGCGCTGGTGCTCAACGCTGTCGACGTTGAGGTCGATGCCCGATGACACGCATTGCCTATCGCGAACCGGCGGACATGGCGCCCCAGGCCCGCGAATTGACCCATGCGCGCGGCGATCTCAACGTCTACCGAACGCTGGCTAACGCCGACAAGGTGTTCACCGGCTGGATGGTGGCGGGCAACGCGGCCCTGACCAGCCCGACACTGCCGACCCGGCTGCGCGAAATCATCGTCCTGCGCACCGCCCGGCTGATGGAGTGCTCTTACGAGCTCGGACAACACCGCGACGTCGCCCGCACCGCCGGTGTGAGCGGCGAAGAGATCGACGCTATTCTCTCCGAAACCGGCTGGCGGACACACCCGTTCGATGCGACCGAACACGAGGTGATGCAGCTGACCACCGAGCTGCTGACCACTCACAGCGTCACGGGGGAGACGTTCGACCGCGTCCACCGGGCACTCGGCGCGCAGGCCACGGTCGAAGTGCTGATGGTCATCAATCGCTACGCTGGTCTGGCGCTGATGCTGAACGCTCTCGACGTCGACCTCGACGACAGTGCCCGGCTGCCCATCCCCGGGCGGCGTGAGCCGCACTGAGCTGCATCGTCACCGACAAGGTCGGGTGCTACATCTTGATGGCTGGGATCAGCCTGTCGATGTTCCACAGCTGATCGCGCCGGGCCGACAGACACGACAGAAGTATCCCCGCCGCCCAGATGCCGATCAGCACCACGATCGCCTGCCATAGCCGGCCGTCGATGCCGCCGAGGATGAGTTGCCGAAGACCGTTGACGCCGTAGGTCATCGGATCGAAGCGGTGCAGGACCTGGAACGGCTTTGAGGTCGTCTCCACCGGATACATGCCGCCGGCGCTGACCAACTGCAGCATGAGCAGTGCCATGATCAACACCCGGCCCACCGCCGGGCCGACGAGTGCATTGATCGCTTGTGTCGCGGCCACGAAGGCGAACGAGATCAGGATCATGAAGCCGAGCATCGAGGCCGGATGCACGACATGCATGCCAAGGCCGAAACGCACGACACAGTAGAGGATGATGGCCTGGAACATCGAGATTGCGGCGGCCGGAAGGTAGCTGGCCAACGCCACTCGAATCGGAAGTACCTCGGCGGCGATCGCGCGACTCTGCAAGGGGCGCAACACCATCCAGAGCACGAGCGCCCCGAAGAACAGTGCCAGGGTCAGAAAGAACGGCGCCATGCCGGTGCCGAAGTTCGGCGCGGCGTTCTCATGCGCGGTCTCCAGTTGAACCGGACCGCCGATGGTGTCAGCGACGGCGTCCTTCTGCTGTTGTGTCCAGTTGGGTACCTGTTTGGCCCCGTCGCTCAGCTTGGTCGCCAGCTCGGCCGATCCGGACTTCAATTGCTGCGCGCCGCCGTCGAGCTTTGCTATGCCATCGGCCAGTTGGGCGTTGCCATCGGCGACCTGTTTGGCGCCGTCACGCAGCTGGGTCAGCTTGTTCGTGAGCTCCTGACCCTTGCCGCCGACGTTGTCGAGCGCGGATGCCAGCGGGCTGCCCGGGGTGCGCAACCCCGATGTGAGGTTGACGGCAGCGTTCTGGGCGTCGGCGAGGCGCTGTCGAATATCAGGTGTGAACTGGTGCTGGCGCAGCTGATCCTGCACGCCGCGCAAGTTGTTGGCCAATGGATCCTGCCGCGCGGAGAGCTGGTCGATCACCGTCGACAACGCGTTGGCCGCATTGTCTTGTGCGGTGGCGATCGTGCCGATCTGGTCCCCGGCCTGTTGCAGTGCGGTGGCCCCCTGCCTCAGCTGTTCGGTGCTGCCACCGATTTGGGACACGGCTTTGGTTACCGCGAGCAGCGGCTCGGTGGCCGAGTTGATTCCGTCGGAGAGCTGCCGCGCGCCGGTCGCCAGTGTCGCCGACCCGGTTCGGGCGGTGTCCAGACCATCTGCCAGCTGGCCTGCGCCGTCGGCAAGCCGGCTCGCCCCGTCTGCTGCCTGCTTGATGCCGGAGCCGGACGAAACCACCACGGACAGCATCTGATTGACCGCCTGACCAGAGATCCGGGAGGAGACCGCGTTGAGTACCTGGCCGATCGCGGTGCGGCCGATACTCGTCGAGATGTAGTTGTTGGCGTCGTTGTAGACGGCGATCAGGTTGGCTTTCTTCGGTGCACCGGTCACCGGCGACGCGATCGCCGCGCTGAAGTCCGGTGGCAGCTCAACCATGAAGTAGTACTTTCCGTGGTCGACGCCGTGACGTGCTTCCTCAGGGCTGACGACATGCCAGTCGAGGCTGCCGTCGGCGGTCAAGCTCTTGGCAATTTCGGCGCCCGCATTGAACTGCTGCCCGGACACAACGGCTCCCTTGTCCGAGTTGACCAGTGCCACCGGCATTTTGTTGACATGACCAAACGGGTCCCAGAAGGCCCAGAGGTATAGCGCCCCGTAGACCAGCGGCAGCAGCATCAGCACGACGATGGCCACTCGGGTCAGCCGGCTGCGGCCGAAACGTTTGATTTCCGAGCCGAATCCAAGTCCAGCGAGCATCGTCAGTCTCCTTCGGCGCGGTGGTCGTGTAGTTCGTGGTCCGGTGCGTGGGCACCGAGCGGATTGGTCACGCCGACGACGACGGTGCACTGCTTGGCGAGCGCGCCCAGTCGGTCCACCGCTATCGCGCGGCGAGCGTTGTCACGCACTTGCTCCAGGTCGCCGACAACCAGGATCGGACGATTGGACATCGTTGCCAGCGTGATCCGCAGCAAAAACAGCTCCAGGTCGGACAATTCGACGATGTAGGAACCCGGTGACGGCGGAGGTGTGTCGCCGAATACCTCGGTCATCTTGGTCTGCCCGGCTTCGCGGGGTATCTGCGCGTACCAGGGCGCCAGCCACCTCCGCTGCTCGGCCAGTACGGTCTGTACCGTCACCGATTCCTCGAGTTCGTCGATATCGGGGAAGGCCGCGATCGCACAGTGCCGACGGATCGCCCGCGGTGTGGTGTCGCCGCGAACGGTCAGGGTGCCGTGCGTGGGCTTGAAGCGGCCCGCCAGCGTCATCAACAGTGCAGTTTGCCCGGGGCCCCCCGGCATCTGAATGGCATGGAAACCCTCGGGGAGCGTCAGGTCGATGTCGGAGAATAGCGGTCCGTGCTCGCCATCGACCCCCAGGCCGGTGGCGGTGATTACCGCGGGCGCGTCCGTGTCGTCCTGCGTGTCCATCTAGTGCTCCTGATCGCGTTGGACAGCAACAGATTCCAGCAGGGCGGTGATCAACTGTGCGAGCAGGCCCGGGTCGATCGTTCCCGGCCGCAGGACTTCCTCCATCGCGATCCCCAAGTTCATGGTGACGACCATCTGGGCGAGTTCGGCCAACGGTCGACCGGACGGCACGACGGCGGCTGATTCGGCGAAGTTGTCGGCCTGCTCGGCGGCTGCGGCGCGACGACGTGCGATCAGCCGCTCGCGCAGCTTCGTGTCACGCACCGCGCGCAGCCAGTACTCGACGAACAGCACGTAGTAGTCGGCGTGATCGTGAACCGAATTGAGCACCGACCGGCTCAACGACTGCGCCGCCGCGACGATGTCGCCGCCGCTTTCCAGCGCCGTCGCGATCTGCTGACCTCGAAGCTCGAATTCGCGGTCGAGCAGGGCCAGGAACAATTCGTCCTTGGAGCCGAAGTTTGAATACACCGCGCCCTTGGTGAATCCCGCGGCCTGGCCGATGGCGTCGATAGTGGCCCCGGCGAACCCTTCGGCGGCGAAGACTTTCGAGGCGGCATCCAAAATCCGGTCCCGTACCTCGCTCCGCGTGGGACGGGTTCGCGGCGGCTTGACAGGCGACATGCGGGTGAGCATACTCCCCGGTATCGACTGGATACTGGTAAGTATCGAAAGGCGGCTTGTGGTGTCGAGCTTTGAACTTGTCATCCGTGGCGGGACCGTGTTCGACGGAACGGGTGCGGCGCCGATCACTGCGGACGTCGGGATCCGGGACGGAAAAGTCGCGGCAGTCGGGCAGCGTATGCCGGACGGTGTTCGCACTATAAATGCCCGCGGTCGCTGGGTGCTGCCCGGGTTGATCGACGTGCATACGCACTACGACGCCGAGGTGCTGCTCAGCCCCGGACTCGGCGAGTCCGTCCGGCACGGGACCACGTCGGTCATCTTCGGCAACTGTTCACTGTCGACCGTCTACAGCGACGCCGACGATTGCGCGGACATGTTTGCGCGCGTCGAGGCGCTGCCGTGGCAGATCGTGCACGACTCGGTCAAAGAAGCCAAGACGTGGAGTGGTCCTGCGGAATACGTCAAGGCGCTGGATTCGCTGCCGCTGGGGGCGAACGTCGCCGCCTTCATCGGTCACTCCGACATCCGCGCCGCCGTGCTGGGTCTGGGTCAGTCGGTTGATGCCGACTACCGGCCGACTCGCGCGCAGATCGAGCAGATGCAGCAGATGCTCACTGAGTCGCTCGACGCCGGTTTCGTCGGCCTGTCGACCTTGCGCAGTTCCTTCTCCAAGCTCGAAGGCACCCGATATCCGGCGCGTCAGCTGCCGTCGACCTACGCCACCTGGTCGGAGTTCGACGCGCTCAATACCGTTCTGCGGCAACGTGGTCGCGTGCATCAGAGCACCCCGAACCTGGCGCGGCAAACCGAAGTCTCGCGCTACCTCGCGCAGAGCATTGGCCGCGGCTTCCGGGGGCCCCGAAAAGCGTTGAAGACCACGTTGATCGCGGCCGCCGACGTCAAGGCGGACCGCAGGGCGGCACGGTTGACTCTGCTGGCCGCCAGTCTCACCAACCTCGCCGGCGGTAACTTCCGTTGGCAACACTTGCCGGTGCCGTTTGAAATGTACGCCGATGGTGTCGATCTCGTTGTGTTCGAGGAGTTCGGTTCCGGCTCGACCGCGCTCAATTTCCGCGACGAGATGAGCCGCGGAAAGCTGCTTGCCGACGAGTCCTATCGTCGCCAGTTCCGCAAAGACATGACCAAGCAATTCGGTCCGCGAGTGTGGAGTCGCGACCTATCCGACGCCGAAATCGTTTCCTGCCCAGACCAATCCGTCGTCGGTCGATCCTTCGCCGACGTCGCGACGGCCCGCGGGATCGAACCCGCCGACGCACTGCTGGACCTGACGGTCGAACACGGTGCGGGGCTGCGCTGGCGGACAGTCGTCGCGAATGACCGCGAAAAGGTGCTGGACCGGATGCAGCGCTCGCCGAACGTGCAGATCGGCTTCTCCGATTCCGGTGCGCACCTTCGCAATATGGCGTTCTACAACTCCGGGCTCCGGATGCTGGAACGGGTCCACCGGCGTGGCTCGATGCCCGTCGAGGCCGCGGTGCGGCGCCTCACCGGTGAGCTCGCCGACTGGTACGGCCTCGACGCCGGTTACCTTCGCGAGGGCAAGCGAGCCGACATCGCGATCGTCGACCCAGCCGGATTCGACGGCTCCAGCGCCGCCTACGCGGAGGCCCCGTACCCGGGGGCGCCGGACGTCAAGCGGATGGTGAACCGAAACGACAAGCTGGTCACCGCCACGATCGTCGGTGGTCACATCGTGTATGACGCAGGAGAGTTCGCGCCCGGCTTCGGCACCAACCTTCAGGCCGGCCGCTTCCTCAAAGCGACCACCGACTAGGGGTCTGAACGACGTAGCGGTGCATGAGGACACGCACGCTCAGATCACAGAAGCCGTTGACATGAAAGCGGTCTCGCATCGGGGAGAGGCGAGACCGCTTTGTGATGTCGAGCGAAGTGTGGCTACTTGCCGCCGCCGGCGCCGCCGCCGAGCAGTTTGCCGCCACCGGCGCCGCCGCCGAGCACGCGAGTCCGAGTCATAAGTCCTCCTAATAGCACGATCACCCGTCCACGCAGGGCGGATGAGACTGGGTAAGGCTCTCAGCATATCGTCGCTCGGCCCCAGCCAGGCATGAACGAATTAGCAACGGCGAGTTAACAATAGGCGGCTATCCCGTCGAGATTCGAGGTGCTGTTGCCGCTCGCCGCCATGGCGGTTTTTCGATATAACGCGGCATTTTTTTGAAAGCCGGCAACCGTGCTGTCTCGTAACGTCCGCCAGGTAAGAAATTGAGCCAGGAAGGGCGTCAGATCATGGCGATGAACAGGTTGCATCAGCGGCGGTGCAGTTCGGCGGGATGGGCCGATATGGTCCGTGACGATCTGTTGCCGTGGGCACTTGCCGACGTCGAACTCGGCGACCAGACGCTCGAGATCGGGCCCGGTTACGGTGCGACACTGCGCGCTCTGCTGGACCGGGCAGGCGCGGTCACCGCCGTGGAGGTGGATCAGCCGATGGCCGAGCGGCTCAACCGGCTGTACGGCGATCGTGCGCGCGTGCTGCACGGTGACGGCAGCGATACCGATCTGCCTGACCGGACTTTCGACTCGGTGGTGTGTTTCACGATGCTTCACCACATTCCGACGGATCACTTACAGGACCAGCTTTTTGCGGAGGCTTTCCGCGTCTTGAAGCCCGGCGGCGTGTTCGCCGGCAGTGATCGTTTGGCGTCGTTGATGTTTCGGCTCATCCACCTCGGCGATACCTACAATCCCATTCGAACGGATGATTTGCGGATGCGGTTGGGCCTGGCCGGTTTCGGCGATGTGCACATCGACGTGGCCGGTGTCCGGGTGCGCTGGCGCGCCGTCAAACCCAACTAACCTGTGATCGAATCGAATCCGAGGCCGTCTGATCGGGCCGAGGCGCCAGGTGTGTGGCCGAAGCTGCGGCGGAACACCTCGATGAACGCGCTCGCCGACGACCAACCGCACTGGTGTGCCACCGTGGTCACCGGTGTGCGCTCGGCCAGCAGAACCAGCGCACGGTGCAGCCGTAGTTGGGTGCGCCATTGTGGGAATGTCATGCCGAGGTCCTGACGGAACAGCCGCGACAGACTGCGATCGCTTGCTCCGACGACTCGGCCGAGTTCGGCGAGCGTGCGGCTGTCGCTCGGATCGGCATGCAGGATGTCGCAGACCGATACGAGCAGTGGAACGGTCGGCGTCGGTACATGCAGCGGTTGCTGCGGAGAGCTCCGCAACTGATCGAGCAGGACGGTGCGTAGCCGGAACCGCTCCGGAGTCGCGTCATCGCTGCCCGTGTAGGCGATGATCAACTCGCGCAGCAAGGGCCCGACGATCAGCACGGTTGGCGATTCCAGCTGCAGCGGGTTGTCGTCGGCGCCCAGTCCGACGGTGTGCAGCTTCACGTCGCCGTATGCGCGGTGAGCGTGCAACGTGCCGGCCGGGATCCAGATCGCTTTCGTCGCCGGGGCGACCCAGGACCCGCGGTCTGTCGTCACGGCCAGCACTCCGCGGCCGGCATAGACGATCTGGTGATCGTCATGCCGGTGCGCCGGGATTTCGTCGCCGGACGCAAGGCGCAGTGTGCGCGTGGGGGCGGCCGGCTCATGGCGGACTTTCAACATCGAAAGCCAGTCTATTAAAAGTCGGACAGCGGGGGCGCCCGCGATCAGGTCACCGACGCGCCGTAGATCTCGTCGATGTTGGCCGCGAGCTTCTCGTCGAATTCGCTGTCGGTCTGGTCGACGGTGAGGCCTTCGGTCAGGGCCCGCGAAAAGCTGGCGATCAGTCGGTGGTTGCGGGACAGGATGTCGGCGCTTTGATCGAGGCTGTAGCCACCCGAGAGAGCTACGACCCGCAGCACCCGAGGATGTTCGATCAGCGGGGCGTAAAGGCCGTCCTCGTCCGGGAGCGTCAGCTTGAGCATCACTTGGCGGTCCTCGGGTAGGTCTTCCAGCTTCGCCTGCAGCGCTTCCATCAGCAGTCGGTCCGCGGTGGGCTTGTCGGGACACTTGATGCTGACCTCGGGCTCAATGATCGGCATCAGGTCGTATCGGGAGATCGCCTCGGCGGCCTGGAACTGCTGGTCGACGACCGCCGTGATGCCACCTCCATTCGCCTCCGCGATAAACGAGCGCATCTTGGTGCCGAAGACGCCCTTTGCGACAGCGCGTTCGAGCAGCCCTTCCAGATTCGTCAGCGGCTTCATGAGCTGGACGCCGTATTGCACATCGGCCAGGCCTTGGTCGACCTTGACGAACGGAACGATGTGCTTCTGCTTCCACAAGAAGTCGACGGTGTCTTCACCCGCGACGGTCCGATCCATCGTCTGCTCGAACAGGATGGTTGCCAGTATCTTCTCGCCGGTAAAACTCGGGCTCTCGATCAGCCGGGCGCGGGCCTGATGCATCAGATCGAACATCTGCGCGTCGTTGCCATACGCATCTTCGGGAATGCCGTAGAGCGCCAGCGCTTTGGGTGTGCTGCCGCCGCTCTGATCCAAGGCGGCGATAAAGCCCCGACCGGAACCCATCTCCTCGAGTTGCTCTTGGTTCACTTCGATCCCTCCGCCGTCCCGTCATCGTCTGCTGCGTTCCAGCATCGCGCACCCTCGATCTTGCGGCTACCACTTCACCTACCCCGGCAAACCACTGTTCCGGTGTCGCTACGGTTGGCAGGGATGGAGGGCAACCGATGGCACGACGCGACGTGAACACGACCGAAAGCCTCTTGCAGGAACTGCTGTGGACGTACGGCCCTTGCGGCCAGGAGGACGCGGTGCGCAGCGTCTGTGAGCGTGAACTGCGGCCCGTGGTCGACGATATCTGGACCGATGACGCCGGCAACCTGATCGGATACCTCGCCGCCTCGGCGAACACGACGCAGTCGATCGACCACCGGCACCGGACGGGCTCAATCGCCGGCGGCGCTGCAACACGGGTCCTGGCACACATGGATGAGCTGTCCATGCTGATCAAGCGGGTCGAGCCGGACGGCACCTTGCACATGACTCAACTGGGCGTGATGTACCCCGGCAATTTCGGGCTCGGACCGGTCGCGTTGCTCGGCGACCAGCAGACGCTGACGGCGGTGCTGACGCTTGGTTCCGAGCACACCACCCAGGAGAGTCCGCGAATCTGGGAGACAAAACCCGATCAGGGCGACCGCGCACTGGACTGGCAGCACGTCTACGTCTTTACCGGACGTACTCCTGAAGAACTCGCTGCCGCGGGCGTGCATGTCGGGACACGCGTCTGCGTGGACCGCAGCAAGCGAGACCTCGTCGAATTCGGCGACTACATCGGCTCCTACTTCATGGACGACCGAGCCGCCGTCACGGCCCTGTTGGGCGCCGCCCGCCAGTTGCGCGAGCGTGGGCAACGACCCGAGCGGGACGCGTATCTGGTCTTCACCACCAACGAGGAAATCGGCGGCGTCGGTGGTTCCTATGCGAGTGCCACACTGCCCGGCACGTTGACAATCGCTTTGGAGGTCGGGCCAACCGAGCGGGAGTACGCGACCACGGTGACCGGCGGTCCGATCGTGGGCTATAGCGACGCATTGTGTGTCTATGACAAAGACATCGCCGATCGACTGATGGCGATCGCCACCGCTCGTGGCTTGTCGCCGCAGCCGGCCACGTTAGGCGCGTTCATGTCAGACGCATCGCACTCCAAAGCGAGCGGGCTGACGCCGCGTGCGGGACTGCTCTGCTTGCCCACCCTGAGCACCCATGGCTTCGAGGTTATTCCGCGTGCCGCGATCGACGACATGGCCGGAATCGTGGCGGACTTCCTCGTGGGGGCCTAGTCGGCCAGCGACGCGAGCAAGGCACCAAGACCGTACTCGAACACCGCGTCATAATTGGTCGGCGACTGAAGTGCTTGCACCAAAGCCTGATCCGGCCAATCGTCGGTCCAGAGCGAAGGATCTTCCTCCTCGTGTTTGGCTCCGCGAACCGCCGAGAACTGCATCACCGCCGACGATATGACGTGAACCTGTACCGCGCGCAACACCAACGCGGCCTCGGTTCCGGTCACGTCCAAATCCGCGAGCAGCGCGACCAGCTTCTGCTGGATAGGTAGAAACAATGTCGGCGTCCGATCGCGTTCATGGGCGATCGCGAGCAAGTGCTGCCGGTCGATCAGTGCCCTACGTTGCGAACGGGCAAGGGAAGCAATGCGTTCCAGTGTGGTGTCACCGTCGACGGGCAAGTGCGCCATTTCGCTGAGCAACCGGTCGACCAGGCTGTCGAAGAGCTTGTCGCGGCCACCGACATGCCAATAGATCGATGTGACGGCGGCGCCGAGTTCTTCGGCGAGGCCCCGCATGGTGAACGCTTCGACCCCTTCGCGTTCGATCAGGCTCGCGGCGGTGTCCAGGATGGTGGCGGCGTTAAGAGCGTCCGGCACTCGCCTCACCTCCGCTATAGCGCCGCTTCTCAGCATCGCTCCGCTCTGCATCGTCGTCGGCGGGGTGCACTGCGCCGCTCCTCCTCATCGCTGGCGCTCTGCATCGTCGTCGGCGGGTCTGGTGCGCTCTTCGTCCGGCAGGTCAAGGTAGCGGTCGAGGTTACGGTGCAGATTGATCACGCGCCGCTCTTCCGCCGACAGGGTCAGGTGGGAAAGGCCCGGCTGGTGCAGGCCGCGCTGCAGTCCCGCCAGCACCGAAATATCCTGTGTCAGAACCAGACCCGGCTCGGCCTGGTCCGCGGTCAGCCGGACGTCGGCAGGCGTGCCGCGTGGCGCCCCCGGCGGCATGCGCAGCCACAACATCATCACCAGTTCGCCGTGGTCGGGATCAGCTCCCGGGCGGGAGCACATGACGGTCAGATGGTCCGCGTTGGCCAGCACGGTCAGGTTGGGAAAGACGTTGTACTGGTGCAGTCGCATCAACTGGTCGGTGCTGGCCCAGCTGACATCGACGCCGCGCCCGGCTGCAAAAGCTCGTATCTGGTCGGCGATCTCGTCCATCACGGGCCGGCCACCCGGGAACGGGGTGCCTTCGGCGACGCCCATCAGCGCGCCCTGCGTGCGGACGTAGGCGTCCCACACCTCGGCATCGCTCAGCGCCTGCTTGAGATGCGGGCTCGGTAGACCGTAAAGCTGCTCGGACTTGCCCGTGTGGCCCCAGATCGCTTGCGGTGCGTAAACGTCGTCCATGCACCTGTGCAGCTCGGGATGCAGCGTCTGAATGTGATAGGTCTCGCTGAACCCGTCGGCGATGGTCTTCCAGTTCGCGTTGACGTCGACAGTCAGCGTTGCGTAGCAACGGAAGTCGCCGAGACCCAGCCAAGCGATATCGCCCGGTACCGCTTCGAGGTAATCGACCAGCGGCGGCGCGGTGAGATCGAGGTTGACGAAGACCAGTCGCTCCCAGACGTCGACGCGGACGGCGAACAACGGAAGCTCGGCCATCGGCAGCGCTCCGAAGCCCTTGCGGTTGGGGACCCGCTTGAGCCTTCCGGCCAGGTCCCACGTCCAGCCGTGATAGCCGCACCGCAGTTCCCGCAAGTCCGCACCGGCGCCGGCGCACAACGAGTTGCCGCGATGACGGCAGACGTTCTGGAACGCACGCAGGGTGCCGTCGTCACCGCGAATAACGAGCACCGACAAAGGCCCGCAACGGTATTCGAAGTAGTCGCCGGGCTCGGCGACGTGGTCCACAGTGCAGGCGACCTGCCAGACCTTCGGCCACATCCGCTCGACCTCGAGTTGCGCGAACGCCGTGGAGTAATAGCGCTCCGCGGGCACTAGCGTCGGTCGCTGAGGCGGCATGCCGATCGCATCCTCACGCCGGACGTCGGACGTGAGGTGTGTGGTCATGCAAGTACTCCCGACATCTCTGTAACGGTGTTACAGTCCCTTTCGGTAGTCACTGTAGCTTGCCGGCAGCGCGGCCAAGGGAGTAATTGTGTTCGATCTGAAAATCACCGGCGGCACCGTCGTCGACGGTACTGGCGCGGACCGATTCAATGCCGACATTGCCGTCAAAGACGGCAAGATCGTCGAGGTTCGGCGCCGGGGATCGGACAGCCCGCCGCTAGAGGGCGACGCCGCCGAAACCATCGACGCAACCGGCAAGATCGTCGCGCCCGGGTTCGTCGACATCCACACCCATTACGACGGGCAGGTCAGCTGGGACGCGCTGCTGGAGCCGTCCAGTGGTCACGGGGTCACCACCGTCGTCACCGGTAACTGCGGCGTCGGGTTCGCTCCGGTGCGGCCGGGCCAAGAGGATTGGCTGATCGGCCTGATGGAGGGTGTCGAAGACATCCCCGGCACCGCCCTCACCGAAGGCATCTCGTGGGGTTGGGAAACCTATCCGGAGTATCTCGACATCATCGGGCGCCAGGAGTTCGCGGTCGACGTTGGCAGCCAGGTGGCTCACGGCGCGATCCGCGCGTATGCGATGGGGGAGCGCGGCGCTCGCAACGAGCCCGCCTCGCCCGATGACATCAAGGCGATGGCACGTCTGGTTCAGGAAGCGATCGAGGCTGGGGCACTGGGCTTTTCGACCTCGCGCACGATCGGACACCGTGCCATCGACGGCGAACCGGTGCCGGGAACGTATGCCGCCGAGGACGAGCTGTTCGGGCTCGGCCGAGCGATGGCTGCCGGTGGACAGGCGGTCTTCGAACTGGCCCCGCAAGGCGTCGCCGGCGAGGACATCATCGCGCCCAAAAAAGAGCTGGAATGGATGCAGCGGTTGGGCGCTGAGATCGATCGCCCGATCTCGTTCGGCATGATCCAGGTCGACGCCGCCCCGGACCTCTGGCGCGAGCAGCTCGATATCTCGGCCGCGGCGCACGCCGCCGGCAGCAGGCTGTACCCGCAGATCGCGGCGCGTCCGTTCGGCATGCTGTTCGGCTTCGACGGCCACCACGCGTTCACCCACCGTCCGACCTTCCGCCGGCTGAAGGCCGAATGCACCCGTGACGAGCTCGCGCAGCGACTGACCGACGCGAAAGTCAAGGCCGCGATTCTCGCCGAAGACGATTTGCCGCCGGACCCGAACATGTTGTTCGACAACATGTTTGCGCTCGCGCAGTATGCGATGGGACGCACCTACGCGATGGGCGACCCGCCGGACTATGAGCCCACCGATGAGCGCACCGTCGAGAAGATCGCGGCCGAGCGCGGCGAGGATTCACTGTCGACGCTCTACGACCTGATGCTCGAACACGATGCGACGTCGATGCTGATGCTGCCGTTCTACAACTATGCCTACGGCAACCACGACGCGATTCGCGAGATGCTGACTCATCCGGCCGGTGTGGTCGGGTTGTCCGACGGCGGCGCGCACTGCGGCATGATCTGCGACGCGTCGTTCCCGACCTTCCTGCTCACGCACTGGGCCCGCGACCGGCGCCGCGGCGAGACGTTGCCGTTGGAGTACGTCATTCGCAAGCAGTCGTATGACACGGCGCGACTGTTCGGGTTGTCCGACCGCGGTGTGGTCGAGATCGGGAAACGCGCCGACGTCAACGTGATCGACATGGATGCGATCACCTTGCATCGGCCGCAGATGGCCTACGACCTGCCTGCCGGCGGCAAGAGGCTGATCCAGGGGGCATCGGGCTACGACGCCACGATCGTCAATGGTGTGGTGACCCGTCGCGACGGCGCCGACACCGGCGCGCGTCCGGGACGGCTGGTCCGCGGCGCGCGCTAGTCGATCGCGGCGTCGATCAGCACCTCGGCGGCCGCCTTGGCCCGGCCCCACGGCTCGGGGTCGTCCAGCGAGGTCGCGAGCGCGCCGGCGCCTTCATACAACAGGGCGAGCTGGCCGCCCAGCAGTCGCGGATTCGCCGCGCCGGCCTGACCGGCCAGATCGGTGAGCCAGTCGGCAAAGCCGAGCTTGGACGCCCGCACGATGTCCTGCACCGCGGGAATGGTCCCGGCCGCCTCGACCGCGGCGTTGTGAAAAGGACAGCCGCGAAACGTCTCGCCGTCGGCGGTATGACCGTCGAACGCGGCAAGCATCCGCGCGCGCGGTGTCTGATCCTGGTGAGAGTGGATCACGGTCTCGGCCACGCGTTGTCCCATGCTGCGCAGGTACTCCTCGACCACCGCGGTCTTGCTGGGGAAGTGTTGATAGAGAGTGCGTTTGGATACCGATGACTCCGCCGCGAGCTTCTCGACACCAGTGGCGTTGATGCCCTCGCGATAAAACAACTCGGCGGCGGTGTCGAGGATGCGCTGACGCGCGCCGCGGCCGCCCTTCGCTGGCGCAACCTTGTTCATGCCAGGAGTATACCGAACGGTTTACATACTGCGTCAAGTGTTGTAGGGTGACAACACGTAGCAGTACACCGATCGGTTTACTAGGAGTTGACATGACACAGCGGTTACCAGTGGTGCTGATTACCGGCGCCTCGTCGGGAATTGGTCACGCGGTCGCGCGTGCCTTCGCGGCCAAAGGCTTCGAGGTTTTCGGAACGAGCCGCAACCCCCAACGCACCGAGCCGATTCCCGGCGTGGAGTTGATCGCACTCGACGTCACCGATCAAGAATCGGTTGCCGACGCGGTGTCGACCGTCGTCGAACGTGCAGGTCGCATCGACATTCTGGTCAACAACGCCGGATTCGGCGTCATCGGCGCGGCCGAGGAGAGCTCGATCGCGCAGGCGCAGCAACTCTTCGACACAAACTTCTTCGGATTGGTGCGGGTGACCCGCGAGGTGCTGCCGCACCTGCGAGCTCAGCGCAGCGGGCGGATCGTCAACATCAGCTCGGTGCTCGGTTTTCTGCCGGCGCCGTACAGCGCGCTGTATTCGGCCTCGAAGCATGCGGTCGAGGGCTACTCGGAGTCCCTCGACCACGAAACCCGCGAATTCGGTGTGCGAGTCGTCGCGGTGGAGCCCGGGTTCACTAACACCTCGTTCGAATCCGCCGCCGTCGACGCCGACTCACCGATCGCCGGTTATGCGCCGGTCCGCGAGCACGTCAAACGAGTGATCGCCGACTCGATCCCCTCAGGAGATGATCCGGCTGTAGTGGCCGACGTCGTCGTCAAAGCGGCCACGAGCGCGACACCGAAGCTGCGCTACCCCGCGGGACCGACCGCGCGTAGATTGGCGTTGTTGAAAAGGATTGCCCCAGCAGCCGTGTTGGACAGCGGAATTCGCAAGTCGTTCAAGTTGGGCTCAGCGCCGAAGCCGCATCAAGTGCCGCAGAACGTTCGCTAGCCGTGCGCCGGCGGTGCGTCAGGTCGCCTCCGCGTACCGCCGGACAACGTCGTTTTCGCCGAACGCCTTCGCATAGTCGTGGCCCCTGTCGTCGCGGCCGAAAAAAGTCCAGCGTCGCGGACTGCTCTGGGGAACGCTGATCATCTTCACCTTGTAGCGCACTGTCGTTTCGCGAAGCGTGCCGATGATGTCACCGACGCGGATTTGCGACGGATGAATTTCGGCCGCGTCGCACCAGTTCTGTATGGCCATTGCGTTCCCCCAAGACTCTCGTCGCCAGCCTACCCTCGATGTGAGGGCACTGGGTCCCGGAGTCACTTCAGCGCAAATGGTGGCGTAGCGTCATAGCTGAGCCTTTTCGTTGTCAGCGGTGCTTCACCGTGACACGTGAGCATGGCAACTCGCGGGCAATGGGATTCCTCCGCTTCCTGCAGCGGCCGGGAGCGACGCCTGTCGCAAAGGGATTCCGTTGATAATCACTGTTTCTGCTTTAGCTCGATCTGCCGCGTGATGAATGACTGGCGATCGGCCAATCCTGTCCGGCTAACGGTCGCCAGCCAGTTGGGCGGCGACATCGACGGGGCCTGGTGGCCCCGGATCGACCGCCTGACAAATGAATTGCCCGGCCTCATCACGGCCCTGACCCCGTTGCTGGGAGATATCACCTCCATCAACGTCAACTGGCCGCACCTGCGACGGCCACCCAACCTGAACTGGCCAGGATGGGAACAGAAACCGCAGCACGTGATCACCCTCAACGGAGAGCTGGCGCGGGCCAATCTGCTGATCGTCGCGTACACGACGTACAGCGGCCTGGCCCTGATGGTGTTGCGCCGCGCCGCCAATCTGCCGATCACGCCGACCGATCGCGACAAGCCCATGTTCGTGACGGCCGGCTCGGTCATCAAGGCCGCCCTGCAACAACGCGCCGCGGTCGTCGACGCCTAGGTGCCGCAGAACGTGCGGTATTCGCCGAAGTCCTCCGGCGCCGGAAGGGCGTATCGCTCCAGCCCGGGTCGCTCGTCGTAGGGTGCGGAGACGGCAGCGAGCAACTGCCGCAACGGGTTCAGATCACCGGCGGTCGCCGCTGCCAGCGCCTCTTCGACGAGGTGGTTACGCGGGATGTAGATCGGGTTGCTCCGATTCATCAATGCCGCATTGGGATTCAGCGCTCGCCAGCGCGAGATCCAACCGCCGATCCCCGGTATGTCGAGGTGATCGGGGTCCGTGCTCAGCTCACGGAAGAACGAGGTGTAGTCGACCCGGCCCTGTTTGAGCAGGGTGAGCAGATCCTCGGACAACGTCCCGACCGTCGACGCGTCGACGTCGGCATACAGCCCGAGCTTGGCCCGCATGCCATCGGTCCAGGTCGCATCGTACTGGTCGCGGAACACCTGAAAGGCCTGCTGCGCCAGCGCAACTCCTTCGTCGACGGTGTCGGCCAGTAGCGGCAACAACGCCTCGGCAAACCGAGCCAGGTTCCATCCCGCGATGGCCGGCTGGTTGTCGTAGGCGTAGCGGCCCCAGTGGTCGATCGAGCTGAACACCGTGTCGGGGTCGTAGGCCTCCATGAATGCGCACGGGCCGTAGTCGATCGTCTCGCCGGAGATCGTCATGTTGTCGGTGTTCATCACGCCGTGGACGAACCCGACCAGCATCCACCGGGCCACCAGCGACGCCTGCGCCGCGGCCACCGCCTCGAACAGCGCGAGGTAGGGATTGCTCGAGCATCGCGGCGCCGGGGTAGTGCCGGGCGATCGCGTGATCGGCCAACCGCCGCAGCAGATCGAGGTCGCCGGTGGCGGAGGCGAACTGGAAGCTGCCCACCCGCAGATGGCTGGCGGCGACGCGGGTCAGCACGGCGCCCGGCAGCGGCGTCTCGCGCTGCACCCGCTCGCCCGTCGCGACCACGGCCAGCGAGCGGGTGGTCGGGATGCCCAGCGCGTGCATCGCCTCGCTGACGATGTACTCGCGCAGCATCGGGCCGACGGCCGCCAGCCCGTCGCCGCCGCGGGCAAACGGGGTGCGGCCCGAGCCTTTGAGGTGAATGTCGCGGAGCCGGCCGTCAGCGTCGACGAGCTCGCCGAGCAGCAGCGCGCGACCATCGCCCAGCCGCGGGACATAGCCGCCGAACTGGTGCCCGGCATAGGCCTGTGCGACGGGCGCGGCGCCGTCGGGAACGTTGTTGCCGACCAGGAATCGCAATCCATCGGGACTGTGCAGCCAGGTCGGGTCGAGTCCCAGCTCGCCGGCCAATGGCGCGTTGAAGGCCAGCAGCCGCGGCTCGGGGAAGGCCCGAGCGTGCCAACTGACGGCCAACTCGGGCAGGTCGCTGGCGAAGCGGTCGTGCAGAGCAACGGCGGCTGGGTTGATGGGCCGCCTCCTGCGCGAACCCTCCGGGTCCGCATCGTCGGACGGATCCGGTGCGACGCTCATCTCGCCCAGCCTACGGGCGGTACGGGCGGTGACCAGCCTGACTAACATCAACCAGGCAAACCTTGCCGAGATTGGAGCCGTCACCGGAATGCTGGAGCCGCACGAGGTCGACCGCCTCTTTCCCGCCGACCTGCCCGGACCGGGCGAGTGGGAACAGCGCTACCCGCCTCGTGATCTGCCCGCGGATGCTCAAGTGACTCGGTTGGCGCCGTCACCGACCGGCTTCATTCATCTGGGCGGGATCTACACCGCGATGATTGATCTTTCGGTTGCGCACGAATCCGACGGCCACTACTTCGTCCGAATCGAGGACACCGACCAGGCGCGGGAAGTGGCGGGTGCCTTCGAGCAGTTCGAGCGGGCCTTCAGCTATTTTCGGGTCGTCCCCGACGAGGGCGTCGGCACTGGCGGTGAGTACGGGCCCTACCGCCAGTCGGAACGGGGGACGATTTATCTGAGCTTTGCGCGGGAGATGCTGCGTTCCGGCAAGGCGTACCTGTGTTTCGCCACCGCCGACGAGTTGGCCGAGATTCGCACCCGGCAGCAGCAGCTCAAGCGTCCGACCGGGTACTACGGCGAATGGGCGCTGTGGCGCGACGCCGACGATGCGGCCGTTCGCGAGCAGTTGGAGAACGGGGCACCGTACGTGGTGCGGTTCCGCTCACCCGGTCGCACCGGCGGACGGGCGTCTTTCACCGACGCGATCCGGGGCGAGCTGTCCATGGAGGACAACTACAACGACGTCGTCATCCTGAAATCGTCTGCGGCCGTGCGACTTCCGACCTACCACTTCGCTCACGCCGTCGACGACCACCTGATGCGGTGCAACCTGGTGATCCGCGGCGAGGAGTGGTTGTCGTCGACCGCGTTGCATCTGCAGTTGTTCGAGGCGCTGGGTTTCCAGCCGCCGACCTATGCGCATATCGCGTTGCTGATGAAGCAGATCCCGGGCGGCAAGCGCAAGCTGTCCAAGCGCAAAGACCCCGAAGCCGATGTCGACTTCTACATTCGCTCGGGCTATCCCGCCGACGCGGTGCTGTACTACCTACGGGGTCTGGCCAACGGGCGGCTGGCCGAGATTCCGCTGCCCGAGGCTCTTGCCGCGCCGATTTCGCTGGCCGACTGCGGCGGCGCGGGGCCTCTGGTGGATCTGGTGAAGCTGGAAGACATCAGCGCCGATTACGTCGCCACGCTGAGCGGGCCGGAGATCTACACCGCGTTGGCGACGTGGGCCGCCGAGTACGACCCCGAGGTGTACGGAGTGATCCAAGCGCACCCGGACCAGACGTTGGCGGCATTGTCCGTGGAGCGCGACGGCGTCGACAACCCGCGCAAGGACCTGCGCAAGTGGTCGGATTTCCGGGACGCCTACGGCTTCTTCTTCGCCGAGCTGTTCACGCTCGTGACCGCGCAGGACGCTCGGTTGGGCGGGTTGCCGGCCGAACTGGTCCGGTCATTCGCGGGCGACTTCGTGGCGACCTACCAGGATCTCGACGACTCGGTGCAGTGGTTCCAGCAGATTCGCGACCTGGCCGACAAATTCGGGTTTGCGGCTAACGCCAAGGATTACAAGAAGAACCCCGAGGCCTACCCCGGATCGATCCGGGAAGCCTCGCAATTGATCCGCGTCGGCCTGACCGGCTCGACCAGGAGCCCCGATCTGTTCCAGATTGCGCGCACCCTCGGCCGCGACGAAGTGATCCGCCGGATTTCCGCACTGACCGCCTAACGGCGATCAGCCGTGTTCGGCGTCTGGTAGACCCTCCGCGGGAGGCGTGGAGTATGCCGGATAGGTCGGCGGGTTTGCGGCGCCCTCGTCGGCATCTCGATCGGTTGCCGATTGCGAGTTGTCGTCGTCGGGCTTCTCATGCTTGCTCATCGTCATCTCTCCAAGATGTCAGCCGAGTCCGTGCGCGATCAGATCGCGAGCGCGGTCGAGCATCGACGCGAACGGCCCGACCGCGAAGTTCAACGCGGCTGATTCCACGCCCGGATGCGGGCGGGTCGGCGCGATCGCCTCGGCCGCACGGACCGCGGTCGTCAGGCGCTTGGACTCCTCGGCGTCGAGTTGCTTCTCCAGCTTCGGAAACTCGTAGGTTTCTTCGTGCTGAGCGTGATCGAGAACCGCATCCCGAAGTGTGGTGAGTTCGTCGATGAACTCCTGCGAGGTGATATCGAGCCCCTCGATGTGTGACAACAACTGCTTGGCGTCGTGCTCTTCCTCGAGCCGGGCATCGACGATCGAGTCCATCGGCTCTTCGGCGTGCCGCGCCCGCGGATGCACCACCATCTCCTCGGCGGTCTCGTGCACGGCCAGCAGTTGCCGCAGCTGCACGAACGGCTTCTCCCTGGCGTGCGGGTCCGAGGCGTGCAGTACCTGATCGAACATGTCCTCGATCAGGTTGTGCTGAGCCTTGAGGAACGCAACCACCTCATCGGGTGATTCGATGATCATGTCGGACATCGTCGACTCCCAGCACTGCTCGCGTTGATGGATAAAGGTCGTCCACCCGACCGAGATCGGCGTACCCGCGCAGAATGCAGCTAAACGCCACGCCGAGGGGCGCTAGTCTGCTTGCGGCGCTGCGTCGAACAGGAGGAGCGGCCGCGTGAGCCCTTCGGATCGCGACATCCACGTCGACGATCTGTTGTCGCCCCAGCTGACCGACATCCAGCGTCAGATCCTCGAGTTCACCGAGTCCAGACCGGTCGAGTTCGACATCGAGCGGATGCTGACCGAAGCCGTTGAGCAGGCTTCGGTCGGTGATGATCTGGATAACGGTGACGGCTTCGAGGATCGACTGGCCGCGCACGTCGCCGCAATCGACGCTGACGCCGGCCTGACCCAGCTCGCTCGGTCCGCGCTACGGCAGCGCGTCGTTCGCCTGCTGCGTAACCGGCTCTCGCTGACCGATCTGATCAAGCGGTATCCCGAAATCGAGTCGATCCCGATCGAGCAGCCATTCATAGTCGTCGGGATGCCGCGATCGGGCACCACGCATCTGGTGAACCTGATCGCCGCCGATCCCCGCCGGCGGGCCCTGCCGTACTGGGAAAGTCAGGATCCAATCCCCGCCGTCGGTCAGGGCCCCGACATCTTCGGTGTCGACCCCCGCTACGCGCGGGCCAAGGCCGAGCACGGCGCGATGATGGCCAGCGCCCCGCTGGTGGCGGCGATGCACGATCGGTTCCCTGAAGCCATCGAAGAGGAGGTCGAGCTGCTGGATCTCGACCTGGCCGGCTACGTCTTGGAATGGCATGCGCGTGTGCCGGATTGGCGTGACTACTACCTGGACCTCGACCAACACCGGCACTACCCATATCTGCGAAGAGTGTTGCAGGCGCTGACGTTCCTTCGGGGCCCGCGGACCTGGGTCCTGAAAAGCCCGCAGCACTGCGAACAACTCGGTCCGCTGATCGCGACCTTCCCCGACGCGACAGTCGCCTTCACCCACCGCGATCCGGTCGCGGTGATCCAGTCGGCGATCACGATGATGGCCTACTCGGATCGGCTGCGCCGGAACAGCATCGAGCCGGACTGGTTGCTCGACTACTGGTCTGACCGGGTGCACAGGTTGCTCAGCGCGTGTGTACGCGACCGCGAACTAGTCCCGGCGGAGCGCAGCATCGACATCAGCTTCCACCATCTCAACGGTAACGAGATGCCGCTGATCGAACAGCTGTACCGGTGCGGTGACGTCGCATTGACACCGAAGGTGCGCCAGCGCTTTCAGCACTACCTCGACGGCAATCCGCGCGGCAAACACGGCAGCATTCGCTACGATCTGCAACGGCATTTCGGCGTATCGCCTGCCGAACTGCGGAAGCGGTTCGACTTCTACTTCGAACGCTTCGATGTGCGGCCCGAATGAAAGAGCCAACACCGATGTTCGAACCGATCTATCGGAGCCGCCCGGGTGCCGACGCGCTGTCGCCGGCTGCCGCCGACGCGGCCGACGAAATCGCCCCGGGGCTGTGGTGCTCACCGGGCCTGTCGAACTCCTACCTGCTGACCACCGACGAGGGTCGCGTGATCGTCAACACCGGCATGGGTTTCGAAGGACCGGTGCATCGTGCCAACTTCGACGCCGTAGACCCCTCACCGGTGCGCTACATCATCTTCACGCAAGGCCACGTCGACCACGTGGGCGGCCTGGACAGTGTCCGCGACCCGGGCACCATCGTTGTGGCACAACGTAACTGGACCATGTGGCGTGATGACAATGAGCGGCTGATCCCATACCGGGCCAACCGCAGCGCATTCGCGTTCAAAAACACGCTGGCCACCGGCATCCAGGCCATCCAACGCCGGCTTGGCGCCACCCGCCTGCCCGGCCAGAGCGTCCCAGTCGTCGACCTCGAATTCGACGACACCCTCACGCTGGAGTTCGGTGGTCGTCGTATCGAGCTGATCGCGGTGCCGGGTGGAGAGACCAACGACTCACTGGTGGTGTGGCTACCCGACGAGCGAATCTGTCTGTGCGGAAACACCTTCGGACCGATCTTCGGCCACATTCCCAATCTGGTGACCATGCGCGGCGACCGCTACCGCGACGCGCTAACCGCGATCGCATCGGCCGAGCGGGTCCGCGCGCTGCGACCCGAGCTCCTGGTCACCGGCCACTTCGCGCCGATCACCGGTGCCGAGCGTATCGATGCCGAGCTGACCCGGCTGCGGCACGCCCTGCAATACATCCACGACCAGACCGTCGAAGGGATGAACGCCGGCAAGGACGTTCGGACGTTGATGCGCGACATCGTGTTGCCCCCGGAGTACGAAGTGGGCCAAGGCTACGGAAAAGTCGCGTGGGATGTGCGGGCTATCTGGGAGAACTACTCCGGCTGGTTTCACCACCGCTCGACCACCGAGCTGTACCCGGTGGGTTTCGACGAGGTGAGCGCCGACATCGTCGAGCTGGCCGGTGCCGAGGCGCTGCTGCGTCGGGCAGGCGAACACCTGGCCGCGGGCCGGCCGCTACACGCGATTCACCTGGCCGAGCTCGTCACCGACCACGCCGACGCGCGCGAAGTCCTGAAGCAGGCCCACGAACTGCTCCTGGGGGAGAGCAGTAACTTTTGGGAACGAGCCTGGCTCACCGAACAGATCGAGAAGAACTCATGACAGCTCAGGTCAGCTTCGACTTCGCCGGTACCGCGGTGCTGGTCACCGGTGGCACCAGTGGAATCGGCTACGCGACAGCGTCGTTGTTCCGCGACGCCGGCGCGCGCGTCACCGTTACCGGTACGAAAGCCGGCGCCGCCGACTACGACGCCGATCTGTCAGCCATGGACTACCGCCAGCTGCAGATCACCGAGCCGGACTCGGTGGACGCGTTGGCCTCCGGCATCACCCAGCTCGACGTTCTGGTGAACAACGCCGGTGCCAATTTCCCTGGCGGTCTCGACGAGTCGATGCCCGACGGGTTCGAGGCATCGGTGGCGCTGAACCTCACCGGACCCTACCGACTGACCGTCGGCCTATACCGCGCACTGAAGGCGTCGACCGCGACCGGCGGAGCCAGCGTGGTCAACCTGGCTTCGATGTCGGCGTTGCGTTCCGTCGCCATGGTGCCCGGCTACGGCGCCGCGAAATCCGGCATCATCAACATCACCCGCAACCTCGCGGTCAAGTGGGCGGGCAAAGGAATACGGGTCAATGCCGTTGCACCGGGCGCCATCGACACCCCAATGACGGCGCCGATGCACGGCGCAGCCGAGATCGTGAAGGCCGAACTCGCCCACATCCCGTTGCGGCGCTTCGGGACGGTCACCGAGATCGCACCGACCATCGCTTTCCTGTGCACTCAGCACAGTAGTTACACCACCGGAGCAGTATTCGTCGTCGACGGCGCATCGGACTGCGTCTGAAAGTGATAGGACAACAATGACATTCGCGCTCAAGCCGGAGGACTACTACCACACCGGCATTGTTGTACCCGACCTGGACGTCGCGATGGAACGGCTCACTGCGGTGGCCGGCTACACCTGGATTGCGCCGCTGACCTACACCCTGCCGTTTCGCACAGTAAACGGATCCCGCGAGCTCACCTCGACCTTCGTTTACTCGCTACAGACGCCCCACGTGGAACTCATCCAGCAGGTGCCGGAAAGCCCATGGACGGCCGCGGCCGGTAATTCGGTGCACCATCTCGGTTACTTCGTCGACGACCTCGCCGAGACCGCGAAAGCATTAGAGGACAACGGATTCGCGTTCGAAGCGACCGCCGACGTCTCCCCGCCGGAGTTGGCCTTATTCGCCTATTACATCGACGCATTCGGCACCCGTGTCGAGATCGTCGACCGAAAGTTGTTTCCCGACTTTCCGGCGTTTCTGAGGTCGGCGGCGTCACCGGCCGACGGCTGACGGCGCCTCATGGTGCTGCCGGTCTTGCGGTTCAACTTCGCCTCGCCAGGCGGGAACGCCCGCACGCAAGGCGAACTGATCCGTGCGGCAATCGAAATGGCGCAGTGGGGCGAATCGCGGGGGATCCTCACGGTGAGCGTCGATGAGCACCACGCGACCGGCCACGGGTGGAGTTGCAATCCGATCCTGGCGGCGGGCATGGTCCTGGCGCGCACCACCACGCTGATCGCCAGCGTGGACTGCGCACTCGGTCCATTGTGGAATCCGGTCCGGCTCGCCGAAGACATTGCGCTGGTCGACAACATGAGCCGCGGCCGACTGCACACCACCGTAGGCCTGGGTTATCGCGCGAGCGAATATGAGTCGCTCGCAGTGGATTTCAGCCGACGTGGCCGGTTGATGGACGATTTGCTCGAGCGGATGCTGGCGGTGTGGTCTGACATCGGTTCCTATACCCGCCCGCACCCGCCGCTGTACGTCGGTGGCGGCGCGCGCGTCACTGCTCGGCGCGCGGCGCGGTTTCGCTTGCCGCTCAGCCTCGCCGATCACCTGCCGGATGTCGCGGAGCACTACCGGGACCTCTGCGCGGAAGCCGGGCTGGCTCCGTTGATCATCATGCCGGGTCCGGTCAACCGCGGAATGATCTATCTGCACGAAGATCCCGATCGGGGGTGGGCGGAATTGGGCGAGCACATCCTCTGGGAGGCAGTCACTTACGGGGGGTGGTCGTCCGACCAGCGCTCGTTGATGCACTTACCCGGCGTGCGGACGCTCGACGAGGTGCGGGCGTCGGGGCGTTACCGATTTCTGACACCAGACGAACTGATCGCCGAAGTCCGCGAAGCCGAAGAATACGGGCCGCTGGTGCTGCATCCGCTGGTCGGCGGCATGCCGATCGACGAAGCGTGGAAGTCCGTGCAGTTATTCGTCGACAATGTCCTGCCGGCGCTGACGTGACGGCGCTGTTGCGTGGGCACTGATCAGTAATCGTGACGGGCCAGTCGGCCATCGCCGTCCCGGTCGCTCCCGTTGATCGACATCACCGCTGGAACCATCTCGCTGGTGACCAGCCCGTGTTGACCGGTCAATTCGTGAACGATGTCGAAGCTACGCGCGATCCACTCGGGTGTGTCGATAATGATCGTGACCACCGGCACGCGACGTGTGAGCTGAAAGAGCTTGTCGCCGTGGGGTTTGTGATCGCCGTGGAAACCCCATACGCCGCGGAGGACGGTGGCGCCGCGCGCCATCCCGGAGTCCAATAACTGATGGATCAGTGCGCGGTGGATCGGCACGCCGCCAGAGGTAGTGGCTTCGCTGGTATGGACCATCAACTTCTGCCACAGCGGACGACCCTGGTCGTCACTATCGGGCAGCCGATGCGGTCGGGCGATCAATTCCCCGCCGCGTTTGCACAGCCGCACCCGCTCGACGGTCAGCAGAGCGTGGGGTGCAAGCGCGCTGAGTTCGGCGACCGCGGCCGACACTCGAGCCGCGGTCCCAACCGAGATAATCATCAGTGGAACGTTGACGTTGCGGCTGAAGAAGGCCGCCCGGTAGCGCTCACCGTGAGCAGTCCCATCGACGCCCAGAAACACTGCGCCGCCTGAGAATCCCTGACGGTGTAGCAGATCGCACACCGCTCGGGGCGCGGGCTGACGACCGATGCGCTCCTGACGGCCGACGTAGACGGTGAGCTTCACGGCGTCGTCGCCGTCGACGGCAACGGCGTCGTCACCGCTAAGCAACTGTGCCCTTTCCAGGGTCACCAGACCGCGGCCCGTCATCGCGACTACGTCGTCGGCCAGGCTGCTGATTCTCGACTCGATATCGACCGCGGCGATCGCCACCGGTGGATCCTCGGACAGGCTCAACGACTCGTCGGTGCGCAGCACGTGCCGCGGCCCGAAACTGGCGATGCCGCGCAGCATTACGCTGGTCGCGATTTCGCGGGTGTCGAACAGATCCAGCATCGCGTCGGCCAGAAAACCGGTCTGGTGCCCGTCGCCGGTTACCCGCTGCCGTTCGCCGAAGTAAGTGGTGAGCTTGAGGCAGGGCTGGTTCACAGGAGGCCCCCTGCCCATTGCCCGAGCAGCGCCGCACCGATGCCCAGCACGATGCTGGCGGCGACATTGGCGGCCGCGTTGCGGACCTGCCGTTCCTCGCCGAGGCGCTGCGTTTCCAGCATCCAGGTGGAGAACGTCGTGTATGAACCGACGAACGCCGTGCCGGCGAGCAATGCGGCATAGCGATTCAGCGCCAGGGCGCCGAGAAAACCGAGCAGGGCCGCCCCGCTGATGTTGACCGCCAATGTCCCGAACGGGAACGACTTTCCCGTCTTTCGAGCGACCGCGCCGTCCAGCATGAACCGCAACACGGCACCGACGCCGCCCGCAAGAATCACCCCAATCCAGATCATTTAGCGCACCGCGGCCCGGCGAACCAAAGCCGAGGCCAGATGCACGGCAAGCAACCCCAAAACCACGCTGGCGCAGGTGTATCCGATCGCCAGGGTGTAGTGGTGATGCTCGATCATCCTCAGCGTCTCGACCTGCATGGTGGAGAAGGTGGTCAGGCCGCCGCACACGCCTGTCCCCAGCAGCGGTCGGCGGTAGCTCGACAGCGGCAGGCGCTCTAGCAGTCGGGTCGTGCAGTATCCCAGCAGGAACGCGCCGAAGATGTTGACGGTGAACGTCGGCCAGGGCCAGCGCGCTGGGTCCACGGCGACCATAAGGCTCAGACCGGTGCGCGCCAGCGTGCCCAGCGCGCCCCCGACGAACACCGCGGCCAACTCCCGATAGTCGCGCGGCGACGCAGAGTTGGCCACTCTCCGAAATCCCTTCCGTTGCAGGGAGTGCTTCCGCAGCTTATTCGGCAGAATGACGGCATGGTCGCCAACCCTCGCGCCGGTCAGCCGGCCCTGCCCGAAGACCTCGTCGATCTGCCCCATTTGATCACCGCGTACTACTCGATCGAACCCAATCCTGACGACGTCGGCCAGCAGGTGGCTTTCGGAACGTCGGGCCATCGCGGCTCTTCCCTGAACGGTGCATTCAACGAAGCGCACATTCGGGCCATCACGCAGGCGATCGTGGAGTACCGCGCCGCGCACGGCACCACTGGGCCGCTGTTCATCGGCCGCGACACCCACGGGCTCTCCGAGCCGGCGTGGGTGTCCGCGCTGGAGGTGCTGGCCGCCAACGACGTCGCGGTGGCCGTCGACTCCGCCGACCGTTACACGCCCACCCCGGCGGTCAGCCACGCGATTCTCACCTACAACCGGGGCCGCAGCGACGGGTTGGCCGATGGCATCGTGGTGACGCCATCCCACAACCCGCCTTACGACGGCGGCTTCAAATACAACCCACCCAACGGTGGCCCGGCCGAGACCGACGCGACCAACGCAATTGCCAAGCGCGCCAACGAGATTCTCAAAAGCGGCGAGGCGGTCAAGCGGGTGACGCTGGCCGAAGCGCTGCAGACCGTCCAGCGCCACGACTACATCGACGCCTACGTGGCGGACCTGCCGAACGTGGTCGACATCGACGTCATCCGCAAGGAAGGCATCCGGATCGGCGCCGACCCGCTCGGCGGGGCCAGCGTCGACTACTGGGCCGCGATCGCGGAGCGGCACAACCTGGACCTGACCGTGGTCAACCCGCTTGTCGACGCGACCTGGCGGTTCATGACGCTCGATCATGACGGCAAGATCCGGATGGACTGCAGTTCACCGGACGCGATGGCCTCACTGATCGCCACCCGTGAGCACTACCAGATCGCCAGCGGCAACGACGCCGACTCCGACCGGCACGGCATCGTCACGCCGGACGGCGGGCTGATGAACCCGAACCACTACCTGGCCGTCGCGATTGACTACCTCTACACGCACCGTCCCGAGTGGCCCGAGGGCGTCGCCGTCGGCAAGACGGCGGTCAGCTCGTCGATCATCGACCGCGCGGTCGCTGGCCTCGGGCGCAAGCTCGTCGAGGTGCCGGTCGGGTTCAAGTGGTTTGTCGACGGTCTGATCGACGGCACCATCGGCTTCGGCGGCGAAGAGTCGGCCGGGGCGTCGTTCCTGCGCCGCGACGGATCGGTGTGGACCACCGACAAGGACGGCATCATCCTGGCTTTGCTGGCCAGCGAGATCCTCGCGGTCACGGGCCAGACCCCGTCACAGCGCTACCAGGAACTGACTGAGAAGTACGGCGCCCCGACGTACGCGCGGCTCGACGCGCCGGCGGACCGCGAGCAGAAAGCCCGGCTGTCGAAGTTGTCGCCGGAGCAGGTCAGTGCCACTGAGCTGGCCGGGGAGCAGATCACCGCGAAGCTGACCACCGCCCCGGGCAACGGCGCGCCGCTGGGCGGCCTGAAGGTCACGACGGCCAACGCCTGGTTTGCTGCGCGGCCGTCGGGAACCGAAGACGTGTACAAGATTTACGCGGAATCATTTAGCGGACCTGAGCACTTAGCCGAGGTGCAGCGAGAGGCCCAAGAGGTGGTGGATAAAGTCATTGGGTGACCCTCGCCACTCGCCGCTCCCGATTCAGCGGTCGGGGTCGGAAATCGACGAGGCTGCCGCGCGAAGCGTGGGTCTTGATCGGGGCGAACGCGGTGGCCGCGCTGGGATACGGCGTGGTGTCCCCGGTGTTACCGGCCTTTGCCCGCACGTTCGGCGTCAGTATGGGCGCGGTGACGTTTGCTATCACCATCTTTTCGGTTATGCGGCTATGCTTCGCCCCGCCCACCGGGCTGCTGGTGCAGCGGCTCGGGGAACAGTGGGTGTACCTGGGCGGGTTGCTGGTCGTGTCGCTGTCCACCGGCGTGTGCGCATTCATTCATAGCTATTGGCAGCTGCTGCTATTCCGAGCGATCGGCGGCCTCGGGTCGACGATGTTTTTCATCTCCGCGCTAGGCCTGATGATCCGAATCAGCCCGCCCGATGCGCGTGGACGGGTCGCCGGGCTGTTCGCGACATCGTTTCTCGTCGGCGCGGCCGCCGGCCCGTTGGTTGGCAGTCTCACCGCGGGTCTTGGGCTCCGAGCGCCGTTTCTGATCTACGGCGTCGCGGTGCTGATCACGACGATCGTCGTGTTCTACGCCTTGCGTCGGTCGGCACTAGGCTCACCCGCCGAGCACGCCGCTCCGGCGGTCACGGTTCGCTCCGCGCTCCGGCACCGCGCGTACCGCGCGTCGCTGCTGTCGAACTTCGCGACCGGCTGGGCGGTATTCGGACTGCGAATGGCCGTAGTGCCGCTGTTTATCTCCGACGTGTTGGGCCGCGGGCCGCGCATGACGGGTTTGGCTCTGGGGCTCTTCGCGTTCGGCAACCTGGTGGTGGCGCTGCCCAGCGGCCACTTGTCCGACCGGATCGGTCGGCGCACCCTGCTCATCGGCGGATTCTTCGGTTGCAGCGCGGCCACCGTTTTGTTGGGCGCATCGTCGTCGGTGCCCGTCTTCCTCATTGCCGCGTTCCTGGGCGGCGCGGCGTCGGGCATCTCCGCTTCGCCGCAACAGGCCGCCATTGCCGACATCCTGGGCAGCTCGGCACGCACAGGCACCGCGGTGTCGACGTTTCAGATGATGGTCGATCTGGGTGCCATTGTCGGCTCGATGACGGTGACCGAGATCGCTGAGCACATGAGCTTTGAATGGGGCTTTGTGATCAGCGCGATCGTCCTGCTGGGCGCCGGGGTGGTGTGGATATTCGCCCCCGAGACACGGGTAGTGGACGACGCGGAGTGCGAGGCGTGGGAAGCCGGGGGCCCGTCGGAGCTGGCCTGAGTCCGGTCCATCATGGACAACGCCGGCAATGCTCGGGAGGTTCGTGATGGATGCACCGCATTCAGCGGTCGTGGTCGGTGCCGGCATAGTCGGGTTGTCCACGGCGTGGTTTCTGCAAGAACGCGGTGTTTCAGTGACGGTAGTCGACCGTATCGGCGTGGCCGCGGGCGCGTCCTGGGGCAACGCCGGATGGATCGCGCCGTCGCTGAGCGTTCCGCTCAACGACCCCCGAATGTTGCGATACGCACTGCGGTCAATATCGGATAGTGCTGGGCCCGTACGGGTTTCACCGAGTTTTGATCCTGTTTTGTGGCGATTTTTGATCCGGTTCATGGTGAACTGCCGCGAATCGTCATGGAAACGAGCCGTTCAGGACAACCTCACGCTCAATCACGAGTGCATGGCGGCCTACGACGCGCTGGTGTCCAGCGGGGTCGAGGCTCCGATCGCCGACGCGCCGATCATCGCGTTGTTCCGCACTTCCGACGACGCCGAACATCTGCTGGAGCAGCTGCAGCGTTTACGGAATGCCGGACAGCCCAGCTCCACAACGGAATTGGCCGGTGCCGAGTTGCGTGACACGGTGCCGCTCGCTTCGAGCGCGGTGAGCGTCGGTATTCGGATCAACGGGCAGCGGTTCGTCGACCCGGGACAGTTTGTACACGCGTTAGGTCGCTCGGTCGTCGAACGCGGCGCGGCGTTGGAGACCATGGATGTCGCGGACGTGGACTCGTCAGGGAACGGCGTTGTCGTGCAAGCGGTTAACGGTCCTACGCTGTCAGCCGATATAGCGGTGATCGCGACCGGCGCGTGGTTGCCGAAACTGGCCGGGCGCTGGGTTCGGACTCCGGTGCAGGCCGGCCGCGGCTACTCCTTCACTGTGCCCGTGGAATGTCCGGTTCGTGGCCCGATTTATCTGCCGGATGTGCGTGTGGCGTGCACGCCGCTGGGCGGCAAGCTGCGGGTCACCAGCATGATGGAGTTGCGACGCCCCGATGACCCGATCTCTCCCGGCGTGGTGGACGCCATGGCCGATGCGACGAGCCAGTATCTCGACGGGGTCCGCTGGGCGAAGCGCGACGAATTATGGGTCGGTCCGCGCCCGCTCAGTCCCGACGGGCGTCCGGTGGTCGGGCCGGTGCTCGAGGGGCGTGTGTTCGTCGCGGGTGGGCATGGCATGTGGGGCATGAAGCAGGGCCCGGCGACCGGTCGGCTACTGGCCGAGCAAATCGCCACCGGCAAGCAGCCGCCAGGCCTGCGCGGATTCGACCCGCTCCGGTAGACCGGCGGTGAGCAGCGACTTTGAAGGCAGGCAGGCCGTGGTGTAACTTCGACAGGCACATCTTTGGGGCTATGGCGCAGTTGGTAGCGCACCACACTGGCAGTGTGGGGGTCAGGGGTTCGAATCCCCTTAGCTCCACGTATGTGATGAGTCGAGTCATAGGTGACAGATGAGTCGCATTATGGGTTACAGATTCCCCGGCCATCGGCCGGGGTTTTTCTGTCGTTGCGCCAGTAGTTTCGGTCCTGGTTTTGCTGACGACGGTCACAGTGGGGGTGGTGACCTAATTCCCGCTCTCCCGGACACCGAGGTTGAGGCGATGATCGTCTCAACGGGAAGGAGTCCGAGAAGAATGCCTGCTGCTCATCCGGAGGAGAGGAGTTCCGTCGCCGTGCGGTGGAGTTGGCCCGGTTGTTGCGGGAGAAGCCGATCGCCCAGATCGCGAAGGATCTGGGGATCAGCGAGTCGTGTTTGCGCCGCTGGATGGACCAGGCCGACGTCGACGACGGCCACAAAGAGGGCCTGACGTGTGGCGACAGCCACTTCGGTGGATTCGACGGCGTCTTCGGCTGTGAGAGAAAGACTTCCGCTGCCTGCTCGGTCGCGAGCGCCCTCGGCGAGTGGCCCGCGCAGACAACATTCATCTGCCACGACATGTCGTTGTTCCTCGACGGTTTCAGCTCAGACGATATTGGTAATCGGTTAGTGGCGGGTTCGAGCCCCGCCCGCCCTATGTACCGGGAAATTGTCGCAGGTACCGGCGCCGTACCCGGGAATTCCGTTGTAGTCGCACTCGTCGCGACTTCCGTCCGGGTAAACGCAAGTGATATGCCCGCGCACGATGCCCAGCGTCTGGGTCGGCCTACCAAATTCGCTGTACCCACCAGATTCGGTGCATCGCGCCGAGGTGTGGCTGATGCAACCGTAGTACGCCTGGAGATTGCCGGCCATCTGGTCAGCGCATTTTCCCGTCGCATGGGCAGAGGAACCGAGTACCACCGAGACAGCGGCGACTCCGGCCAACCACGCAATGACGGCGGCTGTCGTCTTCCTCATACATGGAGATGTTCCGCTTCGGACGCCCCGGTCGGCGAGATTCGATAGTCACTTTTTCTGTAAATTTTCGGCCCTAGGGCCAGCCAGCACGCAAGGCTATTAGATGTACGCCGTGTCCAAGCGATGTCCTAGGACACCCGATTAACTCATCAACACGCTCCAGGACGCATCGACACGAAGGTCGCCGACTAGCTGTATATATCTCCACCGCTCAGACGCGGCGCGACGGACTTAAACATCCGCTTTCACACTGGCAGTGTAGGGGTCAGGGGTTCGAATCCCCTTAGCTCCACCATTATCACCGCAGTTCAGGGCCCTAAAAGCGCGAGCCGGCGCTTTACGTCAAGAACGCCGCCAATACCTGGCGGCGACGTGATGCACTAGCAGGACGCTGACCATCGCCTTTCGACCCAAGAGAGGTGTAGCGTTAGGGACGTTGGTACTCCCAGCCCATCCGGAACGGCGCAGCTTCTGACGCTGATCTGCCCGAGCATCCGCTCACGCCGGACACATCGTTTAACCGCTCAGTCGGGATAATTTTGAATGCTCCATCGATGCTCCAGCGATTGATTGCTCCCTTTGGCATGCAACACTTTTCGTACCTGCCGAGCTTTGGCATCCTCGGCACCTACTCGCCGACACCGTGTGGCTTGGCGACCTTTAGTGCGGCCCTGGCACGCGGACTGACAGCCAGAGGCGCCGACGTCAGCGTCGTGCGGATCGCCGACGGTGACGTCTCCAAGGAACCCATCGTCGCCGGCGAACTCGTCAACGGCTCGGCTTCATCCGTAGCGGCAACCTCCAAGATCCTCAATCACAGCGACGTCGCCGTCATCCAGCACGAATACGGCCTCTACGGCGGTCCCGACGGAGACGAAGTCATCCAGATCATGGCCGGGTTGTGCGTCCCGTCGATCGTCGTCGTTCACACGGTGCTCAAACACCCGACACCGCACCAACTTTCGGTGCTCGAATCAGTCGTGGCATTGGCCGATCAAGTGGTCGTGATGTCGGAGGTGGCCCGTCAAGGCTTGTGCGCGGGCTTCGCCGTCGACCACCACAAGGTCACCGTCATCCCGCACGGCGCGGCACTCCCCAGCGCCAACGGCGTGCAGCATACTGACCGGCCGACCATCTTGACCTGGGGCCTGCTGGGACCGGGCAAGGGCATTGAGCGGGTTATCGACGCCATGGCGTCGCTTAAGAGCCTGCCGAGCGCGCCGCGGTACATCATTGCCGGCCGCACTCACCCCAAGGTCCTCGCCGCGCAAGGGGACAGGTATCGCGAAGCGCTTGTCGCGCAGGCGAAACGCCTCGGCGTCGCCGACTCGGTGTCCTTCGACGCCGTGTTCCACACCCCAGAACAGCTCACCGCGCTCATCCAAACTGCTACCGTCGTCGTGCTGCCCTACGACTCGAAGGATCAGGTCACCTCCGGTGTGCTGGTCGACTCCCTTGCGAGTGGCCGCCCGGTTGTCGCCACCGCTTTCCCACACGCGGTCGAGGCCCTCGGTAGCGGTGCGGGCACCGTTGTCGCTCACGACGATCCCGACGCGCTTGTCGCAGCGCTGCGCCAGCTGTTGACCGACCCGCACGTCGCCGATCGCATGGCCGCCGAAGCACGCAGGATGGCCCCGACGATTGCGTGGCCCGTCGTGGCCAATGCCTACGTCGACGCCGCGCAACGGCTGCTGGCCAATCGATCGGTCCTGACGTGACGCACGCCTCGCCCGCCCCGGTGTTCGCGCACCTGTTGCGAATGACGAACCATCGCGGCACGTTCGAGCACGCATGCATGACCGAGCCCCGCCGCGAGCACGGCTATTGCACCGACGACATGGCGAGGGTGCTCGTCGTCACCGCCCGCGAGCCTGACGCATCGGGTGCGGTGAAGGGCCTTGCCGGCAAAGCGCTGCAGTTCTTGAACGACGCCCAGTCCCACAACGGCTCATGCCGCAACCGGATGAACGACGCCGGACGGTGGACTGACGAGCCGACCACCGACGATCACTGGGGCCGCTGCATCTGGGGGCTCGGCACCGCCGCCGCCCACAGCGGCGTGAGCCTGGTACGCCGACTGGCCGTGATTCAGTTCGAGCGCGCCGCCAAGGCCAGGTCGCCGTGGCCGCGGGCGATGGCGTTCGCCGCCGTCGGCGCCGCCGAACTCCTCGGCGTCGAGCCCGGCAATCCCGCGGCCCTGCGACTCCTCACCGACTACGCCGCCACCGTCGCAGTACCCTCAACCGACTCCGACTGGCCCTGGCCCGAGCCGAGGCTGACCTATGCGAATGCGATTCTGCCCGAGGCGATGATCGCTGCCGGCGTCACACTGGACAACCCGGACCTGAAACAGCGTGGCCTGGATCTGCTGGAGTGGTTGCTCGACAGCGAAACGATCGATGGCCACCTGTCGCCCACCCCCGCCGGCGGCCGGGAACCGCAGGACAGCCGGCCCGCCTTCGACCAACAGCCGATCGAGGTGGCCACTCTCGCCGACGCCTGCGCACGCGCCGCAGGCGCGGACCCGCGGGCGCTCTGGTCTGACGGGGTCCGGTTGTGCGCCAACTGGTTTCAAGGTGTCAACGACTCCGGGTTGCTCATGTGGGACACCGAGACCGGTGGTGGTTTCGACGGGTTGCTTGCCGACTGCGTCAACCTAAACCAGGGCGCCGAATCGACTCTTGCCGTGATCTCCACCTTGCAGCATGCTCAGCGCTTTTCGTTAGTCCCACAATGACTTTGATGTCCGCCGGGCTCGTCACCCGCGACCCTCATCGGATCGCGGCCAATTCGGCGCGAGTGATCACCCGGCTCTTCGTACCCGGCCAGGAGGGCTTCGAGCTTCAGGAGTCACGAGCGGGAATAGTGCTCAAACGCATTCTCGCCTTGACCGACGACGAGGTTCGGTCGTCCCTGGATGACGTCATCAACCGGTTTGATGGACGCCACCGCGACCTGTTGGGCACGTTACGTCGGCACGCCCACGAGCTCGCCGACCGCCTGGACCCCGACATCCACCTCTGCGATGCGCGAATACTGTTGCTGGGCGCGACCTTTACCAGCGAGTACGCCATCGAGGGGGCGGCGCTGTGCAACCCCAGCATGGTGGCCCACCCCGACCAGACCGGCACAGCGGCAGGCAGCCTGCGATTCGTGATGAGCGTGCGGGGCATCGGGGAAGGGCACCGCTCGTCCATCGGATTCCGCACCGGTGTCATCGACGCCGGAGGCCGGGCAACGATCGACGAGCCCGCCCGCTTCGCCAGCACCGGAAGGGTATCGGGTGCGACACTGGAAGCTGCGGTGTTCCGCGGCGAGCTTGGCCGTGTCGGTAATGCCGGCGAGGCCGCGAACTACGTCTTCGATGCGCTCGGCGACGGCTTCACGCGATCCGACCTCGACGCGCGACTCGACGATCTCCGGGCGCATCTGCGCACGCGCGGAAACGGGGAGCGCACGGTCAGCCTGATCCGTACGATCGCCGCGCGCTCCTATACCGTCGAATTCCCCGACGACGTATCGATTTCCGAGCGGGTGCTGTGGCCATCGGTTGAGGCCGAGCAGGCCGGCATGGAGGACGCCCGATTCGTCCGCTTCGTCGACGACGACGGTTCGGTCAGCTACCACGCCACGTACACGGCCTACAGCGGATCCCACATCAGTCAGCAACTGCTCAAGACCAAGGACTTCCAGTCCTTCACCTCCGGGCCGCTCATCGGTACGGCCGCGGCCAACAAGGGTTTGGCCTTGTTCCCCCGGCGAATACACGGTCGCTACGCCGCTATGTCGCGCTCGGACCGCGAGACCAACACAGTCGCCTTCGCCGACCATCCGGCGGTCTGGACGAGCGTGTCGCCGTGCCAGCAGCCTGTCGAGGCATGGGAAGCGCTGCAGCTCGGAAATTGCGGGCCGCCAATTGAAACCGACGCAGGGTGGCTGGTGCTCACCCACGGCGTCGGACCCATGCGCACGTATAACATCGGCGCGATCCTGCTTGACCTCGACGATCCGACCCGGGTGCTCGGCCGACTCCGACGCCCGCTGCTCAGCCCCACACAGGACGAACAGAACGGCTACGTGCCCAACGTCGTCTACTCCTGCGGCGCGCTCGTTCACGCCGACACCCTGGTGATCCCCTATGGGATCGCCGACAGCGGCATCGGCATCGCCACTGTGCCACTCCCGCAGCTGCTGGCCACGTTGGTCCAGCAATCAGATCGACCGAGATGAGGTCACCGTGAGCACGATGAGAAGGTCCCGCGACACAACGCATAATCCGCTTGGCGAGTACGTCCTGCACATGGGTGCGGGATTCGTCGCCAAGGAACGTCCGCACGTGCTGGAGGCGCTCGCCACGCTCGTGCCGCACCTGGGCCGGTGGGCCCCGCCCGATATCAGCCTGGAAGTCTCGTTGCAGGACCGCGGGCGCAAGGAGCAGCGCGTCACCTTGCGGACGACCTTGCCGGGGCTTCCACCCCTGGTGGCCGTCGCCGACAACCGCGACATCACCCACGCCCTTCACGAAGCCAAGCACGAGTTGATCCGGCAGCTCGAACGTCAGAAGTCGGCGCGCGAACCCATGCACAATCGCAAGCTCGGCCACACCACGATTCGCCACCCGGGCACCTCGTCGGAGGGGCACCGCGCCACCCCGGCACCGTAGCCGGGGCAGCACTCACAACGAAGGCAGGTCGCCATCGTCCTCGGCGTCCGGGACTGATACGCCGGACCGGCAAAGGTGCTCGACCTTGGTGACGAAGGGTGATGTCATCGCCCGCACTAAGGCGCCGTAGCCGACGCCGAAGTCGATCTCGTCGCCGACCACGACAGCATGATCGCCGACATCAACGATCAGGTGGTCGCTACTCATCCCGAGGATCGTTATGCCCTCGGGAGGCTGCAGACCGTCCGGGTCCACATCCTGGCGACCGAGGGCCAGGATTGCCTGGTGAACGGTCCTGCTGCCGGTCCGGACCGGCGCCTCCCCGAACGCGGCCTGAGCACGATCACCCCACGGCTGAGCCGGTTTGACGGCAACCTCGATCACCTCGGCGATCAACGTGAAGGCGTCCGTGTGCAGCGCGGGAATCGGTGTCCGGTACAGCGGATCGACGCCGAGCAGGATGGCTTCACCGAGTCGCAGTTCTTCGATCCGGCCCACGTCGCGGGTGTGCAGGGCCCAGTGTAGATTCGCCGAGTTGCCGCCTGAGACGACGTCGAGCGAGATCCCGTGCAGCGCCTCGACGTCGTCGACGAGCCCTGACAGGACGCCCATGTTCCGGTCGTCGGGCACAACGCCGCTCTGACAAGCGAGGTTGGCACCCAGCCCGACGAGGTGGAGGCTGGAGTGAGCGAGCACGGCCCGCACCGTTTCAGGGACCTCGCCGAGCGCGATGCCCTCGCGTAGGTCACCCAGCTCCACCATGAGCACGACGGCGTGCGTTCGCTTCTGTTCAGCCGCAGCCTGATTCAGCGCCGCCAGCACGACGACCTCAGTGTTCAGGCTGACATCGGCGACCGCAACGACCTGCGCGACCTCGCTGAGCATGGGGGAGCGGATCAACGTGCGCATCGGTGATGGGTCGAGCCCGGCCAGCCGAATGAGGTTGGGCAAGCGGGAATCACCGAGGCCGCTGGCGCCGCCGCGCAGCATCGCCGCGCCGACTCCTGGCGAACCCAACACGGCCTTGGTAATCCCGGTGACCCGGATGCCTGTTGAGACAAGCCGATCAACCAGGATCCTCGTATTCTGCTCGACCTTGTCGAGGTCGATCTCGATTCGAAGTGTCACACGGGAGCGGCCGTATCGGCCACCGCCGCGAGCGCGGGGAAAGCTGTCAGCACCATGTCGAGCAGCTCCGACGAGGGGCGCGTCAGAGGGTCGGTGACCGGGAGGCCGAGCTGCGAACGGTGCTCAGAGATCGCGTTGCCCAGCTCGTCTTCGGTCATGTCCTCGTGGTTGATCGTGACCCCGATGACGCGGGTGTCGGCGAACGCCTCGATCAATGCGATCTCGCTGGCTGCGGTCGGCATCGGCATCATCGGGAAGTCGCCGAGCACCGTGCGTTTCGGCGCGTGCTGCAGGATTACGCCGGCCGGTTGGCTGCCACGCAGAATGTGAGCCGACGTGATGTAGGCGGGGTGGCTGAGCGCGCCCTGGCCCTCGACCACGATCACGTCAGGGTCCTCACCCTCGAACGCGGTGACGACCTGGTGCTCGACCTCTCCCGAGCAGAACTGGGGCACCAGCGCATCCAACGCGACGCCGTACTTCCCGCCCTGAATCAAGGTGGTCTGACCGGTGCCGACCATGACCGCGTTGATGCCGCGCGCGTTCAGCGCCTGGACTAGCAAGGTAGCAGTGGTGCGCTTTCCGATCGCCCCGTCCGTACCCAGTATTGCGATCCGGGGACATGTGACGTCGAAGATCCGGCCGGAGAACAGGTGCAGGTCGCGCTTGGCCTTCGGTCGGCGTACGTCGGTGATGGTGACGCCGGTGATCACGGCTGCCGCGACAAACTCGGCGTCGTCGTTCAGGAACTCATGCAGGCCGTTGATGATGTGCATCCCGCGGCCGATGCCTTCTAGCAGCACGGCACGCTGCTCGTCCGACAGCAGGCCGTCGGCAGGTGCCAGCCCACAGATCAGGTAGTCAGGCACGCGGCCGGTGTGCGAGATGGACTCGGCGAGCGACGCCAGCACCGGAATGCCGTTCGCGGTGCCGTCGAGGTACTTCCCGGCATCGACTCCGGCTCGGAGGCTGTCGATGACACTGAGGATGTCGTACTTCTCCGAGTGCCGGACCAGGCCGTTGGCAGTCTTGCCGTCCTGCTCACCGAACTGGCCTTCGCAGTAGACGACCGCGGTGGAACCGACGGGCAGCGCGAACGGAGCTGCCGGAAGGGTCCAGCCGCTTTGTTCGGACGCGTCGAGAGAAGGGCTACTGCTGGGGAGCGAAGACATGTCATCCTCTGAGAAGTCTCAGAGGAGGCGACGGGATCGTTGCGGAGCCGTGAGGCCAACGTTCAGCGAGGGTCTGCCCTGAGGGCCGGCAAGATTACCGGCGTGTTAACTCTACCCGGTCGGGTCTGGCTGTCCATTTCCGCCGGTTCATCAGGGCAAGCCTTTGTCGAATCCTATTAACTCCAGCGATGTAACGATCGGGCACGCCCGCTGCTGCTAAGGCAACTGAACGTCGGGATGCGCTGCAAGCCAAGCCTTTTCGACGCTCGTCACTCGGCGGTGTTCCACGACGAGCCATAGCGCCCCAGCTACCGCTCCGAGAACGGCGATGAGCACCGTCGGAGTGAGCCACTCGTAATGCCGATAGGCCGCGGCCGCCACCGCGCTGATCACCCCGAACGCGGACACCGCCAGCAGGATCAATCCCGGCCAGACGAAGTTGTCCTTCATGGCGAGGCCTGCATGTGGTTGCGTAGTCCGAGAGTGATCGGTCGGATCCTGATGGGTGTCGCCCATTCCATCTCCCTCCGTCGTCGGACGAGATACGAAAAATCCTACTCACTCGGTGGATCTGCCGGTGCCCATTCGGTTCAGGTCGTCCCGGTTTGTCGCAGGTCCCGCGAACAACTCGGGCAACGACACCGCCCCAATCGTTGTCACGAGCCACACCACCAGCGTCGTGGCCACCCAGGACGCCATGCCGCGAATGGTGAACCCCGGTGTTTCTGCCGTTGCGAGAATCAGCGCGAAGACGGTCAATGCCAAGCCGGTGCCGCCTGGAGCAGTGACGCATACTCGTGGGGCAACTTCAAGATCGACAAAGACAGGATCGCCTGTCCGATAGAGAACGCCATGACGGCGACGATGAACCCGGACAGCGACATCGAAACGCCGGGAACGACCGTCGCGGCCAACAGGAGTCCGATCGCCCACGCTCCCAGCAGTAGAACTGCGCGCCACACGATGTGCCTCATGGCTTCCAGCGTAGGTCTCAGACGCGCGGCCGTGAAGGACCTGACCGCCGGGCCGTTCGCCCGATCTCAACTGCGCCACATCCGAATCCCGGTGCCGCCACCACCGTCAGGTCGATGATGTGCCTTGTCGGTAAGAAGTTAACGGTGTAAAAATTGAGGCTTCTGCCGCCACACCGTGGTGGCGTCGCCAGGACGGAGTGCCGTGGACATCGAGATCAGAGCCGTCGGGGAGCGTTAATGCACTCCTTCACCGCGATGTTCGCCGTTGAGGCGCCGCCCCGAAAGATCTGGCAGGTGTTGCACCCGCCGGCCGCCCCGAACGCCGCTAAGCCGCGCGTCCTCGAATATCCCGGCGGCAGTATGGAAATCCTCACCGAGGGTGACGAAGCCGGGCAAGGCCTGGTGCGGACCTGTGTCTTCGGCGTTCCGCGCTATCTGATGTCGGGCGGCAAAGCGCGCTCCTGGGAAGTCGTGACCGAAGCCACGGTCAACAAGCTGTCGCGCTACGTTGCCATCAGCAAGCCGCTGTGGTCACGCGCCGAGGGATATCACCAGCTCGACGAACAGCCCGACGGCACAACGCTTCTCACGTTTCACGAGACGTACCACGCCTATAATCCCGTGCTACGCGCTCTGTTGGAGGGGGCGGTGCACGCCAAGATTTCGGCCGACAACCTGGCGATCTACGAGCACGCACTCCGTTTTGCCGGGGTGACGAGAAGGGTGTCATGAACTACGACTTGATTATTCGCGGCGGTACGGTTGTCGACGGCTCGGGATCGCCCGCGCGGACCGCCGACATCGCTGTGCAGGACGGACTCATCACCGAAGTGGGGCGCATCGACGGATCGGCGCGACGAACCATCGAGGCCGATGGACTTACCGTCACACCGGGATTCGTGGACGTCCACACCCATTACGACGGGCAGGCCACCTGGGATCCGCATCTGACACCGTCGTGCTGGCATGGGGTCACCACCGCCGTGATGGGCAACTGCGGCATCGGGTTCGCGCCAGTGCACCCGGACCGGCACGACTGGCTCATCGAATTGATGGAGGGCGTGGAGGATATCCCCGGCAGCGCCCTGGCCGAAGGAATCACCTGGGAGTGGGAATCTTTCGGCGAGTACCTCGACGCGCTCGACGCGATGCCGCGAGCAGTCGATGTCGGCACGCAGATACCCCAGGCCGCGCTGCGTGCGTACGTCATGGGTGACCGTGCGCTCGACGCCCCAACGGCCGATGACCTGACGGCGATGAGCCGAGCGGTCACCGACGGTCTGCGGGCGGGGGCGCTGGGCATGTCGTTCGGCCGCACGGCCGGGCATCGCAGTGCGAGCGGGCAGCCCGTGCCCGGAACCTACTCAGACGAGGACGAACTCGTCGCGTTGATGACGGCGATGGCCGCGGCCGGCAGCGGCGTCCTGCAGGTGGTGCCGGCCGGTGTCGGCGGCGAAATAGGCGGCGATCACCGGCATTCCATCGACGCTGAGGTCGAGTGGATCAGCCGGCTCGGCGAGCGCTTCAGGATACCGACGACGTTCTTGGCGATGGTCAACGAGCAGGACCCGCACGACTGGCAGCGGTGGTTCCGCGACGTGCGAGCCGCCAACGCCGCCGGCGCAAACGTGCGGCCGCAGGTGGCCAGTCGCGCCTTCGGCATGCTGATGGGCCACCAGTCGCGGATGAATCCGTTCCGCCACCGCGCCAGCTACCGGACATTGATGGATCTGCCTCTGGCACAACGTGTCCGCGCTCTTCGCGACCCACACACGAAGGCGCAAATCCTGGCGGAGAAGCCAAACCCGAGCGAGATACCGTCGGCCGATCAGCTCAACCGTCACATGTTCACACGGCTCTATCCGCTGGGGGAGCGGCTCGACTACGAACCGTCAGCGCAGGACAGCATCGCGGCCATCGCGGAGCGGGAGCGTCGCGATCCGTGGGACGTCATCTACGACACGCTCCTGGATGCGGACGGCAAGGAGTTCCTTCTGTTCCCCCTGCTGAACTACGCCGGCAACGACTACCACCACCTGTACGACATGATGTCGGATCCGTTGAGCCTGCAGGGACTTGGCGACGGGGGCGCCCACTGCGGCATCATCTGCGATGCCAGCATGACGACATATCTGATGTCCTACTGGGTCCGGGACCGAACCCGTGGACCGCGGATACCGTTGGAGACCGCGGTGCACCGGCTCACCGGCGATCCTGCCGGCTTCTACGGCCTCGGTGACCGCGGCGTGCTCGAGCCCGGTCGGCGGGCTGACATCAATCTGATCGACCTCGATGACCTCGGCCTGCACTATCCCGAGCAGGTGGCGGACCTACCCGGCGGGGCCGGACGGCTCATCCAGCGATCCGATGGTTACGTCGAGACATTGGTGCTAGGTCAAACGATCGTCGAACGTGGCGAGCTCACCGATGCCCGGCCGGGAGGCCTGATCCGCGGTCCGCGACCGGCGCCAGTGGCGTAGTTGAAGACGTTGAGCGACAGCACAGTTGCGCGTTCCCCGCGTCGCAAGCCGCTGCGGTACGGCGAACTCGACCGCGAGGTTGTCGTCGCGGCCGCTGTACGGGTCGCCGAACGCAGCGGCATCCGCAGCGTCACCGTCCGGGCCCTGGCGACCGAACTGGGGCTGTCGACCACCGCGATGTACCGCTACGTCGACGGCAAGGCCGAGCTGCTGAATCTCGTCGCCGAGGCGACACTCGCTTCGGTCGAACTACCGGAATCGGGGCCGTGGCAGCAGCGAATTCGCGTAGTCGCCAGCAGCGCGCGCAAAGCTATGCTGCGAGTCGACGGCATCGCCGAGGTGCTGCAGACTCAGCCCGCGAAAGGTGCGGCGCGACAAGTCGATGCGCTGATGCAGCAACTTGTTGTCGATGCGGGCGTGCCGGCGCCACGGCGCGAGTCGGCCCGGATGCTGTTGATGATCTTCATCCTGGGATCTGTGTCGTTCGAGCACGCCCTCGACGGCCTGCCGCATCAACTCGTCGAGTCGCCGGAAACCCGGTTCGAGCAGGGCCTCGACGTGTTGATCGCCGGGCTCAGCGGCCGAGTTTCTTAGCGGCGTAGTCGGCCGCCTGATCCGTCATGCCGTTCGTCTTGTAGGCGCTGTGGGCGGCGCGGCTGAATCCTTCGCCCGAGGAGCAGACCGGGTCCTGGGGCGTGCACAGCTCAAGCGTCTTGTTCGCATACAGCGGTCCGATGCTGATCGGCGGCGCCTCACGATCGACCAAGTTGAGGAATCCCGCGGACGGCTTGCCGAACAGGGTGACCGCAGCGACGTGCGATGCGGCGTTGGGCGGCAACGGTCCAGAGATGCCTGGGGGGAGCACGTAGCCCGGCGGCACGCTGTCCGAGGTGATGTAGCCGGCGATCGCGGCTCCCTGCGAGTAGCCGCCGAGCACGATCTTGCTGGCCGGACAGGTGTTGACGGTGTCCATGACCTTGTTGGCGGCATCGGCGACACCATCGGCGGCCTGCGAGAAATTGAGCGAGGCTGGGTAATTTACGCCGTAAACGTCGACCGTCCGTCCACCGAGGCGCCCGGTGAGCGCATCGGCGAACTCCTGTCCGACGGTGCCGGGGCCCGGCGGCTCGAGCGTGCCGCGCGCGAAGATGACCTCGACGTCCGCGCACTGGCCATCGGCGGCGGCCCTGCTGATCGCCGGGGTGCTGACCGCCGTGGCGTAGAACATCGTGACAACGGCCGCCCACTGCAACAGCTTCGTCATCGACTGTGCGCACCATGCCAGAGGCGATGTGCCATAGCGGGTCGAGTCATGCACGGGTAGGCCTTTCGTCGAAAAGAGATCGCTTTGTGCAGCGTATGGGGTGGAAGACTCCACCGCAGTGTGGACTTCGGCGTCGATGCCGTTGGTCATCTTCTTATCCTGTGGTCGCGCTGGTCAAACTCAGCTTTTTCTAACACCGGGTGCGGCCCGGTTCATCCCCGCCACGTTGGCCATCAGGAAAACTGCAGGTGAAGCTGGGAATCGCAATTGGTCGAGACGGGTAGTGACCGCGGTTCACAATCGCGCTTTCGCGATCGCGTCGTCTGAGGCTGTCCGGCGATTAGGTTTTCGCCTGAATCCGCAATACGCTTGCGCGCGGTTTGTTCTCGACTCAGGAAAGCGGCTATGCCCATTCAGCCCTTGCTGGTGCGCCCACGTCCGGTGCGCAGCGCCCAGCGATTCGCTTCCCGCGTTAAGTGCCCGACGGTCGGCCAGTGCTTCGACATCGAAGTCACTCGAGACGCGGATGGGTGGATGGTTCACATTCCCGAGATCGGCAGGCGCACCCGCGCGCATCGTCGCGCCGCGGTCGAACTGGCCGCTCGTGAATGCATCGCGATGTGGACCGGTATCCCCATCGGCTACGTAGCGGTGAACGTCGACAGCGAGATCGGCTAGCGCCGCAGCTCGCTTATTGGCCGAGGTGTGTCTCCCGTGTGACCTCACCGCGACCGTGAGCAGAAATGCTCATCACCATGACGATGCTCGCGGTGGTCGCCGCCTTGGTGTTGGCGATGTCGGTCGGTTACCACTGCGGCCGGCGCGCGGGCTCCGCTGCGCCGACGTGGAAGCGGCGAACGAGCCGGATCGCGCTGGGAAGGCGGGCGGTCGATCTGGTGGTGTTGATCGCCGCTCGTCGTGTTCGCCGCAGATTCCGGGCCGAACCTGTCTTCGAGCCTTTCGGGCTGAGAATCGTTGCGCCACTGGACTTGCTGCGAGGTAGCGTTACTCGGGTGCGTGCCTACCGCGGCGCGCCGGGCTGGTGAGTGAGCCGCATGTCCGCGCTAGAGGGCAAAATCGCGTTCGTCACCGGTGCGTCGTCCGGGCTGGGCGCTGAGACGGCTCGACTGTTATCACGCCAAGGCGCAACGGTTTTCGGCGTCGGCCGGGACATTGCCCGGTTGGCCGCGGTGTTCGACGACGTCGAGCACGGCCGCTACGCCGTCGTCGATTTGGCGTCCACCCAGGCCTGCAAGGATGCCGTCGCGCAATGCGTCAGTGAGCTGGGTGGCCTCGACGTGCTGATCAACATCGCCGGGCGACATCAGATGCGCCGCACCGAGTCGATGACTGACGACGACTGGGAGCAGGACCTTGCGGTCAACCTCAACGGACCGTTTCACCTGTGCAGGACCGCCTTGCCCCACCTCCTCGAGCGAGGCGGCAACATCGTCAATGTCAGCTCCATCGCCGGCGTTGAGGGTCAGGCGTATTCGGCCGGATACTGTGCGGCCAAGCACGGTCTGATCGGCCTTACCCGCGCCCTCGCCGTGGAGTACACCGCGGATCGCTTGCGCGTCAACGCTGTTTGTCCGGGCGGCATGCTGACCCCACAGATCGAACACTTCACGCCTCCGGACAACCCGAACTATGACCTGATCATGCGCACCGCCTCGCCGCGCGGCATGATGCAGCCGCTCGACGTCGCCAACGTGATCGTTTTCCTGGCGAGCGACGCAGCGGCGGCAGTTCACGGCGCCGTCTACCGAGTCGACAACGGCAAGGGTGCCGGCTAGGGCGCTACGAGCCGGTGAATCGGGGCGGCCGCCGTTCCGCGGTGGCTGACACCCCTTCGACGAAGTCCGCCGTCGCTGCCAGCCGGACCTGCTCGGACTGTTCCAGGGCCGTCGCCGCGCGAACTCGCCCGGCCAGATCGCCCCGCAGGGTTTGACGGATCGAGACCACCGCCAGCGGAGCGCTCATCGCGATCTTGGCGGCCAAGGCGTGGGCACCGAGACGCACTTCGCCGTCAGGTGTCAGGCGGTCGCACAAGCCGATGCTCGCTTCTTCTCGTCGCCGGGCACTTCGCGGCCGGTGTACAGCAAGTCCTGCGCGCGCTGCGAACCGACGACCGCCGGCAGTGTCACGGTGATCCCGAAACCCTGGTGCAGTCCGAGCCGGCTGAAGTTGGCAACGAATCGGGTAGACGGGCTGGCGACGCGAAAATCGGCAGCCAGCGCCAACCCGAGGCCGCCGCCGACCGCTGCACCGTGCACCGCGGCGACGATCGGCGTCTGAGCCGCGAAAAGGCGCGCCGCCTCCTCGTACAACGACCCGGTGGAGCCCTCGACCGTCGACGCGCTCCCACTCAGCGCGCCCGGCAGGTCCGCACCCGCACAGAAATGCCGGCCCGCCGAGCACAACACGATCGCCCGCGCATTGGGATCGGCGTCGAGCCGTTCGAAGGCATCGGCAAGTCCGGCGATCAAAGCGGCGTCGAAATGGTTGCGGGGGCCACGCTCGAACTCGACGGTGGCGACATGGTCGGCGGACACCTCAACGCGGATCTGATGACTCATGCAGGCATTCAACACCGTGGAGCAAAACGGGAACACCACCGACGCGGGCGTTCGAACGCTCAGTCGGTCAGTGCACGCATGTCGTTCGGCGCGGATCTGTCGACCTCACCCTTGACCTCAACTGCGGTTGATGTTTTAGCTTGGTCGCCATGGTGCACTCCAATCTGACCTGGCCCGAGGAATTGGCTTCGCTGGGTGCTCTCCGATTCACCCGTCGCTCAGCGCATTTCGCACAGACCGTGCACTTCTATCGCGATTTGATCGGGCTGCCGCTGTGTGCCACATTCGCAGAGAGCTACGGCAGCAGCGGCGCGATATTCGGCTTGCCGCAATCATCGTTTACGCTCGAAATTGTCGAGGCTACCGAACCCATCGCGGTCGACAGCCACGAGCAACTGTGCCTGTATTTTCCCGACCACGCGAGCCAACAGCACGCGACCGCAAGGCTTTTGGCGTCAGGTGCCGAACCGGTTGAATCTCATCCCGTATTGGGCGGCGAACGGGGCCATCACGTACCGCGACCCGGACGGGCGGGAAGTGGTGTTCGCGCCGTTCCTCTTCGGGGCCAACGAACCGGTCGAAGGCGTCGGGTCCGGCGAGCACTGGGAGGCGCCCTAGCAAGCGGAAGACCACCGGGGTGGGTTACACCGGTGGCCGTCCTCTGTGCTGGCTTGTGGATTACTTCTTGAAAGCGTCCTTGACGTTCTCGACCGCGTCCTTGACGCTGGATTTGGCTTGATCGAGTTTTCCTTCGGCTTCGGTGCTGTCGTCGCCGGTGGCCTTACCAAAGGCCTCTTTGGCCTTGCCGCCGATGTCGTCGATCTTGTTGCTCACCTTGTCGTGGGCTCCCATGCGCTTCAGCTCCCTTCGCTGGACACTGCTGCTACGCGTCAGGTCTGTACCCGGCCCGTTCGGGGGCTAAACCAGGTGTGCGAGATTGGCACAATGCGCGTCGCGATCCTTGACGATTACCAGGACGTCGCCATGACCATGGCTGACTGGTCGCAGGTGGCCGACCGGGCGACGATCACCGTGTTCAACGACCACCTCGCTGATCCGGACGCGGTGGTCGCGCGCCTGCAACCCTTCGACGTGGTGTGCGTGATGCGCGAACGCACACCCCTGTCGCGAAACGTCATCGAGCGGCTGCCCCAGCTGAAGATGATCGCTTCAACCGGGCCGTTCAACGCCTCCATCGACGTAGCGGCCGCCAAAGAACGCGGCGTCTACGTCAGCGGCACCGGTGGCTACCTGGAGTCGACCGTCGAGCTCACCTGGGCGCTGATCTTGGCGGCCGCCCGCCGAATCGTCGACGAGGCGGTGTCGGTGCGCGACGGCGGCTGGCAGACATCGGTCGGTCGGCAACTCGGGGGCAGCACGCTAGCGGTGTTGGGCATGGGGCGAATCGGTAGCCGGGTCGCGCAGGTCGGTAAGGCGTTCGGCATGGACATCGTCGCGTGGAGCTCGAACCTGACGCCGCACGCCGCCGAGGAGGCCGGGGCCAACTACGTCTCCAAGGACGAGTTGTTCGCTCGCGCCGACGTTCTGACCATCCACCTGGTGCTCAGCGAGCGAAGCCGTGGTTTGGTGGGCGCCGCCGAGTTGGCGTTGATGAAGCCAACGGCGTTGCTAGTCAACACCTCTCGTGGCCCGATTGTCGACGAGTTCGCGCTGGTCGACGCTCTCCGGTCGCGGCGCATCGCCGGTGCCGGCCTCGACGTCTTTGACACCGAGCCCTTGCCGGCCGGGCATCCGCTGCGCACCCTGGACAACGTCATCGCCACCCCGCACATGGGCTACGTCGCCGAGCAGGTCTACCGCGTTTTCTACGGCGAAGCCGCGAGCAAGATCGCCCGCTGGCTGAGCCAGGCCGGCTGACATCGCGGCGCGACGACGCGACCACCACGAGTCGAGCAGACCCATCGCCGCGGACACCGCCGCGGCGAGCGCCCAGCCCAGCAGGATGTCGACCACGAAGTGCTCGGCGGAATACACCAGCACGAAGGCCATCGCCAGTGGATAAATCACCAGGAGCGGACGCCAGCCGCGTCTGACCCGTCGCCACAGGAACATCGAGATCATCGCGGTCACCGCGGCGTGCAGCGAAGGGATGGCCGCAACCAGATTCACGCTGGCCTGGCCGGAGTCCAGGAGCGCCCCGGCCGACTGCAGATGCAGCGTTCCCCATCCGCGAGTAGAGATCCGCTCGACGAATTGGTGAGCACCAGGCTGGCTCACATGCATCGCGCCCAGTAGGCCGCCGTCCGGAACGCCCGCAGCCCCGCGGAACATGCACGGCGGGTTGGCCGGGCCGCCGGAAACGTCGGCCGGTGTACAACTTGCGGCCGCCCATGGCGGCGCGGCCGGCAGGACGACGTAAACGAGGAGGGCGGCGAACGACAGTGCGACGAACCGTCGGACGAAGGCCGCCCACTCGGTGCGGTTGCGCAGCCAGAGCACGCCGGCGACGAGGTAGGGCAGCACAAAGAACGACATGTAGATGCCGCTGATGATCACTTCCCACCAGGGCGGTTGTGCCAGCTTGATGTGCTCCTGTAACCACACCGTCGGCACAGTGCCGAAGAACAACCAGCGCTCCGCGTCGGGCTGGAATCGCCAGAGCGTGTGGGCGCCGAGCACGTCGGCGGCACCTCGGCTGAAGTCGTAGAGCACCAACACAAGGGCGAAGGGCAACCAGTCGCGTAGCACCGCGAACGCCTTGTGTCCGCGCCCGATGCTGGCCGCGATCAGGCCGGTCGCGATGTAGAGCAGCAGCAGTTCGCGGTTGAATGCGAACCCGTCTGTCACGGTTCGATAGACGACCACCGCGGCCCAGATCGCGACGGCGGCGCGCCTGGTCCAGGCGAGCCGGCGCTCGCGACTTGATGGTAGGGGCGGCAGGACCGGCGATGCCGTGGCGGACGGCCGGCTGGCGCGACGTTCTCCAGCAGGCTTGGTTTGGCGGTCGCGATCGAACAGTCGGACCCGGCGGTCGGTGGTTACTGTCACTGGTCCAACCTTATCCTTTGCCGGTCGTTTTCCGTCCGTTCATTCTCATGGTCGTGTCGCACCGGCTCACAAGATCAACCAAATACGCTGTATGTGAAGGGTTTTAACGCCCCCCTGGCACGCTAACGAGAGGATCTATGCGGCAGCTGTGTGTTCGCTACCGGTTACCGATGGCTTAGTGGTCGAGGTGCATGAGGGCCAGCCACTGGCGCTGCACCCGCCGCTCGCCCGGGGTGGCGATCATTCCGGACGGAGCGAACATCTTGGACGGCACCGGATCGCTTTCGGTGAGCGGCAGACCGCTACCGCGAAATGCTTTGATTATCACGATGATTGCCGACACCAAGACAATCACCACGACCGCGGCGAAGACGATCGACAGCGTGCCCTGGATGAACGTATTCCTGATGACGGCGTCGAGTTGATCGACGTTCTTGGCCGCCCCGAACGCCGTTTTACCCGCCGCCTTGGCGGCCGTGTACTGGAAGTGCTGAGTCCAGTAGCCGACGCTGGGGTCGGCGGAGAAGATCTTCTGCCATGACGCGGTCATCGTGACGATCAAATCCAACAGCAGCGGGACGCCCGGAATCCACGCCCACTTCAAGTAACCCTTTTGATCACCACGACACGGTGACGACGGTCAGCGCGATCGCCGCCAGCAACTGGTTGGCGATGCCGAACAGCGGGAACAGCGTGTTGATGCCGCCCAGCGGGTCGGTCACGCCCATTAGCAGGATGCTGCCCCATGCCGCGGCTACGGCAAGGCTGCAGATCCAGACGCCCGGACGCCAACTCGGGTTCCGCAGCTTGCGGAGCGGCCCGCCGAGGTTGCCCAGCGCGTCGGACAGCATGAAGCGGGCGACCCGGGTGCCCGGCATCGACCGCGGTCAGGATGAACAGCGCCTCGAACATGATCGCGAAGTGGTACCAGAACGCCTTGAGGCCCGCGCCGCCCAGAACACCGTTGCAGCACGTCGGACATGCCGACCGCCAGCGTCGGCGCGCCGCCGGTCGCGCGACACGATCGACTTCTCGCCGACGCTCGCGGCGGCATCGGTGAGCGTCGCGCCGGTCACCGGCGGTCCTGACAGCCCAAGCTGATTGACATAGTCGCGGCAGCCGTCGCCGCGGTGCCGCCGGTGCGCGGCGACCGGCGCGTTGATCGCGAAGTACAGGTGCTGGTCGAGGATGGACGCGGTGATCAGCGCCATGATCGCGACGAACGACTCCGTCAGCATGCCGCCGTAGCCGATCAGCCGCATCTGGCTTTCCTTCTCGATCATCTTCGGCGTGGTGCCCGACGAGATCAGCGCGTGGAAGCCCGACAGCGCGCCGCAGGCGATGGTGATGAACAGGAACGGGAACAGCGAGCCCGGCGAAGACCGGGCCGGTGCCGTCGACGGAACGCGTGACGGCCGGCGCCTGCATCACGGGATGGGCGACCAGGATGCCGATCGCCAGCAGCGACGATGGTGCCGACCTTCATGAACGTCGACAGGTAGTCGCGCGGCGCCAGCAGCAGCCACACCGGCAGCACCGAGGCGACGAAGCCGTAGCCGATCGATCAGCCATGACAGCGTCACCGCGGACAGGTTGAACCATGACGGCGCCCCAAGCTGTTTCGGCGACCAGCTGCCGGACGCCGACGGCCAGCATCAGCAGCACGAAGCCGATCAGCGACACCTCGCCCACCCGGCCAGGCCGAGGAATCGCAGATAGCAGCCCATGAACACGGCGATCGGGATGGTCATCGCGATCGCGAAGACGCCCCACGGGCTTTCGGCCAGCGCCTTGACCACGACCAGCGCCAGCACGGCGATGATGATCACCATGATGACGAACGCGCCGACCAGCGCGGCGGCGCCACCGGTGACGCCGAGTTCGTCGCGGGCCATCTGGCCGAGCGAGCGGCCGCGACGCCGGGTCGAGATCGAACAGCACCAGGTAGTCCTGCACCGCGCCCGCGAACACGGCGCCGACGATGATCCAGATGCTGCCCGGCAGGTAACCCATCTGCGCGGCCAGCACGGGCCCGACCAGCGGGCCGGCCCCGGCGATCGCGGCGAAATGGTGGCCGAACAACACCCGCCGGTCGGTCGGCACGTAGTCCGCTCCGTTCTCGAAAACCTCTGCGGGAGTGGCGTGATCGTCGCGGGGGCGGACGATTTTCGTTTCGATCAGCCGGGCGTAGAACCGGTACCCGATGACGTACGTGCAGATCGCCGCGACGACGAACCACACCGCGTTGACGGTCTCGCCGCGAACGAAAGCGATGATCGTCCACGCGACCGCGCCGAACAGCAGCGATCAGGCCGAAGACGATCTTGTGCTGGTGCTGATGGGCGAGCGGTCGATGATGGCGACCGGTGGCAGGTCGGCGTCGGTGTGGACGTAGGTCAGATGTTGCCGTCGGTGTCGGGCGTCGGCTGCGGTGGTGCTGACCACTGCGCCTCCTTTCGTGCGATCACGCCTTAATGGGCCGCCGGCAGCTTCAGCCCGTGTACATGGCCCGCACGGTGTCGATGGTGTCGGCTTCGGCGGGCCCCTTGTCGTCCCGGTAGCGCAGCACTCGGGCGAACCTCAGCGCCAAACCGCCGGGGTAGCGCGACGATCTCTGCACACCGTCGAGCGCGATCTCGACCACTTGCTGCGGTCGGACCCGGACGACGTAGCCGTCGGTGCCGCCGATGGCCAACTCCTGAAACCGAGCGGTCTGCCATTCGAGCATCGCGTCGGTCATCCCTTTGAACGTTTTGCCGATCATCACCAAGTCGCCGGTGGCGGGGTCGCGGGCGCCGAGATGAATGTTGGACAACTTGCCCTGTCGCCGTCCCGAACCCCACTCAACGGCGAGCACCACCAAATCCAGGGTGTGGACGGGTTTGACCTTGAGCCAGCCGGCTCCGCGTCGGCCGGCCTCGTAGGTCGCGGTCAGCGACTTGGCCATCACGCCTTCGTGTCCGGCGGCCAGGGTTGCGTCCAGGAAGGCGCCCGCGGCAGCGGGATCGGAGGTGATCAGCCGGTCGACCCGCTGCTGCGGGGGCACGAGGTCGTCCAGCGCGGCGGCGCGCTCGCTGGCCGGCGCGTCGATCAGGTCGATGCCGTCGCGGTGCAGGATGTCGAAGAAGAACACCGATAACGGCTGGGCGGCGCTGGCCGCCGCCACATCGACTGAGCGGCCGAAGCGTGAGCCGGTGACCTGGAAGGGGTGCGGCCGCGCCGTCCGGGCGCAGCGCGATCGCCTCACCGTCGGCGATCAGGTCGCGCACCGGTAGCGCCAGCGTCGCCTCGACCACCTCGGGCATTCGGGCGGTGACGTCGTCGAGGCTGCGGGTGTACACCGTGACCTGGTCGCCGGCCCGATGGATCTGTACCCGGGCGCCGTCCAGCTTGGCTTCGAAAACCGCTGTGCCGCCGAGCTTTTCCAACGCCTCAGCGACGCCCGCCGCAGTCTGTGCCAGCATCGGTCCGACCGGTCGGCCGACCTGCAAGGTGAACGCGTCCAAGGCCGCCGTCCCGCCCGACATCGCCGGCCGCAGCGACCGCGGGTAGCGCGCCACCGAGCATCGCCGCGCGGCGTACCGCGGCGGGCGGGATCTGCGCCGCCGCCGCCACCGCGTCGGCCATCACCCCCGCCAGCGCGCCCTGACGGAGTTCGCCGCTCAGCAGGCGACGCAGGAACGTCTGCTCGACATCCGTTGCCGAGGAGAACAATTCAGCGACCAACTCCGCCCGACGGACCTGCGACCCCTTGCCGGCGACGGCGCCTATCGCCGATAACGCGGCGTCGACACCCGTGAACCGTCAGGCTCGGTTGCTCGGCGGCGGACGGGATCGATCGCAACGCCGCCCAGCCGACTCCGATCTGGCGCTGCGGCAGGTCGCCGGAGAGCCAGGCTACGACGATGGTGACCAGCGCGGGGTCCGACCTGGCGTGGCTGAGCAATTCGGCGATGCGCGCGGATCTTGGCGCGCCGCGAAGCCGAGCCGCCGACGTCCGCCGAAGCGGTTGCGACGTCGATCAGCAGCACAACCCACCTTTACACGCCTGACCGACAACGTCACGCGGCGCCGCGATACCGTGCAGCTACGCCCGGAGCCGATGCAGAGCGCGAAGCGCGATGAGGAGGAGCCGGGCCATGAGTACGCGCACGGGCACCGCCCGGACAAACAAGGAGGTTTGGATGGAGATCAACGGCAAGAAGGTCATCGTGATCGGCGGTGCCTCGGGCATGGGCCGGGCGAGCGCCGAGTTGCTGGACGCCCGTGGCGCCAGCGTCGCGATTTTCGACCGCGAGGGATCGGACGGCAAGGAGGTCGCGGCCGGGATCGAGGGCGACTTCTATCCGGTCGACGTCACCGACTTCGAGGCCACCGAGGAGGCGCTGAACGACCGCCGTCGAAAAGCTGGGCGGGCTGCACGTCACGGTGACCACGGCCGGCGGCGGCATCGGGAAGCGCACCATCTCGAAAACCGGTCCGCACGATCTTGAGTCTTTCCGCCAGACGCATCGATCTCAACCTGATCGCCACCTTCAACATCAGCCGGCTGGCGGCACACCTCATGAGCCAGAACGAGCCGGAGGACGAAGAGCGCGGCGTCATCATCAACACCGCCTCGATCGCGGCCTTCGAGGGCCAGATCGGCCAGGTCGCCTACACGGCCGCCAAAGCCGGCATCGCCGGCATGTGCCTGACCATGGCGCGCGACCTCGGCATCGCTGGGCATCCGCGTGCTGGCCATCGCGCCGAGCCTGTTCGCGACCGGATTGACCAAGGGCATCCCGGACGAGTTCGCGACCGCGCTGACCAAGGACGCGGCCTTCCCCAAGCGGCTCGGCCGCCCGGAGGAGTACGCCAAGCTCGTCGCCGCGATCGTGGACAACCCGATGCTGAACGGCCAGTGCCTGCGGCTGGACGCCGGCCAGCGCTTCGCGCCCAAGTAGACCGTGCATCTGGCGCCGAGCGTGAAGTCACTTTTACGTTCGGCGCCAACCGTGAATCTGGTTTCACGTTCGCGCGAGGATCTGGCGAGCGATACCTCCCGACCGACCACCCGGTTGGGAGGCTCCAGCATTTAAGTACACTCTTTCCAAACGGCCAATGGCGTCCTAGAGGAAGGCCCTGCAATGGGTATCGCACTGACCGACGACCATCGCGAACTCGCCGAGGTAGCCCGCGGGTTCCTCGCGTCGCAGAAGGCTCGCGCCGCCGCGCGGTCGATGCTGGACGCGCCCGAAGAGGATCGGCCGCCGTTCTGGTCGGCTCTCGTCGAGCTGGGCTGGTTGGGCCTGCACATCGATGAGGAACACGGCGGCTCGGGATACGGCCTGCCGGAGCTCGTCGTCGTCATCGACGAACTCGGTCGCGCGGTGGCGCCCGGGCCGTTCGTGCCGACCGTCATCGCCTCGGCAGTGATTGCCAAAGACGGTAGCGCCGAACAGCAATCCCGCTTGCTGCCCGGCCTCATCGACGGATCCGTTGTCGCCGGTATCGGTCTCGGTGGCGACGTGAGCCTCGGCGACGGCGTCGCCGACGGCGATGCGGGCATCGCGCTGGGGGCCGGCCTGGCCGAGCTGCTGCTGATCGCGGCCGGTGACGACGTGCTGGTGATCGAACGCGGTCGCTCAGGCGTCTCGGTTGAGGTGCCGGAGAACCTGGACCCGACCCGGCGCTCGGGGCGCGTCCGGCTGGAAAAGGTCAGCGTCGGTGACGGCGACATCCTGCGTGGTGCCCATGACTCGCTGTTGGCGCGTGCCCGTACGCTGCTGGCCGCGGAGGCGGTCGGGGGAGCGGCCGACTGCGTCGACTCGGCGGTCGACTACGCCAAGGTGCGCCAGCAGTTCGGCCGTACCATCGCGACGTTCCAGGCCATCAAGCACCACTGCGCCAACATGCTGGTGGCTTCGGAATCGGGGATCGCCTCGGTGTGGGACGCCTCCCGGGCCGCATCCGAGGACGAGAATCAATTCCGGCTCGCGGCCGCTGCGGCTGCGGCACTGGCGTTTCCGGCGTATGCGCGTAACGCGGAGCTCAACATTCAGGTGCACGGCGGTATCGGATTCACCTGGGAACACGACGCACATCTGCACCTACGCCGGGCACTGGTGACGAGGGCACTGTTCGGCGGTGACGCGCCCGCCGAGGACGTGTTCGACCGCACCGCCGCCGGTGTCACCCGGGAAAACAGCCTGGACCTGCCGCCGGAGGCCGAGGAAATGCGGACCCGCATCCGTGCCGACGTCGCCGAGTTCGCGGGGTTGGAGAAGCAGGCGCAGCGGGACAAGCTGATCGAGACCGGATACGTCATGCCGCACTGGCCCAAGCCGTGGGGGCTGGCCGCGGACGCGGTGGAACAGCTGGTCATCGAGGAGGAATTCCGGGCCGCCGGGATCAAGCGCACCGACTACGGCATCACCGCCTGGGTGATTCTGACCCTGGTTCAGCACGGAACACCTTGGCAGATCGAGCGATTCGTCGAGAAGGCGCTGCGTAAGGACGAGATCTGGTGCCAGCTGTTCTCCGAGCCGGACGCGGGCTCGGACGCGGCGTCGATCAAGACCAAGGCCACCCGGGTGGACGGCGGCTGGAAGATCAACGGGCAGAAGGTGTGGACCAGCGGTGCGCACTACTGTGCGCGCGGCCTGGCCACCGTGCGGACCGACCCGGAGGCGCCCAAGCACGCCGGCATCACCACGGTCATCGTCGACATGAATGCCCCTGAGGTCGAGGTGCGGCCGCTGCGCCAGATCACCGGCGGGGCGGACTTCAACGAGGTGTTCTTCAACGACCTGTTCGTTCCCGACGAGGACGTTGTCGGGGAGCCCAACACCGGTTGGACGGTGGCGCGGGCCACGCTGGGCAACGAGCGCGTCAGCATCGGCGGCAGCGGATCCTTCTACGCGGGGTTGGCCACTCAACTGGTCGAGCAGGTCAAGGCTCATCCGGATCGGTTGGCGGGCGGGCGAATTCGCGTCGGTGAGTACCTCGCCGAGGAGAACGCTCTACGGCTGCTGAACCTGCGCCGCGTCGCCCGCAGCGTCGAGGGCGCGGGCCCGGGGCCGGAAGGCAACGTCACCAAGCTGAAACTGGCCGATCACATGGTCGAGGGCGGCGCGATCTCCGCCGCCCTGGCCGGACCCGAAACCGCCCTCTACGACGGTGCCGGCGCGCTGGCGGGCCGCTTGGTGATGAGCGCTCGGGCCATGGCGATTGCCGGTGGCACGTCGGAGGTCACCCGCAACCAGATCGCCGAGCGAATCCTCGGGATGCCGCGCGACCCGCTGATCAACTAGGCCGGGCGAGGCACCGCGGCCGCAAGCGACTGGCCGAGCCAGCTCGGCACGGCCCGACGAGCGTCGGCGGTTCCGTGAATGGTGAGACTGCCGTCGCGTACCGCCTGCGCCCACGACTCATCGCCGCGCCAGATCTGGGTCAGGGTCAACAGACTCGTCTCGACGGTGGCAGCCACCTCGTAGCCGGGATCGAAATCGCAGACGTCCGGTTCGCCCTCCGACACCATCAGCCACCAATGGGAGGCCTTGGGGTCAACGCCAAACAGGTTGAATTCCAACACAGTCCGTGACCGCGGCCATGCGTCGACCGAGATCGTGCGGCGGATATCCCACATCAGTAGGTGTGGGTCGAGGTCGGCGTCGCCGAGTTCACCGATCCAGCGAATTCCCCACGCGCCCAACGCACCCACGACTCCGGCGAGTTCCTGGCCACACGCCGTCAACGTGTAGGAGACTCGACCGTCCGACTCGTGGCGTTCGACGACACCGGCGCGGGTCAGCGACTTGAGCCGCTTGGACAACAATGCCGGTGACATCTTCGGTAACCCGCGCCGTAGGTCGTTGAAATGCACGCTGCCCCGAAGCAGCTCACTGACAACGAGCAGCGTCCATCGTTCGTCAAGCAGCTCCATCGCCTTGGCGATGGGACAGAACTGGCCATACGTCGACATGCTCCCAGTACACCGCGTGACAACCGAATTGACTAGTACAGATCGTGAACCACGGTCGGTTCATATCAGGCACTGGAACCTGTCCGGCGCAGAGTCCGACGATGGGTGCATGACGACAATCGACACCGCCGACAGCGGACTCGAAAGCAAGCATCGTGCGCTGTGGGCGCTGGGCGACTACGCGACCGTGGCGGCCGAGGTGGTGGCGCCACTGGGCCCGCTTCTGGTGCGGGAGAGCGGGATCGGCGAAGGTGATCGGGTGCTCGACGTGGCCGCCGGTTCGGGCAATGTGGCGATCGCCGCCGCGCTCGAGGGGGCGAATGTCGTTGCCAGCGACCTGGTTCCGAAGCTACTGGAGCGCGGAGCGGCGCTCGCCCGAGACCGTGGACTCGACCTGCAGTGGCGCCAAGCCAATGCCGAGGCGCTGCCGTTCGAAGACGACGAGTTCGACGCGGTGCTGTCCGCCATCGGGGTGATGTTCGCCCCGCACCACCAGCGGGCGGCCGACGAGATGATCCGGGTCTGTCGACCGGGCGGGACCATCGCCGCACTCAGCTGGACGCCCGAGGGCTTGATCGGCCAGATGTTCGCGATAATGAGGCCGTATGTACCGGCGCCGCCGCCCGGTGCGCAGCCACCGCCGTTGTGGGGCAACGCCGATCACGTGCGGGCTCTACTCGGCGACCGTGTCACCGCCTTCGAGGCGCGACGCCGTGCGCTGCGAGTCGACCACTTCGCCGACGGCGCGGCGTTCCGTGACTACTTCAAGACGTTCTACGGGCCGACCATCTCGGCGTACCGGGGCATACAGGATGACGACGACCGCGTGGCAGCGCTGGACGGCGAGCTGGCCGAGCTCGGCGATCGGTACTTGGCCGGGTCTTCGACGATGGAGTGGGAGTACCTGCTGGTGACCGCGCGCAAGCGCTGATCACACGGCGGGGACGAAGCGCGGTGCACCGCCCGGGCCGGGCTCCGGCAGCGCCTCCACGCGCATCCCGCAGTTCACCGAATCCGGTTCGCAGTCAACGATGTTCGCGGCCACCCGTAGGCCGTCTTGCTCGGCAAGCTCGACCAGCGCGATGACGTAGGGCGTCTCGATCTCGGGATTGAACGCGTGGTAGTTGACCGTGTAGGTGAATACCGAGCCCTGCCCTGACACCGGCTTGGCTTCCAACGCACCGCCGCAGTCGCGGCAGGTGCCGGCCGCGGGATGGACCCAGCGCGCGCAGGTGTCGCAGTGTTCGATCCGCAACTGGAGACTCGGTTGACACGGGGAATACAGTACACTCAATTCCCTCGGGTTGGTCTAACGGACGGCGTAGATGAGCTACTTCGAAAAAGACGCGATCATTTCCGGCATCGGTATCTCCCGGATCGGCCGTCGCACCGGCATTCCCGGGCTCGACCTGACGATGGAATCGGTCCGGGCCGCCATCGAGGACGCCGGCTTGAGCCCGGGCGACATCGATGGAATCGCCACCTTAGGAGACACTCCAGCCGCCGAGGTGAACGCCGCGCTGGGCATCGAGGCGCCCGACTGCGGGACGGGGTTCAGCACCGGTGGGCTGCTGAACCCGGTGATCTCGGCCTGCCGCGCGGTCTCGGAAGGACATGCGCGCCACGTCATCATCTACCGCACCATCCAGATGCTGGGCGGCACCGTCCCGGTCAAGCAGGACGAGAACGCGCCGGCCCCGCCGCTGGCGAAGATGTTCGAGACCCCGGAGGGTGAGACGCCGCCGGTCGTCGGACCGATGGACGACGTCAATGATCTGGTTGCCGCGCAGGCATATTCGGCCGCGAATTGGCTGGCGCTGGCATGTCGCAGGCACATGGAGCTCTACGGCACCACCAAGGAGCAGCTGGGCTGGCTCGCGATCAACAGCCGTCGCAACGCCGCGCTGAATCCCCGCGCGGTGTACCGCGATCCGATGACGATGGACGACTACCTCAACGCGCGCCCGGTATCCCTGCCGCTGGGTCTGCTGGACTGCGACGTGCCGATCGACGGGTCGATCGCTCTGGTGGTGTCGGCCGCGAGTTACGCCAACGACTGCCCGCATCGGGCGGTGAAGGTGGAGGCGATCGGTGGCAGCAACGGCGCCGGTGGCTGGTTCCACCGCGCGGACTATCCGAAGATGGCGTCGGCTGACGCGGCGGCCCAACTGTGGTCGCGGACCGACCTGACGCCCGCCGATCTGAACCTCGCGGAACTCTACGACGGGTTCACCTTCCTCGCCTTCGCCTGGCTGGAGGCGCTGGGCATCTGCGGCGACGGCGAGGCCGGGCCGTTCGTCGAAGGCGCCGAGCGGATCGCACTGAATGGCGCCCTGCCGCTGAACACCTATGGCGGTCAACTCTCGGCCGGCCGTATGCACGGCTACTGGCTGCTGCACGAGACCTGTCTGCAGTTGCGCGGTGAGGCGGGGGAGCGGCAGGTGTCTCGCCGGCCTGAGGTCGCCGTCGCCGCGGTCGGGGGCGGGCCGATCGCCGGATGCATGCTGCTGACATGCTGAATCACGGTGTGCGGACGTGCAATTGAGCGGTGAAGCTCTCGCGCCCGGAGCCGGCGTCACCGCCGAGCCCCGGTCGGATAAACGAGCTTCCCAAATCGCGCGCCGCATCGAGGCCGACATCATTCGACGCGGCTGGCCGATCGGAGAGTCGCTTGGCTCGGAGCAGGCACTGCAGGAGCGCTATCAGGTCAGCAGATCGGTGCTGCGCGAAGCGGTTCGCCTCATCGAGCATCATCAGGTGGCGCGCATGCGTCGCGGCCCGAACGGCGGCCTGCTGATCTGTGAACCGGACGCCGCACCGGCCACCCATGCGATCATCATCTACCTGGAGTACCTGGACATCACGATCGGCGACCTCCTCGATGCACGGTTATTGCTGGAACCGCTGGCCGCGGCCCGGGCCGCGGAGCAGATCGACGAGGCGGGTATCGACCGCCTGCGTGCTGTGCTGCGCGCCGAGCAGCACAGGCAGCCACCGAACGACGAGTTCCACACCGCCTTGGCGGAGCAGTCCAAAAACCCAGTGCTGCAGCTGCTTATCGATATCCTCACGCGGCTGACCGTCCGGTACGCCGAAGACTCGCGACTGGACTCCGCCCGCGAGGCGTTCGAGGCGATCGAGCATCGTTACCGCGACCACGCGGCCATCATCGCGGCCGTCACCGCCGGTGACGCCGCTCGCGCGATGACGCTGAGCGAACAGCACGCGGAGTCGGTGACCCGATGGCTGCAAGACCATCGCCAGCCCGGCTCGCGTCGACGCCGCCACGTCAATCATGAAGCGGCACAAGGCAAGCTGGCCGAGGTGTTGGCAGCCGCGATTCGCGACGACATCGCCAGCAGCGGGTGGCCGGTCGGCGAGGTCTTCGGCAGTGAGGTCGCGCTGCTGGAGCGTTACCAGGTCAGCCGCGCGGTGCTTCGAGAAGCGGTGCGGCTGTTGGAGTATCACGCTGTGGCCACTACCCGGCGCGGACCGGGCGGCGGTCTGGTGGTGGCCGAACCCCAGGCGCAGGCCAGCATTGACACCATTGCGCTCTATCTGCAGTACCGGCGACCCCGCCGCGAAGACCTGACGCTGATCCGCGATGCCATCGAGATCGACAACGTCGCCAAGGTGGTGGCGCGCCACGACAAGCCGGAGGTGCAGGCGTTCCTCGACAACCAGCGGCTGATGATCGAGCAGGTTGGCGACGATCCCGAGAAGGCCGGCGCCGAGGAGTTCCGGTTTCACGCCGGGCTGGCCGAGCTGGCCGGCAACGCCGTGCTGGAGCTGTTCCTGCGGATCCTTGTCGAAGTCTTTCGCCGCTACTGGGCCAGCACCGACCAGCCGGTGCCGAGCCGTGCGGATCTCGTCGACGTCCGACACGCTCACCTACGCATCATCGAGGCGATCGGCCAGGGCGACGACAGCCTGGCCCGTCACCGCATCAGGCGCCACCTGGACGCTGCCGCCTCCTGGTGGCTGTAAAACACGTTGCACGGGTCGCTCGGCAGCGTCTAATCTCGGCGACGTGCAACACCTTCTCGTAGTAGCCGGCACCCGCAGCGGGGTCTGATCCAGACCGACCCCCCGCTGTGGGTCGGAAGCTACTCCCGTCGGTCACTCCAACAGAGTCAGAGAAGACCGGCACATGACCATCACCTTCGCTCCAGAATCGTCGACACTCCTGTTCGACGGCGTTCCGCTGCCGCGTGGCCTTCGGGAGGACGCCGACGCCATGTCGTGGAGCACGTTCACCGCCATCTATGCGCCGATTACCGGGCCGTTGCGCCTGGGGCACTGGGCCTGCACTGACAACGGCCGCCCCGCCGGCCGGCTCGGACCCGGACATTCGAGGCCGCGCTGGCGTTCGGCGATCGCATCGAAACCGCGATCGCGACCGCGAGCGGGCCGGTCGCCGCGCTGACCGCGATGCTGCACGAGCAGGGCGTCGCGGTGGAAATGCTGCGGTTTCATCAACTGCATTCGGACGGCACCACCGCGACGTTCATTCACGGCACCGACGGCACCCGGGCCCAATGGGCGATGGGCTATTCGGACGACCCGACGGAGTCCGCGTTATCGGCCGTCATCGCGTGCGCGAACCGGCTGTACGCGGGACGCCGCTAGCTAGATGCGCCGCAGCACGATCGGCATGCCGTCCATTGGAATAGGCATGCCGCCGTAGTCCCACCGCGGCTGGTATCCGGGGCGGGCCAGTTCGAGGCGATAGCGACGCAGCAGCCGGTGCAGGATGGTCTTGACCTCGAGGCGGCCGAACACCATCCCGATGCACTTGTGGGCGCCGCCGCCGAACGGCGCGAACGCGTAGCGGTGCTGCTTGTGCTCGGACCGCGGCTCGAGGAATCGCTCCGGGTCGAACTTCAGCGGATCGGTCCACAACTCGGGCAGCCAGTGGTTGGTGCCGGGCCAGGTGACCACGTTGGTGCCAGCCGGCAGGAAATAGCCGAGAAGGTCGGTGTCGCGCACGGTCTGGCGCATATTGAACGGCAGCGGGGTGACGAGCCGCAGCGACTCGTCCATCACCAGGTCGAGCGTCTCCAGCTTCTCGAGCGCCTCGATGTCCAGCGGACCGTCGCCGAGCCGGTCGGACTCGTCGCGGCAGCGCTGCTGCCATTCGGGGTTGGCGGCCAGGTTGTAGGCCATCGTCGTGGTCGTCGACGTCGAGGTGTCGTGAGCCGCCATCATCAGAAAGATCATGTGGTTGACGATGTCCTCGTCGGTGAAGCTGTTTCCGTCCTCGTCCTCGGTGTGACACAGCACCGAGAGCATGTCGGTGCCGTCGGTGTTGCGGCGCTGTTCTTTGACCCGCTCGACGAAGTAGTCCTCGAGCACCTTGCGGGCTTGCAAGCCGCGCCACCACTTGAACGGTGGGAGGCTGGTCCGGATGATCGCGCCGCCGGCCCGGGTGGTGGTGGTGAACGCCTGGTTCACCTTGGTGACGAGGTCGTGGTCGGTACCGGGCTCGTGGCCCATGAACACCACCGAGGCGATGTCGAGGGTCAGTTCCTTCATCGCCGGGTGGAACAGGAAGCGGGCGTCGTCAGTGGGGTAGCCGGCCACCACCGCCGTGGCCACCTGGTCGATGTGGTCGACGTAGCCGGTGAGCCGGCTGCGGGTGAAGGCTTCCTGCATGATCCGCCGGTGGTACATGTGCTCGTCGAAGTCCAGCATCATCAGTCCGCGATTGAAGAACGGCCCGATCACCGGGTGCCAGCCCTTCTGCGAGAAGTCCTTGTTGCGGTTGGAGAAGATCGCCTGGGTCGCGTCGGGCCCGATCGCGACGACCGACGGCAGCGCCGCCGACTCGGCGTAGAACACTGGGCCGCGGGTCTTGTAGAGGTGCAGCGGGAAATCCGGTCCGCCGCGGAACATTTCGATGATGTGCCCCAGGACCGGCAGCCCGCGGTCGCCCATCACCGGCTTGAGGCCGCTGCCGGGCGGCGGCGTGGCGAGCTCGCGTTGCTTCCAGTCGACGTTCAACAGCCGCTTTTCCAGCAGGCCCATGCCCGGAATGGTGTTCACCGTCGGGGTGAACCGGCGCTTGGCCTGGTCAAGCAGGTACTCGGTGGTGCTGATGGTCACTGGCACTCCTTCGTGCGGGCGTGCGGCCAAAGGTTCATCGCCGTGTGGCGGAGGTCACCACCTGTCATCCTCAGGCGAAACTTGACGGCTGTCAAGTTTCCTTTTGCGCGTGGCGTAGTGCAAGGTCGTTGAGTGCGCATTGAACAGGGGGCCGACCAGGCAACCGAGCAATCCACGACTGCGCCGCCGCCACGTCGACGCGGTGATCGTCAGCGGCACGCGATCGTGCAAGCGGTGCGCGAGTTGCTGGAGGTAAAGCCGTTCGCGCAGTTGTCGGTAAGCACCATCAGCGATCGCGCCGGAGTCGCCCGATCGGGCTTTTACTTCTATTTCGACTCCAAGTACGCCGTGCTGGCTCAGATCCTCAGCGACGCCACGCATGAACTCGAGGAGCTGACCGAATACTTCGCGCCGCGTGGGGCGGACGAAACCCCGGCGGCGTTCGCCAAGCGGATGGTCGGCAGCGCCGCGGCGGTCTATGCGCACAACGATCCGGTGATGTCGGCGTGCAACGCCGCGCGCAGCACCGACGCCGAGATCCGCGATCTGCTCGACCAGCAGGTCGAAGGAGTGGTCCAGCAGATCATTGGCATCGTCGAAGACGAGCTGCGAGCCGGTACCGCCCACCCGATCAGCGACGACATCCCGACACTGGTGCGCACCCTGTCGGTCACCACCGCGCAAATGCTCTCTGGGGACAGTGCTTATCTCGGCGACCACGGTGACGTGCAGCGTGGCGTGCGCGTCCTGGAGGCGTTGTGGCTCGCCGCGCTGTGGGGCGGCTCGCTGCCGACCTAGACGCCCGGCCGAGCGGCGGGGGAACCGGGGCGATCGGGCCGGTAGGGTCACTGCCCATGTCGAAGAAGACGTTCGCGGGCAAGCGGTGTCTGATCACCGGCGCGGCCAGCGGCATCGGCCGCGCGACGGCGCTGCGGCTGGCGAGTCAGGGCGCCGAGCTGTACCTGACCGATCGCAATGCTGACGGCCTCGCCGAAACGGTGAATGACGTTCGCGCGCTCGGCGCCCGGGTTCCCGAGTACCGCGCGCTGGACATCTCGAACTATGACGAGGTCGCGTCGTTCGCTGCGGCTATCCACGCCAACCACCCGAGCATGGACGTCGTGATGAACATCGCCGGCGTTTCGGCGTGGGGGACCGTTGACCGGCTATCGCATGAGCAGTGGGACAAGATGATCTCGATCAACCTGATGGGTCCGATCCATGTCATCGAAAACTTCGTGCCTCCGATGGTGGCGGCGCGCAACGGCGGCCATTTGGTCAACGTGTCCTCGGCCGCGGGCCTGATCGGCCTGCCATGGCATGCCGCCTACAGCGCCAGCAAGTTCGGTCTGCGCGGGCTCTCCGAGGTGCTCCGGTTCGACCTAGCCCGCTACCGCATCGGGGTGTCGGTTGTGGTGCCGGGCGCGGTGCGAACCCCGCTGGTCAATACCGTCGAGATCGCCGGCGTCGACCGCGACGACCCACAGGTGAGCCGCTGGGTGGATCGCTTCAGCGGCCACGCGGTGTCACCGGAGAAGGCCGCCGACAAGATCCTGTCCGGTGTCGCTCGGAACCGGTTCCTGATCTACACCTCTGCCGACATCCGCGCGCTGTACGCGTTCAAACGTGTTGCGTGGTGGCCCTATAGCGTCGCGATGCGTCAGGTGAACGCAGTGTTCACCAAGGCGCTCAAGCCGGCTCCGGTCGTGCCTCGCTAGTAGCCCGCCTAGCGAGGCATCTGCAGCTCTAGGCGGACTCCGAGCAGGCGGACGGGACGGTCCAGTTCGAAGAGGTCGAGGACGCGCAGCGCGGTCGAAACGATCGTGTCGGCATCGGTGGTGGGTTCGTCGAGTTTGCGGATCTTCGTGCGCGTATAGAACGTGTTGGTGCGCACCGTGACCGCCACTCGGGTGACGATGCGCTCCTCGGCCACCACATCATCTAGCGTTCGCGTCGCCAGATCGGTTATCGCCGAATGTATTTCGGCCCGATCCGTCAGGTCCTGTGGGAAGGTGACGACGTGACTGCGTGAGCGCGGCACCCACGGCTCGGAGCTGATCGTGTCCTCACCGCCGCCATTGGCCAGTAGCAGCAGCCACAGCCCCGTTCGGGGACCGAATGTCGAGGTGAGCGATTCGGCATCGGTGTGGGCCAACTGCCAGACCGTCGTGATATCAAGGCCGGCAAGCTTTTTGGCGGTCTTGGGGCCTACGCCCCACAACGCGTCGACGGGCCGATCGCCCATCACCGACATCCAGTTCGACTCGGTCAGCAGGTACACGCCGGCCGGCTTGGCGAATCCGGTCGCGACCTTGGCGCGCTGCTTGTTGTCGCTGATGCCCACCGAGCACGACAGCCCGGTCGACTCCGCGATCACGCTGCGGATCTGCTCGGCCAGTTCGGCGGGGTCATCGACGTCAGCGCCGAGATACGCCTCGTCCCAACCCCATACCTCGACCGGGTGGCCCAGGTCGCGCAGCAGCCCCATCACCTGTTCCGACGCCGCGTCGTACGCCATGGGATCCGACGGCAGAAACGTTGCGTCCGGGCAGCGTCGGGCCGCGGAGCGCAGTGGCATGCCCGCATGCACGCCGAACTCGCGGGCCTCGTACGACGCGCACGTCACCACCTTGCGGGGCTCGCTCGGGTCGCCGCTGCCTCCGACGATGACCGGCAATCCGGCCAGTTCGGGATGGCGCCCCAGCTCGACCGATGCGAGGAACTGGTCGAGGTCGACGTGCAGGATCCAGCGCGGCTTCATATTCCACAAAGTTTGCGCGCCAGGCTTTCCCACGCATCGCCCAATGCCTGCAGGGATTGATCGCGTTCCCTGAGCTGATGCTCGACGTGGTCGGCCTCGAGCAGGGCTAGGAGGGCGTCGGTCTGGGCGTCCAGATCACCGCTTGTGCCGGCCGAGGTCAGCAACATCCGGACATGGGTATGCAGCACGGTCGCGGCGGCGCCGTAGCGGGACTGCGGATCACGGTTGGCGGCGACCAGCAACTCGTGGTGGGTGTGCGCGAACTTCAGCCGGGCCCGCCCGAAGGCCAGCAGCCGCTCCAGGGGCGCCGCATCGGGGCCAAGGGGCGGCGGACCGAACATGAACGCCTGCTGATTGGCCCGTTCGTCCTCGTCGAGCAGCACCATCATCAGGCCCGCGCGGCTGCCGAAGCGGCGGAATACGGTGCCCTTGCCGACGCCCGCGGCACCGGCGATGTCGTCCATGGTGACCGCGTCGGCGCCCCGTTCGTCGATCAGCCGGCGGGCGGCGTCCAGCAGCAGCGCGCGGTTGCGGGCAGCGTCACCACGCTCCTGGGGAGCGGAAACCGGCAGGTCGCGAACCGGGTCGACGGCGTTCACGAAATTACTGTAGCGTCACCGGAACAAAGCGGACTGCAGTCCGGTTTACTCGATGCAAGGATGTACACCAGTTACCGAAGGGATTTCAGATCATGCCGGATACCACCGTGTTGGCGCTGGTAGGAAGTTTGCGTGCCGCGTCGATCAACCGTCAGATCGCCGAGTTGGCCACCGAGGTGGCCCCGGACGGCGTCACTGTCGCCGTCTTCGAAGGACTGGATGATCTGCCGTTCTACAACGAGGAGATCGACGACCCCGCGCACATCTCGCCCGCTGCCACCGCGTTGCGCGCCGCGGCCGCTGACGCCGACGCCGCTTTGGTGATCACTCCGGAGTACAACGGCAGCTACCCGGCCGTCGTCAAAAACGCGATCGACTGGCTCTCGCGCCCCTTCGGCGACGGCGCGCTCAAGGGCAAGCCGCTGGCCGTGATCGGGGGGTCGTTCGGCCAGTACGGCGGCGTGTGGGCCCACGACGACACCCGCAAGTCGTTCGGGATCGCCGGCGCCCGAGTGATCGACACGATCAAGCTGTCGGTTCCGTTCAAGACGCTGAACGGCCAGCACCCGCGCGAGCACGCCGAGGTTGCGGCAAACGTCCGCGACGCGTTGGGCAAGCTGGCAGCCGAAGTCAGCTAATTTCCCCCGGAGCGCCCCAGCGATTTGATGTCGCTGGGGCGCTTTGCTGTGCGGGTGCGGACGGGTCGAGATGTCGGTGCCGGATGGTACTTCTATCCGTACACCGTCGCGAGGCCGATTTGTGACCTGCGACACGCCGACGGCACACCGCGTCAGCGCTTACGACCAGGGAATTTCATGCATGTCTTTCAGAACATCTGGTATCCGCACTTATTGTCGACCACTAGGTGTAGTGTTTCCGACACCGACAGACCCCAGGTTCACCTGGTCGGTCGGGACGCACCAGCCGATAGGAAACCCCGGCTGACGCGGACCGGCGAGACGGGAATTCTGCGGCCCGGCGGTTCGCTGAATAGCAGTACATGCGTAGTTGCCAGTCCAAGCCTTTTCTCACGATCAAGAGGGGTCGTACAGCCGATGAGCGTCACCGTTTACACCAAGCCGGCCTGCGTGCAGTGCAACGCCACCTACAAGGCGCTGGACAAGCAGGGCATCGCCTACGAGAAGGTCGACATCACGTTGGACTCCGAGGCGCGCGACTACGTGATGGCTCTCGGTTACTTGCAGGCACCTGTCGTGGTGGCCGGCAACGACCACTGGTCGGGCTTCCGCCCGGACCGGATCAAAGGGCTCGCCGGAGCCGTACTGAGCGCCTGACGACCCGGCGCAGAGGACCAGGAAGGGGATCGCTGTGCCGTCCGCCAGCCTGGTGTATTTCTCCAGCGTCTCGGAGAACACCCACCGATTCGTGCAGAAGCTGGGTATCCCGGCGACGCGGATACCGCTGCACGAACGCATCGAGGTGGACCAGCCGTACGTGCTGGTGCTGCCGACGTACGGCGGCGGTAGAGCGACTCCGAATATCAACGACGGTGGCTACGTCCCCAAACAGGTCATCGCTTTCTGAACAATGAACACAACCGATCGTTGATCCGCGGCGTCATCGCCGCGGGCAACAACAACTTCGGTGCCGAATTCGCCTATGCGGGCGACGTGGTGTCCCGCAAGTGTGGCGTCCCTTATCTCTATCGCTTTGAACTGATGGGTACCCCGGACGACGTGGACGCCGTCCGCGCCGGTCTTGCTGACTTTTGGAAGGAACAGACGTGCCAACAACCGTCGCTGCAGAGCCTGTAACCACAAGCGCGCACGCTCATAATGCCGGGAGCCCGGCGGAGACTGACTACC
>CAWIKT010000021.1:0-230822 GCA_963836555.1 uncultured Actinomycetota bacterium | reverse complement strand
GCGGCTGCACCTTCCCCGGCTGCACCCTGCCCGCCTACCTGTGCGAAGCCCACCACTGCAACCGCTACGCCAACAACCCCATCACCGACATCAACGACCTCACCCTGACCTGCCACCCCAACCACGCCCAAGCAGACCAAGGCTGGACCACCAGAAAAAACAACCGAAGCCAAACCGAATGGATCCCGCCCCCACACCTCGACCACGGCCAACCAAGAATCAACACCTACCACCACCCCGAGAAGCTGTTACGCGCAGACGACGAAGCCGAAGAAGATCCGTAATATGACGAATCTCCTTATTTTTGAGAACCTTTCGCGCCGCTGGCATCAGGCACATCGCATACCGTAACGGCCGCTGCCCAGACCCGGCAGGCTACGTCGACAGCGTCGCTCGCACACACACGGTCACGTAGGGCAGCGCAAGGCCGCCCGCGTTGGCCAGTGCGGGATGGGTGGCCAGCAGCTCGCGCACCTGGTCCAGCGTCTTGGTGCGGACCTGGGTGGGCGAAGTGATGCAGTAGCTGCGTGACGCGACAAGATCGATCAACGCTTGCGGCGTCAGGTAATTCGTCCACTCGACCTGATGGCGTTCCACCTCGGTGAAGGGCTCCGGCAAAGTGATGTCGTCGCGCATCGGGTCGCCGTCCCGACCGATGATGCTCCCCAATTCCCTGACCCAGCCGGACCGCTCGTCGCGGGTGTTCCACACCAGACCCAGTCGGCCGCCGGGCCGCAGTACCCGGGCCAACTCCGGGATCGCTCGCGCCGGGTTGAACCAATGCCACGCCTGTGCGACGAGCACCGCATCAACACTGTTGTCCGCCAACGGAATATCCTCAGCTGTGCCGAGCAGCGCCGGAGTATCCGGCAGCGACGTACGGAGCATCTCCAGCATCTCGGCGATCGGGTCGACGGCGACCACGTCCAGCCCGCGCTCCACGAGTCGGCTGGTCAGCTTGCCGGTGCCGGCGCCGAGATCCAGCACATCGCGAGCGCCGTTTGGCAGCAACCAGTCGATCGCATCCGGGGGATACGACGGCCGGCCACGCTCGTACGCGGCCGCTTCAGAGCCAAATGACAATGAGCGGGCCTGTGAAGACTGATTCACCGCGAACACGCACCCTTCGATGCGGCCAAATCCAAGGTCTGTTGCACCAATTCCCCGACGGCGTCGGTCTCCACCAGGAACCCGTCGTGCCCGTAGATCGAATCGACCACCTGAAGTCCGGCGCATCCCGGCAGAAGAGAAGCCAACTCATCTTGCAGCCTCAGCGGATAGAGCCGGTCGGAGGTGATCCCGCCGACGACGGCGGGCACCGGGCACCCCCGCAGCGCGGCCTCGACACCTCCGCGGCCCCGGCCGACGTCGTGACTGGACAGCGACTCGGTGAGCACCACATAGCTGCCGGCATCGAACCGCGACACGAGCTTGCGCCCCTGATGCTGCAAATAGCTCTGCACCGCGTAGCGGCCGCGGGCCGCCGAATCCGCCGGATCTTCGCCGACCTGTGGCAAATTGGCGAACCGGGTGTCCAACTCCGCCTCGCCGCGGTAGGTCAGGTGGGCGAAGCGGCGGGCGATCTCGAGGCCTGCGTCCGGGCTGCGACCGGTGTCGTAGTAGTCGCCGCCCTGCCAGTTCGGGTCGGCTTTGATGGCCGCGATCTGGGTGCACTGCGTCCCGATCTGATCGGCGGTGGCACGCGCACCCACGGCCAGCAGCAGACCGGCTCCCACTTGATCGGGGTGCGAGACCATCCACTCCAACGCTCGCGCGCCACCCATCGACCCGCCAAGCACCGCGGCGACGTCGGTGATGCCCAACGCCGCGAGCGCCGCCACGTCCGCCTCGACCTGGTCGCGGATGGAAACCAGCGGAAACCTTGAGCCCCAAGCCTTTCCGTCGGGCGCCGTCGAACTCGGCCCGGTCGAGCCCTGGCAGCCTCCCAGGACGTTGGTGGCCACCGCGCACCACCGGCGCGTGTCGATCGGCGCGCCCGGCCCCGCGATTCCGTCCCACCATCCGGGCGTGGGGTGCCCAGGCCCGGCCGGCCCGGTGACGTGTGAATCACCGGTCAGCGCGTGCAGGACGACCACGACGTTGTCGCGGTTAGGCGACAACTCGCCCCAGCGCTGGACGGCGATGCTGACGTCGTCGAGCACCGCGCCGTTCTCCAGTGTCAGCGAGCCCACGTCGACAATGCCCACCTCGCCTTCGGCGGGCAGCGTCTGCGTCGGCATGTCAAAGATTGTCACCTGCGGACCCCTCAGAAGGCCGCCACGGCGTGCGGGTCGCGGTCGCCGGAGTCTGGGACTCCGCGATATGGGCGGGCGGCGGCAAAGCCCAGTTCGAGGTCGGCCAAGATGTCGTCAATACCCTCGATGCCCACCGCGAGGCGCACCAGGCCGGGGCTTACCCCGGCTGAGAGTTGCTCGGCGGCGCTGAGTTGAGCGTGGGTGGTCGAGGCCGGGTGGATCACCAGCGACCGGACGTCGCCGATGTTGGCGACGTGGCTGTGCAGCTTCAGCGCGTTGACGAATGCCTTGCCGGCGTCGACCCCGCCGGTCAGTTCGAAGGACAGCACGGCCCCAGTTCCCTTGGGCGCTAACTTCTTTGCCTGCTCGTGCCATGGCGAGGTCGGCAGCCCGGCGTAGTTGACCGACTGCACGAGGTCGTGGCCGTCCAGGTATTCGGCAACCCGCTGGGCGTTGGCGACGTGTCGCTCGATGCGCAGGCTCAGCGTCTCCAGGCCTTGGGCGACCAGAAATGCGTTGAACGGTGATGCCGCTGAACCCAGGTCACGGAGCAGTTGCACCCGCGCTTTGAGCGCGAATGCCGGCGGCCCGAGCTCGGCGTACACCACGCCGTGGTAGCTCGGGTCGGGGACGGTGAATCCGGGAAAGCGGCCCTGCGTCCAGTCGAAGGTGCCGCCATCGACGATCACCCCGGCGATCGCGGCGCCGTGCCCACCGAGGTACTTGGTGGCCGAGTGCACGACGATGTCGGCGCCCTGGGTGATCGGCTGGATCAGGTAGGGGGTGGCGACGGTGTTGTCGACGATCAGCGGCACACCGTTCTCGTGTGCGACCGCGGAGACGCCGGGCGTGTCCAGGATGTCGATCTTCGGGTTGGAGATCGTCTCGGCGAAGAACGCCTTGGTGTTGGGCCGCACCGCGGCCCGCCACGACTCCAGGTCGTCGGGGTCCTCGACGAAGCTGACCTCGATGCCGAGCTTGGGCAGCGAGTAGTGGAACAGGTTGTACGTGCCGCCGTAGAGCCTGGGGCTGGACACGATGTGATCACCGGCGGCTGCCAGGTTCAGGATCGCGAACGTCTCGGCGGCCTGACCCGAAGACAGGAACAGCGCGGCCACCCCGCCTTCCAGGGCGGCAATGCGCTGCTCGACGACGTCGGTGGTCGGGTTGCCGATGCGGGTGTAGATGTTGCCCGGTACTTCCAGCCCGAACAGCGCCGCGGCGTGTGAGGTGTCGTCGAAGACGTAGGACGTGGTCTGGTAGATCGGCAGCGCACGGGCGCCGGTGGCCGGGCACGGCTGCTGACCGGCGTGGATCTGCTTGGTCTCGAATGACCAGTGTTCGGCGGGGTCGTGGTCGGATTCAGTGCTCTCAGCGCTCATGCGAAGCGTTCCCTGTCTAGTTCAGGGGTCCATCACGGCGGACCCGCGCTTGCCGCGTGGCCACTTTTGGCCACGAAACCTGGTCCTCACCCGGAGCACCCCACCGCGGTTGGAGGGTTGCCGGCCAGCGAGCCGGGGCTTGACGCTGGCGCTCATGACCAAAAAAGAGCTTAGCTCATCAAGGCGAACGGGTGCCAGCGGCCAGATCGAGGTCGACAACAGCGAAAACACGCTTGATAACGTGGCAGCAAGATTCACCGCGAAGCCCGCCAGGATCTAACCGATACGGGGAGAAACACCGTGAGCGCCGACCAGCCGACCATCATCTACACGCTGACCGACGAGGCGCCGCTGCTGGCGACCTATGCGTTTCTGCCGATCGTGCGAGCGTTCGCCGAACCAGCGGGCATCACGATTCAGACCAGTGACATCTCGGTGGCGGCGCGGATTCTGGCCGAGTTCTCCGACTACCTGACCGACGAGCAGAAGGTGCCCGACAACCTCGGCGAGCTGGGCCGGCTGACCAAAGAGGCCGACACCAACATCATCAAGCTGCCGAACATCAGCGCATCGGTACCGCAGCTGGTGGCCGCGGTCAAGGAATTGCAGGGCAAGGGCTTCAAGATCCCCGACTACCCGCAGAGCCCGAAGTCCGACGAGGACAAGGAAATCCGCGACCGCTACGCCAAGTGCCTCGGTAGCGCGGTGAATCCGGTTCTGCGACAAGGCAACTCGGACCGTCGCGCGCCGAAGGCGGTCAAGGAATACGCGCGCAAACATCCGCACAGCATGGGGGACTGGTCGCAGGCGTCGCGCACGCACGTCGCGACGATGAAGACGGGCGACTTCTACCACGGTGAGAAGTCGATGACGTTGAACCGCGACCATGACGTCAAGATGGAGCTGAAGACCAAGAGCGGCAAGACAATTGTGCTCAAGCCGAAGGTCTCGCTGCGCAACGGCGACGTCATCGACAGCATGTACATGAGCAAGAAGGCGCTCATCGAGTTCTACGAGGCGGAGATCGAAGACGCTTACAAGACTGGCGTGATGTTCTCGCTGCACGTCAAGGCCACGATGATGAAGGTCAGCCACCCCATCGTCTTCGGCCACGCCGTGAAGACCTTCTACAAGGAAGCTTTCGACAAGCACCAGGAGCTGTTCGACGAGCTCGGCGTCAACGTCAACAACGGTCTGGTCGACCTGTACAACAAGATCGAGACGCTGCCGGCCTCGCTGCACGACGAGGTGATTCGCGACCTGCACGCCTGCCACGAGCACCGACCAGAGTTGGCGATGGTCGATTCGGCCAAGGGTATCAGCAACTTTCACTCACCCAGCGACGTTATCGTCGACGCGTCGATGCCGGCCATGATCCGCGCCGGCGGCAAGATGTATGGCGCCGACGGACGGCAGAAGGACACCAAGGCCGTCAACCCCGAGTCCACGTTCTCCCGCATCTACCAGGAGATCATCAACTTCTGTAAGACGCACGGGCAGTTCGACCCGACCACGATGGGCACCGTGCCCAACGTCGGGCTGATGGCGCAGCAGGCCGAGGAATACGGTTCGCACGACAAGACTTTCGAGATTCCGGAGGACGGTGTCGCCGACATCGTCGACCTCGAGTCCGGCGAAGTCCTGCTCAGCCAGAACGTCGAGGAGGGCGACATCTGGCGGATGCCGATCGTGACCGATGCGGCAATCCAAGACTGGGTGAAGCTGGCCGTCACGCGGGGCCGCAACTCCGGCATGACCGTGCTGTTCTGGCTGGACACCGAGCGCCCCCATGAGGCCGAGTTGCGCAAGAAGGTCAAGGCGGCACTGAAGGAGCTGGACACCGAGGGTGTGGACATCAACATCATGCCGCAGGTATGGGCGATGCGGTACACGCTGGAGCGGGTGATGCGCGGCCAGGACACCATCGCTGCGACCGGAAACATCCTGCGCGACTACCTGACTGACCTGTTCCCGATCCTGGAGCTGGGCACCAGCGCCAAGATGCTGTCCATCGTGCCGTTGATGGCCGGTGGCGGCATGTACGAGACCGGAGCGGGTGGCTCGGCACCGAAGCACGTCCACCAGCTGGTCGAGGAGAATCACCTACGTTGGGACTCACTCGGTGAATACCTGGCGCTGGGCGCATGTTTCGAGGACATCGGGATCAAGACCGGCAACGAGCGGGCCAAGATCCTGGGCGAGACCCTCGACGCCGCGATCGGCACGCTGCTGGACAACAACAAGAGCCCGTCGCGCAAGACCGGTGAGCTCGACAACCGCGGCAGCCAGTACTACCTGGCGCTGTATTGGGCGCGCGAACTGGCCGACCAGCACGACGACGAGGAGTTGCGCAAGCACTTCGCCGCGCTGGCAGAGGAGCTGGGCAAGGACGAAGACGCAATCGTCTCCGAACTTGCTGAGGCACAAGGCAATGCCGTGGACATCGGTGGCTACTACCGGCTCGACGACGACAAGACCATTGCGGTGATGCGGCCGAGCAAGACGCTCAACTCCGCGCTGGCCTCCGCCCGCGAGGACTGAGCCGGCGTCAGTCGACCAGGCCGCGCAGCGTCTCGATCAGCTTGACGCGCTCGTTGGCGGTCGCTGCGACCGGCACCACGTTCAGCGTCGTCACGCCGGCCTCACGGAACGCCGCGATCCGTTCCTTGACGAACCCGGGCGTCCCGATGAGCGAGATGTCGCGCACCAGGTCATCGGGAACAGCTTTGGCGGCGGCTTGTTTGTCGCCGGCCAGGTAGAGCTCCTGGATGCGGTCAGCCTGCGCTCCGTAGCCGTACCGGGTGGCCAGGGTGTGGTAGAAGTTCTTGCCCTTGGCCCCCATGCCGCCGATGTAGAGCGCCAGGTGTGGCTTGACGACTTCCCTGAGCGGCTCGACGTTTTCGCCGATCGCCAGGGTCGGGCCGGCGAACACCTGGAGGTCACCCAGTGTCGGGTCACGCTTTTCCTGGCCGGCGGCCAGCGCCTTGCCCCACACGTCCTGAGCTTTCTCCGGAAGGAAGAAGATCGGCTGCCACCCCTCGGCGAGTTCGGCGGCCAACTCGACGTTCTTGGGCCCGAGCGCGGCGATCAGGATCGGAATGCGTTCGCGCACAGGCTTGTTGATCAGCTTCAGCGCTTTGCCCAGACCGGTGCCCTGCTCGGCGGGCAGTGGGATCTCGTAGTGGTCGCCGTGGTACTGCAGTTTTTCGCGCCGCCAGACGGCGCGGCAGATCTCGATGACCTCACGGGTGCGCGCGATCGGTGCGTCGTAGCGAACCCCGTGGAAGCCCTCGATCACCTGCGGGCCTGAGGCCCCGAGACCGAGCAGGTACCGCCCGTCGGACACGTAATCCAGCCCGGCCGCCGTCATCGCGGTCAGCGTGGGTGTGCGGGTGTAGAGCTGCAGGATGCCCGAAGCCAGTTCGACCCGGTCGGTGCTGGCCGCCAGATAACCGAGTGCGCTCACCGCGTCGTACGAATATGCCTCGGGGACAAAAACAATGTCGAGGCCCGCGCGCTCGAGGTCGGCCACCTCGGCGGCCACCTCCTTGAACCCACCCGCGTAGTTGATCCCTAGTCCGATGCGCATGCCTGGCTGCTCCCTTGCGTCTACAGAGTTCTAAGCCCTGGCGAACTGGTCGGCCAGTTCGACGGCTTCCTGCTGGATCCTCGGAAATTGTGCGCCCATCGCTTCGGACAACGCCGTCGCTCCGGAAAGCGGTCGCACCATCACTTTAAAGTCGTCGATCAGACCGTATGCATTGACGTGGATGAAGTCGCAGCCGTTGACCGTGACCGCCGGGGCGCCCACGATGCCGGTCTCGAACTCCAACGCGTGGGTGTCGCCGTCGTGGATTTCGCGGACGTAGCGGAAGTTCTCAAAGACCCGCAGCACGCCCCCGAGGATCGCGGCCGTGATCGGCTTGCCCACGTAGGGCTTGAAGGCGACTGGGCTGGTGAAGACGACGTCATCGGCGAGCATTGCCTGGATGGCCACTTCGTCACGGTCTTCGACCGCCTTGCGGAACGGATGCATCGGACACCTCTGATGGTCAATTAGTTGAGTAGGTGGGCTCGACAGTAGGGCGTGGCGCCGGGTATGTCTATAGGTGAATAATCACTTTGTTGACTACTCCCCGTTGTACCATCATGCGATGTCGCTACGTGATGCGGTGCTGGCCGCTCTCCTCGAGGGCGAGTCGTCCGGCTACGACCTGGCCAAAGATTTCGACGCATCGGTCGCGAACTTCTGGATGGCCACGCCACAACAGCTCTACCGCGAACTCGAGCGGCTGGCCGGGCAGGGGCTGATTCAGGCGCGCATCGTGGAGCAGGAGCGCCGCCCGAACAAGCGGATGTTCTCGCTGACCGAGGCGGGCCATGACGCGATCCGAGCGTTCACCGCCCGGCCGCCGAAGCCGTCGGCGATCCGCGACGACCTGATGATCAAGGTCCAGGCTTTCGATGTTGGGGACGCGGCCGCCGTTCGCGACCTGATCGCCGAACGCCGCGACCGAGCCGAGGCGAAAGTCGAACGCTATCAACGGCTTCGGAGTCGGATCCTCGATGGCCGCAGCGAGGAGGAATTCCTGGCGAACGCGCCGCGAGTGGGACCGTACCTGACGTTGATGCGCGGAATCTCCTACGAAGAGGAGAACGTTCGCTGGGCCGACCGTGCGTTGACAATCGTCGAGCAACGTCGCGGCGCCGGACGGCAGCACGTCGGGCCCGCGAGCGCCTAGCTGGCGGGTGGGTCGACCGCTTGCGGCCGCTGGATGTGCTCGCTGAGGAAGTCGTTTATCACGGCGGTGACTCGCTCGGGCGCCTCGAACATCGGGATGTGCCCGACTCCGTCGAGTTCGGTGATGCGGGTACCGTGCGGCAACTGTGCCTGGAAGTAGCGGTGCGAGCGCGGCCCGGGGAACACCCGGTCCTTCTGGCAGAGGACCAGATGCGCGGGCACCGCGGTCTGGGCCAGCTCGAGCAGTCCGGGATTCCAGAGCGACTTGACCAGCAGCTGGAAGTACGCCGGGCAGTGCGCGACGTCGTCGACGATCGCGGCCAGCTGCTCGTCGGTGACCCCGTCCGGCGTCCCGCTGATCGGCAGCGTGGACAGCGCCCGGGTGCCGGGCAGGCGCAACGCCTTGGGCCCGAGGAAACGGGCGAACGCCCAAAACGGCATGCCCGACACGAACTTCGCGATCACCTCGAACTTGGCCGGCGTCCAACGGGTCCACCCACCGGCGGGCGCGATGCCGGTGACCGTGCGGGCCCGTCCGCGGCGCTCGAGCTCGAAGGCCACCCAGCCGCCGAGCGAGTTGCCGACGATATGCGCAGTGTCCCAACCTAATTGGTCGAGCTGCCGTTCGACGTGGTCGGCCAGCACCGAGGAGCTCAAAAACCACGTGTTCGACCTGGGGCCGCCGTTGTGGCCCGCCATCGTCGGGGCGAAGACCTCGTAGGCGCCGGTGTCGGCCAGCTGCGGTGCCACGTCGTTCCAGACCACCTGTGAGATCAGAAATGGATGCAGCAGTAGGACCGGTTCGCCGGAGCCGAGGTGAATGGGCGCACGGGTTGTCATGCCGCCGACATTATGGTGCTACCTGCGGTACTGCAAGAAGCGCCGGTGTGGGCGTGAAAAGATCGAGTGATCATGACTAGCGCCCACCACACCAGCCGGGTTTTCTCCGGTGTACAGCCCACCTCCGACTCGCTCCACCTCGGAAATGCGCTGGGCGCCGTCACCCAGTGGGCCCAGTTGCAAGACGACCACGACGCGTTCTTCTGCGTCGTCGACCTGCACGCCATCACGATTCCGCAGGATCCCGAGACGCTGCGGCGCCGGACCCTGGTCACCGCGGCCCAGTATTTGGCGCTCGGCATCGACCCCGACCGCAGCACGATCTTCGTGCAGAGCCACGTGCCGGCCCACGCCCAGCTCGCCTGGGTGCTCGGCTGCTTCACCGGCTTCGGTCAGGCGTCCCGGATGACCCAGTTCAAGGACAAGTCGACGCGGCAGGGCAGCGACGCCACCACGGTCGGCCTGTTCACCTACCCGGTGTTACAGGCCGCCGACGTGCTCGCCTACGACGCCGAGCTGGTGCCGGTCGGCGAGGACCAGCGCCAACACCTGGAGCTGGCGCGCGACGTCGCACAACGGTTCAACAGCCGATACCCGGACACCTTCGTGGTGCCCGACGTGATGATTCCCAAGGCCACCGCGAAGATCTACGACCTACAGGATCCGTCGTCGAAGATGAGCAAGTCAGCGGCCACCGACGCCGGTCTGATCAGCCTGCTCGACGCTCCGACGGTGTCCGCCAAGAAGATTCGCTCTGCGGTGACTGACAGCGAGCGGGAGGTCCGCTTCGACCCCGAAGCCAAGGCCGGTGTCTCGAACTTGCTCAGCATCCAGTCCGCGGTCACCGGCGTCGACATCGCCACGCTGGTCGACGGATACGCCGGACGCGGCTACGGCGACCTGAAGAAGGACACCGCGGAAGCCGTCGTCGAGTTCGTCACCCCGATCAAGGCACGGGTCGAGGAGTTGCTGGCCGATCCGGCGGAACTGGAACGCGTGCTCGCCACCGGGGCCGCGCGCGCCGACGACGTGGCTGGCAAGACCGTAGACCGGGTATACGACCGGCTGGGCTTTCTACCACGACGTCCGTAGCGAGAGGTCATGAGCGAACCGACCAAAGCAGGAATTCTCGATCGACTTCGGACGCGGTATCCCTGGCTCGACCACGCGATACGGGCCAACGACCGGTTCGACGAATGTCAGGGCAACTTCTTCGCGGCCGGGCTGACGTACTACACGATCTTCGCGCTGTTCCCTTTGCTGATGGTCGGTTTCAGCGCCGCCGGGTTCGTGCTGTTTCAGCACCCCGAGGCGTTGGATGCGATCGACAAGAAGGTCCGGCATGCGGTACCCGGCGTGCTCGGGCAGCAGATGCTCGAACTGATGAATTCGGCGATCCAGGCGCGGACCTCGATCGGGGTGATCGGCCTGGTCGTGGCGGTGTGGGTCGGGCTGAACTGGATGAGTAATCTGCGGGTGGCGCTGACCGAACTGTGGCGGCAGGACGACGGCTCGAAGGGATACATCCGCACCAAGGTGTCCGATTTCGGCGCGATGGTGTCGTCGTTCGTCGCTATCTTTGCCACGCTCGCGCTCAGCGCGTTGGCCGGCGCGGCGCCGATGGCCCGGTTGTTGCGCCTGATGGGGGTGCACGACCTGCCGGCACTGGACGTTCTGCTGCGCGGGGCCTCGCTGTTGGTGTCATTTCTGTTGTCCTGGTTGGTGTTCGGCTGGATGATCGCCCGGCTGCCGCGGTATCCGGTCGGCTTTCGCATTTCCGTTCGGGCGGCGTTGGTTGCCGCGGTCGGATTCGAGCTGTTCAAGTTGGTCGCCACGTTCTACCTGAAGTCGGTGCTTCGCAGTCCGGCAGGCGCTGCCTTCGGTCCGGTACTCGGCCTGATGGTGTTCGCGTATGTGACCGCGCGGCTGCTGCTTTACGCGACGGCCTGGGCGGCGACGTCGAATGATAATCCGTTGGAGAAGCAGGTGCGGGAGCAGCACGAAGAGCCGCCACCGCCGGCGGAAGCGCCGGAGATCGCGGTGAGCATCCCCCGGCTGCCACCGGCCGATGGGCTCAAGGCGCGCCAGATCACGACCGCCGTAGTGCTGGGCGCCGTTGGGGCGCTGGGACTTTCCCGGCTGGCCCGCCGCGACAAGGCGGACTAGCCCACCACCTTCAGGCCCGCGATGCAGCCGACCACACCGGCGATCAGTAGCACTTTGACCGGTGAGGCCGTCTCCGCGCCGGTCAGCATCGCGTAGCCGACGGTGAGCACCGCGCCGACGCCGACCCAGACCGCGTAGCTGGTCCCGGTTGGCAGGGAACGCATGGCAAACGCCAGCCCGGCCATCGAAAACAGCAGTGACACAGCAAAAATCAGCGATGGGATCAATCGAGAGAATCCCTCGGATCGGTCCATCGCAGTCGCCCAGACCGCTTCGAGAACACCCGACGCCACCAAGATCAGCCAGGACATCGCATCACCTTCTCGCGCCGTCTTGTCGCTGGCCGGGTACGGTGCGCCTCGTCCGGTGTCAGATGCCGACCCGATCGACGGTAACAAACGCTACTGACCCGCGAGCCAGCTGCCCCTGACCATGACTGCGGCGATGCGGTGGTCCGATTCCAGGACAACAAGATTGGCCTCGTTGCCGACCCGCAGGCTGCCGACCCGCTCGAACCCGAGAGCCGATGCGGGAGTCGTGGAGGTCATCTGAACCGCCGCGAGCAGCGCGGCGTCGCGGTCGAGCCCGAGGGCGGCCGCCGTGCCGAAGAGCCGGTCCATGGTCGCGGTGCTGCCCGCGATCGTCGAGCTGCCGTGTACCCGCGCGATCCCGTCGACGACGTCGACCGGCACTGCGCCCAACCGGTATTCGCCGTCGGGCGCGCCCGCCGCGGCGGTGGCATCGGTGACGAGCGCGACGCGGTCGGCGCCGACCGCCTCCACCGTCGCGTATATCACCGCCGGATGAACGTGGACGCCGTCGGCGATCAGTTCCACGGTGACCCGCGGATCCTCCAGCAGCGCCAACGCGGGACCCGGCTCGCGGTGATGGAGGGGTCGCATGGCGTTGAACAGGTGCGTGCCCGCGGTGGCGCCCAGATCGATCGCGTGGCGGGTCTGCTCGTAGGTGGCATCCGTATGACCAAGCGCTACAACGACTTCGGCGTCAACCAGTTGCGCGATCGCGTCATCGCTGCCCGGACGTTCGGGGGCCAGGGTGACCATCCGGATCGCCCCACCGGCCGCGGCCAGCAGCGCATCGATGTCGGCGGAGGAGGGGTCACGCATCTGGGCCCGGTCGTGGGCCCCGCAGTGCGCGGCGCTGAGCCACGGCCCCTCCAGATGGATGCCGGCGATGACGCCGTCGCGCGTCGCGTCGGCGAGGCGTCGCACCGCCCCCAGCAGATCCGCCGGCGCCGCCGTCACCAGGCTGGCCAGCGTCGTCGTCGTCCCGTGCGCACGGTGAAAGTTGGCTGCTTGCAATATTTCTGAGACGTCACCGGTGATGTAGGAGGCGCCCCCGCCGCCGTGCACATGGACGTCGACGAAACCGGGGACGACCGTCGCGTCGGGCAGATCGACATCGGGGACGACCGGCGCCGGGCCCGCTCCGCAGCCCACGATCGCGGTGTCGGCGGTGTGCACCCAGCCCGGCCGGCAGATGCCCTGCTCGAGTACGACGGTCCCGGCCGCGATCAGCGGCATGCTGGTACATCCGCTGCCGCCTGGTGAGTTTCGTCGGGCCAGCGGCCGTTGCTCTCCCAGAAGTGGCGGATATCTTCGAGTTGTCGCCCTTTGGTCTCCGGGGCGAATCGGTAGACCAGGAAAAACCCGGCGACGGCGAGCACGCCCAGAATCGTGAACATCCCCGCGCCGCCGAGACTGTTGAGCATGGTCAGGAACGTCGACTCGATCAGCGCATTGGCAGTCAGGTTGGCGGTGAGCATGGCGCTCGAGCCCAGGGAACGCAGGTGGGCCGGGAAGCTCTCGCCGGCATAAACCCAGACCAAGGCACCGAAACCGAAGGTGAACCCCATGGTGAATGTGATCAGCCCGACATAGCCGAGTCCGGACACCGCGGTGGATTTCGCGGCGAACACGCCGATCATGATGGCGTCGCCAACGATCATCGCGGCGATGCCGGACAGCAGGATGGGCCGGCGACCGATCCGGTCGACGAGCAGCAGCGAGGCCAGCACCGCGGCCAGCGAAGCCAGCTGGATCAGCGCGGGCAGCACGAGCAGCGAGAAGTTTCCCTCGAAACCCATGGCCTGGAACAGCAGCGGGCTGTAGTAGATGATGCCGTTGATGCCGCTCAGCTCGGCGAAGAAACCGATCCCGACGACGAACGCGGTGGCACGCAAATACGGCATGCGCAGCATCTCGAGGATGGATCCGCCGCGTTCTTCGCGCATCGCGTCGGCGATCTCGGCGAGTTCCTGCTCGACGTCGCGGTTGGGCTCGACCCGAAGCAGCGACTTGCGGGCATCGTCGACCCGGTTTTTGAATAGATACCACCGCGCGGTGTCGGGCATGTTGGCCAGCAACGGCAGGACCAGCAGCGCGGGCACCGCGGCCAGCCCGAGCATCCATCGCCAGCTCCCGGAGTCGGCCAGCGCGAAGGCGGACAGATACCCGCCGATGATGCCGAGGATGGTCGCCACCTGATAGGTGACCAGCATTGAACCGCGCAACCGCGCCGGCGCTGATTCTGCGATGTAGACCGGCGTCACGGTGGCGGACAGCCCGATCGTCATGCCCAGCAACATTCGTGCGGTCATCAGCCACGGCATCGAGACCGCGGCGGCACCCAGCAGGGAGAACACCGCATACCCGCCGGCGACCAGCATCATCGAACGTTTGCGTCCGATCGCGTTGGCCAGGAACCCGCCGCTGAGTGCCCCGCAGATCTCGCCGATCACCACCATCGTCGTCAGCAATTCCTGCTTGCGGACGGTCAGGCTGAAATCGTTGGTGATGAACATCAGCGCGCCGGCGATGTTGGACAGGTCGTAGCCGCAGATGATGCCCAGCGCCGCCGCGGTGACCGCGATGAGCAATCGCCGCCGGGTTCGCAGTGACTCGCCGATGCGGCTCACAATCTCCCCTCCGGAGTGGGCCGCCCCGGGTCTCCCACGCCGTTGCTTTAGTGCTGCGGCCGTCGGTTCATCGAACGCGCCGCCATGATCAAGCCGAACACGACGACCGTACCGATCACCGCGACACCGACCCTAATCGGCAGTGCGCCCGCGCCGGGGATCAGCGCGGCGGCATCGGCGGCCGGTCCGCCGCCATTGTCGCCGGACGCGGCGGGCTTCGGCGCGGCCAGTGCGGGGTCGGGTTCGATCAGGGTTCCGACCCGGGTGCCCGCCGCGGTCGCGAACCCGTAGTCCAGCAGATGGGCGGCCTGCTGCCACGGCGCGATCGGCTGACGGGTGCCGTGCAGCAACACCGCCATCAATCGTCGCCCATCCCGGTTCGCGGCGCCGACGAAGGTCTGCCCGGCGTCGTCGGTGTAACCGGTCTTGCCGCCGAGCGCCCCCGGGTAGTGATACAGCAGTTGGTTGTCGTTCTCCAGCTCGTAGCCCGGGCTGTCGCCGTGTCCGGGAAAGTCGAATTTCTCGGTGTGCACGATGTCGGCGAAAGTCGAGTTCTCCCAGGCGTATCGGTAGAACAGCCCGAGGTCGTAGGCCGACGTGCTCATGCCGGGCCCGTCCAGCCCCGACGGCGTGGCGGCGCGCGTGTCGCGACCGCCGAGTTTGGCGGCCAGCGCGTTGATCTTGTCCAGCGCGACCGGCATGCCGCCCAACTGCATCGACAGCGAGTGCGCGGCGTCGTTGCCGGAGTGCATGAGAAGGCCGTGCAGTAACTGGTTGACGGTGTACGTGCCGCCGGGCGCGACGCCCACCTTGGTGCCTTCGGCCGCGGCATCCTCCGGCGTGCCGTCGACGGTTTTGTTCAAGTTCAGCTCACGCAGCGATGCCATCGCCACGAGCACCTTGATCACGCTCGCCGGGCGGTGCCGGCCGTGCGGGTCGCGCGCGGCGATCACCGCGCCGCTGTCCAGGTCGGCCACCACCCACGCCTCGGCCGAGATGTCGCCGGGCACCGGCGGGGTGTCGGCCGCGGTCACCACACCACAGCCGCCCAGCGCGTTACCGCCGATCGGCGACGGCGGCACCGGCAGTGGCAGTGGGGGCTCGCCCGCCTGCGGGACCTCCGAGGAGTCGACCGCGGCCGGAGTCGCCACCTTGTACGGGCACAGGTCGTGCACGACAGCGGGCTCGGCGAACGCCGCGGGCATCCCGAGCAGGGCCGGGGTACTCAACATGAAAGCGGCTGCTGCCAGGCACGACGCAGTTCTCAACACGGTCATCGTTTGTGCAGAGTAGGCGATCGACGGCCCGATTTCCGGGAGCCGCGCTGTGACTGGTGTTACGGATGTTACGCAGAGCTAGTTGACAATGGGAAGGTAACAGATTCCGGGTCCGGCGATGCGACCCAGCCAGAGCCGTCCCGGGGTTTCCACCACCCCGGTGGCGAGGCCGAAGTCCGGATGGTGGGTGTGCACCTGGCTCACGACGTGCCCGTCATGAGGATCGAGCCCGACAACCCACACCGTGGGCTTCGGGTTGGGAAGCCAGCTGTACGGCAGTAGCTTCCACATCACGCTGCGGATGATCGGAGCGCGCGGGCCCAGCCATTCGTTGAGCGCATTGCGGTCCGAGACCAGCGCCACCCAGATGCGGCCGTCCAGGCCGGTCGAGATGTTGTCCGGATAGCCCGGCAGTTCGGTGATCAACCGGGTGACGGTGCCGGCGTGCTCCCCGGTCAGCCAGTACTTCGACACCCGGCACCCGGCGCTCTCGGCGAACACCACCGCCGACTCGTCGGCGGTGAGCGTGACGCCGTTGGCGAACGACAACCCGCCGGCCAGCTCGGTCACCGCCCCGGCGACGTCGCGGCGGAACAGCGCGCCGGTCGGCCGTCCCTCGACGATCGATCCCTTGTAGTACTCGTAGCCGAAGCGGCTCGTCGACTCGGTGAAAAAGATTGTGCCGTCTGATGATTCGACGACGTTCGAGCAGAACGTCAGCGGGCGGCCGTCGATCTCGGCGACCAGCGTCTCCATCGCGCCGCTGACCGGGTCATACCGAAGCAGTCCGCGGTGGCTGTCGCAGATCAGCAGACGACCGTCGCGGGTGACGGCCAGGCCCAGCGGTCGCCCGCCGGTGCTCACGACCGCGTCCACGGAGGTGCCGTCCGGGCTCACCCGCACGATGCGTCCGTCTTCGACGCCGGTCCAGATGTTGCCGACGGCATCGGCGACGACGTCCTCGGCCGCTGTGCCCGGCACGTCGATGATGTGCAGCGCCGCCGTGAGATTCGGTTCGGGCAGCGGTCGCGACGGCGGTGGCTGCCAACGGATCGGGTCGATAGGCGGCTTTCTCATCCGGCGCCACTCTCCCCCGCAAGCGGGAGGTGCCCCCACCTCATCGCTGCGCTCTGCATCGTTGTTGGCGCGGTCACCGGGCGTCCGTCAACACAGTGCGCAGGGTCGCTTCGATGGCGTCGAACTCGGTTTGCGCACTGATCAGTGGCGGGGCGATGACGACGACCGGGTCGCCGCGGTCATCGGTGCGGCAGTACAGGCCCGCCGCGAACAGCGATGAGGCGATGTGCGGCAACAGTTTCGCGGTCTCTTCGCGGGTGAAGGTTTCGCGGGTGGCCTGGTTCTTGACCAGCTCGATCGAGTAGAAATAGCCCTCGCCGCGCACATCGCCGACGATCGGCAGGTCGTAGAGCCGCTCCAGCGTGGCGCGCAGCGCGGGCGCCTGACGTCTGACGTTGGCGTTGAGGCCCTCTCGCTCGAAGATGTCCAGATTAGCCAGCGCGACCGCCGCCGAGACCGGATGGCCGCCGAAGGTGTAGCCGTGTGGGAACACCGTCGTGCCGTCGTTGAAGGGTTCGAAGAGCCGGTCGCTGGCAACCATGGCGCCGATCGGCGAATACCCGGACGTCAGTCCCTTGGCGCAAGTGATGATGTCGGGCTGATAGCCAAAGTCGGTGCAGGCGAACATCGATCCGATCCGGCCCCACGCGCAGATCACCTCGTCGGACACCAGCAACACGTCATAGTGGTCGCAGATCTCGCGCACCCGTTCGAAGTAGCCCGGCGGCGGCGGGATCGAGCCGCCCGCGTTCTGCACCGGCTCGAGGAACACCGCCGCGACGGTGTCGGCGCCCTCGAATTCGATGGCCTCGGCGATGCGGTCGGCGGCCCACTGCCCGAACGCCTTGGCGTCGGAGCGTAAAAACTCCGGCGCGCGATAAAGATTCGTGTTCGGCACCCGGAATCCGCCGGGGGTCAGCGGCTCGAACGGCGTCTTGTAGGCGGGCAGGCCGGTGATCGCCAGCGCCCCCTGCGGTGTGCCGTGGTAGGCGACCGCGCGCGAAATGACCTTGTACTTACCGGGTTTGCCGGTCAGCTTGAAGAAATGTTTGGCCAGTTTCCAGGCCGACTCGACGGCCTCGCCGCCGCCGCTGGTGAAAAAGACCCGGTTCAGGTCGCCCGGCGCGTATCCGGCGATCCGGTCGGCCAATTCGATCGCGGGCGGCGTGGCATACCCCCACAGCGGAAAGTAGGCCAGCGTGCCGGCCTGGCGTGCCGCGGCCTCGGCCAGCTCGGCGCGGCCGTGCCCGACCTGCACCACGAACAGTCCTGACAACCCGTCGAGGTAACTGTTGCCGGCGTCGTCGTAGATCGTCACGCCCTCGCCGCGGGTGATGACCGGTGGCGTGATGCCCGGCCCGTGCTTGGCGAAATGCAGCCAGAGTCGATCAGTCATGTGACACGTTGGCGCGCAAACCTTTTCAACTCGGCAGACAGTGCGTCGGCCTGTAGCAGCGCGGGAGCCAGGGCCGGATCTTTCATCCGGGCGGTGAAGACCAGGCCGATGGTGATGTGGTGGTCGGGACGGTGCTCGATCGTGATCGCGTCACCGGCGCGGACCTGGCCCGACGACAGTACGCGGAAATACGCGCCAGGCAAGCCCGCGTCGGTGAAGGTCTTGATCCAGCGCGGCCGGTCCAGGAAGGACGCGAACGTCCGGCACGGGGTGCGCGGGGCGGAGACTTCCAGCAGCAATGTGCCGGTTCCGATGCGCCATCGTTCGCCGATCCGGGTCTGGGTCAGATCGACGCCGACGGTGGTGAGGTTTTCGCCGAACATTCCATTGTCGAGCGTGACGCCGAGTTGGGCTTCCCAGTTGTCGAGGTCCTCGCGGGCGTAGGCGTAGACCGCCTGGTCCGGTCCGCCGTGCAATCTGGGATTGCCGATGGTGTCGCCGATCAGACCACTGGCATCGTGCTGCGTGCGGCCCGGCGGGCGGACCTGCACAGCCTCGTCGACGGGTTGTTTGTCGATGCCGGTCAGCGGAGACTGCGCCCGCGGATCGGGATTTGTGCGGGGTCGCGCCACATTGACCGACAAGACATGCACCCGTTCACCATAGCGGCGAAGAGCGCCGGTGCTGAAGCGTTACGCTCAGCCCATGACCTTCGCCCAGGTCACTGAATTCGAAGCATTGCGGCCCCATCTCATGTCGGTCGCGTACCGGTTGACCGGCACGGTGGTCGACGCCGAAGACATCGTGCAGGACGCGTGGCTGCGCTGGGACTCACACGATGGTGAAATCGACGATCTGCGAGCCTGGTTGACGACGGTGGTCAGCCGGCTCGGGCTGGACCGGCTCCGCTCGGCCGCGCATCGGCGGGAAAGCTATGTGGGCCAGTGGTTACCGGAACCGGTGGTGACCGGATTCGACGGTGACGATCCGTTGTCGGCCGTCGTAGCTCACGAGGACGCGCGGTTCGCGGCGATGGTGGTGCTGGAACGGTTGTCGCCCGACCAGCGGGTGGCGTTCGTGCTGCACGACGGCTTTGCGGTGCCGTTCGGCGAGATCGCCGAGGTGTTGGGGACGACTGCCGCGGCCGCTCGGCAGCTGGCATCGCGGGCCCGTCGGGCGGTGAACGCCGAGCCGCCGCCGAACCCCGATCCCGCGCACAACGAGGTGGTCGGCCGGCTGATGGCCGCGATCGCGTCCGGGGACCTGGCCGCCACGGTTGCCCTGCTGCATCCGGACGTCACGTTCACCGGGGACGCCAACCGCGTGGCCCCGACGGCGGCCCGCGTCATCCACGGACCGGACAAGGTCGCGCGGTTCCTGTTCGGGCTCGCAAACCGCTACGGGCCCGCGTTCATGACGTCGAGTGAAATGGCCTTGGTCAACGGCGAACTCGGTGCTTACACCCCGGGTCACCAGGTGACGACGAGCACCAGCCGATCATGCCGCGGATCACCGCCGTCACGGTGCGTGACGGAAAGGTAGAGCGCGTTGTGGGATATCGCGAATCCGGAGAAGTTCACCGGTTCGCCGCTGACGAATCCGCCCGCGGGCTAAGTCATCCAAGGGCTAGGTCATCCACGGGACACGGCAGGAGTCGCCGGAGTTGAATCCCTGCTCGGTGATGCCCAGCGCGGAATTCATTCGGGCCCGCATGTTTTCGACGCCGATCTGATAGGTCAGCTCGATCACCCCGTCGTCGCCGAAGCGGGTACGCAGGTCCGCGACCTGTTCGTCGGTGACGGTGTGCGGATCCACGGTGATCGCGTCGGCGTAGGCGATGGCGGCGCGCTCGTCGTCGGTGAAACGCGGTGAGGTGGCGTAGTCGTCGATGTCGGTGAGGCGCTCGATGTCGAGCCCGTCCAGGCGCTGCAGCATCGATCCGAAGTCGACACACCACGAGCACCCGACCGTGCGCGCGGTCCAGAACACCGCCAGTTCGCGGACGTTGGCCGGCAGCCGGCGCGACGCCGATTGCAGCATGCCCTCATGCACGGCGTTGGCGACCAGCAGCCGGGGATGGTGCGCGACGACGGCGAACGGCTCGGGAACTTCGCCGAATCGCCGCTTCGTGTAGCGGTACATCGCGCGGACCAGCCAGTTGGCCCGGTTCGGGGGCACGGACTCGATGCGGGTTTTCTGTGTCATACCCATCAGACGAGACAGCCCGCGGATGTGTGACGGGCGGGTCAGCGGGTGAACATCAACGCGCGCTTGACCTCTTGGATCGCCTTGGTCACCTCGATGCCGCGCGGGCAGGCGTCGGTGCAGTTGAACGTGGTGCGGCAGCGCCAGACGCCGTCGACCTCGTTGAGGATGTCGAGGCGCTCGGCGGCTCCCTCGTCGCGGCTGTCGAAGATGAACCGATGTGCGTTGACGATGGCCGCCGGGCCGAAGTAGCTGCCCTCGTTCCAGAACACCGGGCAGCTGGTGGTGCACGCCGCGCACAGGATGCACTTGGTGGTGTCGTCGTAGCGGGCGCGGTCGGTCTGGCTCTGGATTCGTTCCCGCGTCGGGGGATTGCCGCTGGTGATCAGGTACGGCTTGACCGCGCGGTAGGCGTCGAAGAACGGTTCCATGTCGACGATCAAGTCCTTCTCCACCGGCAGCCCGCGGATCGGCTCGATCGTGATCGTGATGTCCTTCTTGGGCTTGCTTGGGCAGCAGGTCTCGCATCAGCATCTTGCAGGCCAGCCGGTTGACCCCGTTGATCCGCATCGCGTCGGAGCCGCATACTCCGTGGGCGCACGAGCGCCGAAAGGTCAGTGTCCCGTCGAGGTAACTCTTGACGTAGATCAGCAGGTTGAGCACCCGGTCGGTGGGCAGGCACGGCACCCGGAAGCTCTGCCAGCCACCGGAATCGGCGTACTGCTCGGGGTTTTCGGGATTGAAGCGGGCGATCCGCAGCGTGACCATGACGGAGCCATCGGGGGGCGCGGGCAAGGGAGGGGTCAGCGGGTCGCCGGCGGGAGCCTCTACCACGTCGGTCATCAGTACTTCCGCTCCTTGGGTTCGTATCGGGTCTGCACCACCGGCTTGAAATCCAGCCGAATGTCGCTGAGCAGGTGGGTGCGTTGCCTATCAGCACCAATTTCCTTGTAGGCCATGGTGTGCCGCATGTAGTTCACATCGTCGCGATTAGGGTAGTCCTCGCGGGCGTGGCCGCCGCGAGTCTCCTTGCGGTTCAACGCTCCCACCACGGTGACCTCGGCCAGCTCCAGCAGGAACCCCAACTCGATAGCCTCCAGAAGGTCGCTGTTGAAGCGCTTTCCCTTGTCGTGCACCGAGATTCGGGAGTACCGCTCCTTGAGCGCATGAATGTCGGTCAGCGCCTGCTTGAGGGTCTCCTCGGTGCGGAACACCGCGGCGTTGTTGTCCATCGTCTGCTGCAGCGTCCCGCGGATGTCGGCGACCCGCTCGTTGCCGTGCTCGGACAGGATGTCACCGACCCAGTCGGCCACCATCGTCGCCGGGTCGGGCGGCATCTCGACGAAGTCGTGACCCCTGGCGTAGGCGGCCGCGGCGATGCCTGCCCGTCGGCCAAAGACGTTGATATCCAACAGCGAATTGGTGCCGAGCCGGTTGGCGCCGTGCACTGAGACGCACGCACATTCGCCGGCCGCGTACAGCCCCGGCACGGTATTGGTGTTGTCCCGCAGCACCTGACCGGTGATCGTGGTCGGGATGCCACCCATCACGTAGTGACACGTCGGGTAGACCGGCACCAATTCCTTGACCGGATCTACCCCGAGGTAGGTGCGGGCGAATTCGGTGATGTCGGGCAGCTTGGCGTTCAGCACCTCTTCACCGAGATGACGGACGTCGATGTACACGTAGTCCTTGTGTGGACCGGCACCACGGCCTTCCAACACTTCGCGCACCATTGAGCGCGCGACGATGTCGCGCGGCGCCAGGTCGACGATCGTCGGCGCGTAGCGCTCCATGAAGCGCTCGCCTTCGCCGTTGAGCAGCCGGCCGCCCTCACCGCGGACGGCCTCGGAGATCAAGATGCCCAGGCCGGCCAGGCCGGTCGGATGGAATTGGTGAAACTCCATGTCTTCCAATGGAAGCCCTTTGCGGAACACGATGCCGATGCCGTCACCGGTCAACGTGTGCGCGTTCGACGTGGTCTTGTACATCCGACCCGAGCCACCGGTGGCCAGCACGACGGCCTTGGCGTGGAAGACGTGAATGTCGCCGGTGGCCAGTTCGTAGGCGACCACGCCGGTGGCCACCGGGCCGTTCGGGGTCTCGCTGAGCACCAGGTCCAGAGCGTAGAACTCGTTGAAGAACTCGACGTCGTGCTTGACGCAGTTCTGGTACAGCGTCTGCAGGATCATGTGCCCGGTACGGTCTGCGGCGTAACAGGATCGGCGCACCGGCGCCTTGCCGTGGTCGCGGGTGTGTCCGCCGAAGCGGCGCTGGTCGATGCGGCCCTCTGGGGTGCGGTTGAACGGCATCCCCATCTTCTCCAGGTCGAGCACCGCGTCGATGGCTTCCTTGCACATCACCTCGACCGCGTCCTGGTCGGCGAGGTAGTCGCCGCCCTTGACGGTGTCGAAGGTGTGCCACTCCCAGTTGTCGTCCTCGACGTTGGCCAGCGCCGCGCACATGCCGCCCTGGGCCGCGCCGGTGTGGCTGCGCGTTGGGTAGAGTTTCGTCAAAACCGCTGTGCGCACGCGGGGTCCGGCTTCGACAGCCGCCCGCATCCCGGCGCCGCCGGCCCCGACGATCACCACGTCGTATCGGTGTTCGCTAATCAAATCGGGTGAGCCTCCGTGCATCAGGAAATGGTCGGGTCGAACGTCAGCAGCACGTAGGTGCCCAGCACCAGCGTGAACGTCATCGATCCCACCAGCAGGCTGTTCAGCCAGAAGCGGGTGGAATCCTTACGGCTGTAATCGTCGATGATGGTGCGTAATCCGTTGCCGCCGTGCAGTTGAGCGAGCCACAGCAGCAACAGGTCCCAGGTCTGCCAGAACGGCGAATGCCAGCGCTGCGCAACGTAGTTGAAGTCGATGCGGTAGACGCCGTCCTCCCACATCAGCATCACGAAGAGATGCCCGAGCGCCAGGAAGACCAGCACGATGCCGGAGAACCGCATGAACAACCAGGCGTATTTCTCGAAGTTCGGCATGCCACTGCGCCGGCGCGGGGATCGTGGATTGTCCAGGCCGGCCGGGCGGTCGTGGCTGCGCTGACGGACCGGCGCGACCTCGCCGCGACCGAGTTGGAGATCGGGTGAGCTCATCGGAAGTGTCCGATCATGTGGATGGCGACGACGACCGTGGCGGGCACGACGACCAGCACCCACACGACGCCGATCGCCCAGAGCATCTGACGCTGATAGCGCGGGCCCTGCCCCCAGAAATCGATGAGGATGACGCGGATCCCGTTGAGCGCGTGATAGAGCACCGCGGCGACCAGCCCGAGCTCCATCAGGCCGACGACCGGCGTCTTGTAGGTCGAGATGACCTCGTCGTAGGCCTGCGGGCTGATCCGGACCAGCGCGGTGTCGAGCACGTGGATGAACAGGAAGAAGAAGACGGTCGCACCGGTGATGCGGTGCAGTACCCAAGACCACATCCCGGGGTCGCCGCGATAGAGGGTTCGGCGCAGACGGCGTAATCGCGATGCGTGTTCCGGCGTAGCCGGATTCGCCGACGTCGTCGTCATCAGCGCCTCCCCAGTTGCAGTTGGCTACTCAAATTGTAGCCCTAATCACGCGGCCGATCAGCCCATTCTCGCGGCCGATTGAGCCGCTTCGTGTCCGCCGACGCTTTCGCGCGCGCAGAATCTAGGCTGGCCATGTGAATTAGCCAACAGTGAACGGGGTTTTCGGATGTATTGCCAAGCACTCGCGGTGTCGCAACCGTGGCTGACGCGATCGATTGGAAGTTGCTGCGCGACAGAGCAATCTGACGCGGCCGGCGGCGCATATGCGCCCTACTCGAGCTTCCCGGTCGGCGCCGCCGCGCTGGTCGACGATCGGCCGCGTGATCACCGGCTGCAATGTGGAGAATGTCTCATATGGCCTAGGTCTCTGCGCGGAATGCGCGGTGGTGTGCGCGCTGCACTCCACCGGCGGTGGCAGGTTGCTCGCGCTGGCCTGTGTCGACGGCGGGGGAGCGCCGCTGATGCCGTGCGGCCGCTGTCGCCAGGTGTTGCTGGAGCACGGCGGACCCGACTTGCTCATCGACCATCCCGACGCGCCGCGGCGGCTCGGCGACCTGCTGCCCGATGCGTTCGGGCCGGACGACCTCGACCGCTATCAGCGAGGTCGCGCCGTGAACCGTCACTTCGACGCGCCCACGGTCATCAGGACCAAGCGCGACGGGAAGCGGCTGTCTGACGACGCGATCGACTGGGTGATCGACGCGTACACCCGCGGGCAGGTCGCCGACGAGCAGATGTCGGCGCTGCTCGATGGCGGTCTTCCTGCGCGGCATGGACTATGGCGAGATCGCGCGCTGGACCGCCGCCATGATCGCTTCCGGCGACCGGTTGGACTTCACCGATCTGCGGCGCGACGGCCGTCCGCTGCGCACTGTCGACAAACATTCCACCGGCGGGGTGGGCGACAAGATCACCCTGCCGCTGGTGTCGGTGATCGCCGCATGCGGTGGCGCAGTGCCGCAAGCTTCCGGCCGCGGACTCGGCCACACCGGCGGCACGCTGGACAAGCTGGAGTCGATCGTCGGCTTCACCGGGTCGCTGACCAATGCGCAAGTGCGGCAACAGCTTTGCGACGTCGGTGCGGCGATCTTCGCCGCGGGGCAACTGGCGCCCGCCGACGCGAAACTCTATGCGCTGCGCGACATCACCGCCACCGTCGAGTCGTTGCCGCTGATCGCCAGTTCGGTGATGAGCAAGAAGATCGCCGAGGGGGCCGGATCCTTGGTGCTCGACGTGAAGGTCGGTGCCGGCGCGCTGATGCGCTCCGAAACCCGATGCCGGGACCTGGCCGAGACGATGGTCGCGCTGGGTGCCGAGCACGGATTGCCGACCTGCGCGGTGCTGACCGACATGAACCGACCGTTGGGTGCGGCCGTCGGCAACGCGCTCGAGGTCGCCGAAGCGCTGGAGGTACTGGAGGGTGGCGGTCCACCTGACGTCGTCGAGCTGACCGTGGGGCTGGCTCGCGAGATGCTCGAACTCGCCGGCATCGATGGCGTCGATCCCGAACAGGCCCTGCGCGACGGGACCGCGATGGACCGGTTCCGCGCGATGATCGCCGCGCAGGGCGGCGACTTGTCCGTACCGTTGCCTGTTGGTAAGTACTCCGAAACCGTCACCGCCGTCCGACGCGGCACAATGGGTGACATCGACGCAATGGCAGTGGGGCTGGCGGTCTGGCGGCTCGGCGCGGGCAGGTCCCGCCCGGGCGAAGCGGTCCAGCCCGGCGCCGGCATCCAGATCCATCGCCGCCCCGGAAGCCCGGTCGCGGCGGGTGACCCGCTGTTCACTTTGTACACCGATACGCCGGAACGGTTTCCGAACGCGATGGCCGAGTTGGATGCGGGTTTCACCGTTGGTGACACGGCCCCGGTCGGACGGCCACTGATCATCGATCGGATCACCCCATGACGACACCGTTGACCCTGGAGACGATCAAGCGGGCGCCCAAGGCTTTGCTGCACGATCATCTCGACGGCGGGCTGCGTCCGTCGACCGTGCTCGACATCGCCGGCCAGACCGGCTACGACGGCCTGCCCGCGACCGACGTCGACACGCTCGCGGAATGGTTCCGCACCGCGTCGCACAGCGGCTCCCTGGAGCGCTACCTCGAACCGTTCTCGCACACGGTCGCGGTGATGCAGACGCCGGAGTCGTTGCACCGCGTCGCCTTCGAATGCGTGGAGGACCTGTCCGAGGACTCAGTCGTCTACGCCGAAGTGCGGTTCGCCCCAGAACTGCACATCAACCAGGGCATGTCGTTCGACGAGGTGGTGGATGCGGTGCTCGCCGGTTTCGTCGACGGCGAGAAGGCGGCCGCGGCCGCCGGGCGCCCGATCGTGGTGCGGTGTCTGGTCACTGCGATGCGGCACGCGGCGCTGTCCCGCGAGATCGCCGAGCTGGCGATCCGGTTCCGGGACAGAGGTGTCGTCGGATTCGACATCGCCGGTGCGGAGGCCGGTTACCCGCCGACCCGGCACCTGGACGCATTTGAATACATGCGAAACAACAACGCCCGATTCACGATTCACGCGGGTGAGGCGTTCGGACTGCCGTCCATCCAAGAGGCGATCGGCTTCTGCGGCGCCGATCGACTGGGCCACGGGGTGCGCATCGTCGACGACATCGACGTCGCCGAGGACGGTGAGGTTCAGCTCGGTCGACTCGCATCGATCCTGCGGGACAAGCGGATTCCGCTCGAGATGTGCCCGAGCTCCAACGTGCAGACCGGGGCGGTGGCCAGCATCGCCGAGCATCCGTTCGACTTGTTGGCTCGCACCCGGTTTCGGGTAACCGTCAACACCGACAACCGGTTGATGAGCGATACTACGATGACGCGTGAAATGGCCTTGCTGGTCGAAGCTTTCGGCTACGGATGGAGCGATCTGCTGCGCTTCACCGTCAACGCGATGAAGTCGGCGTTCATCCCGTTCGACGAGCGACTGGCGATCATCGACGAGGTGATCAAGCCGCGCTACGCCGTCCTGGTCGGCTGAGGGGTCGCAATATGACTCACATGACCAGATGGCCGGCGTCGACCGGTACCGCGATGCCGGTGACGTAGCGGGCCCGCGGGCTGACGAGCCACAGCACCGCCTCGGTGACGTCTTGCGCCTCGACCAGTGGCGTGTCGGGCAGCAGCATCTGCGACACGGCGGGGTTGGGGTTCGGCAGTCATCCCGTTGATCACGAAGTCGTTGATGATCATCGGCGTCGCGACACCGCTCGGGTTGACCGAGTTGACCCGGATCTTGTGTGGTGCATACGCATTCGCTGCCGAACGCATGAGGCCTACCACGCCGTGCTTGGAGGCGGCGTAGGCGAACATCGCGGCGCTGCCGTCACCGCCGCGACCGATCAGACCCTGTGACGAACTCACCAGAACCACCGAGCCACCACGTCCCTTGCGGATGATGGACGGCACCGTCGCCAACAGCGTGTGCCACACGCCTTTGAGGTTGGTGTCGACGATCGTGGTGAAGACCGGTTCGGCATGGGTCTGCGGGTCGCCGATGGCCACCACGCCGGCGTTGGCGATCACGATGTCGATGTCGCCGAGTTCGTCGATGCCGGCCTGCACACCGGCCTCCAGCGCGGCGAGGTCGCGGACATCGGCGACGACGGGCACGACGGCGCGGCCGGCGTCGCGGACCAACTGCGCGGTCTTCTCGAGATCCGATGTGGTGGCCAGTGGGTAGGGGATCGCGTCGATATCGGCGCAGATGTCGATCGCGATGATGTCGGCGCCCTGTTCGGCCAGCGCGACGGCATGGCTGCGGCCCTGCCCGCGCGCCGCGCCTGTGATCACGGCGACGGTGTTGTCGAGTTCACCCATGACGGGAAACGTACCTGGCGATTCGGCGCAAACCGGCCGAGATGCGCGACGCGTCTGCCACGATTCCAGAGACATGACCGCCGGCGGCGACGATGCAGAGCGCGGAGCGCGATGAGGAGGAGCGGCGCATGATCGACAGCGCGCGCGACATCACCAACCTGATCTACCGATACGCCGAACTCCTGGATGCCGGCGACTTGGATGGCGTGGCCGGGCTATTCGCGCACGGACGAGTCTGCGGGGTCGAAGACGGGCCGCCCGAGACGGTGTTCGAGGGCGCCGCCGGAGTGCGGCAGATGTACGAGATGGCCACCCGGATCTACGAGGACGGCACCCCGAAGACCAGGCACAACACCAGCAATGTGCAACTCGACATCGACGAGTCCGAGGGCACCGCACGAAGCAGGTCGTACTACTGCGTCACCCAGGCGACGCCGACGCTGCCGCTGCAGGTGATCGTGACCGGTCACTACAAGGACACCTTTCACCGCGTGGACGGCGAGTGGTGCTTCGACAGTCGCATCATGTTCGTCGACCAGCTCGGCGACGTCAGCCAGCATCTGAAGTTCCCGTGGCCCGCCCGTTTGACCTGACCGCCGTGTTGGGCGACGCACAGCGCAAAGAGTCGCTGACCGATTGGGGGCCCGGCGATTTCACGCGCCCGCTGGCGGTGTTGCTGGACGACTACGCCGCCGCCGACCTGAACGTCATCGGCGTGCACATCCTGCGCGCAGGAATTGTGCACGGCCTGCGCATGCGACTGCGCACCCAGGAGTGGGTCCGTCGCCACCCCGAGATTCTGGCGGAGCGCATCGAGGCGCCGATCGTGGTCGTCGGGATGATGCGCAGCGGGACCACGCTGGTGCAGCGACTGCTGGCCGCGGACCCCCGCTTCAACTGCGCGTACGGCTGGGAAGTAGTCGAGGTGGCCCCTCGGCTCGACCATCGATTCGACGGCTCCGAACTCAGCGATCCGCGCATCGCGATCAGCGAGGCCCGCGAAGCCAAGTCCCGCGAACTCGCGCCGGACCTGTTCGTCATCCATCCGATGTATGCGCGTGAGGCCGAGGAAGAGATCGTCTTTCTGGCCGACGCGTTCCTGTCGCATGTGCCGGAGTCCGGCGCCCACCTGCCCAACTACCGGTCGTGGATCGACCAACAGGACTTCACGCCCGCCTACGACTACCTGCACCGGATGCTCCAGTTCCTGCAATGGCAGAAGCGCAGGCGTGGCGAGTCCGCGCCGCGCTGGGTGCTCAAGTCGCCGGCCCACCTCGGCTATCTGGACGCGCTGCGGGCCCGGTTCGGTGATCTGCACGTCGTGCACATGCACCGCGATCCCCGCGCCACGATCGCCTCGGGTGCCAGCCTCAACGCGACGCTGCACGCGATGCACGCCGACACTGTCGACCGACAGCGGGTCGGCACGCAGTGGCTGCAACGGATGGGCTGGACGAACGACCGCGCGATGGCCGTGCGGGACGGCTGGACTGACGGAGCCGCCCGCGTCACCGACATCGGCTTCGACGCTGTGGTTGACGACCCGATCGGCCAGGTGGCCCGGGTCTATGACGCCATCGACCTGCCGCTGACCGCAGAGGCCGAGTCGGCGATGCGACGCTGGCTGACGGAGCGCCCCCGCGAGGCAGCCCGGCCGGCCTACGCCCTGGCGGACTACGGCCTGCGGCCCCAGGACATCGATGAACGGTTTACGTTGTACAACAAGCACTTCGAAGAGTACGTCGGGTAAGTGAGGAGAGTTATGCACGACGACCCGGTGGCCACAGCTGCTCAGCACGAACAGGAATTGGCCGCGCTCGAACTGATCGAGCATCCCACCGTCAAGGCGGCCTATCGCACCGTCGCCGAGACCTGGCTGGGTCGGGCTAAGGCATCCGAGGCCATGCGCGAGCGATTCGACGACGCGTTCGCCGAGGTGATGTTTTCGGCCGCGGTGTGGTCGTCCAACCAGGACCCGTTGCGACCCAAGGTCAGTTGCATCACCCGGTTGGCACATCCGGTGGACGGCCGCCGAATCCCCGGATCACGCTGGGGCATCGACAATCCCGACAGCGTCTACCGCGTCATCCCGATATCGGGTGACGAGCGGTACGAAATCCACGGACGGGTCGGTGAGCACCGCATGACCGAGAACTACTTCACGCTGTGGGATGCGAACATGGGCACCGTCGACGTGCTCAACGGCCGGACCATGCAGGTGGAATCCGACGGGAGCTTCACGATCACCGTCGATGCCGATCCGGCCAACGGACGACCCAACCATGTCCGCAGCACCGCCGACGCGCACGAGTTCTACATCCGCGACGTCCTGCTGGACTGGGGCCGCGACGACCCCAATCACGTTGAGATACAACGACTTGGCGGCTCACCGGGAACGCCGGCGCGCACGCGCGACGAGCAAGCCGAGGCGACCGCGGCGATGATGGCGCACTTCGCGAACTTCACCGGAAAGCTCAGTCACGGCGTCTACAAGATGCCGCCCAACCACTTCAACCTGGCGTGGTCCGCCGACAAGGTCGGCGCGATGCGCAACCAGGTATACGTGATGGGCCGCTTCGACCTCGCCGAGGACGAAGCATTCGTCGTCGACGTCGGCGACGGCGGTGCCGAATACTTCACCGTTCCGCTGAGCAATATCTGGGGCACCACACTCGAACTCGTCGATAGCACCGGCAGCCTCAACAAGGCGCAGTCGGTGGCCAACGACGACGGCGGCTACACCTACGTGATCTCACCCGTCGATCCGGGCGTGGCGAATTGGATCGACTCCGACGGGCTGCGGGAAGGCATCCTGACGCTGCGGATGGCGGAATTCGGAAAGGACGGGCCGCGTGAGGATCTCGGCGCGGGTGGACGGGTGATCACGCTGGACCGGCTCGACGACGAAGTGCCGCACCTGCCGCGAGTGAGCGCCGAGCAGAGGGCGGCTCAGCTGGGCGACCGGCGCCGGGCGTACCTGCGCCGGCTGCCCGAGGGGACCGCCTGATGGCCCGCTGGTTGATCACCGGGTGCTCCACCGGATTCGGCCGTGCGATCGCCCGCGCCGCACTCGAGGACGGCCACAGCGTGGTTGTGACCGCGCGACGGGTCGAGGCGGTGCAGGACCTCGCCGAGGAGTTCGGTGATCGGGCCATCGCGGTAGCGCTCGACGTGACCGATGCCGGCCAGATCGCCGAGGCGGTCGCGGCGGCCGAAGGAGCGTTCGGCGGCATCGACGTGCTTGTCAACAACGCCGGTCATGGCTACCTGTCCGCGGTCGAGGAAGGCGAAGATGCTCGAGGTCCGAAAGTTGTTCGACGTCAACTACTTCGGCTCGGTCGACATGATCAAGGCGGTGCTGCCGGCGATGCGGGCCCGCCGCTCGGGACGCATCATCAACATCTCGTCGATGACCGGCCTGGTGGCCAATCCCCCCAACGCCTACTACTCGTCAACGAAGTTCGCGCTGGAAGCCGTGACCGAGGCGCTGGCCACCGAGGTCCGGCCGCTGGGCATCAAGGTCACCGCGATCGAGCCGGGCGCGTTCCGCACCGACTGGGCGTCGCGGTCGATGAAGGAGTCGGCCACTCCGATCGCCGACTACCAGGACGTCGCGGCACGCAAGGACCTGATCAAGCAGTTCGCCGACCACCTGCCGGGCGACCCGCGCCGGGTGGCCGACGCCGTGCTGATGGTCACCGAGCTCGACGAGCCACCGTTGCGGCTGCTGTTGGGTCGCGACGTGCTCAAGGCGATGCGTGACAAGATCGCCGCGACGTCGGCCTCGATCGAGGAGTGGAAAGCCGTCACCAAAGACGTGAACTTCCCGGAATAGTCGGCGCTATTCGCCCTTACCGCGACTCTCGCATCACATTTCGTCGCAGGCTTGCGGCGCTATTCGCGCCTTAGCCGCGACTCTCGCATCACATTTCGTCGCAGGCTTGCGGCGCTATTCGCGCCTTAGCCGCGACTCGACGAAGCGCACCAGTTCTTCCCACTCCTGCACCGCCGGCGCGTAGGGGCCGGCGGGCTTGCTCGTGGAACCGGGTTCGAGGACGTAGGCGATCAGCTTGCCCAACGGCTCGTCGACGTCGAGCGCCTTGTCGATGGTGGTGTCCTCGGAGTAGTCGCCGAGATCGCGAAGGAACTCGACGGCCAAGTCGAGTTGCTCGTGGTCGACCGCGTCCGGGCCGCCGGCGAAGTCGTCGGCCAGCCCGCTGAGGACGTAGACATTGTCGTCGGTGATGTCGACGTGCAACGAACCATCGGTGGCCGCCGTGCGGATGTCGTCGTAAGTACTCAGGTCGGACAGGTCGTGGTCGTGCTCGTCGGCGAGGTAGCGGGCCAATGCACGCTCCGAGCTGAACACGCTGATTCTTCCGTTGCGGCCCAAGAAGATCGGGCGGTCGTCGAAGTAGCAGCGCAGGGTGTAGAAGGTGCTGGTGCCGACCATGATCGTGATCGGGTCGATGCCGACCTTCGCCCAGAAGTCCTCGTCACCGCCAAGCACCACCGCATCGCCGGCCGCGCGGTCCGTCGTGGCCTCCTCATCGACATCGGCGGTCTCGGGTTCGACGTCCTCGTCGGGCGTCTCGGGTTCGAGCTCGTCTTCCTCGACCGGCTCGGCCAACTCGGCGGCCGCGGCTTCCGACACCTTGCTGTCGACGTCGGGGACGCTGACGACCTTGTCGACGGCAGCCAGCACGTCGTCCCAGCTGCGCCCGACCACATCGGCGATGGCGTGCCAGCGCTTGAGGCCGGCCTTACCGGTGAAGTGGTCGATGCCGCCGCTCAGCGAGCCAAGGGTCGGGTTGCCGTTGAAGAACTTCATCACCGCCGGCAGCTCGCACACCGACCCGATCGACGAGACGATGGTCAATGCGTTGGCCAGCGTCTCCACCACCTCGGCGGTCGGCTTCTCCGAGACCAGATCTTCGACCGCCACCAGGTCGAAGTGCTTGTCCTCGGCGGGCTCCAGCTTGTGGGCGTTGGCCTCGGTGAGCGCCTGCCAGGCCGGGTGGTCGACGAGGTCGTTGTCGCTGTTGGTGCGCACGAACGCGACCAGGTCGGCGGGGGACTCAAAGATGTAGAGGTCTTCGTCCTTGCCCAGGAACGCCTCCCACTCGTCTCCCGAGTCGCGCCAGCGGGGTGCCCAGACCGTGTAGCGGTCACCGTCGGTCAGGCTCAAGCAAATCGGCACGAGGTCGGCAGCCATGCGGCACACAATAGCGACACCTCACCCACTGGACCGGGGTCAGGCACCCCAGATGTCGGAGATCACGGGTGCTCGGGTCGCGTAGCCGAGCTTGGGCAGGCCGTACATCTGCTCGAGAGTCGACAGCACGTTGTAGTGGCTGATCGGTTGGTCATAGGTGCCGGGGCGGACTCCCGCCCCGTAGATCACGGTCGGGATCTGATTGCGCGACGTGTTGTCATCCTCGTCCCACGTCAGAATCAGCAGACTGTTGTTGGCTCGCGCCCAGGAGGCGTACTGCGACAGGTTCTGATTCAGCCACTGGTCGCCCTGCGCGATCGAGCCGTCGTGCATGTCGTTGTCGAGGTTGGGGATCACCATCGAGACGGTCGGCAGGCCGGCGTAATTCGACGACGCGGGGAAGGCCGAGAACGGAAGTGAGCGCGCGGCGGGGATGTTCGTGAAGCTGGCCCACGGCACGTGTTTGCGCGCGTACTTGCCCGCCCGGCAGTCCTCCGAGCCCGGTGCGGGCAGGCTCTCGGCGAAGCCGACAAACGTGTAGCCCGCCCCCAGCAACTGCGAGCCGAGGTTGGGCTCGTTGCCCGCGTTGACCGGGCAGACATTTTCTTTCACCAAAGTGTTGCCGGCGAACAACGCGTAGTAGTTGGGTTCGCTGGGATGCACTTCGGCGAAGGACTGCGACATCATTGCCCCGCCCGCGGCGAGTTGATTGATGAACGGGGCGGCCTTGTTGCCGATGATGTTGGACTGCGAGCGGTTCTCTTCGACCACGATCACGACGTGCGCGGGGGTCGGGAGCGCCGCCGCGGTCATGTCGACCCGGGTATCGAATGCCTGTTGAACAGGGGCGGGCCAGGACATCACGGCGGTCGCGACCGTCAGCACCCCGAACAGGCTGAGCGCCCGGTTTCGCCTGCCGGTGCGCCCTGATCGGCGTCGCATGGCCGGAGTATATGAGCGGGGTAGGAGTCCCATCGGGATTGCCGGTCCCGTGTCGTGCGCTGCGATCCTGAGAAATTTTTACAACTTTGCCGCACGGCGGAACGTGCCCCCTTACGATTCAGCCACGCAGGGTCGGGGGTGCCGTCCGCGGGCATGGAGGTTGTGATGACGGCGGTGCGGGCTCGTTCGATGAGCGCGGTGTTGATCGCGGCCGCCTGCGCCACCGCAGTGGGCATGACACCGGCCTTCGAATCCGGCGTGCGGGCCTTGATGGCCGAGGTCGGTCTGGTCGCCGGCGAAGGCTTCATCATGGGTGGCACCGGGAACCCGACACCCGACGCGGACTACATCAGCAACGTCGAAAAGTATTACCTTCCGAGCGGGTACGACTATCAGCCCCTGACGACACCCGAGCAGTTCTGCCCGATCATCTGCTCACCCGACCAGCCCGACCTGAGCTTCGGCGACTCGGTGACCGCCGGCGTCACACAACTGGATACCAATGTCACCCCGGAGTTGGCTTCCGGTCCGGTGTCGGTGCTCGGTTACTCGCAGAGCGCGACCGTCGCTTCCGTCTGGATGAATGAGCTGATCGCCAACCACCAGGCCAACCTGGACAACTTGCATGTCACGCTGCTCGGCGACCCGAACAATCCGTCGGCGGCATCCTCGACCGCTTCCAATTCCCGGACGGCGTCGGCCAATTCAGCCTGACCCCGGAACCGCAACACGTTCCGTTCCTCGGCATCCCGATGGGATTGGACCCGACGCCGACCTCTGGAATCGACACCGACATCTACATCGGCGAGTACGACGGCTGGAACAACTTCCCGTCCGACCCGCTCAACTTGTTCGCGGTGGGCAACGCGCTGCTCGGCATTGAGACCGTCCACCCCTACTACCCGGACCCTGACTCTGCGGTGAACCTCGACGTCAACCAGATCATCGACCTCGGCAAGGTCGGCGACACGAACTTCTACGCGATTCCCGCGCCGCTGCCGTCGTTGGCGTTCATGTACGACGGCGGCCCGGCGGGTCGCTTCTTCTATGACAGCTTCAACCCGTTCGCGAGCCTGGTGAACAACTGGGGCTATGGCAACCCGGGCGACCCGGGCGCGGGCGTCGGGATACCGGGTGCCGATCCCATCGGCGTGGCCGGACCCTGGCAGGTGGACGCGTACGGCCAGCTGGCGCTGTCCGACGGTGCGGGATTCTTCGACAAGATGGATCCGCTGCAGATGCTGGCCGGTGTGGAATACGCGGCAGCGCATTCGATTATCGACCCGATCAGCGATCTGCTGAAGGATGCCGGGCAATTTCCGCTGCCCGCGTCGTTCGTGTCGTTCGCGGATGCACTGCTGACCCCGTACGACCTGACCAATCAGCTGGATGTCTCGTTGCTGACCTCCTGGGCCGAGCTGACGGCAAGCATGCCGTCGCTGGCCCCGGACGTCATCTTCGATGGGGCGCCGCTGATCTCCGGGCAGCCGCTGATCGATCTCGTCGGCTACGGGTTCGACGCCTTCAACTTCTTCGGTGCCTGACGCTGCGCGCTAGAGTCACTCCGCGTGGACGTGCGTGTGGTGAACCATCCGTTGGCCGCGGTGCGGCTGACCACGCTGCGCGACGAGAACACCGACAACGCCGAGTTCCGCGCCGCGCTGGGCGAGCTGTCGCTGATGCTGGTCTACGAGGCGACCCGCGACATGCCACGCGAAACCGTTGCCGTGCGTACGCCGTTGGCCGAGACCGCCGGTGCGCGGCTCGCCACGCCGCCGCTGTTGGTGGCGGTGCTGCGGGCTGGGCTGGGCATGGTCGAGCAGGCCCAGGCGCTGCTGCCGGAAGCGTCGGTGGGTTTCGTCGGCGTCGCCCGCGACGAGCAAACCGCCCTGCCCACACAGTATTTGGAGTCGCTGCCTGACGACCTGCGGGGCCGGCCGGTAATCGTGCTCGACCCGATGCTGGCCACCGGCGGGTCGATGAAGCATGCCGTCGGGCTACTGCACAACCGCGGCGCCGACAACGTGACCGTGGTGTGCGTGGTCGCGGCGCCCGAAGGCATTGCGGCGCTTGAGGAAACGGCGCCGCACGCTCGGTTGTTCACCGCGGCCGTAGACGACGGGCTCAACGACAACGCCTACATCGTCCCCGGCCTCGGCGACGCGGGCGATCGTCAATTCGGGCCGCGCTAGCCGACGGCGCCGCTCCTCCGCATCGCTTCGCTCTGCATCGTCGCGGCGCGCTGATCTACCAGCCTCGGACAGCCTCGGCGAGCTCGTCGCGCACCGCCTCGGCGCGGCCACCATCGTCGGAGCGGACCTCGATGTAGAACTTGACCTTCGGTTCGGTGCCGGACGGCCGAACCACGACCCGGGCTGAGGTGCCGGCGTCACCGCCGGTGAAAATCAGAGCATCGGTACTTGGTGCCAAGTCCTCTGTGGTGGAGGCGAATTCGGCTAACCGGGGGGGCGGCGTGCCCCGTAACCGGCGCATCAGCGCGGCGGCCTGCGCGACGTCGGCGACCGGACGCGACACCGCCGCGCCGCTGTGCACCCCGAAGCGCCGGGCCAGGTCGTCGAGCGCATCGGGCACCGAGCGCTGCGAATGCCTGAGCGCGGCGACCAGATCGCAGACCAGCACCGCGGCGCTGATGCCGTCTTTGTCGCGCACCGCCGCCGGATCTACGCAGTGCCCGATCGCTTCTTCGTAGGCGTACACCAGCGTGCGACCGGGTAACTCGAGGTCGGCGCGGGCCAGCCACTTGAATCCGGTCAGGGTCTCGACGTGCTGAGCACCCCATTGCGCGGCGATCGCGGCGAGCATCCGCGACGACACCACCGTGCTGGCCACCACGGCGTTGGCGGTCGGACTCTGCGACAAGATGTAATCGCCTAGCAGCCAACCAGTTTCGTCTCCGGAGAGCATCCGCCAGCCGCTGGGTGTAGGGATGCCGACGGCACATCGGTCCGCGTCGGGATCGAGCGCGATGGCGACGTCGGCGTCGACATGGCCGGCCAACGCCAGCAGCGCGTCGGTGGCACCCGGCTCTTCGGGATTGGGGAAGTCGACGGTGGGAAAGTCGGGGTCAGGGTCGAATTGGCTTGCGACGATGTGCACGTCGATGAAGCCGGCTCGCCGCAGCGTCTCGACAGCCACCGCGCCACCCACTCCGTGCAGGGCCGTCAGCGCCACGCGGATCGGACCCGACGTCGAGCGCCGTAGACCGGCGGCCCGCTCGATGTACTGCTCGACGAGCGTGGTTTCGGTGGACGCCACCGGCGTCCTGGCGATCTCATCGGCGAATGGTGCTGTCGCGATTGCGGTTTCGATCTCGCGGTCGCTGGGCGAGACGATCTGGATACCGCCGTCCAGGTACACCTTGTAGCCGTTGTCGGTGGCCGGATTGTGGGACGCGGTGATTTGGATGCCCGCCGCCGCGCCGGTGTGACGGACCGCGAACGCGAGCACCGGTGTGGGCAGCGGGTGCGGTAGCAACGTCACCGAGAAGCCTGCGGCGGCAAGCGCTTCCGCGGCCGCCGTCGCGAACGCTTCCGACCCGTGCCGGGCGTCGCGGCCGACGACCACGTTCGCGCCGGCCAGTCCGCGTCCGTCGAGCACATGCGCCACCCCCCAGGTGGCGCGCAACACCACCGCGAGGTTCATCGCATCCGGGCCGCCGCGCACCGGGCCGCGCAGGCCGGCGGTTCCGAACGACAATGGTCGGGAAAAGCGTTTCACCTGTTCGGCTTTGGAACAGCGGGCGAGTTCGGCCGCGGTCACCGGATCGGGGTCGTGCGCTATCCAGCCCTCGGGATCCACCGGGATCCCTCTACAACCGCGCGATGACGTCGGCCAGCAGCGAACCCATTCGTGCCGCCGACGCGGCACCGGTCTCGAGCACTTCGACGTGGCTGAGCGGCTCACCGGTGATACCGGCCGCCATGTTGGTGACCAGCGAGAGGCCGAGCACCTCGGCGCCGGCGGCCCGTGCCGCGATCGTCTCGTGCACGGTGGACATCCCCACCAGATCGGCGCCGAGCGTGCGCAGCATCCGGATCTCGGCGGGCGTCTCGAAGTGCGGGCCGGGCAGTCCGGCGTAAATGCCTTCGGCCAGTCCCGGATCGACCTCGCGGGCGAGCTCTCGCAGCCGGGGCGCGTAGGCGTCCACCATGTCGACGAATTGAGCGCCGACCAACGGCGAGCGCGCGGTCAGATTCAGGTGGTCGCTGATCAATACCGGCTGGCCGACGGCGAAGTCTTCGCACACCGCGCCGGCCGCGTTGGTCAGCACCACGACCCGGGCACCTGCCGCGCACGCCGTCCGCACCGGGTGGACCACGTGCTGCAGGTCGTGGCCCTCATAAGCGTGCACCCGCCCGGCCAGCACCAGCACGCGGTGACGACCGATGCCCACCGAGACAATCTGACCGGTGTGCCCGGCCGCCGACGGCGGGGTGAACCCGGGCAGGTCGGCCATCGGCAGGATCGCGGCCGGCTCGCCCAGCGCGGACACCGCGGGCGCCCAACCGGAGCCCAGCACGATCGCCACGTCGTGGACGCCGATCCCGATGCGGTCGGCAATGAACTGCGCTGCGGTTTCGGCAAGCACAAGCTCCCAGCCTAATCCGCGCCGCGCCGGCTGAGCTGATCCAGCACGCGCAGAAAGACGTCGCGGTCGTGGGAGGCGACCTGTCTTAGCCACTGCTCCTCGCCGCGCTGGATGTCGGCCTGCACCGCGTCCTTGATCGAGCGACCGGCCTCGGTGATCGCCAGCAGTCGGGCCCGGCGGTCGTCGGGGTCGGGCATCCGCTCGATATAGCCGTGTGCCTGCAGCTCGTCGAGCGTCGGGATGATGCGTGTCTTGTCGGCACCGATCGCTTCGGCGAGCGCGGCCTGGGTGCGGATCGGTGAGCGGTCCAACGCGAGGAGAACGATGTAGCCCCACATCGACAGGCCGTGCGCCGCCAGCACCGGCATCTCGGCGGCCACCGTTTGTCGGCCCAGTTCCGCCAGCATCTCCGCGAGGTCTCGTCGCTTCGCCCTGCGCACCACCTGGTGATGATAAAGCTGGACATATAGTATGTGCGTGCTTATGATAAGCGGGTGCCTACAAATCAAGATCTCCGACCATTGCACCGAGTAGCGGTCCTGGCGTCCGTCGACGTCGTCTCGGTCGTCACCCCGGACGATCTGGTCAAGCCCACGCCCTGCGCCGACTGGAACCTCGCCGACCTGCTGACGCACATGACCGTCCAGCACCACGGATTTGCCGCCGCCGCGCGCGGGCACGGCGCGGACGCGGCGGTGTGGCAGACCGGAACAGTCGGCGAGGCCGTGGCCGCCGACCCGGCCGGCACCTACGCCGCGGCCGCGGCCGACGTGATCGCGGCTTTCGCCGGCGCCGACGTGCTCGATGCGCCGTTCGTGCTGCCCGAACTCGGCGGCGACGCCGCCTTCCCCGGCGCGATGGCGATCGGCTTCCACTACATCGACTACGTCGTGCACGGCTGGGATGTGGCGCGCACGCTGGGCCGCCCGTTCGAGCTTCCGGCCGATGTGGTGGCTGGGGCGGTTCCGTTGGCGCTGTTCGTACCCGATGGCGACTTCCGGGTCATCGACAACGCGCCGTTCGGGCCGGCGATCGCGTCGCCCGGGCAGACCGGTGAGCTGGACCGCATCCTGGCTCACCTCGGCCGCTCGCCGCAATGGCAGCCACCCGTGGTGGTAGGCGACCGCCGCTAGTCGTTGTGCCCGCCGAAGAGCGGCGGTGAGATACTGCGACGATGGCTTCCACCCCGGCGCTGGATCGCGTCGACGACACGGTGCGGCGTCGCAGCGCCGACCTCGTCGAGCTGTCGCACGCGATCCATGCCGAGCCGGAGTTGGCCTTCGCCGAGCACCGCAGCTGCGCCAAGGCGCAAACCCTGGTCGCCGAACGCGGTTTCGAGATCACCGCGGCGGCGGGCGGATTGGACACCGCGTTTCGGGCCGACTACGGCAGCGGGCCCCTGACCGTCGGTGTCTGCGCCGAGTACGACGCGCTGCCAGAGATCGGCCACGCGTGCGGTCACAACATCATCGCCGCGTCGGCGGTGGGCGCCGCGCTGGCACTGGCCGATGTCGCCGACGAACTGGGACTGCGGGTATCGCTGCTGGGCACTCCCGCCGAGGAGTTCGGTGGCGGAAAAGTATTGATGCTCAACGCCGGAGTCTTCGACGATCTGGCGGTATCGGTGATGGTGCACCCGGGTCCGGTGGACATCGCGGCGGCCCGGTCCCTGACGCTGTCCGCCGTTCGGGTGACTTATCGCGGCAAGGAATCCCACGCCTCGGCCGCGCCGTTCCTGGGCATCAACGCCGCCGACGCGATCACCGTCGCCCAGGTCGCGATCGGGTTGCTGCGTCAGCAGTTAGCTCCCGGCCAGCAGGTGCACGGCATCGTCACCCGGGGCGGGCAGGTCGCCAACGTGATTCCCGCACACACCGAGCTGCAATACACGATGCGCGCCACCGACGCGTCGTCGCTGGCCCACCTTGAGGCCAAGGTGAGCGACTGCTTCCTGGCCGGCGCGGTGGCCACCGGCTGCGACTACAACATCGAGCAGACCGAGCCAATGTATGACGCGCTCAACCCCGATCCCTGGCTGGCCGAAACCGTGCGCGCCGAGATGACGCAGCTCGGGCGGTCACCGATCCCGACGGAATACGAGGCGGCGGTCCCGCTCGGCAGCACCGACATGGGCAACGTCACTCAGCGACTGCCCGGCATCCACCCGATGGTCAGTGTCGATGCGGGCGGCGCGTCGCTGCATCAGCCCGACTTCGCCGCGGCGGCCATCACGCCGAGCGCCGACAACGCCGTCATCGACGGCGCGATCATGTTGGCGCGCACCATTGTTCGCCTTGCCGAGTCGCCGGAACAGCGCGACCGGGTGCTGGCCGCGCAGGCAAAGCGGGCGGCGTCATGAGCCTTTCGGACATCGCCGCCGCCTGGCTGGCCGCGCACTACGACGATCTGGTCGACTGGCGCCGCCACATCCACCGCTACCCCGAACTCGGCCGACAGGAATTCGTTACCACGCAGTTCGTCGCCGAGCGGCTGGCCGAGGCCGGCCTCAACCCAAAGGTGTTGCCTGGCGGCACCGGGCTGACGTGCGACCTCGGGCCCGACGGGGAGCCTCGGGTCGCCTTGCGGGCCGACATGGACGCGCTGCCGATGGCCGAGCGGACCGGGGCCCCCTTCACCTCGACGATGCCCAACGCCGCGCATGCCTGCGGCCACGACGGGCACACCGCGATCCTGCTCGGAACCGCGCTGGCCCTGGCGGGCGCGCCGGAGTTGCCGGTCGGGGTGCGGCTGATCTTCCAGCCCGCCGAGGAGTTGATGCCCGGCGGTGCGATCGACACGATCGCCGCCGGAGCGATGTCCGGAGTCAGCCGCATCTTCGCGCTGCATTGCGATCCCCGGCTCGCCGTCGGCAGGATCGCGGTGAAGCCGGGACCGATCACCTCGGCGGCCGACATGATCCACATCAGCCTGACGTCGCCCGGCGGTCACACCTCGCGGCCACACCTGACCGGTGACCTGGTCTACGGCCTGGGCACGCTGATCACCGGTCTGCCCGGGGTGCTGTCCCGCCGCATTGACCCGCGCCACAGCACCGTGATGGTCTGGGGCGCAGTCAACGCGGGCGTGGTTGCCAACGCCATTCCGCAGAGCGGCACGCTGGACGGCACGGTCCGCACGTCCAGCCGCGAGGCGTGGCTGGGCATGGAGGACATCGTCCGCGAGACGGTGACCGCGTTGCTCGCGCCGCTGCATGTCGAGCACACCGTGCAGTACAACCGCGGCGTCCCGCCGGTGGTCAACGAAGAGGTGTCGACGCGGATCATGACCCACGCCATCGAGGCGATCGGACCGGATGCCCTGGCCGATACCAAACAGTCCGGCGGCGGCGAGGACTTCTCCTGGTACCTCGAGGAAGTGCCCGGCGCGATGGCGCGCCTCGGCGTGTGGTCGGGTCACGGCCCCCAGCGGGACCTGCATCAGCCAAACTTCGACCTCGACGAGCGCGCACTGGGAATCGGCGTGCAGTTGATGGTCAACATCGTCGAGCAGTCCGCCGCGGTCTAGCGCCCTAGATGGCGCGAGCGTGCGTGTTTGTCCGCCGACGCGCCGTAACTGGTGTACAACCACGCACCCTCACCGTGCCGGAGCGGTCTCCACACTGATTGCTTTGTCCACACAGCGGCTGTCGGCGCTTCGAGGTTGGAGCCGACGCCCGCGCAGTGTGCCGACGATCGGACGGTGAACATCGAGCTGATGCGCTTAATCGACCGCCAGGGCGGAGTCGTCACGTCTGGTCAGGCGCTGACATTCCTGACTCGCCGCGGGCTGGAGGCAGCAGTCAATCGTGGTGACCTGCAGAAGATTTGGTACGGCATCTACTGCTGCGGCGACTTGGAAACCGCACTGCGCCTGCGCGGCCTGGACTTGGCAGCCGGTAAACGCGTCGCAGTCTGCCTGGGCACAGCTGCCGCAGCCTACGGGTTCGACACCGAGGACACCGCGGATCTGCACGTCCTCAATCCGGTCGGCTCCCAGCTGCGGTCGGCCGACGGCCTGATCGTGCATCGACGTGACGGCGCCCCATTGACCCTGGTCGGCGACCGGCCCGCTACCACCCCTGCCTGGACCGCGGTCGAGGTGGCCCGCGGCTTGTCCCGACCGCGAGCACTAGCGACGTTGGACGCCGCATTACGCAGCGGCGCGTGCAGCCGGGCCGAGCTGCTGGGTGCGGCGGCCCAACAATCCGGCCGGCGCGGAATAGTCGCTGTCCGCGAGTTGCTTCCGTTGGCCGCCGCCGCCGCGGAATCGCCGATGGAAAGTGAGGCTCGGCTGGTCATGATCGACGGCGGCCTGCCGCAACCGGTGCTGCAATACGAGGTAATCGACAGGGATGGACGCATCTGGCGGCTGGACTTCGCCTGGCCCGAGTATCGGGTCGCCGCCGAGTACGACGGGGTCGCGTGGCACAGCGGCGCGAAGTCGTTCTTTCGCGACCGTCGACGCACGACAGCGCTGCAAGACCTGGGATGGGTCGCCGTTCCGATCGTCGCGGAGGATGTCAGGCGCTCACCAAGGGCACTCGTTCACCGCATCGAGAGGCAGTTGGCGCGCGCCCGAGCCGCCTGACCGGCCGCGAGCGTGCGCAGAATGCCGTCACCCCCGGTGTGTCGGTGTGCAAACACGCACGCTCGCGCGACTCAGGCGCGGCGAGGCGGAGCGGTCTCCGCGCTACTCGCCGTGGCCCGGGCCGACGTTGCGGGCCGGGCAGGTCCTGATCTTGTGCACGTATTCGCTTGGCGCACCGGCTATTTCGGCTGCGTCTGCCATGACGCCGATGTAACGCGCCGACGGTAGACCGCCTTCCCAGGCGTCCACCACATACAGCCACGCCAGCACCGGATCTGTCGTGGTGTCCGACGACACGCGTTCCACCCGGCAGCGGATCTTCTTGTGAATGCCGAGCTCGGAGCCCTCCCAGCGGTCGAGGGTTTTCTCGTCGGCCGGCGTCATGTCGTAGAGCACGACGAACACCTTCGACGTCGGATCCTCGACCACCGTGGCCAGGGCGCCCTCCCAGCCGATGTCCTCGCCGCCGAAGGTCAGCCGCCAACCGTGTAACCAGCCGGTTCCGGCCATCGGGGAATGCGGTGCACGCTGCTGCATCTGGTCGGGATGCATGTTCGAGCCGTAAGCGGCGTAGAGCGGCACGGAGAAATCTTAAACGGCGCGCGCTGGCGCGGCGCATATCCGCAACGTTCGTTAGGTTGTGTGACGTGGCGAGCCGCATCGTGATCATCGGGGGAGGACCGGCCGGTTACGAGGCGGCGCTCACCGCGGCGGCCCGCGACGCCCACGTGACCGTCATCGACTCCGAGGGCATCGGCGGCGCCGCGGTGCTCTTCGACGTCGTGCCGTCGAAGGCGTTCATCGCCTCCACCGGGGTACGCACCGAGTTACGGCGGGGGCCACACCTGGGCTTCGACGTGGACATCGAAGCCGCCAAGATCTCGCTTCCCGACATCCACCAGCGCGTCAAGCGGCTGGCCGCCGAACAGTCCGCCGACATCAAAGCGCAACTGCTCAGCGCCGGCGTCGACGTCGTCGAGGGCAAGGGCGAGCTGGTCGACACCACCCCTGGTCTCGCCACCCACCGTGTGCAGGCCACCGCGCCGGACGGCAGCACCGGCCTTTACGACGCCGACGTGGTGCTGATCGCCACCGGCGCCAGCCCCGCGAGCTGCCGACCGCCCGCCCCGACGGCGAACGCATCCTGACCTGGCGTCAGCTCTACGACCTCGACGCGCTGCCCGAGCACCTGATCGTCGTCGGCTCGGGTGTGACCGGAGCCGAATTCGTACACGCCTACACCGAACTGGGCGTCGACGTGACGGTGGTCGCCAGCCGCGATCAGATCCTGCCGTACGAGGACGCCGACGCTGCCGCCGTGCTGGAGCGGATCTTCTCCGAGCGCGGCGTTCAGCTGGTCAAGAACGCCCGCGCCGAGTCGGTGACCCGCACCGGCTCGGGGGTGCTGGTGACGCTGGGCGACGGCCGGACTGTGGAGGGCAGCCACGCGCTGATGACGATCGGATCGGTGCCGAACACCGGCGGACTGGGTCTGGACCGAGTCGGCATCGAACTCGGGCGCGGCAACTACCTGACCGTCGACCGGGTCTCGCGTACCTCGGTGTCCAACATCTACGCGGCGGGCGACTGCACCGGGCTGCTGCCGCTGGCGTCGGTGGCCGCGATGCAGGGCCGGATCGCGATGTGGCATGCCCTCGGCGAGGCCGTCTCGCCGATCCGGCTGCGCACCGTCGCCGCCGCGGTGTTCACCCGGCCCGAGCTGGCCGCCGTCGGTGTCCCGCAGTCCGCCATCGACGACGGATCGGTGCAGGCCCGCACGATTATGCTGCCGCTGCGCACCAACGCGCGGGCCAAGATGTCCGGGCTGCGGCACGGTTTCGTGAAGCTGTTCTGTCGTCGGGCCACCGGCGTGGTGATCGGCGGCGTGGTGGTCGCGCCGATCGCGTCGGAGCTGATCCTGCCGATCGCGATCGCCGTTCAGAATCGGCTCACCGTAAATCACCTGGCGCAGACCCTGAGCGTGTACCCGTCGTTGTCGGGGTCGATCACCGAAGCGGCGCGACGCCTGATGGCGCATGACGACCTGGATTAGCCGCGCCAGGTAGCCTTGGGAGCAGCGACCTACTGGCGAGTAACCGACAGGAGACTTGTGTCGTGAGCGACGCGAATCGCGTGCCGGCTAGCTTTTTGGGCCCCGAGCAACGCGCCTCGGCGTGGGAGCGTCTCGGCAACGAGCAGTTCGACGTCGTCGTCATCGGCGGCGGAGTGGTCGGGTCGGGGGCCGCGCTCGACGCCGCGACGCGCGGACTGAAGGTGGCGCTGGTCGAAGCCCGAGACTTCGCCTCCGGCACCTCGAGTCGCTCGTCGAAGATGTTCCACGGCGGGCTGCGCTATCTCGAGCAACTGGAATTCGGTTTGGTGCGCGAGGCGCTGTACGAGCGCGAATTGTCGCTGACGACATTGGCCCCGCACCTGGTCAAGCCGCTGCCGTTCCTCTACCCGCTGACCAAGCGGTGGTGGGAGCGCCCTTACGTGGCCTCCGGCATCATGCTTTACGACCAACTCGGTGGCGCGAAATCCGTTCCCGCACAGAAGCATCTGACCCGAGCCGGAGCCCTGCGGCTGGCGCCGGGTCTGAAGCGCAGCTCGCTGATCGGCGGCATCCGCTACTACGACACCGTCGTCGACGATGCCCGGCACACGCATGACCGTCGCGCGCACCGCCGCGCACTACGGCGCCGTGGTGCGGACGTCCACCCAGGTGGTGTCGCTGCTGCGCGAAGGCGACCGGGTGACCGGCGTGCAGGTGCGCGACTCCGAGGACGGCGCGATCACCGAGGTTCGCGGCCACGTCGTGGTCAACGCGACCGGCGTCTGGACCGACGAGATCCAGGCACTGTCCAAGCAGCGCGGTCGTTTTCGGGTGCGCGCGTCCAAGGGCGTGCACATCGTGGTGCCGCGCGACCGGATCGTCAGCGACGTCGCGATCATCCTGCGGACCGAGAAGTCGGTGATGTTCGTCATCCCGTGGGGCAACCACTGGATCATCGGCACCACCGACACCGACTGGAACCTCGACCTCGCGCACCCGGCCGCCACCAAGGCCGACATCGACTACATCCTCGGCCACCGTCAACACCGTGCTGGCGACACCGTTGAACCACGACGACATCGACGGCGTCTACGCGGGTCTGCGGCCGCTGCTGGCAGGCGAGAGCGAGGAGACCTCCAAGCTGTCCCGCGAGCACGCCGTCGCGATGCCCGCGCCGGGACTGGTGGCGATCGCCGGCGGCAAGTACACCACCTACCGAGTGATGGGTGCCGACGCGATCGACGCTGCGGCGCAATATGTTCCGGCCCGGGTCGCGCCGTCGATCACCGAGAAGGTGCCGCTGATGGGCGCCGATGGCTACTTCGCGCTGATCAACCAGACCGAACACGTCGGCGCGCTGGAAGGCCTGCATCCGTACCGGGTGCGCCACCTGCTGGACCGCTACGGCTCGCTGCTCAACGAAGTGCTGAAGATGGCCGCCGACCGTCGCGACCTGCTCAACCCGATCGCCGCCGCCCCGGGCTACCTAAGAGTGGAGGCGGCGTACGCGGTCGCTGCCGAGGGCGCGCTCCATCTCGAAGACATCCTGTCCCGCCGGACCCGCATCGCGATCGAGTACCCGCACCGCGGCGTCGACTGCGCCCGCGAGGTCGCCGACATCGTTGCGCCCGATCCTGGGCTGGACGCGCCGCCGACGTCGACCGCGAAGTCACCACCTACATCGCGCGCGTCGAGGCCGAGGTGCTGTCTCAGACCCAGCCCGACGACGCGTCCGCCGATGCGCTGCGAGCCAGCGCTCCAGAGGCCCGTGCCGAGATCCTCGAGCCGGTTCCGCTGAATTGAGGTCGCCGCCGCTGCCGCCCCGCGACGGACTGGGACCGGCGCGGCTGCGGGTGCGCGGCGGCCCGCTGGGCGAGGAGCTGGCCAGCAGGTTCGGCCCCGAGGTGGCCGCAAAAGCGGTCGCCGGGGAAGTCGTCGACCAGCACGGCGCGGTGCTCGATCCCGCCACCGTGCTGCCGCCCGGTGCCGTCGTCTACCTCTACCGCGACCTGCCGCGACGAGGTCGAGGTGCCGTTCGACATTCCGGTGCTGTACCACGACGACGACATCGTGGTCGCCGACAAGCCGCACTTCCTGGCGACCATGCCGCGTGGGCGCCACGTCGCGCAGACGGCGCTGGTGCGGCTGCGGCGACAGCTCGGGCTCGACGAGCTCAGCCCCGCCCACCGGCTGGACCGGTTGACGGCCGGAGTGCTGCTGTTCACCGTGCGCCGCGAGGTGCGCGGGGCCTATCAGACGATGTTCGCCCGCGGCGCGGTGCGCAAGACCTACTCTGGCCGGGCGGCCGTCGACCCGAGCGTCGCGTTACCGCGAGTGGTGCGAAGCCGAATCATCAAGCGCCGCGGCAATTTCCAAGCGGTCGAGGAAGCCGGCGAGCCCAACGCCGAGACGTTGGTCGAGCTGGTTTCGGCCGACGGGCTGTACCGGCTGACGCCGCGCACCGGTCGCACTCATCAGCTTCGGGTGCACATGGCGTCGCTGGGCCTGCCGATCCACGGAGACCCGCTCTACCCCCACGTGATCGACGTGGCCGCCGACGACTTCTCCACGCCGTTGCAGCTGCTGGCCCAGCGCATCGAGTTCGACGATCCGATTCAGCGGCGCGCGCCGCGTGTTTGTCACCCAGCGGCGACTGTCAGCAGCGCTCGACGCCGGGGCTGATCAGGGGCAGGTCGTGACCGACCAGGATGTGGCCGGATCGGGGTGAGACGGGAGCGGGTGCCGGCGCAAGGCGCACCGACGAGGCCGCCGAGGTGACCGCATGGAGCACGTGACGTGCCCGATCGGTCAGGCCGCTGGCGGCGCTCAGGTCAGCGAAGCGTGCGCTGACGAAATCTTGCAGTGTTTCCACGTCGTCCGTCCTTTGGTAAGTACCGGGCAGTAGGTCAACGATCGGAGAGCCTCTTTGGCTCGATATTTCGGCATTTAGTGATCAAGGCCTCATTGAGCAAGATAGTGCGACTCAAGTCACGAAGGGCTGCAACGAGGCGCCGGCCGCTGGTATTCCACGATAGGCGTTTCGCGTCGGCAACGCCGCAGGCGCGTGTCAACAGCACGTGAACATCTCGGTTGGATCAATGGTTGAGCGGCAATCGGATTTGCGCGGGCAAAGCAGGAGAACACGAATGTTTACGACCCTGTCTTCGCGGTAGAGCTCGCTTCTGCTGGCGGCGCTCCCGCTCAGACCGGCTACGACATGAGGGCAGCGCCGCACCGCGAGTGGTGTTCTACCAGGTGATGGACGGCAGGGCACACCTGGCCTGGGGGCGCCGCGTACCCGCCCGCGGCGCAGGGCGCGAGCCAGAGGGCCGAGCTGTGATCGCCTCGGCCGGTCATCGGACCAGTTCTTCGTAGCGCACGCGCGGTGACGTCGGCATCGCGCGTCGACACTGTGAACGGCCGGGAAACTGGGGCTGAAATCGTGAGTCGCACGTATACCGCTGAGGCTCTGGGCATAATGACCGCGGTGCGAATCTTGTTACCATGCCTGATGGATGCGAGCGAATAGCAATGCGCGCGACACGCCGGTGCGACTAACTCCGCTGAAGGTCTAAAGGAATTCGATTGAAGCTCAACCGATTTGGCGCCGCACTGAGTATTCTGCCGACAGGCGTGCTGATTTTGTCGGCATGCGGCAGTCACAACGACGCTTCCGGCGGAAGATCAACGACGAGCGTGGCGCCGGTGAAGGTGACCTGTGGCGGCAAGCCGGACCTGAAGGCCAGCGGTTCCACGGCCCAGAAGAACGCGATGGGCGAATTCGTCAAAGCCTCCGCGCAGGCCTGCCCGGGGCAGTCGCTGGACTACACCGCCGACGATTCCAGCGCCGGAATCAACGATTTCCTGGAGAGCAAAAATGATTTCGCCGGCTCCGACTCGACGCTGACCCGAGCCGAGTACGACCAAGGGCCAGCAGCGGTGTGGCTCGCCGACGTGGAATCTGCCGATGGTCATCAGCCCGATTGCCATCGCGTTCAACGTCAACGGTGTGAAGGCGCTGAACCTCGACGGTTTGACCGCGGCGCAGATCTTCAACGGCCAGATCAACATGTGGAACGACGGCGCGATTTCAACTGCAGAACCTCGGTGTACAGCTAGCCCAACGAGCCGATCCATGTGGTGTTCCGCAGCGACGAGTCCGGGACCACCGACAACTTTCAGCGGTATCTCGACACCGCCTCGAAGGGCACATGGGGATTCCCGGCCGGACGAACGTTCAACGGCGGCGTCGGTGAGGGCGCCGTAGGCAACGACGGTGCCGCGGACAAGGTGAAAAACACCGAGGGATCGGTCACCTACCTCGCATGGTCGTTCGCCCAGTCGGAACACCTGAATACCGCCGAGCATCATCACCTCGGCCGGCCCGGACCCGGTGAGCATCAGCCCCGAGTCGGTGGGTAAGACGATCTCGACGGCATGGTTCATCAAAAAGGGCGACGACCTCGCCCTCGACACCATCTCGTTCTATCGGCCGAACCAGCCCGGCGCCTATCCGATCGTGTTGGCGACCTATGAGATCGTTTGCTCGAAGTACCACGATCCCCAAGGTGGGCCAAGCCGTGCGGGCCTTCCTGCAGAGTTCCATCGGATTAGGTCAGAAGCGAGTTTGCTGGGCGCTGGTTACATTCCGATTCCGGACGAGTTCACGCCACGGCTGCTGAACTCCATCAACGCGATTTCATGAGGTGTGCGAGGCGTCAACGTGATGAGAGTGGTATTTTTCAGTGCTGCGACCCGCCGTTTCTCAAGTCTTCCAGCGGTAGTCAAATTTTCGGACTCATGGACTTCACGACAGTGCCGCCCGAGGTCATCTCGGCATTGATCCATTCGGGGCCCGGCTCGGCGTCTCTGGTCGACGCCGCGGCGGCGTGGCGTCAGATCGGCGCCGACCCTGGAAGATGCGGCCGACAACTACACCGCCGACGGTGTCGTCGATGGCCGAGCTCCTGGTACGGCCCCTCGTCGGCGGCGATGTCGCAGTCCGTCGCGCCGTATTTGACGTGGCTCCGCACCACCTCGCAGCAGGCTCAGCAGGTCGCCGCTGTCGGCTCAGACGGCCGCGACCGCATTCAACACCGTCCAGCGAGCACAGTGGTTCCCACCGCGCAGGTACTGGCGAACCGAACTCTGCTGGCTAAGTTGTTGTCCACCAACATCTTTGGCAAGAACATGCCGGCGATCGCCGCAACCGAGGCCAACTACCAGGAGATGTGGGCCACCAACGCCGCGGCGATGACCCGGTATCAAGCCGCGGCGACTCAGGCCACCACGCTGCCGCAGTTCACGTCGCCGGTGTCGATGACGAATCCGTCGGGGCAGACCGAGCAACAGGCCCAGCAGGCCGCCGCGCAGCAATCCTCCGCCGCGACCACCGCGACCAACTCGGCGGCCACCACGTCGGCGACCGCGGCCGCGGCCAGCCCCGCCGATGCCATCCCGCCCGCCTTCGACCCCAACGTCGGATTCGTGGGGCTGACGAATACCTACGCCAACCAGTTCATTTCATCTGGCTTCCCGATCAACCTGCTCAGTTACCTGGCGCAGAACCAGTCGGCTCAGGCCCTGCAGGGCGTGAGCGCCCAGGTCGGTCAGGGCGTCTCCGAGGGCGAGGAGGCCCTGGGTAACGCGGCCAACAGCTTGGGCGGTGGTGCCGCCGGAGCGCTGGGCGCGCTCGGTGCCGGCGGGGGACTGGGCGCGTTGGGCGCGGCCGGGCTCTCAGCCCCCACCGCGGCCGCGGCGACCGGTGTGGCGGTGCCGATGGGTGGCCTGATGGCCCCGCCGGGGGCCGGGACGCTGCTGGCCACGTCGCAGACACCGGTGCAGCTCGCGTCGGCGGCAACGCCACTAGGCACCAGTGCAACACCGGGAACGTCGATGATGCCGCCGCTGATGGCGCCGCCGATCTCACCGGGCAGTGGCTGGCGCAAACGCAAGTCCCAGAAATACGAAGACATTTCGATCGGCAAAGAGCTCAAGGGCAACGTAATGAAGCCGCCGCCCTCGGCGGGCTGACCCGAAACCGCTTGCGGCAGCGGCTACCCCCGGGGGAGCTGGGTCTCAGGCTCCGGTATGTCGCGGGCAGAATGCGGCGATGCTGACGCCGACGAAAAATCCGGCGTGGTAGCCGTCGAGACCGCTCTGCTGCATCACGTCGTTCGCGACATCGCTTGCAGCTCTACCGCTGTCAAGCGCGTCGCAGACCTGGTGGCCGGCGATGACCGCCGCTTGCCCGGACGCGAACTTGATCTGCTTGGACTGCAACGCATTCAAGAAGCTCGCGTCGACGGCGTCGGCGTGCGCGCTCGGCGCGGTGATTGCCATGACGCTGAGCGGGAGCACCAGGACCAGACCGGTCACAACTGATCGCACATGCTTGATCGAGCGCACTCGGGTGTCGTCCTTTCTCATCCGGTCCGCTGAGCAGAAGTTGAGCGTTGCGATAGGCACGCAAAGTCGTTGACCTTGCGATCATTGCATGCCGCGGGCGGACTTTTGAAACGCGCGGTCCGGCCGGAACGAGCAACCCTGATCGTTCACCGAACGGACATTCCCCGGGCATTCAACGTTGGCAGGAGGGGCACCAGTAGGTCACCCGTTCGCCGCTGCCGTCGAATTCGATCGGCGTCCCGCAGCGCCGACAACTCTCCCCGCGACGGCCGTACACCCAGACCTGCCGTCCGGGTCGGATGTCGCCGGTGGTGCACCGGTTCTGACGTAACCGGTTGACCCACAACATGTCGCGCGCCCGGACGGCCAGGCGGCGCGGATCGGCGATCGCGCTCACCGGGGCCGTTGGCAAGTGCCCGCTGAGAAAACACAACTCGTTGCAGAAGACGTTTCCGATGCCGGCCATCACCCGCTGGTCGAGCAGCGCTTGCGCGATCGGCCGATCCGGGTCCGCGATCAGGTTGGCGGCGGCCACATCCGCGTCCCAGTCGGCGCCGAGCAGATCCGGCCCCAGGTGGTCGACAGCATCCTCATCGCGGTCGCGTTCCAGGACCTGCAACACGCCCAGGTCGATGCCGACGGCGCGAATATCCTTGTTCTCTAAGACGATTCGCACCCGGTAGTCCACGCGCCGGCCCTTCGAGGTGATTCGCCAGGCGCCGTCCATCTTCAGGTGCGAGTGGATGCTGGCCGGCCCGACGCGGATGAACAGGTGCTTGCCGCGGCTGACCACCTCATCCACGACCTCGCCGGTCAGGTCGACGGTGGCATAGCGCGGAACCCGCACATCGCAGCGGGTCAGCTGCTTGCCGAGCAGCGCCGTCCGCAGCTTCTCTGCGGTACGGAAAACGGTGTCCCCCTCCGGCATGGGTTACCGCAGCCGGAGCCCGCGCGGAGTGCGGGCGAACCCGGCGTCGGTCAGGGCCGTGACCACGGTTGGCGGCACCTCGGGCGCCAGCACAGAGGCACTGTTGATCCGCTCGATCAGGATCGAGTTGACCTGCCTGGCCGCGACCAGCTCGGCGACCGCGACCGCCGCGGCGTGGTTGGCCTCGGCGTTGTCGTCGACGAAGCTCAGCATGGACTTGCCACCGCGCTCGAGGAACCACGCCAGCTCGCCGTCGACCAGCACGACGAGCGCGCCCGCCTTGCGGCCCGGTCGCGCGGCACCGTCTTGCGCCGACCGCGACGGCCAGGGCAGCGCGGCGCCGTAGGGGTTGGCCGGATCGGCGGCCGCCAGCACGACCGCGCGGTATTCCGGCCGTTCCGGGTCGACGCCGTCGAGGTAGCTGCGCAGCCGATCGACCGTGGACGCCACGGCGAACTGGGCCCCGCCGAGGGACTCCACGAAGTAGCCGCGCTGGCAGCGGCCCGCGTCTTCGAATGCGGTCAGCACCTTGTAGAGCATGGCGAAGCCGCCCGGCACGCCTTCGGCGGCGACGGCTCCCTTGGTCAGCACCCCGTGCCGGTTCATCAGCAACTCCGCTTGATGGTGGGCGCGGGCGGTGGAGTCCGGCTCCGGTGCAGGCAGTGCCGACCAGCGTCCGGCAACGGTCGGATCGGCGGCCCGCGCCTGCGGGTTCGCGACGCTGTACCGACTCAGTCGCGGCGTGCGCTTGCCGCGGCCGGGCCGGTGCGCCGGAGCGGAACGCCTGCGACCCGGCGCCCCCGACAACATCGCGCGCACCGGCGCGAACGTGTCGCCGGTGACCCAGCCGGCCCAGATCAACTCCCACAGGGCGGCCCTGAGGTCGGCCTCGCCGATTCCCGGTTGCCCCAACTGCCGAAAGAAGAACGCGCCGCCGCCGGCCAGCATGTCCAGGATCGCGCGGTGCGCCGCGGTGAACTCGATCTCCGACCCGGCGGCCAGCGTCAGCGGCGCGGCATCGGCGGCGTGAAACGTAACCCAGCCGTCGCTGCCCGAGATCGATCCCGCGCCCGACCACAGCACCTCTCCGGAAGCCAACAATTCGTCGAGCAGAGCGGGGGAATAGTCGCGGACTCGCGGCGCCAACACCAGCGATTCGATCGCGGACGCCGGCAGCGGGACGCCGGCGAGCTGGTCGATGACCGCGAGCAGGCCGTCGAGGCCGTAGTTGGGCGGCGAGCCGGCGCCGACGCCGTGCCAGGCTGGCAGAAACCTTGCATAGGCGCTGGTGCTGACCGGCTCCACCTGCGCCCGCAGCGCCGCCAGCGACCGGCGCCGCAGAATCCGCAACACCTCGCCGTCGCACCATTGATCGCCGACGGCATCGGTAGAGAACTCACCGCGGACCAACTTCCCGTCGGCGGCCAGCCGGCCCAGCACGTCGGCCGCGACCCGCGGGCCGAGCCCGAATCGCGCCGCCACGTCGGCGGTGGTGAACGGCGCGTGGGTGCGCGCGTAGCGGCTGAGCAGCTCACCGAGGGGATCGGCCACCGCCCCGGTGAAGCTGGCCGGCACCCCAACCGGCACCGCCACCCCGAGGCCATCGCGCAGCCGGCCGATGTCCTCGATCGCCACCCACCAACTGCCGCCCGCGAACGACACCGGTAGCGCCCGTTTGGCGGCGTACAGCGCTTCCAGCCAGCCACCGACGTCGGCGTCGCCGGCGCGGGCGGCCACCTCCTCGGCGGTCAACGGGCCGAGTAGCCGCAACAGGTCGGCGACCGCTTCAGCGTCCCGGGCGGCCCGATCCGGCGACAGATGCTGCAGCTGGCGGCCGGTGCCCGCGACCACCTCCGGGTCGAGCAGCTCGCGCAGCTCGACGCGGCCCAGCAACTCGGCGAGCAGCGTCGGGTCGAGCGACAGGGCGGCGGCACGGCGCTCGGCAAGCGGACTGTCGCCCTCGTACATGAAGGCGCCGACATAGCCGAACAGCAGCGACGCGGCGAACGGCGACGGAGTCGCGGTTTCGGTCTCGACGACGCGGATCCTGCGGGCGGCGATGTCGCCCATCAACCCGGCCAGCGTCGGCACGTCGTAGACGTCTTGCAGGCATTCGCGAACCGTCTCGAGCACGATCGGGAAGTCCGGGTATTTGCGGGCCACGTCGAGCAGCTGGGCCGCCCGCTGGCGCTGGTGCCACAACGGCGAGCGTTTGCCCGGATGTCGTCGCGGCAGCAGCAGCGCACGCGCGGCGCATTCCCGGAATCGGGAGGCGAACAGCGCCGAACCGCCGACCTCCGCGGTGACGATCGGATCGATCTCGTCGACGTCGAACACGAACAGCTCGGCGCCCGGCGGTGCGTCGGTGCCGGTGTCCGAGATCGTGTCGGGCAGCCGCACCACGATGCCGTCGTCGGAGGCGGTGGGCTTTTCGTCGATGCCATAGCGCTCGCGCAGCCGCCGGCTCACCGCCAGCGCGAGCGGACCGTGCACTCGTAATCCGTAGGGGGAGTGCAGAATTACCCGCCAGTCGCCCAGCTCGTCGCGGAACCGTTCCACCAACAAGGTGACATCGGTGGGCACCACGTTGGTGGCGGAGCGCTGGTCGTCCAGCAGCCGCCAGAGGTTTTCGGTGGCATAGTCGTTGAATCCAAGCTCCGCGCAACGGTTTTCGAATGGACCCCGATCCAGTGCGGCCAGCTCCCCGGTGAAGGCGCCGACCGCGCGGCCGAGTTCGGCGGGTCGGCCGGATTCGTCACCCCGCCAGAACGGCAGCCGGGCCGGCTCGCCGGGCGCCGGGATCACCAGCACCCGGTCGTGGGTGATCTCGGTGATCCGCCAACTGGTGGCGCCCAGCGCGATGACATCGCCCGGCCGTGATTCGTAGACCATCTCCTCGTCGAGTTCACCCACGCGCGAGGGCGTTTCGGAGTCAGTGGCCAGATAGACGGTGAACAGCCCGCGGTCCGGGATGGCTCCGCCGGAGGTCACGGCGAGCCGCTGCGCGCCCGGACGGGCCGTCACGGTGCCGCTGTCGCGGTCGTAGACCAAACGAGGCCGCAACTCGGCGAACTCGGTCGACGGATATTTGCCGGACAGCAGATCCAGCGTCGCCTCGAAGGCACTGTGTGGCAGCGTCGCAAACGGTGCGCTGCGTCGCACCGAGTCGAACCATCGGTCCACATCGAGCGGTTCCAACGCCGACGCCGCCACGGTGTGCTGCGCCAAGATGTCGAGCGGATTGGTCGGCACCTTCATCGTCTCGATCTCACCGGCGAGCATGCGTTGCACGGTGACCGCGCAACCAATCAAGTCGGTGCGGTGCTTGGGAAACAGCACGCCCTGGGAGATCTCGCCGACCTGGTGTCCGGCCCGGCCGATGCGCTGCAGACCGGACGCCACCGACGGCGGTGCCTCCACCTGGACGACGAGGTCGACCGCCCCCATGTCGATGCCCAACTCGAGGCTGGAGGTCGCCACCACCGCCTTCAGCCGACCGGACTTGAGATCCTCTTCGACGATCGCCCGCTGTTCCTTGCTGACCGATCCGTGGTGGGCGCGGGCCAACAACGTCGGCGCGCCGTAGGTTTGACCGCTACCCAACAGGTGGGCCGGGGCGCCCGCGCTTCGGGCGACCTTCGGCTCGCGCGCTCGCGCGCGCGGTTGGCCTCGCCAGGCACCTCCGTCCCGGTGCGCTCGGCGTGAATCTCGTTGAGCCGGGCGGTCAATCGCTCGGCCAGCCGCCGCGAGTTCGCGAAGACGATCGTCGAGTTGTGGGCTTCGACCAGGTCGACCAGCTGCGCCTCGACGTCCGGCCAGATGCTGCCGTTTTCTAGGTTGGCCATGTCGGGAACCGGGACCTGCACCGCCAATTCGAACGTCTTCGCCGCGGGTGGGGAGACGATGGTGGTCGGGGCGGCGCCCGATAGGAAGCGGGCCACTTCCTCGGCCGGCCGCACGGTCGCCGAGAGTCCGATGCGTTGCGCTGGCGTGGGCAGCATGTCGTCGAGCCGTTCCAGCGACAACGCCAGGTGCGCACCGCGTTTGGTGCCGGCGATGGCATGCACCTCGTCGACAATCACGGTCTGCACACCGGTCAGCGTCTGCCGGGCCGCCGAGGTCAACATCAAGAACAGCGACTCGGGCGTGGTGATCAGCACGTCGGGCGGGTTGCTGATCAGCTGCCGCCGTTGGGCCGGTGGCGTGTCGCCGGATCGCAGGCCCACGGTGATCTCGGGGGCAGGCAGATCTTTCTGGGCGGCGACCCGGGCCATGCCGGCCAGCGGCGTGCGCAGGTTGCGTTCGACGTCGACGGCCAATGCCTTCAGCGGCGAGATGTAAAGCACGCGGGTGCCGGGCTCGCGTGCCGTGCGCGGGGCGCCCGCCAGCGCGTCGATTGCCCACAGGAACGCAGCCAGCGTCTTACCCGAGCCGGTCGGGGCGATGACAAGGGTGTTGTGACCATCCGCGATCGCCGACCACGCGTCGGCCTGCGCTGGGGTGGGCGCGGCGAACGTACCCGCGAACCAATCGCGGGTGACGACGCTGAACCGTCCGAGCGCACCCGACGGTTCACCGGGCACAGGAGTCACCCAATCATCATGGCAATGTGGTCCGACAAATGCGCGTCAGCGCTGGTCAGACGCGACCGCCTTAGCCAACTGCTCGGGAATGTTTTTGACCCGGGTGATCGCATCGAGCAGCGAATGAGCGCAGGAATCGCTGAGCTGGCCCGCGTCGGTCTCCGGGTGGATGATGCGCTGGCGGCACACCTCGAACGTCAACGCCAGCCAGCCGTGGATGACGATCCGAAGATCGCGCTCAACCTCCGGCTCGAGGTGACCGGCGGAACCGTCGACCTCGATGATGCGACTCATAATGTGTTGCATCTGGCGGTCTTTGGCCTCGTCGTCAATGCCGAGCAGGACCGGATCGGAACGGCCCAGCCCCACGTAGGCCGCCCACGCCGCGTGCGGGTGCTCCTGGTGGTATTGCATGTAGGCCAGGACACCGCCCCGTACCTCCTCAAAGAGGTTTTGCCCGGGAGCGGGAGGGGTGTTGGTGTATTCGAAAAGTTGGTCGGCCTGCCCTTTGACGACGGCGGCGAAGAACGCGCGCTTGTCCGGGAAATAGTGGTACATCAGGGCCCGCGAGACGCCGGCGCGCTCCGCGATCTCGTCGATGCGGACCTCGTCGTAGGGCCGTTGACCGAAGACTTCCGCACCCAACGCGAGCAGCTCGGCGCGGCGATCATCCGGTGACAACCGGCGCCTGGGCGTTCGCATACAGCAGACTGTACTTGCCGATTCATCTCGCATGCCCTCAACGCTCTCGAAGGCCTGCAAACTTGTTTTCGGCCGGCGACGCGCCGGCGAGCGGAATGAATGCGGTGCTAGCCGCGGCGTTGTAGTCGGCTGTCTGTCGCGCGTTCGTCGCTCTCAGCGAAGGTCTAGACAACAGCGCCCGCGGCCCGGCCGGCATCGATCACGGGTTGGGGGCGTCAGCTACGCGATCGCCTTTCCGCTGCCGATGTTGGCCGCGTCGCCGGGACTGCCCGCGATCGGTATCGCCGTGGCGATCTTCATGACTCGGCGCAGCACCCCCGGGCCGTGTCCTGGGTGACGTCGAACACGCCTGACCTGGTTTGACGTCCGCGTTGTGCGGGGTATACGGGGGTGGCGCAGGTGGGCGCGGGACAGCGACAGAGGATCTTCGATGCAGACACAACAGCACCACTCGACGGGCGATCGCCTGGGCCAAGTGGACAACGAAGTACACCACGCCATTCGTTACGCAGTGCTTGCCGCCATGGTCGGCATTGGATACCTCGTCGTTGCCGCGCTGTGGGACAGCACGTGCAAGGGTGCGATGTCCGTCGACACCGCGGCCTGCGGCGCTCCGCAGCTGACCATTTTGGCGTTCGGTGGACCACTGATCCTGTTCGCGACCGGGGTGTGGGCCTTCGTTCGCACGTACCGGGTGTGGCGCGATCAAGGCACGTGGTGGGCGTGGCAGGGGGCCGGGTGGCTGCTGCTGGTCCTGACATTCGTCACGCTGACCATGGGTGCCCCGATCGCAGCGCCAGTGCTGTTCGGATAGTTTGGTTCCGTTCCAGATCACAGTTGTCGTGGCACCGGCTGGTTTGATTCTTCACTCCAGGTGGGTATCTGCTGTGAACCGACGATGAGCTGTAACGGGCGGACGGTCCGCTGATCGCCAGATGACGGGCAACCTAATCATGAACGCGATGAAATAGATGTCCACTGCGGTCAACACGACGAGCACGAGGTGGAGATCATGACTAACCAGCTCGAACGCGAAAACACTGTCGGTAAAACAATGCTGGGAGGTCCGATGACCGCTGCTGCGAAGTCCGCGAAAGATCAGCAACGCGGCGATCGCGCGATCGAATTGCGGGTGGCGGCGACGCTGGAAAACCTTGCCGTCCTCAGGACGCTGGTCGGCGCGGTTGGCACCTTCGAGGACCTCGACTTCGACGCCGTCGCCGACCTGCGACTGGCGGTCGACGAGGTGTGCACGAGGTTGATCCGCTCGGCGGTACCCAACGCCACGCTCGAGATCGTGATCGACCCGCACACCGACAAGTTGCGGGTAGAGGCATCGACCGCGTGCGCCACCCAAGACGTGGTGTCGCCGGGCAGTTTCAGCTGGCACGTCCTCACCTCGCTGGCCGACGACGTCCAGACCTTCCAGAACGGAGACGGCATCTTCGGAGTCGCATTGACCACCCGACGGGCGGGCTCTCACAGGTGAAACCGCGAGCTGCCGGCGGTTCCAAATCTTCTCGTCCCAATGAATACGCCGACGTTCCCGATATGTTCCGCGAGTTGGCGACTCTTGACGCCGAGTCGTCGGACTTCCAGCGTCACCGCGACAAGATCGTCGAGCGCTGCCTGCCGCTGGCCGACCACATCGCGCGTCGTTTCGAGGGCCGCGGCGAACCGCGCGACGATCTGGTGCAGGTAGCCCGCGTCGGCCTGGTGAACGCGGTGGCCCGGTTCGACGTCGAAACCGGTTCGGATTTCGTGTCGTTCGCGGTACCGACCATCATGGGCGAGGTTCGCCGGCACTTCCGTGACAACAGCTGGTCGGTCAAGGTTCCACGGCGGCTCAAAGAGCTGCACTTGCGGCTGGGCACTGCCACCGCCGACCTGTCGCAGCGGCTGGGCCGCGCGCCGACCGCGACCGAGCTGGCCAAGGAACTCGACATGGACCGGCTCGAAGTGATCGAGGGCCTGGTCGCGGGCAGTTCCTACAACACGCTCTCGATCGACAGCGGCGGCGGAAGCGGCGGCGACGAAGAGGCCCGCGCCATCGCCGACACCCTCGGCGATGTCGACACCGGCCTGGAGCGGATCGAGAACCGCGAGGCGCTGCGACCGCTGCTCGAAGGGCTACCGGAGCGCGAGCGAACCGTGCTGGTGCTCAGATTCTTCGAATCGATGACGCAGACCCAGATTGCCGAGCGGGTCGGCATCTCGCAGATGCACGTCTCGCGGTTGCTGGCGAAGTCGCTAGCGCGGCTACGGGACGAGCTGGAATAGGCGGTTCTGATCCGGGTCGTCGTCATCGGCGTCCAGCACCGCGTTTACCGAAGCGATCATCGGCAACGCATGCGCTGGGTCGCAGATTCGCAGTAGCCGGGATACCGCTTTACTCGGCACCACAGCCCAGCGGAGACTCGCGCCCGCGCACCTGACATTGATCACGTGTAGCGCCGAAAAACCCGCAGTACCAAAGAATTTCAGGCCACTGAGGTCGACGACCAGCGGGGTTGAATCTGCGATGCAGAGATCGAAGTAATCGGCGAACTGGATGGCGTTGGATGCATCGAGTTCACCCTGCGCCGTGACGATCACCCGGCCGGTCTCCCATTTCGCGCTGAAGCGCGCGGAGTGGTTTTCCCAGGCGGGCGGTGGAAGTGCCGCGTCCGCGCCACGAACCGTTGCGGCGATGGTTGGAAAGACAGCAGACATCGAGTGACTCCATCAGTCGACTAGCGTTCTGTGGATCACGTCAAGCGGATTAGGTGCCGCGCGCGAGGAAAGCCTGGGAGAGCTGGCTCCCCTTACGTCAATTAACGCTGTTCCTGCGGCTGGAAACTCAACCTGGATAAGACAGTACCCCGATGCCCTCGGGACCTACAACGTATAAGAGCTATTCTAAGAATTCCTGGTCAGCGACCGTCGACGCACCGCGTTCAGTCCGAATTGTGTTCCGGCGCAACGATTGCCGCGGCGAATCGCCGAACCGACTCGACCGCCGCACCGACAGCGTCATCGTGGCCCGGGCGTGTTCGGCCGGCCACCTCTCCGGTCGACGGATCCAACGTCACCTCGGCGAGCAGTTCACCCGTCGTGGGCTCGCAGACCGCCCACGAATAGCGCGCGTCCGACGACCAATCGGCCTCGCTGCGCGTGACGTGCTCGGCATCGGTGGCACCGAGCTCGGCCAGCGCCGGACGGTCGTCGATGCGATCGTCGGCCCGCAGACCACGCAGATACCACTGCCCGGCGTTGATCTCGACTGGCTCGATGGTCCGTCTCCTCCTCAGGGCGCTCACGCCCCGCATCGTCGTCGGACGCTCGATGGTCCGTCTCCTCCTCAGGGCGCTCACGCCCCGCATCGTCGTCGGACGCTCGACGGTCCGTCTACTTGATCTCGGCGAGCACCGTGCCTTGGGTGATTGCGGCGCCGGGCTCGACGGCGAGGCCGGTGATGACGCCGTCCTTGTGCGCGGTGACCGGGTTCTCCATCTTCATGGCCTCCAGTACCACGACCAGGTCTCCGGTCGAAACCTGTTGTCCCTCTTCGACAGCCACCTTCACGACGGTGCCCTGCATCGGCGCGGTCACCGCGTCGCCGGACGCGGCCGCACCACCGGCCGCACCCCGCTTGCGCGGCTTCGGCTTCTTGCGGATCGCGCCGACGGAGTCGGTCGCGGGACCGCCGCCGCCCGACAGCGCCAGGTCGCCCGGCAGCGAGACCTCGAGGCGTCGTCCGCCGACCTCGACGACAACCTTCTGCCGCGGCATGGCGTCGTCCTCATCGGCGATGGGCTCGCCGCCCGTGAACGGCTCGATAGTGTTGTCCCACTCAGTCTCGATCCAGCGGGTGTGCACCGTGAAGCCGTTGTCGTCACCGATGAACGCGGGGTCGGACACCACGGCCCGGTGGAACGGGATGACGGTGGCCAGGCCCTCGACGTGAAACTCGTCCAGCGCGCGACGCGAACGAGCCAGCGCCTCCTCGCGGGTGGCGCCGTAGACGATCAGCTTGGCCAGCATCGAGTCGAACTGGCCACCGATCACCGAACCGGCCTCGACGCCGGAGTCCAGCCGCACGCCGGGTCCGCTGGGCGTCTCGTATTTGGTGACGGGCCCGGGTGCGGGTAGGAATCCGCGTCCGGCGTCCTCGCCATTGATCCGGAACTCGATCGCGTGTCCGCGGGGCGTCGGGTCCTCGGTGAGGTCCAGCTTCTCGCCGTTGGCGATCTTGAACTGCTGCAACACCAGATCGATGCCGGCGGTCTCTTCGGTCACCGGATGCTCGACCTGCAGCCGGGTGTTGACCTCGAGGAAGGAGATCAGCCCGTCCTGGCCGACCAGGTACTCGACGGTGCCGGCGCCGTAGTAGCCGGCCTCCTTGCAGATCCGCTTGGCGGACTCGTGGATCTCCTTGCGCTGCGCGTCGCTCAGGAACGGCGCGGGAGCCTCCTCGACCAGCTTCTGGAAGCGGCGCTGCAGCGAGCAGTCGCGGGTGCCGGCGACGATGACGTTGCCGTGCTGGTCGGCGATCACCTGCGCCTCGACGTGGCGCGGCTTGTCCAGGTAGCGCTCGACGAAGCACTCGCCGCGACCGAAGGCGGCAACGGCCTCACGGGTTGCCGACTCGAACAGCTCGGGGATCTCTTCGAGGGTGCGGGCCACCTTCATGCCCCGGCCACCACCGCCGAACGCCGCCTTGATCGCGACCGGAACGCCGTACTCCTTGGCGAAGGCAACCACCTCGTCGGCGTCTTTGACCGGGTCGGGGGTGCCGGGCACCAGCGGCGCCTGCGCCTTGGCCGCGATGTGCCGTGCGGTGACCTTGTCACCGAGGTCGCGGATCGACTGCGGGCTGGGCCCGATCCAGATCAGGCCGGCGTCGAGGACGGCTTGGGCGAAGTCGGCGTTCTCCGACAGGAAGCCGTAGCCGGGGTGGATCGCGTTGGCGCCAGACTTCTCGGCGGCCTGCAGCAGCTTGCCGAAGTCCAGGTAGGACTCCGCGGACGTCTGTCCGCCCAGCGCGAAGGCCTCGTCGGCCAACTTCACGTGTGGGGCGTCGGCGTCGGGCTCGGCGTACACCGCCACGCTGGGCAGTCCCGCGTCCTTTGCCGCGCGGATGACCCGCACCGCGATCTCACCGCGGTTGGCGACAAGAACTTTCGAGATCGTCGAGCTGGCGTTACTGGCCACTTCGCCTCCTGATGCGCACGTCTTCGTGTTGTCTAAGAGAAATTCTTACAAGTCGGTTCGGGGGAAGTTTATGCGGCGCGCCGTGAGCGACGAGACCCGGTGTCTAGTTCTCCGCGGACGCGCTCAATCGGCGCTTGATTCGGGCCAGCATCGCCGACATTCCGCGCAGTCGCAGCGGGCTGATCAACTGGGCCAGGCCCAGATCGGTGTAGAAGTCCTCCGGCACGGCAAGGATGTCGGCGACGGACTGCTGGTCGAGACCGGCGGCCAGGATCGATGCGAAACCGCGCGTGGTGGGAGCTTCGACGGGCGCACTGAAATACAGCCGGACCCGGGCCGGATCATCAGCGTCGACGTGCACGAACAGTGGCGACTGGCACTCGACGACGGGCTCCATCGCGGCCTCGTCGAGTTCGGGGGGCAACGCCGGCAGATCGCCCGCGAACTCCAGCAGCAGGTTCAGTTTGTCCTGACCTTCGAGTTCGGCGAACTCGGAGAGGACCTCGGCCAGCGGTGTGGGCATGCTCATCAGGCGGGGACAGCTCCCGGGGCTTCACCGGCGACGATCGGCACGCGCACAGCGTTGCCCCACTCGGTCCAGGAGCCGTCGTAGTTGCGGACGCCGGGGATGCCCAGCAGATGCGTCAGCACGAACCAGGTGTGGCTGGACCGCTCGCCGATGCGGCAGTAGACGATCGTTTTGTCGTCGGGCTCGATGAACCCGTAGAGCTCGTCCAGCTCGGCGCGGCTGCGGAAGCGGCCGCTGTCGTCGGCGGCCTTGGCCCACGGGATCGACAGAGCCGACGGGATGTGGCCGGCGCGCAGCGCGCCTTCCTCGGGGTAGTCGGGCATGTGGGTGCGCCTGCCGGTGTACTCGTCGGGTGAGCGGACGTCGATCAGTGGACCGTCGCCCAAGGCGCCCAGCACGTCGTCCTTGAAGGCGCGGATCGGTGCGTCGTTGCGCTCCACGACGGGGTAGCCCGACGACGTTCGGTTCGGGACGTCGAGGGTGGTGTCGCGTCCGTCGTGGATCCACAGGCCGCGTCCACCGTTGAGCAGCCGCACGTCGGGGTGGCCGAACAGGGTGAAGACCCACAGTGCGTACGCGGCCCACCAGTTGCTCTTGTCGCCGTAGATCACGACGGTGTCGTCGCGCGAAATACCTTTGCGGTCCATCAAATCGGCGAACTGCTTGCCGTTGATGTAGTCGCGCACCCGCGGGTCGTTGAGGTCGGTGTGCCAGTCGATCTTGACCGCCCCGGGGATGTGGCCGACGTCGTAGAGCAGGACGTCTTCGTCGGACTCGACGATGGCGAGTCCGGGCCGCCCCAGATTGCCGGCCAGCCAGTCGGAAGTGACCAGTCGTTCTGGGTGGGCGTAGGCGCTCAGCGTCGGGCTGGGATCTGGGGGTAGCGGCACACCGCGAGCCTACCTGTCGGTCTGCCCGGTCAACCGCTCACGATGCGACGGGGTTGGCCGCCCACAGTTCGGCGATCGAGACACCGACTCGCGCCAGCAGCGCCCTGGTGTGGGGCAGGCTCAAGCCGATGACGTTGGAGGGGTCGCCGTCGATCCGGTCGACGAACCAGCCGCCCAGCCCGTCCAGCGTGAAAGCCCCCGCCACGCCCAGCGATTCGCCGGTGTCCAGGTAGGCGTCCAGGTCCGCCGGTGTCGGTGTGGCGAAATGCACTGTGGTGACGAAGGATTCGGACGCTTGCGTGCTCAGGCCGTCGACCAGCCGGACGAGGCAGTGTCCGGTGTGCAGCTGACCGGACCGGCCGCCCATCGACTGCCACTCGCGTCGGGCCGCGTCGATCGAGGCGGGTTTGCCGACGAGCCGGCCGTCGATGTAGAGCATCGAATCACAGCCGATCACAACGCAATGTGCGGCGACCTCCGCGTCGAGCAGCGTGACGACGTGCTCAGCTTTGGCTTCGGCGAGGCGACGGACCACGTCGCCCGGGGCGGCATCCACACCCGATGCGGCGATGATGGCGTCTTCGTCCACGCCCGAAACCACGACCAGTGGTTCGACACCGGCCTGGCGCAGTACCCGTCGCCTACCCTCGGACGCCGACCCAAGGACTAGCCGGGTCATGCCGACTCCTCGATTCCGGCTGCGCCGACATCATCGTCGTCGGAGGCCTGGGTCATGCCGACTCCTCGATTCCGGCTGCGCCGAGATCATCGTCGTCGGAGGCCTGGGTCATCGCCCCCGCATGTGAGTCCGCTGCACCAGGGTCAGTCGCTGCCAGCTGTGCACCGCATACCGCAGCTTGTCGACGGGCAGGCCCCACCGGGAGAACTCCTGCTCACCCTGTGGCCCGCCACCGCCGGACGCGCTGGCCAGCACCGTGATCAGCGCGGCCACCTCGTCGTCGGTCGGGTTGCCCTTGAGCACTTCGACGTGCGGCGCATGCGGCTGGGGGACTTCCTGTTCGTCGCTCACAGCGGCTGGCTTGTTCGTCTCGTTCCCGTCACTCACTGCGTTCGTTCCGCTCATTCGACTCACAGCGGAATGTTCCCGTGCTTCTTCGGCGGCACCTGAGCGATCTTGCGCTCCAGCAACCGCAGCGCGGCCCCGATGTAGCCGCGGGTGTGCGACGGCGGGATCACCGCGTCGACGTAGCCCCGCTCGGCGGCGATGTACGGGTTGACCAGGGTGTCCTCGTACTCCTGCTGCAGCTGGAGCCGCAGCGCGTCGACGTCTTCGCCGTTCGCCGGCGGCTTCCTTGAGCTGCTGGCGGTAGACGAAGCCGACCGCGCCCGACGCGCCCATCACCGCGATCTGCGCCGTCGGCCAGGCGACGTTGACGTCGCAACCCATGTCCTTGGACCCCATCACGCAGTACGCGCCGCCGTAGGCCTTGCGGGTGATCACGGTGATCTTGGGGACGGTCGCCTCGCCGTAGGCGTACAGCAGCTTGGCGCCGCGCCGGATGATGCCGTTGTACTCCTGGCCGGTGCCGGGCAGGAAGCCCGGCACGTCGACCAGCATGACGATCGGGATGTTGAAGCAGTCGCAGGTCCGCACGAAGCGCGCGGCCTTCTCGGAGGCGTTGATGTCCAGGCAGCCGGCGAACTGGGTGGGCTGGTTGGCGACGATGCCGACCGTGCGGCCCTCGATGCGGCCGAACCCGACGACGATGTTCTGGGCGTAGCCGGCCTGGATCTCGAGGAACTCGTCGTCGTCGAGGATGCGGGTGATCACCTCGTGCATGTCATAGGGCTGGTTGGCCGAGTCGGGGATCAGCGTGTCGAGCTCGAGGTCCTCCTCGGTCAGGTTGTCCTCGATCGCGCCCTCGGGGACGGGGACCGGGTAGTGCGGCGGATCGGTGAAGTTGTTCGGCGGCAGGTAGCTGAGCAGGTCGCGGACGTAGTCGAAGCGCGTCCTGCTCGCCGGAGGCGACGTAGTGCGCCGTGCCGGACTTGGCCATGTGGGTGTGCGCGCCACCCAGCTCCTCCATCGTCACGTCCTCGCCGGTGACGGTCTTGATCACGTCCGGTCCGGTGATGAACATCTGGCTGGTCTGGTCGACCATGATGACGAAGTCGGTCAGGGCGGGGGAGTAGACGTGGCCGCCCGCCGCGGCGCCCATGATCAGCGAGATCTGCGGGATGACGCCGGAGGCCAGGATGTTGTTGCGGAAGATCCGGCTGTAGAGGCCGAGTGAGACGACGCCCTCCTGGATGCGCGCCCCCGCGCCGTCGTTGATGCCGATGAGGGGCCGGCCGGTCTTGATGGCCAGCTCCTGCACCTTGACGATCTTCTCGCCGTAGACCTCGCCGAGGCTGCCGCCGAACACAGTGGCGTCCTGGCTGAAGACGCAGACGTCGCGGCCGTCGATGGTGCCGTAACCGGTGACGACGCCGTCGCCGAGCGGGCGGTTTTTCTCCAGCCCGAAGTTGGTGCTGCGGTGCCGGGCCAGCGCGTCGAGCTCGACGAACGATCCCTCGTCAAGCAGGGCGTAAATGCGCTCGCGCGCGGTCAGTTTGCCCTTCTCGTGCACCTTCTGGACGGCGGCTTCACCGACCGGGTGAAGGGCCTCCTCGCTCCGCTTGCGGAGTTCGGCGAGCTTGCCCGCGGTGGTGTGGATGTCGATGTCGTGCTCGGCTTGTGCCTCGACCGAAGTCTCGGAGGTGCTCGTCATGGTGAACGATCTTAGCGGTCCCTTAAATTGCGACCCTCACCCCGCACTGCCGGTGTCGCGCGTGTCCCGCGGACCCGACTTTGGGTACGTCGCGGTCAGCAAAGGTAATCTTCGTCACTTGTCGCCTTGTTTGTCCCAAGCGGGACCAGGGGTCGGAAGGACCAGTCGGTGAAGTCGGAGAGCGCACGCCTGCTGAGACAGTGGTGGAACGAACCCGGCGACTACGCGTGGGTCATCGATTTCTATCGGCGGCGCGGACTGCTGGGCTCGCTGCGCGCGATAATGGCGATGGGCGGGGTCATCACCGGTCTTGCGATCGTGAACCTGGGATTCGAAGACCTCATCCAGCCGCACTGGCTGACCCACGCGGTGGTGATCTGGATGCTGGTGAATGCGCTCGGTTGGATTGTGTATTGGTGCTTCCTGCCTTGGCCGAGTGCCATTCAGGCGGCGGTGCTGTTCGGCTTCACCGACATCGGGATCGCCATCGCCACGGGTCTGCACGCCGATCCCTTGGCGGCATTGAGCACCACGCCGCTGTTCGCGCTGCCGGGTGCCAGCATCGTGTTCTTCTACGGTTCGCGTACCAACGCTGCACACTGGGCGTTCGCCGCGACCACCATTGTCGCCGCGGCTACCTGGCTGGCCCTGTCCGCGCGTCCCGACGCCGTGCCGGTCGCGCTGGCCAAGGGGCTCATCGCGCTGACTGTCACCGTCGTCATCTTTCCGCCGATACAGTTCGGCTTCTGGCTGATCCGCAGCAACTCGATCGAGTCGCTCACTGATCCGCTGACCGAGCTGGCTAATCGTCGCGGGCTGGCCAACTACCTGGACCGCAGGCTCGACACGCTGGCGTCGTCGTCAAAACCGTTGTGCGTGTTCGTGATCGACCTCGACGGGTTCAAGAACATCAACGACATCTACGGCCACACGATCGGTGACACCGTCATTGCCCGGACCGCCGAGCAGATTCGGGCCGCGGTCGGCCCGTCGGCGTTCGTCGCCCGCACCGGCGGGGAAGAGTTCGTCGCTCTCGACCTGATGACCTTGCAGGCCGCCGCCGTGATCGCCGAGAACATTCGGGCCGCGATCGAGGCGCCGGAGACGCCCAAGGCCACCGCGAGCATCGGGGTAGCCACCGGCACCATCGACAGCATTGCGGCGTTCGAGGCGATCCATGCCTGCGCAGACGAGACGATGTATGCCGCCAAGCGCAACGGCGGCAACCGGATCGCCCTGGCCGGTGCGGTCGATGGCGGGTACGGGGTTGACCGCAAAGACGAAATACCTTTCACACCAATGGCTTTCGATGAGGATCACGAGCTCGGCGCCGAGTCGCTGGGCAGGTGACGCGTGCTGACCTAGGCTGGTCGGCAATGGACAACGACTCACTCGGAGCGCCACTGGATGCGGCGGCCTTGCGCGACGGCCTGGTCGGTCCCGGCCTGCCGTGGCGCGAACTCGACGTCGTCGCCGAAACCGGTTCCACCAACGCCGATCTGCTCGCGCGAGCCGAAGCCGGCGCGGACATCGACGGGTCGGTGTTGCTCGCCGAGTACCAGAACGCCGGTCGAGGTCGTCACGGCCGGCAGTGGTCGGCGCCGCGGGGCACGCAGGTGGCCCTGTCGGCAGGGGTGGCCGGCGCCGCGGTGCCTCGCCTGGGGTGGGGGTGGCTGACGCTGGCGGCCGGCGTCGCGGTCGCGGACGCCCTGGCCGCGGTCGGCGTGCAGGCGGGCTTGAAATGGCCGAATGACGTGCTGGCCAACGACCGAAAGCTGGCCGGAATCCTCGCCGAGGTGGCCGCGCCCAGCCAGGTGGTCGTGCTCGGCCTGGGCCTCAACGTGACGCTGACCGCCGACGAGGCGCCGGATCCGGTCGCCACCTCGTTGGTGATGCTGGGCTCGTCGGCGACCGATCGGAACACGTTGGCGCGCAGGATACTTCGCGAACTTGCGGTGCGTGTCGATGCGTGGCGCGTGGCCGGGGGCGCCGATCCGGCGCTGATCGCCGATTATCAGCGCTACAGCCTGACGCTGAACTCCCGGGTGCGGGCCAGCATGCCCGGCGACCGCGAGGTGGTCGGTGTCGCCCGATCCATCGACGAAACCGGGCGGTTGTGCATCGACACCGGCGCGGACACCGTGGCCATATCTGCCGGAGACATCACGCACCTGCGTCCCAGCGTTTAAAGTGCCAGCGTGGGCTACCCCGACAACGTGCTGGCCGGCGACGAACAGGTCGTCCTGCATCGCCATCCGCATTGGAAGCGGCTGTTCTGGCCGGTCGTTGTTCTGATCCTGGCCAGCGCGGCGGCATCGTTCGGCTGTGCGGTGGTCAACGGCACCACCTGGGACCCGAACGCCAAGCAGGTCGTGTACTGGGTCATCGGCGCGATCTGGCTGGTGCTGATCGGCTGGTTGACGCTGTGGCCGTTCCTGAACTGGCTCACGACCCATTTCGTCATCACCGACCGGCGGGTGATGTACCGGCACGGAGTGCTGAGCCGCAGCGGCATCGACATCCCGCTGGCGCGGATCAACAGCGTCGAATTCCGCCACCGGCTGATCGACCGGATACTGCGCACCGGCACCTTGATCGTCGAGTCGGCGTCACAGGATCCGTTGGAGTTCCACGACATTCCGCGCGTGGAACAGGTCCACGCGCTGCTGTATCACGAAGTTTTCGACACCCTCGGATCCGAGGAATCGCCGAGCTGATTCGTCCGGCTGCGGCGCGCACGCCACGCCCGCATCAGCGTGACGTTGCCGGCCTCTTCGACGTCCTCGAACACCTCGGCGATACCGCCGGCGGTGAGCGCCGACTCCAGCGCGCTTGTCGCCGCTGCGGGCGGCCTCGTCCGGGAACACCCAGCGCCGGAACGCCCAGAACCGGAACGCCATCTGCAGCAGGTTGCCGATGATGTAGGCCGAGATGAAGTCGGCGATGTTCTCCACCGTCAGCGACACCGACGGCACCCGCAGGTCGCAGCATGTAGCTGGAGACCCACAGCGGCGCCATGCTCAGCAGCACGCCCGACGCCGCTGAACGCGAAGAACAGCAGCGCCTCGTGGTGACGCTCGCGGCCGCCGCGGTCGCGGAAGCTCCACTCCCGGTTCAGGATGTAGGACGCGATGACCGCGACGATGCCCGCGATGACCTTGGCGGTCACCGGCTTGGGCTCCAGGATCGTCAGCTTCAGCGTGTAGAAGATCGTCGAGTCGATGACGAACGTGGTCGCGCCGACGATCGCGAACTTGATCAGCTCGTGATGGCGCTCGGCGTAGGGGCGGATCGGCCCCGGCAGTCGGGCGATGGTGGCATCGGCGAAGGACACAATGTCGCAGTCTACGTATTAGTGATTAAGGGTGCTCTGTGACTGTGTCATCGCCGCCAAATGCCCGTTCAGCCGGCCATGACACCATGACTGCCGTGCCGAGTACCCCCAACGCCTGCGCCGACGGTCGCCATGGTCGGCGGCGGCCAGCTGGCCCGGATGACCCATCAGGCGGCGATCGCGCTGGGTCAGACCTGCGGGTGCTGGCCGAGTCCGATGCCGCGACCCGGCCGCCCAGGTCAGTCCCGACGTGGTGATCGGCTCGCACACCGATCTCGACGCCCTGCGCCGGGTCGCCGCCGGCGCCGACTGCGCTGACGTTCGACCACGAGCACGTGCCCTCGGAGCTGCTGGAGAAGCTGGTCGCCGAGGGCGTCAACGTGGCACCGCCGCCGCAGGCGCTGGTGCATGCGCAGGACAAGCTCGTCATGCGGCGCCGCCTGGAGGCCCTGGGCGCCCCGGTGCCGCGCTACGCGGCCTTCGACCACCGCGGCGGACCTCGAGGGCATGGCCGCGTTCGCCGAGTTGGTCGACGGCCCGCTCGTGGTCAAGGCGGGCCGCGGCGGCTACGACGGTCGCGGGGTGCAGATGGCCGCCGATGCGGCGCAGGCCCGCGACATCGCCGCTCGGTATCTGGATTCCGGGGTACCGGTAGTGGTCGAGGAGCGGGTGGCGATGCGTCGTGAGCTCTCGGCCCTGGTGGCGCGTTCGCCGTTCGGGCAGGGCTCGGCCTGGCCGGTGGTCGAGACGGTCCAGCGGGACGGCATCTGCGTGCTGGTGATCGCGCCGGCTCCCGACCTGCCCGACGACGTCAGCGCAGCGGCCCAGCGGCTGGCTCTCGAGCTGGCGGCCGAACTCGACGTCATCGGCCTGCTGGCCGTCGAGTTGTTCGAGACGGTCGACGGGAAGCTGCTGGTCAACGAGTTGGCGATGCGCCCGCACAACTCCGGGCACTGGACCATGGACGGCTCCCGGACGAGCCAGTTCGAGCAGCATCTGCGTGCGGTGCTGGATTACCCGCTCGGTGACACCGATGCCGTTGCGCCGCTGACCGTGATGGCCAACGTGCTGGGAGCCGCGCAAACCCCGGCGATGTCGCTCGACGAACGACTGCACCACCTGTTCGCGCGGATGCCCGATGCCCGGGTTCACCTTTACGGCAAGGAGGAACGACCGGGCCGCAAGGTCGGCCACATCAACTTCCTCAGCGACGATGCCGCCGGGGTGGCAAACCTGCGTGAACGCGCCGAACGCGCGGCACACTGGTTGTCGGAGGGAGAGTGGACGGACGGATGGGACCCACACCGCAATGAGTAACGCGCGCGTTGGCGTGATCATGGGCAGCGACAGCGACTGGTCGGTGATGTGCGAGGCCGCCGATGCGCTGTCCGAGTTCGACATCGTCCACGAAATCGGCGTGTATTCGGCGCATCGCACCCCGCAGCGCATGCTCGACTATGCGCAGCAAGCGGCCGGTCGTGGCATCGAGGTGATCATCGCCGGCGCCGGCGGCGCGGCCCACCTGCCCGGCATGGTGGCTTCGGCGACACCGTTGCCGGTGGTCGGCGTTCCGGTGCCGCTGGCCAAGCTGGACGGGCTGGACTCGTTGCTGTCGATCGTGCAGATGCCGGCCGGGGTGCCGGTGGCGACGGTGTCGATTGGCGGTGCCCGCAACGCCGGACTGCTCGCGGTGCGCATCCTGGGGGCGTCGGATTCCGCTCTGCGGAGCCGGATCGTGGCTTTTCAGAAGGAGTTGGCGGAGTCAGTGCTGGCCAAGGATTCGGCACTCCAGCAGCGTCAAGGTAAAGTTACTGGCGAGTAGCACCAGCGGTCGGGCAGAAAAGAGGGAGGCCGGGATGGCTCAGTGGGCCGGAGATTCATCGTTCGATCTATTCCAGTTGCCTGACGAGCACAACGAGTTGCGGGCAGCGATCCGCGCGTTGGCCGAGAAGGAAATCGCGCCGTACGCCGCGGAGGTCGACGAGCAGTCGCGCTTCCCCGAGGAGGCGCTGAAGGCGCTCAATGCGTCGGGTTTCAACGCCGTTCACGTCCCTGAGGCCTACGACGGCCAGGGCGCCGACTCCGTGGCCGCCTGCATTGTGATCGAGGAAGTCGCACGGGTCGACGCCTCGGCGTCGCTGATTCCCGCGGTCAACAAGTTGGGCACGATGGGGCTCATCCTGCGCGGTTCGGAGGAACTGAAGAAGCAGGTGTTGCCGACGCTAGCCAACGACGGGTTGATGGCGTCGTATGCGCTGAGCGAGCGCGAGGCCGGCAGCGACGCGGCGTCGATGAAGACCCGCGCGAAGGCCGACGGCGACGACTGGATCCTCAACGGAGCCAAGGCGTGGATCACCAACGGCGGCAAGTCATCCTGGTACACGGTGATGGCCGTGACCGACCCGGACAAGGGTGCCAACGGTATCTCGTCGTTCATCGTGCACATCGACGACGAAGGATTCACCGTCGGGCCGAAAGAAAAGAAGCTCGGGATCAAGGGCTCGCCGACGACCGAGTTGTACTTCGAGAACTGCCGGATCCCCGGCGATCGGATGATCGGCGAACCCGGCACGGGCTTCAAGACCGCGCTCGCGACGCTGGACCACACCCGGCCCACCATCGGCGCGCAGGCCGTGGGGATCGCCCAGGGCGCCGTCGACGCCGCGATCGCATACACCAAGGACCGCAAGCAGTTCGGGAAATCGATCAGCGATTTCCAGGGCGTGCAGTTCATGCTGGCCGACATGGCGATGAAGGTCGAGGCCGCGCGGCTGATGGTCTACAGCGCCGCGGCCCGTGCCGAGCGCGGCGAGGGCAACCTCGGCTTCATCTCGGCGGCGTCGAAGTGCTTCGCCTCCGATGTGGCGATGGAAGTCACCACGGACGCCGTGCAGCTGTTCGGCGGCGCCGGATACACCATCGACTTCCCCGTCGAGCGGTTCATGCGCGACGCCAAGATCACCCAGATCTACGAGGGCACCAACCAGATTCAACGTGTGGTGATGTCGCGCGCGTTGCTGCGCTGAGGGCTCTACAGCGAATCCCCAGCGAATGTTCAGTTGACGCGCATCTTGGGGCCGGTGCCGCTACAGTCACACTGCATCATGTCCCCCTTGGTGAATGCCTTGCTGGAACGCGAGGCGCCACTGTCGCGGCTGAATGCGCTTGCGCGCCGCGTGGTTCGCGGTGGACCCGGAGAAGTGGTGTTGCTGCGCGGCGAGGCCGGCGTCGGGAAGACCGCGCTGCTCGCCCGGTTCGCCGCTCATCTCGAGCCCCCGGTCCGGCTGCTGCGCGGATGGTGTGACCCGCTGGGTGCGCCGCGACCGCTGGGGCCACTGACCGACGCGCTGTCCGGCTTGGACGCCGCCGCCGGGGCGGCGCTGACCGCGGCCGTCGATTCGGGAGACACCGCCAAGATCTACCGACAGTTGTTGGCCGCGTTGGGCGATGACGGCCGATGGGTGTGGGTGATCGAGGACGCGCACTGGGGTGACGGCGCCACCTTGGACCTGGTGCGGTTCTTGGCACGACGGGTCGGTGCACTGCGGTTGCTGCTGGTGATCTCGTTCCGCGACGACGAATTGGCGCCGACCCATCCGTTGGCGGTGACGCTGGGCGACCTGGCCAACTATCCGCAGGTGAGCCGAATCGAGTTGGGCGCGTTGAGCTTGTCGGCCGTGTCGACCTTGGCCGCCGGTAGCGGCGTGAACGCGGCCCAGCTTTACGAGGTCAGCGGCGGCAACCCGTTCTTCGTCACCGAGGTGCTGGCCGCCGGACCGACTGCTTTGAGCCGGAAAGCCTTGCCGCGTAGTGTATCCGAGGCGGTGTGCGGCAGACTGGCCCGGCTGTCGGCCAAGGGCCGGGACATGGCGCATGCGGTCGCGGTATGCGGGCAGCGTGCCGATATCGCGCTGGTGAACAAGATGTGCCCCGAGGCCCGCACGGCATTGCTTGAATGCCTCGGAGCCGGCGTACTGATCTCCGATGGGGACCTGGTCGGTTTCCGGCATGAGCTGGCCCGCCGGGCCACCCGGGCGCAGATCGCCGACTTCGATCGCATCGAATTGCACCGGCGCGCGCTGACCGTGCTGGCCGAACCGCCCATCGATCCGAACAAGCTGGCGGCGTTGGCCTTTCACGCCGACGAGGCGGACGACAGCGAAGCGGCCGTGCGGTATGGCATCGCCGCGGCGCAGCGCGCCGCATCGCTGGGCGCCAACCTCGAGGCCGCGAGCCTGTACGCGCTCGCATTGCGTCATGCCGTCGATGCGCGTGACGACGACCGCGTCGTCTGGCTGGAGCGGCACGCCTTCGCGTGTTATCTCAGCGGTGATGCCGAACCGGCTGTCGCATCGCTGCAAGAAGCGATCACGTTGCGCCGCAAGCTCGCCGACCACCTCGCCGAGGGTGACGACCTTCGCTGGCTATCACGTCTGCTGCAGCCGCTGGGACGTGCTGGCGAGGCCATCGACGCGGCGCACGCATCGCTACGGCTGCTGGAAGCGCTCGGCCCGTCGCCGCAACTGGCGTGGTCGCTGATCAACATGGCGCACATCAGCGCCCTCGCCCTGGATCCGGCGTGCGCCGGCTACGCCGCCCGTGCCCAGGCGGTGGGACGCGAATTGTGCGATGCGGGAGTCGATATCCGGGCCCGCGGTTACACGGCGCTCACCGTCGTATTCAGCACCGGCAGCGGTTGGGAACAGCTGGAGGCCGTCTGGCATGAGGCGCTGTCGACCCCCGGTCTGGAGGAACACGCCGCGGTTCTCGCCGTGCTGATCTACTGGTATGCGGTGCTGCGCTGTGAATTGGCCCGCGCGGAGGGCTATCTGGTCGACGCGTTGCGGTTCTGCGACGATCACGACCTCGGCATGTTCAGCTCGCTGCTGACCGCGGCGGCCACGCTGGCAGCCCTGCATCGCGGTGACTGGGACCGCGCCGCCGCGGACGCCGAACAGATCCTGACCCGGCCCGAACTCAGCGCGCAGCACCGGATCCTGCCGCTGGTGACACTGACCCTGCTGGCGGCGCGGCGTGGCCAATCGCTGAACGTCGCGCCGGCGGACGACCGGGCCCAGCCCGCGGACCTGGTTCACCTGGGCGTGGTGTGGGCGGCGCGCGCCGAGGTGGCCTGGCTGGCCGGTGACGACCAGCGGGCCGTAGCCGAAGCTCACGCCGGACTGCTCGCGTCAGGCGAGCACGCCGACCCGTGGCTCCTGGGCAGCTTGCGGCGCTGGATTCATCTGGCCGGCGGCGCAATTGACATCGACTGCAACCGCGCACTGACTCCGTTCGATCTGGAGATCGGCGGGCAGTGGGAGCAAGCCGTCGACGAGTGGACTGGCCGTGGTTGTTCCTACGAAGCGGCGCTGGCGCAACTCGGTGGCGACGTGTCGGCGGTGACGTCGGCGCTGGACACGTTCCGCCGGCTGGGCGCGAAGGCCGCGGCGCGTCGCGCAAAGCAACGGTTGACCGTCCTGCGTGAGCGGGCGCCCCGAACGCGGCGGGCGGACAGGGCATCTGACCCGCACGCGCTGACCGGGCGGCAACGTCAGGTCTTCGATCTGCTCGCCGCCGGGCTGAGCAATCCCGAGATCGCGGTTGAGTTGCACATCAGCCCGAAGACCGTTGGGCATCACGTCGAGGCGATCCTGGCCAAGCTGGGCGTGCAGAATCGTACCCATGCCGTCGCGTACGCGCTGCAGCATCGGGCCGCGGCGCCGTTGGAGTAGTTACGCCGTTGCGCCGGCAGCGGTTCCGCGCAGCCCTGCGCTTTCCACACTGAGCAGGCTCTCGGCTTCGTGCTCTTCGCGATAGGCCTTGCCGCCGCCGTTCAACCCGAACAGCCGCTTGCTCCACAGCAGCCAGATCACCGCAACGATGTTCACTACAAGGGCGAAAAGCCGCAGGGCCGTGATTTTTTCGGTCAGCTCGTAAATTTCCAGCGGCAGAAACACGCTCGTCGCGATTACCGCGAAGTACTCACCCCAACGCTGCATCAACCACAACCCGACCGCTTCGACGAGCTCGATCAACGCGTATCCGGCGAGCGCGAGCGCGATCCACTGCAGAGTCGACGACGACAAGGCGAAGGCATGGGTGATCTCGTGAACGAGTTTGGAATTCTCCGGATCCCAGCCGACCTGATTGGCCAGCGGCTTCAGCAGGGGCATGTCCCGGTCCAGCGTGTGCTGCCACTTCTCCCGCGATCCGCTGAACTTCACCACGCCCGCGGCCACCAGCAGAAAAACAACCGCGCGAAAGAGGCGCTCGATGGCGAGCGCGCGCATCAGCGTCCGGTCCCGCAGGAACCGTCCGCGCGGTATCTCCGGCGCGGTGTTGGCCGGGCCGCTGCGGCGCGGCGGGCCGACCACGAAGGTCTCACAGCGCAAGCAGCGCCACGCCTCACCGACTGGTGTGTCGACCGTCAGGCGCTCACGCAGCTGCGGCTCGTCGGGAGCAAATGTCGCGTGCCCACGCAACCCGCACGAGCGCAGAGCAAAATCCACCATGGGTGCACGCTACAGCGGCATCACCGACCGTCGGCCTCAGTCGACATCCCGCTTCCAGGTGGTCGGCAGCATCGGCACGGTGGACTCACCGCCGAAATGGTCGCGCGTCAGCGTTGCCAGCCCGGCCGGTTCTGAACCGACCTCGCGGACGGCGCTGCCGGCGAACCCGACAACGGGTCCGGATCCGTTCTCCGACGCCGTCACCGCGGGCTCGGGCGCCAGGTCCATGTATTCGTAGCCGCGGCCGATCATCGAGGTCTTGGCGCGCCGGCGACGCTGAACCGGCTGTGGTTCGCCGGGAGCTGTTGCTGCGGAGGGTATTTCGCCGTCCTGACCTGCCGTCTTGGTGGCACGCTTGCTGGCGCCCCTGGCCTGCTGCGCGGCCAGGCCCAGATCGCCGACCAGGTACATGTATGCCGGCATCGTCACCCCCGGCGGCCCCGCCGGGGTGGGCGGGGGAGGCGGCGCGGGCGCGGCGGCCGGGGCGTGGACCAGCGTCGCCGGCGCCGGTGCCGGTGCCATCGGAACGGGTGCGGGCGGCGGGGGCGGAGGCGGAGCCATCGCGAACGCCGGGGCCAGCATCGGTGCGGTCGCGGCCGGCGCCAGGCCGGCCAGCCCCGCCAAGCCCGCCAGACCGGCGAGTCCGACCGGTGCGGCCGCCAGCGGAGCCAGGGACGCGGTCACGGCCGGCAGCAGCGCCGGTAGCAGCGGGAGCAGAGTCGATTCCAGGATGTAGTGCAGCACCTGAATGGTGTTGCCGATGGTGGAGCCGACGATCTCCACCATCGCCGCCGGGATGACCAGGATCAGGGCCTGCGGGTTGAAGGCGGCGGTATAGGCGATCGCCAGCAGGTCGTCGACGATGACGATGCCGGTGAAGGCGACGTAGGATCCCGGGTCGAGCGGCACCGACAGCACGTAGGCGATGGTCGCGGGGTTGAGATAGCTCAGCGGGTTACCGGTGTAGGCGAGCCAGGACCCGGGCACTCCGATCGGCGGCAGCCACGACGGGTCCAGGCCCTGCAGCCAGGTACCGATGGGGTCGTTGACGCCGGTGTAGCCGATCTGGTTGAAGAAGTCCAACAGCTGCTGATACAGCGGGAATTGGCTGGGGTCGGGGTACGAGGGCTGGGGGAACAACCCCTCCAGGTAGCTCTGTAATTCTTCGAACCATGCGGGTGGCGTCGAGGGGTCGGTGGTCGCTGCCGCGTGCACGATCGTCGGCGCCGGTTCGGACGGCGGTGCCGCCGCGACAGCCGCACCCGCAACGCCCTGGTATGTGCTCATGACCGTGGCGGCCTGCACCCACATCCGGGCGTAGTCGGCTTCGTTGACGGCGATCGGAATGGTGTTGATGCCAAAGAAATTCGTTGCCGTCAGCACTCCGTGGGTGACGTGGTTGGCGGCCAGCTCACCGAGGGTGGGCATCGCGGCCAGCGCGGTGGTGTACGCGGCCGCCGCGGTCTGTTGCTCGGCGGCCATCGCGGCGCTGTTCGCACTCTCGGTGGCCAGCCACGCCAGGTAGGGCGCATGCGCGGCGGCGTAGGTCTGCGCGCTCGGGCCTTCCCACGCGCCGCCCTGCACCGCGCCCAACACGGCGGTCAGTTCATCTGCGGCCTGGGCGTACTCCGTGCTCAGTGTGGTCCACGCCTGCGCGGCCACCAGTAGTGACCCCGGCCCCGGGCCACTGCTCAGCAGCGCCGAATGCACCTCTGGAGGTGCGGCCATCCAGACCGGGGCGGTCACGCACGGTTGTCGGGAATTGCGGAGAACAACGCGCTTAGCGTCATAGGAGACTCTCGCTTTCGGGGTCGACCGCCCCGGCTCGCAGGACGCGATGACGTGAGTCTCCTGGCTCTCGGATCGCTGCTTGCCTCGCCTTCCGGCCGAGTGGGCCGTGGCTGGTGAGGGTCGCTCCCCGATGACAGTGGCGGGACCGCGCCGGATTCGCACCGGCTTCCTCTGTCGTCATCGCCTAACGGGAAGATCCGCCATACCAGGCGAACTGTACGGTGACCGAAATGACGGCAACTCGCGTGACGCCACGATGAGCACGCTGCAGGTGCGGACCGCCACCGACGACGACCTGGTGCGGGTCCGCGAGATCGTCAACCACTACATCGAGCACTCAGTCTTCAATTTTCGAACCGAGCCGCAGAGCATCGGCGAGGTCCGCGCGCTCTGGGCTCAGCGGCACGAACGATTTCCCTGGCTGGTTGCCGTCATCGACGACGACGTCGTCGGGGTGGCCTACGCGGGACCGTGGAACGAGCGCGCAGCGTACCAATGGACCGTCGAATCCACCATCTACGTGGACCCGTCGACGCGCCGTCGCGGCGTCGGCGACGCGCTATCCGCAGAGTTGCTCGATGACTTGCGGCGCAGAGGATTTCGCAGTGCGATCGCGGTGATCGCATTGCCCAACGACCCAAGCGTGCAACTGCACGAGCGGCACGGCTTCGTCCGCGTCGGCCAACTTCGCGAGGCCGGTTACAAACACGGCTCGTGGCACGATGTCGGCTTCTGGCAATGCAGCCTGGCTGGCAGCTAGCCGAGTTGGGCTGTGCAGTAATAGTTTTCGGTCTGACCGTCATTGCGCTCCGGCACCGGCAGGCCGGCTTCAGCCAGCAGTTGGGCGGACCGGTGCCTGGTCGTCTGCCAGCCGCGATCGTCCAAATACGGCGCCACGTCGTGGCGCTCGCCGCCGTACCAGAGGTCGTCGATGCGAGCGGTGAGGCCGTGCTCGTACCACTTCTCCGACGACGCGTGCATCACCTCCAGCGACTCCGGTGAGCTCAGGAAGATCTCGACCACCAACCGGCTGCCCCGCGCGCTGAGCGCAGTGATGTTGTCCAGCAAGCGATCCTGAGCATCGGGCGGCAAGAAGGCCAGCAACCCCTCGGCGACCCAGGCGGTCGGGCGGCTGTCATCAAACCCCGCGTGACGCAGGGCCGCCGGCCAGTCGTCGCGCAGATCGATCGGCACCGCGCGCAGGTCGACGGTCGGCTCGGCGCCCGCTGCGTTCAGCGTCGCGGTCTTGAAGTCCGTCACCTGCTGCTGGTCGATCTCGTAGACCACCGTGTCGGCGGGCCAGGACAGTCGATAGCCGCGGGCATCGAGGCCGGAGGCGAGCACGACCACTTGGCGGATGCCGGATGCGGTCGCCTCGCCGAGGAATTGGTCGATCAACCGGGTGCGGACCGCGAGCAGGTCGGTCATCGGCTGCATGCCCCACGGGTGACCGGGGATGTCGACCTCGTCGGCGCCGATCTCGCCGTTCGCCCAGCGGGTGAAGAAGTCGACGCCGACCGCCCGCACCAGCGGCTCGGCGAACGGGTCGTCGATGAGACCGGCTCTGGTGGCCCGACCCCTGCCCGCGGCCACCATGGTGGCGGTGGCTCCCACGCTCGTCGCGAGATCCCAGGTGTCATTCTCGGTGCGCGCCATGCCAGCCAGGGTAGCCACCGGCACCGCGGTCTCAAGGGGTTACAGGTGGTAGTGGCCCTTGCCGCCTTCTTGACAGCGAGGCGGGTCCGCCCCCACTGCGCATTGACCTAACATCGCTGGGTGACTGAATCCCGCTCGATCGGCAATCAGGCCGGCCTCGTCGCCGACGCCTGCGTCGGATCTGGGCACGGACACGCCGTCGCACACGACGATCAGTGGCAAAAGCGCGCGAAGTGGGCGTGGCGGCTGGCCTGGGTCAGCATGGCCGCGATGCTCACCGAGGGTGTCCTCGGGCTGTGGCAGGGTCTGGAGGTTCGCTCGATCGCGCTGACCGGGTGGGCGCTGGGCAGCCTGCCCGAGGCGTTGGCCAGTGCGATGGTCGCGTGGCGCTTCTCCGGCGCGCGCATCGCGTCGGCCAGCGCTGAGCGTCGCGCGCAGGTCGGCGTCGCGTGGTCCTTTTGGCTGACCGCGCCGTACATCGCCGCCGAATCGGTCCACCATCTGCTCGACCGGCACGATGCCGAAACCTCGATGATCGGCATGACCTTGACCGCCGCCTCGCTGGTGCTGATGCCGTTGCTGGGCCGCGCCAAGCATGCGCTGGCCGACGACCTCGGCTCCGCAGCCACGGCGGGCGAGGGCACCCAGAATTATCTGTGCGGCGCGCAGGCGGCCGCCGTGCTGGTCGGTCTGGCCGTCGCCGCGATCTGGCCGAGCATCTGGTGGTTCGACCCGGCGATCGGGCTGGGCATCGCCGCCGTTGCGATCTGGCAGGGCGCCAAATCGTGGCGCGGTGAGGACTGCTGCTGAGTCAGCCGTGCCGAAAGCCCTTGCCGGAACGGTCAAGCGGATCGGGGCCCAGCCCCAGGAACGTCGCGCGCAGGCGATCCCAGAGCTCCAGCTGTGAAAAGGCGGGCTCCTCGCGCATCTGCTGAACATTCGTCAGGAACGGGCTGGGCAGCATCAGCGTCATCAACTGGTCGTCGCGGCCGTTGAACAGGCGCACTCCCCACGAGGTGGGGGAGCCGTCCTTGCCGATCCGGCGGTACAGCTCCGCACGGGCACACCGACGGATCCGGCCGAGCTCCGGACCGCTGTCCTTGTGCTCACCGATGCACAGATGAAAGTGCCAGCGGCCGAAGTCGACGGTTGCGTATCCGTCGTACATCGAGATCCGCTTGGGGGCGTTGGGGGCGGCGACTTCCCATGCCGCGCCCTCGACCAGCACGCCGAACCAGATCTCGTCCCAATACTCTTCGAAGCACAGCTCGAGGAGGCTCAGCAGATTCTTCTCGTCGGTCGGCAGCGGCCAAACCTGTTCTCGCCCATTGTCTTCGGTGGTCTGAACCGCAGGGCTAAAGTCGATCATCACGACTCCTTTCCGGCACCCGGCCAAGGGCGCAATCGCCGCAGAGCCCTCCATGGGACGTGCGGTAATACAAACAGCAACTCCTGCGTCGGTAGCCGTTATCGCCGAAACGGACCGTCGCACTCAATCGGGGGTCGGCGCACAGGTGGCGGGCGAGCTCCCAACCTGACGTCGTTGCGCGGTCGCCGTCGAACACCCTGGCCGCGCCGAGCAGCGCCGAGGCCGTATTGCCTTGCAGCAGTTTCGGGGAGATCGGGCCGAGTCGGCGCAGCGCCGCGGCCAGCGGCGTGAGATGTCGGTCGAGGACCATGTCGGCCAGTGCGGCGGGCAGGTCGTCACGCCGCAGGGTCCGTGGCTGCTCAAGGTGCAGGGCCAGCTGGCCGTTGCTCTCGCGGAACAGCAGCCGCTCGGGCGCAAGGTCGACGAGCATCCGGTAGCCGACGACACTGCCCAGGCCGATCGACCACAGTCGCGCGGCGAAGCCCAGGAAAAACGTCGACGCCGCGACGCGAAGTTCGGTGACGTCCATCCGCGCCCTGACCCGCTCGACGGTCTCGGCCAGCAGCGCGGTGTTGTCGTAAAGCTGCCGAACCGGGCGCCAGCCGTCGCGGAGCGGCCCGGTGCCCACGCCGAAGTACGGGCTGACCTCGCGGAGTTCGGCGAGCGCCGCGACGGTGTCGGGGTCAATCGAAGGAGTTACCGCGCAACCGAATACAGCGTCGAGGCGTCCGCTAGCGGTGAGGTCGCCGGGTGGTCCCTCGACGAGCGTGCCGTCGGGGCCGAGCAGCCATGCCTGGTCGGCTTCGCGCAGCGCGAGTTCGAGGTCGTGGGTGGACATCACGATCGTCAGGTTCTGGTCGCGGGCCAGGCCGCGCAGCATCTGGACCAACCCGATTCGCGACGGCACGTCGAGAAAGGCGGTGGGCTCGTCGAGCACCAGAACCTCGGGCTGCTGAGCCAGCGCGCGAGCGCTCAGCACCCGCTGGCGCTCACCGTCGGACAGGTCGGCCACTGGGCGGTCGGTCAGGTGCTGGGCGCCGACCGCGGCCAGCGCCTGCTCGACGATGCGGTGGTCGTCGCGGCTCAACCGGCCGGTGCGGCCGAGGTAGGGGATGCGGCCCAAGGCGACCAGGTCGCGCGCCGACAGCAGGCCAGGGTCGACCGGATCGGTGAGCACCACCGCCACCCGACGGGCCAACTTCTCGGCCGCGACGCCGGCCAGGTCCGTTGCGTCCAGCAGGACCTGGCCGTCCAGTCGGGGCTGCAGTCCGCAGACGGTGCGGATCAACGTCGACTTCCCACAGCCATTGGGGCCCAATAACACTGTGAGTTCGCCGCGACGGGCGACCGCGGACAGGCCGGTGGCGACCGTGCTGGTCTTTCGCCGGTTGCGATAGCCGATCGCGAGGTCGACGATGTGCAGGCTCATCGCTGCATCCCCACACCGTGCCGGTTGCGCACCAGCACCAGCACGACGATCGGCGCGCCGATCAGAGCGGTCATCGAGTTGATCGGCAGCACCGCGTCGCTGCCGGGCAGCTGACTGGCGATGCCGCATATCAATGCCGCGGCCGCGCCCATCAGCACCGTCGCAGGCAGCACCACGCGATGGTCGGACGTGCCGAGGGCCAGCCGCGCCAGGTGTGGCACCGCGAGGCCGAGAAACGCGATCGGTCCGCAGAACGCCGTCGTCACACCGGCTACCAACGACGCCGACACGACCGTGATCAGCCGCGTCTGTCGCACGTCGATACCCATTGTGCGGGCGTAACTTTCGCCGAGCAGCAGTGCGTTGAGCGCACGGACCGTCAGCGCCGCCGCGACCAACCCCGCCGCGACCACAGGCAGCATCAGCTGCAGGTCCGGCCAGGTGGTGCCGGAAAAGCTGCCCAGACCCCACAGCAGGTACTGCTGAACGCGTTGGGGGTCGGCGTAAACGAGCAGGACGCTCACCACCGCGGTGGTGGCCGCGCCGACCATCACGCCGATCAGCAACAGCGTCGTTGCGGATCGCACCCAGCGCGCCAGGGCCAGCACGATCGTGAGCACCGCCGCCGCACCGGCCGCGGCGGCGACCGCCACGCCGACCCGGCCGCCGCCGACCAGCCCTGCCGTGAAACCGGTTCCGGTGGACATCACCACCACTGCGACGCCCAGTCCGGCGCCGGAGCTGACTCCGAGTACGTACGGGTCGGCAAGGGTGTTGCGGAACAGTGTCTGCATCTGCAGGCCCGCGACGCCGAGACCGGCGCCCGCGGCGAGCGCGGTCAGCACCCGAGGCAACCGCATGCTGTGCACGATCACCTGCCAGCGTGGGTCCGACGGTTGCGCGCCCACCAGGGCGCGGACGGTGTCGAGCAGCGGCACCCGCACCGGGCCCAACGCCACGCCCAGCACGGTCAGCACCACGACGGCCGCGGCCAGCGAGGTCAATACGACCGTGGTTCGGTTCAGCCGCAACGGGACTGGGGCGGCGGTGGTGGTCATGCGGGGGCGACCCGTCGATAGAAGGTGAACTCGTGGTCGGGCGCCGACTCCGGATGCAGAATCGCCAGCAGGTCGCCCAGGACCAGGTCGGGCCGCGCCGCGCCGCGCTCCCAATAGTCGTTGCCGCCGCCGGGGGCGACAGCCTTGGTTGCCGACCAGACCTGTCCGGTGCGCACGGCGGCGAGTTCGGCATACCGGTTGTCCTCGGCCACCGCGCTTTTGACGGTCTTCCAGTCGCTGTCGACCAGCCACAGCGGCGACTGACCGGCCTTGGCGTAGACTGACTCGAAGTTCAATTCCAATGTCCCGGAGCGTGATTCGCCTGCCCACGGATAGTTGCCGCCCGCGTCGCGAATGAGGCGGCCGGCGTAGGCGCCGCCGGCGGGCATGAACCAGGTGCCCTGGTACACGGTTCCGGGCAGCACGTCGACCGGTGGGGCGCCGGCGGATCGCCGGGCGAGCGCGTGGTAGTCGTCACGCAGCCTGCCATACACCTCGGCGGCTTTCTTCTCGGTCCCGGTCAGGGCGGCGAGCACCTTGATCCATTCGGCCCGGCCCAGCGGGGTGGGTTCCAGCCATTCGGCGTCCGCCACCACGTTGACGCCGCCGTCGCGCAGTTTCGGGTAAACGGGGTCGTCGGTGCCCGCGGTGACCACCACATCGGGATGGGCGGCGAGCACCCCCTCGACGTTGACTTGATTGCCCGGTGCATAACCGACGGTCGCACCGTCGCTGATGCGTTGCCGCAGTTGAGAATCGACGACATCGGCGGTGTTCGCCACGCCAGTGACCGCATCGGCGCGGCCCAGTTCGGTGATCATGCCCAGCTGGGTGATCGAAGCCGAGTACATCGCGGCGACCGGGACCGTGATGCGTTGCGCGCCCGCCAGATCACCGCTCAGCCGCGGGGCCGGCACACCGCAGCGCATCAGCACGTAGGTCTCCGGATGCCCGCGCGGGAACGGCTGCTTGACCGTCAGCAGCTGGTAGCTCTCGTGATAACTGAGAGTGAAATTCGCGGCGTCCAGAACCGTGGACTTGTCCGGGAAATAGTCAGTGCCGGGCCGAACGTCGGTAATGCAGTCACGGTCGGGGCGGACGCCGACTGTCGGGTGGGTGGCGCAGGCGGCCGGCAACCACCCGCTCACGATGAGCGCCACCCAGAATCGGCGTGACATCGACTCTCGCTTTCGGGGTCGACCGCCCCGGATAGGAGGATGCGACGACGCGAGTGTCCTGGCTCTCGGATCGCTGCTTGCCTCGCCTTCCGGCCGAGTGGGCCGTGGCTGGTGAGGGTCGCTCCCCGATGACAGTGGCGGGACCGCGCCGGATTCGCACCGGCTTCCTACGTCGTCATCGCCTTACCGGGGCAGTATCGCACGTCGGGTGTTCAGCCTGCCCCGGCACTCAGCGCGTCGACCGCGGCGTCGATGTTGGGAACGACCGCGGGACCGTGACGGGCGACGAGTTGACCGAGGGAGCGGGCCAGGTGCGGCCCCACGGCGTCGGCCAGGAGCACCTCTTCGCCGATCACCACGCCGCCTACCACGTGGGCCGCCATCAATCGGGCATCGCGGGTCACCTCGTAGCGCCAGTCTCCGATCTGCAGCCGCGCGGGTTGTGACCTGAACATCCCGCGGCGTTGCGGAGTGTGCACCACGCCGGGAATTCCGGCGAAAACGTTGATGACCAATCCAATTCCGCCGGGCCCGGTCAGGGCGCCGGATACCGTGCGACTCACTCGATCGGCGTCGAATGCCGTCATCAGTCGTTCATCGCGAGCACGAACGACGGCGTGATCGTCTCGGCCGTCCCCTTGCGGCGCACCGCAGTTCCTGCCGCGTAGAACTCCACAGTGTGAAATCCCCACGCGTAGTTCTGGATTGAGAAGTGCACCCCAACGACTCCATTGGCGGCGTCGCGTTCGGCTTCACCCTGCATGCGCGACATGGCCAGCTCGCGCGCCTCGTAATTGCCCTTCGTCCACTGCGGCATCTCGGTGTTGCGGCCCATCTGCCGCAAGGTCTGCATAAAGCCTTGTGCGGCAATGTGAAACACACAGTTGCCCATGACGAACGCGACCGGTGCCCAGCCCGATCGAAGCAGAGTGGTGAGGTCTTGTCCGGTGAGGTGGCTGGAGAATGCCTGCCCGTTGCCACGCTTGAACGCTCCCGGCTTGGGGGTGTAGCGCACCGCGGTGCCGACCGCGATGAACTCCAGATGTTCCGCCTCGGCGCCGTGCTGGCGCCATTCCAGGCGGACACCGACGACGCCGTCGGCGCCGAGCGCGTCGGCCTCGGCTTGCATCCGGGCCATCGCGTTCCAGCGAGCCCGATAGGTCGCCTCGGTGAGCACCGGCAGCTCGGATTGTTGCCGTATACCGGTGAATTGGTAACCGACGTGGTAGACCGAGACCCCCATCACGAGATCGAGTGGCTCGAAGCCGGCGCCGTGCAGCAGCGCGAATTCGTTGATGGACAGGTCTGAGGTGAAGACACGATCGGCGTGCGAGAGCCGCTCGCTGGCAATGGGGTCGAGCGGGGTCGATGACATCCGCACATCGTAGGTGTCCGACGCCGGACCGGCCGACGTTCAGTCCAAGCGGTAACGAATCAAACGTGAACTGTTCGCGACGACGGCCACCGAGGACGCGTTGTGCAAGATCGCGGCGAGCACGGGGGACAGGGCGCCGCCGGCGCCGATCAGCAGTCCGGCGGCGTTGACGGCGATCGACATGCCGTAGTTCTGCCGGATCACCTCGACCGCACGGGTGCCCAGGTCGCCGACGTCGAGCAGCCGCCGCAGGTCGTCGTTGGCCAGCGCCACATCGGCGGTCTCGACCGCGACGTCGGTGCCGGCCAGCCCCATCGCAATGCCGATGTCGGCGGCGGCCAGGGCGGGGGCGTCGTTGATGCCGTCGCCCACCATCCCGACGACGTAGCCCTCGTCCTGCAGTTGGCGCACCACTTCGAGCTTTTCCTCGGGCATCACCTCGGCACGCCACTCGTCGATACCGAGTTCGGCCGCAACCACTTTCGCGATGTCTGGATGATCGCCGGTCAACATCACGATGCGGCGAATACCGTTGCCGCGCAGTTCCTTCAGCACGCCGGGGGCTTCGGTGCGGACCTCGTCGCGCAGACTGATCAACCCCACCAGCGTCTCGTCGACGGCGAGCAGCAGCGGGGTTTCGGCCTGGCGGCGCAGCTTGTCGACCCAGTCGGAGGCTTCCTCGGACACCGCGACGTTCTCCGAGCGCAGCAGCGACGGGCTGCCCAGTAGCAGCGTCCGGCCGTCGGCCCAGGTCCGCATGCCCAGGCCGACCAGGACCTCGCACTCCTCGTGCGGGGGAATGGTGATGCGGCGTTCTTCGGTGGAGCGGATCACCGCCTCGGCCAGTGGGTGGCGCGAGTGCAGCTCCGAGCTCGCCGCGTAGGCGAGCACCTGTTCGGGCTGCCAATCATCGTGCAGCGCAATAATATTCGTGACAACGGGGCGGCCCACCGTCAGCGTTCCGGTCTTGTCGAAGACGATCGCGTCGACCCGGCCGGCCTGCTCGAGGTGCGAGCCGCCTTTGATCAAAATGCCACGCCGCGCGCCGTTGCCGATCGCCGCGCTGATCGAGGTCGGCGTCGACAGGCCGACCGCGCACGGGCAGGCGATCAACAGCATCGTCATCGCCCGCCGGACGTCTCCGGTCAGCGCGAGCGTGACCGCTGAGACGATGAACGAGATCGGCACGAAGCGACGGGAGAAGTTCTCGCCGACCGTCTGGATCGGCGCCCTGTCGAGCTGGGCCTCCTCGACGCGGGAGATGATGCGCCCGATCGTGGTCTGGTTGCCCACCGCGCCGGCACGGATCACCAAGCGGCCCCGCAACACGACCGACCCGGCGTGCACGGGCGAGCCGCCGACGATGCTGACCGGCAGGGTTTCGCCGGTGATCGCGGACTGGTCGACGACCGCCTCGCCGTCGACCACCTCGCCGTCGACCGGTATCGCCACGTGATCGTGCACCACGACGTCGTCGCCGATCTGCACCGTGTCGATCGGCACCTGGACTTCGTTACCGTCGTCCAGCCGGATCCAGGCCGTGTCGGCGGTGCCGCGCAGCAGATCCGAGATGGCCCGCCGGGTGCGGCGCAGCGTCAGATCTTGAAGGTATTCACCGATATTCAGCAGCCACAGCACGGTGAGCGCGACGACGTTCTCGCGTAGCACCAGGCTGGCGACGGTCGCGGCGGTCACCAGTGCGTCCGTGCCGGCGCGGCCCGATCGCAAGCCGCGCAGCGCGCCGCGCAGAAACGGATAGCCCATGAAAATTGTTGCGCCCGTGGCGACCAGCTGACCGGACGGGCCCAGCAGCGGGGGACGCTTGAACGCGTAGCGGCGCACGCCGAGCAGCGCCAGCGCCGCGCCGCCGATCACCATGCGCAGAACCTCAGTGTTGTGGATGTCCGAGGACCGCGGCGTACGGGCTGGAATAAGTTCGGCGGCGACGTGTTCGGCATCGGCGATGGCCGCGAGCACTTCGGCGCGGTCGCAGCGCGTCGGTGAGTACCAGACGACGACGGATCCGGTGTGCGGATAGGCATGCACCGCGCGCACCCCGTGCTGACGGTCGACCGCGTCCTCCACGGCGACCGCGCGCCGCGAATTCGCGCGCACCCACGGGACCTTGACCCGCATGCGCCCCGCGGCGTCGGACACGACCTCTAGATCGGTCGTCACTCCCGCCGACGATGCAGAACGCACTGCGCGATGCGAAGAAGGCGGAGCATCGAGCACAGCGAGCCGATCAGTGCTCGTGGTCGTGGTCGTGGTCGCCGATGGCCGGAGGCTGTGCCTCCTCGCCGATGCGCTCGCGGGCCTCGGCCATCACGTCGGCCAGCTTCAGCCGGGCCGACTCTGCGGCTTCCTCGGCCCGCCGGGTGCCGCGCAGGCTCCACTCGGTGGCGGACACCGCGGCTTCGTGAATCGGGGCCTTGCCCAGGCTCTTGCGCACGAGCTCGTAGGCGCTTACCCCCACCAGGCCGGTTACCACCGTCCCGGCCGCTTTCCCCAGCAGACCCGACAACACCATCGCGAACGTCCTCCCGTCGTGTTCTACGGCACGAGCTTATGCCTCTCGACGACCGTAACATCCACATATAGCGATATCAACATGTATCGAAAGCTCGCCGGGTGCCCCTGTCGCGAGGCCGGCGAGGCAGGAGTGGTCAGAGGCTGCGCGTGACCTTTTCGGTCTCCGCCCTGCGCGCCAGCGCGGAGGAGTCGGGGTTGGCGACGTAGACCAGTGATCCGCCGACCGACAGCACGCCGAGCAATCCATCGATCACGTCCTGCGGCGTCTCCCACGGCGCGGTCGACAGCACCCGATCGCTGCCCGTCAAACCCTGCGCGGCCACAGCCTTTTGGCACGCTTCCAGCACCTGCTCGACCGATAGGCCGTCGAAGGCCGGACCGGGCCGCTGCTCGCCGAGGATCTGGTCGCCGTGCACCCGCACCGCGGTCGCGTAGTCGGTCACGCCGATCGGCAGATCGGGCACTGGGCGGCCGAAGGCGTCCAGCGACAGCACCGCGACCTCGCCGGCCCCGGTGGCGTCGGCGTCGTCGAGCCGCTCGAGGGTGCACAGCGCGACGTCGGCGTCGGAAGCCGGGCCGAGTACCACCTCGGCGCCGATCCACCACGCCCCGAACAGCACGGCCGCGGTCTGCCAGTGCGCCGGCAGCAGCACCGCCACCCGGCTGCCGGGCCCCGCGCCCAACTCGTCGCGTAGCAGGTTGCCGGTCTTGGCCGCCCAGTTGAACAGGGTGACCGCGGACAACTCGATGCGTTCGCCGGTGGCGTCGTCGTAGTAGGTGATCCGCGGGCCGACCGGGTCGGCGCGCAGCATCGGATCAAGAATCGCGGCGCTGAGATTTGTCACCACGTCAGTAGATCAGTTGACGCACTCCGGGTGATCGGAGCCGGCGGTCAGGATCGGCGACGGTGGTGGCGCGTCCGACGAGTCGGGGTGCGACGCTGCCGCCAGCTTGGGGCCACCGTCGCTCAGGCCCGACCCGGGGCCGGTGTAGTCGCTGCTGAGCACCACCCGGACCGAGCCCTGCGGAACCGAGGCGTTGGCGACGACCGGTAGGCCGCCGAGTTCCTTCGCGACGGCCTGGGCGCCGATGTCGTCGGACTTGGCGGCCTGCACCTGGCTGTTCTTCACGTGCGCGGCATCGTTGTTGCCGACTTTACCGGTGCCGAATCCCTTGGCGGTCAAGACTTGTGAGACCGATGAGGCCAGACCGTTGATGTCGGTGTCGTTAAGCACGCTGGCGTTGGTCTTGTCCGGCGCGTAGCTCAGCTCCTCGGTCTTGCCATTGGCTTGACCTTCCAACAACCCGGCGACCCAGGACTGCACCTGATGCGGATCGACCCGCACCACGCTGTGCATGCCGTCGTCGCTCCAGCCGGACTCGTCGAGTACGGGGACGGTGGCAAACGCGACCCGCCCGCCCGCCAGCTTCTGCAGCTGGTTGACGAAATCCATGATGTCCCAACCGGATGACAGCACCACCGAGCGTTGGATCGCGGCCTGCAGGCGGTTCATCGTGGCCGGGCTGGACAGCGTCTTGCCGGAGATCACCTGGTGAGCCAGTGACGACATCACCACCTGCTGACGCACGACGCGGTCGAGGTCGCCGCGGGGGAGTTCGTGCCGCTGCCGGACAAAGCTCAGCGCCTGCGGGCCGTTGAGCTTCTGCGGACCGGCCGGGAAGTCGGCTCCTGAAAGTGGTTCGTAGACAGGCTCTTTGAGGCAGACATTGACCCCACCCAGGGCGTCGGTGATCAGCGAGAAGCCCAGCAGTCCGATCTCGGCGTAGTGGTCGACGGTGACGCCGGTGAGGTCGGCGACGGTCTTGATCAGCGCCTCGCGGCCGGCCTCGGTGCCCTCGCGCTCGGCCTCGTCGGGGGCGGCGCCGGACTCGACCAGGCTGACCCGCTTCTCTTCCTTGGTCTGGCCGTAGACGCCGTTGATCTTGGTCTTTCCCAGACCCGGCGCGGACACGTAGGTGTCGCGGGGGATCGAGATCGCGGTCGCCGACTTTCCGTTGTCGGGGATGCGGACCAGGATGATCGTGTCGGTGTTGCTGGCCACCTCGTCGCCGGCCCGCAGCGACGCCAGTTCCTGCGGGCTCAGCGGGTTGCCATGCGCGTCGGTGCGGCTGTCCATGCCAACCAGCAGGATGTCCATTGCGCCGTCGTCGCCGCCGTGACCCAGCGACGGCGCGAAGACGTGGTAGATCCCGTCCTCGAAGGAGCGGACTTTGCTCCACGCCACCCCGGTCACCAGGACAACCAACGCGGCCGTCACGGTCGCAATCACACGAGTCACCCGTTGCTCAGGCATCACAACAGGTTACTTGCGTAACAGCCATAACCTGGGTAGCGAGGTCTCGGCGTGCCAGACTTGCAACCTATGGCACAGCGAATCGTGATCGCCGGCGCCGGCGGGCAGGTCGGTAGCTTTCTCGCCGCCGAGGCGACCCGGCAGGGACGCGACGTGCTGGCGTTGACGTCATCGCAGTGGGACATCGCGGATGCGCAGCGTGCCGACGAGATCGTTCAGGCGGGCGACGTGGTGATCAACTGTGCGGCCTACACCGCCGTCGACGACGCGGAACGCGAGCCGGACCGCGCGCACGCGATCAACGCCGCCGGCCCGGAATACATCGCGCAGGCCTGCGCCCGCGTCGGCGCGCAGATGGTGCACATCTCGACCGACTACGTCTTCGACGGCGTTCGGCGTCGCCCTCGCCCCTATGAGCCGGACGATGAGACCCGGCCGCTGAGTGTGTACGGGCAGACCAAGTTGGATGGCGAGCTAGCGGTGCTGGCGGCATTGCCGCAGGCGGTGGTGGTCCGCACCGCGTGGGTCTACACGGGCGCCAACGGCAAGGACTTCGTCGCGGCCATGCGCAGGCTGGCCGCCGGCGACACGGTCGTGAACATGGTGGACGACCAGACCGGCTCGCCCACCTACACCGGCGACCTGGTCGCCGCGCTGCTCGAGGTGGCCGACGGTCGAGTGCAGGCCCCCAACGGCATCGTGCACGCGGCCAACGCCGGCGAGGTCACGCGCTTCGGGCAGACTCGCGCGGTCTTCGAGATACTCGGCGCCGACCCGGAGCGGGTGCGGCCGGTGAGCAGTGCCGAAAACCCGCGCCCGGCCGCCCGCCCGGCGTACTCGGCGCTGTCCGGTCGGCAGTCGCAGGAGGTCGGGCTCTCGCCACTGCGCCCGTGGCGTGATGCGCTCGCCGAGGCGCTGGCTGTTCCCTGCTGAGGCACCCGCGCTGCCTCGACCGCTACCCTCAACGCGTGAGTGACGTCCTGCCGGTAGTGACCGTGACCTATTCGCCGGGCGTGCATCTGGACCGTTTCCTGGCCTCGCTGTCACACGCGACCGAGCGGCCCGTCAGCGTTCTGATGGCTGACAACGGCTCCACCGATGGCACGCCGCAGGCCGCGGTCGAGCGGTACCCGGGCGTGCGACTGGTCCCGATGGGGTCCAACCTCGGCTACGGCAGCGCGGTGAACCGCGCGATAGCTCAGCTCGCTGAACGTGACGAGGTCACCGACGAGTGGATCATCGTGGCCAACCCCGACGTGCAGTGGGGCCCGGGCAGCATCGACGCGCTGCTGGACGCCGCGACGCGCTGGCCCCGCGCGGCGACCCTGGGACCGCTGATTCACGATCCCGACGGGTCGGTGTATCCGTCGGCGCGTGAACTGCCGAGCCTGATCCGCGGCGGCATGCACGCGGTCCTCGGCCCGCTGTGGAAGCGGAATCCGTGGACGGCGGCCTACCGCCAGGAGCGGCTGGAGCCCAGTGAGCGACCGGTCGGCTGGCTGTCCGGCTCGTGCCTGCTGGTGCGCCGCGCGGCGTTCGAGCAGATCGGCGGCTTCGACGAGCGCTACTTCATGTACATGGAGGACGTGGATCTCGGCGAGCGGCTGGGCCGGGCCGGTTGGCTGAACGTCTACGTGCCGACGGCGGAAGTGCTGCACCACAAGGGACACGCGACCGCTCGCGAATCCTCGCGCAATTTGGCCGCGCATCACAAAAGCACCTACACCTATCTCGCCGACCGGCATTCTGGACCCTGGCGCGCGCCGCTGCGCTGGGGCTTTCGGACAGGACTGGCGGTGCGGTCGCGCTTGATGGTGCGGAGCTCCGACGAAGGGCGGCGGTGATGAGTCGGCAGGTTGACGCGGTGGTTCTGGTCGGCGGCAAGGGCACCCGGCTGCGCCCGCTGACGCTGTCGGCGCCCAAACCGATGCTGCCGACGGCCGGGTTGCCGTTCTTGACTCATCTGCTGTCGCGGATCGCCGCAGCCGGGATCGAGCACGTGATCCTCGGAACGTCCTACAAGCCGACGGTTTTCGAGGCTGAGTTCGGCGACGGCTCCAAGTTGGGTCTGCAGATCGAGTACGTGACCGAGCAGACGCCGCTGGGCACCGGCGGTGGAATCGCCAATGTCGCAAGCCGTCTGCGCTACGACACGGCGCTGGTGTTCAACGGCGACGTGCTCTCCGGCGCCGATCTCGGTCAGCTGCTGGACTCCCACCGCGAGCAGCAGGCCGACGTGACGCTGCACCTGGTGCGGGTCAGCGACCCGCGTACCTTCGGCTGTGTGCCGACCGAAAACGGGCGTGTGACAGCATTTTTGGAGAAGACGGAAGATCCGCCGACCGATCAGATCAACGCCGGCTGCTACGTGTTCTCCCGCGAGACCATCGATCGCATCCCACGCGGCCGCGAGGTGTCGGTCGAGCGCGAGGTGTTTCCCGCACTGCTGTCCGACGGCGTCAAGGTGTGCGGCTACGTCGACGCCAGCTATTGGCGCGACATGGGCACCCCGGAGGACTTCGTGCGCGGTTCGGCCGATCTGGTGCGCGGCATCGCGCCGTCACCGGCGCTCGGCGGCCACCGCGGTGAGCACCTGGTGCACGACGGTGCCGCGGTGTCGCCGGGCGCGCTGCTCATCGGCGGTACGGTCGTGGGTCGCGGTGCCGAAATCGGGCCCGGCGCACGGCTGGACGGCGCGGTCATCTTCGACGGCGTCCGGATCGAGGCGGGCAGCGTGATCGAACGGTCGATCATCGGGTTCGGCGCGCGGATCGGTCCGCGCGCGCTGATTCGCGACGGTGTGATCGGCGACGGTGCCGACATCGGCGCCCGCTGTGAATTGTTGCGCGGCGCCCGGGTGTGGCCCGGCGTCAACATCCCCGACGGCGGGATCCGCTACTCCAGCGACGTGTGAGCCCCGCGAGCGTCGCTACCTGAACAGCTCTTCGTGAGCGCGGACGAAGTCTTCGACGCTTCGCGCGGGATGCCCGGTGATGTCCTGCACCCGTGCGGTAGCGCGGTTGTATCGGTCCTCGCGATGTAGGCGCGCCATCGTCTTGATGTGTTCCAGGACATGCGCGTCGAGTCCTGCGCGGTCGAGCTGGCCTTCCCAGTCGTCGACGTCGACGCGCTGCCCGGTGACCGACCGCCTCAGAGCCTGACTGTATTGCGCCGCAAGGCCATCGACGTCGAGGGTGGTGGGCCCGGTCAGCTCGTACACGGCGCCGATGTGTTCGGCCGGACTACGCAGAATGGCGCTGACCACGTCGGCAACGTCCCGGGCAGCGACCGGTGAGGTTCGGCCGTCGCCGAAAGGTAGTGCGAGCAGACCCTTGTCGCGTACGGAATCGGCGGCGAGCAACGTAAACAGCGGGTTCTCCAGGAAGACCGTGGGCCGAATCTGCACCGACGGTACCGGTGACCAGTCGACAATGTGTTCGGCCAGCCAGTGACTTCGCTGCTGATGTGACTCTTTCGTGCTGGTCGGTGTCATCTGCGACACGGTCATCTGTGACATGTTCACCAGCACCTCGAGCCGGCCGAGTTCGGCGGCCAGCGAGCAGACCACGGCGGTGGCCTCTAGGTACGAAGCGGACACGCTCATGCTGAAAAATACCCGGGTCACACCGTCCAGCGCGGCGGCGACGTCGACGGGGTTGGTCAGGTCTCCGACGACGACATGGGCACCGCTCTCGCGCAGCGCGTCTGCGCGGGCGTCGTCGCGGTGCACCATCGCTCGCACCGCTTGTCTGGAAGTCAGCAGATCGTCGACGACCATCCGGCCCACTCCGCCGACACCACCACCCGCCCCGGTGACGAGGTACTTCGGTGCTGCGGGCATGTGCTCCTCCGTGGGCTGCGCTGGTATCTGGGTCTACTCAGGTCCAGCCAACGGGTTGCCGCGGCTATTCCCGGTCGAGAGCGCGGCTGGCTAGCCGCGATCTCGCGCCCCGCGCTCGACCAGATAGGCCAAGGCCTCGTCAGTGCCATCGGGCAGCGCGTCGATCGGCCACCATCGCAAGTCCATCGACTCTTCGCTGACCGCGATCTGCGCGTCCGCCGGTGCGTGCGCCACGAACTGCAGATCGAGGTGGCGGGTCGGCACGCCCAGCGAACAGGTGAGCGCGTGCACATTGATCGCAGTCAGATCGGGGACAGCCGCAGGCCGTCGACGCCGGACTCCTCAGTGGCCTCACGCAGCGCGGCCGCGTGGATGTCGGCGTCGGAATCCTCACAGTGCCCACCCAATTGGACCCACCGGCCCAGCCGCGGATGCAACGTCAACAGGACCTGACCGCCGGTGGCGTCAAGCACCAACGCCGACGCGGTGATGTGTCCCGGTACGCATTCCCGACGGCAGGCATCCTCGCGGGCGTCGAGGAACGCCAGCACGGCGTTGCGAATGGAGTCTTGCGATTGGTCCGGTGGCCGCCAGTCGGCCAGCAGCGCGATCGCTGAGGACCGAACGCTCACTTGCGCACCAGCAGATCGCTGACCGCGACGGGGTCTCGTGGCGTCGGCGGCTCGACAGGGTAGCCAATGGCGATGGCGCCCAGCGGTTCCCACTCGGCGGGCAGGTCGAGCTCGGCGCGCACCAGGTCCGCGGCGAAGATCGTCGACCCGATCCAGCAGCTGCCGATGCCGCGCACCGCGAGCGCCACCAGCAAGGCCTGCACTGCGGCGCCGACCGCGACGGTGAACATGGTGTGTTCGGCATCGGTTCGGGCGACGTCGGGATAGCTGTGGGCGCCGTCTGGCACCAGGAACGGGATCACGACTTCGGGTGCATCGTAGAGGATCTGGCCGCGAGCGATCCGTCGCTCGACCGCGTCGGCGGGCTTGCCGTCGCCGGTCAGGTCGGCGCGCCACTTGTCCCGCATCCGCTCGAGTAGCCGGTCGCGGGTGGCCCGGGTCTGCAGCCAGACGAAACGCACCGGCCGGGTGTGGTGCGGTGCGGGGGCGGTCAGCGCTTCGGCCACCGCATCCTCGATCAGGTGCGGTGCCACTGGCTCGTCGGCGAACTGGCGTACCGAGCGGCGAAATAGCTGGGCCTGCCGACGGCCCAACTCCAGGGCTTCCGCGGTGCCGAGCCAGAACAGGTCGTCGGTGCCCGAGCGGACCAGATGCCGGGCGGTGGAATCGGTTTCGGTGACCACGCCGGCGGGCAGACCACGCACGACGGCCACCGGAATAGCAGTGAGCTTGCCCTTGACGAGGTCGGCCGCGGCCGCGATCTCGTCGGCGACCGCGACCTCGGTAACCACCAGCTCGTTGCCGTGCCGGTCGACCGCGCCGGCGTAGCCGTGCAGCACCGAGACCCCGGCCGCGCCTACCGCGGCATCGGTTTGGCCGTTGCGCCAGGCCCGGCCCATGGTGTCGGTGATGACGACACCGACGGTGACGCCCAAGCTGGCCCGCAGCCCGGACCGCAGCGCGGCGGCGCTGCCGTCGGGATCAACAGGCAGCAAGGCCAATTCGTCGGTCCCGATGTTGGATCCGTCCACGCCGGACGCGGCCTGCACCACTCCCAGCCCATTCTCGGTGATCAGCGTGCGGCCCTTACGGGCCAGGACCCGAACGGACTCCGCGTCGACCAGCTTGCGGCGCAACGTGTCTCGCTCTTCCGGGTCCGTCGGCGCGGGCACCAGACGACCCTCGCACTTGGACAACACCTTGCTGGTCACCACCAGGACATCGCCGTCGCGTAGCCAGGGCGCGGCGTTCGCGAGCGCGGCGCCCAAGTCGTCACCGGGCCGGAACTCGGGAAGTCCGGTGACCGGCAGGATTTCGATCGGTGACGCGGTGCCGTGCTCGGTCATATGGCGCGGCTCCTCCGCATCGCTGCGCTCTGCATCGTCGTCCGCGCGGTCATATGGCGCGGCTCCTTCGCATCGCTGCGCTCTGCATTCGTCTCCGCGCGGTCATATGGCGCGGCTCCTTTGCATCGCTGCGCTCTGCATCGTCGTCCGCGCGGTCATACCGCCACGCCCGCAAGCTCGAGCCCGGCGCGGACCATCTCGGCGGTCGCCTTCGGATCGGTCATCAACAGCGGCACCGATCGCACTCCAATGCCGTCGATCTCGGCGCGGTCGCCCTCGTGGATCAGCCAGTAGTCCAGGATGCCGGTCCCGGCGCGCGCGCCGTGATAGCGGCCGACCGCCTCCGCGGAGGACTCCACACCGATGACACTCAGGCATTCATCGGCCATCCCGCGCAACGGCTTTCCGCCGATGATCGGGGAGTAGCCGACGACAGGGGCGCCGGTGGATCGCAATGCCGAACGTATTCCGGGAACCGCCAGGATCGCTCCGACACTCACCACCGGGTTCGACGGGGCGATCAGGACCACGTCGGCGTCGGCGATGGCATCGGTGACTTCGCTTGTCGCCTTGGCCTTTTCGGCACCGATGAATGCGAAGCTGTGGGTCGGCAACTGTGCGCGGTAGCGCACCCACCACTCCTGGAAATGGATCGCGCGCCGGTTCCCGTCATCGGGATCGGTGATCACGACGTGTGTTTCGCAACGGTCGTCGCTGGCGGGCAGCAATCGCGCACCCGGCCGCCAGCGGTCGCACAACGCTGCGGTCACTTGCGACAGGGGATAGCCGGCCCGCAGCATCTGGCTGCGCACCAGATGGGTGGCCAGATCCCGGTCGCCGAGCTGGAACCAGTCCGGCTGCACGCCGTATTGCACGAGTTCCTCTTTGGCGTGCCAGGTTTCGTTCCGATGACCCCAACCGCGTTCCGGGTCGACGCCGCCGCCCAGGGTGTACATGCAGGTGTCCAGGTCCGGGCAGATTCGCACACCGTGCATCCAGGCGTCGTCGCCGATGTTCACGACTGCTGTCAGTTCGTGATCACCCGTAGGCGCAGAGCCGGAGGCGAATTGGCCGAGACCGAATAGCTGCTGCACCCCGAGCAGGAAGCGCGCGCCGCCGACGCCGCCGACCAGAACCGTCACCTTCACACCGCACGACAGTACGCGCGGCGACGGCACCGACCCCGCCCTGAGTCCGGTGAGCGAATCGCCGGGTTGGTGCCGGATTGCCTTGTGTGACAGGTGTGACCGACACGCCACCCCCGCGCAGGCCTCAGTGCCGCAAAAAAATGATCACGAGATGGTATGGAATTCTGCCGAATCGCTTGCGGATCGACTCTTACCCGTGTGTAATCACAGCAGTGTCATTTCGGTTGGCCGGCCGGATTCGGTGTCGCAGACCGAGATTCGATCAAATGTTCGAATCGCAGATGACCGACATCAAAACAGTGGTGACATTCGTGTGATCTACGAAACCAGGTGAGGAGGCGGAGCATGTCCTATGAACACCTTCGGGGGCTAATGGGAGGAACACCGCACACCGCTCCCGGTCTGCCGTTGACAGGGGTATCCCAAAGGCCCCATTTGAGTTTGGTTCCCGAAGCCTTCGAAGACGAATTCGAGGCGATCGAGGAAGCAACCGATCAGTGGCAAGACCGTGCGTTGTGTGCTCAGACGGATCCGGAAGCGTTCTTCCCCGAGAAGGGCGGCTCCACTCGCGAGGCCAAGAAGATCTGCCTTGGCTGCGAAGTCCGGAGTGAGTGCCTGGAGTACGCGTTGGGCCATGACGAGCGTTTCGGCATCTGGGGTGGGCTCTCCGAGCGGGAGCGTCGTCGCCTCAAGCGCGGAATCATCTGACTTTCCGGGGTTATCGAATAGCGGGTGACCCGCTGAGCCCGGCTTCGGCTGAGCTCGCGGTCGTCCGCTATTCGTCTTCTATCGTCGGATCGATGACCGACGGTTCGACGTCCAGGTAGGTGGCCACCTGAGCCACCAGGATCTCATGCAGCAGTTCGGCCAGCTCGACAGTGTCTTTGGCGCGTCGTTCGATTGGCTTGCGAAACAGCACAACTCGCGCACGGGTGGCGCTTCCACGCACATCGACGCCGGCGGCGATCAACCGGGCCAGCGCGATCGGCCCGTCGGCCACCACCTCCGGCGGCCACTGCACGTTGTGCGGATCCTTCGCCGAAATCCGCGGGATCTCGTCGACGGCGACGTCGAGCCCGGACAGCCGATCCTGCCAGCGCCGCTCGATCGGCTCATAAGCCTCGAGTACCGCCATGTCGAAACGCTCGGCGCGACTGCGCCATCCCGGGACTGTCGGCGGCAGCAGCGGACCGCGCATGTCGCGCCCGCGGCGCGACACCTTCTTCCCCCGCGAGCGCCAGCCGCGCGGGGAGCTGCGCGAATCGCTCACCCGGCGATGGTAACGGTTGGGCATCCTGGCCCGAATGAATGCGCGTGTCCGTCGGGGCATGGACGTTTTCGCGCGATAACCTCTCGATCGTGAACGTTCCGCGTCGCTGCTGCCGGCCAGGGTGTCCGCATTACGCGGTCGCGACGTTGACCTTCGTCTACTCCGACTCCACGGCGGTTGTCGGTCCGCTGGCCGTTGCCAGCGAGCCGCACTCCTGGGACCTCTGTGTAAGCCACGCTGGCCGCATCACGGCCCCCCGCGGCTGGGAGCTGGTCCGGCACGCCGGACCGCTGGTCGTCAACCCCGATGAAGACGACCTGATCGCGCTGGCCGAGGCCGTGCGGGAGGGCCGCGACGTGGCCGTCGGTGGTGGCGCCGTCAACGGATTCCACGAGCCCGCCGGGCAGTTCGGCGCCGCGCCGGCCGAGGCGCCGGCGGCCGGAGTGCTGGCGACGGCCCCCCCGCGCCCGACCGGCAATGGTCGTCGCCGCGGTCATCTCCGGGTGCTGCCCGACCCCGCGGAGTAGACCCGCGCCGCCGCCGAAGACGCAGAGGGAACGGCGGGCCCTGCCGTACTTCCTGGCGGGATAGGCTTAACGACGCCCCCTTTACATCCTCCGTCGTCAGGAGCGCTCTCGATGGCTCGGCCCGCTGCGGCTGTTCACCGTGTGATCAAGGCGTATGACGTGCGAGGTCTGGTCGGTACGGAGATCGATGAGTCGTTCGTGACAGAGGTCGGCGCGGCCTTCGCCCGGCTGATGCGCAGCGAAGGCGCCCGCCAGGTCGTCATCGGCTACGACATGCGGGACAGCTCGCCTTCGCTGGCGGCCGCGTTCGGCGACGGCGTCAACGGTCAGGGTCTGGACGTCGTACGGATCGGGCTGGCGTCGACCGATCAGCTCTACTTCGCCTCCGGCCTGCTCGACTGCCCGGGCGCGATGTTCACCGCGAGCCATAACCCGGCCGCCTATAACGGGATCAAGATGTGCCGGGCGGCAGCCAAACCCGTCGGCGCCGACACCGGGCTGGCGACCATCAGCGACGACGTGATCGCCGGCGTCCCCGCGCATGACGGCACCCCCGGAACCGCCACCGACAACGACGTGCTGGCCGAGTACGGCGAATTCCTGCGCTCGCTGGTCAACACCGACGGCCTGCGTCCGCTGCGGGTGGCCGTCGACGCGGGCAACGGGATGGCGGGACACACCGCGCCCGCCGTGCTCGGCGTGATCGAGTCGCTCACCCTGCTGCCGCTGTATTTCGAACTAGACGGCTCTTTCCCCAACCACGAGGCCAACCCGCTCGACCCGGCGAACCTCGCGGACCTTCAGAAATTCGTCCGCGACAGCGGCGCCGATATCGGGCTGGCCTTCGACGGCGACGCCGACCGGTGCTTCGTCATCGACGAACGCGGCCTGCCGGTCTCGCCGTCTACAGTGACCGCGCTGGTTGCTGCGCGCGAGTTGGGCCGCGAGATCGGCGCGACGGTGATCCATAACCTGATCACCTCACGGGCGGTGCCCGAGTTGGTGATCGAGCGCGGCGGCACGCCGGTGCGCTCTCGAGTCGGGCATTCCTATATCAAGGCACTCATGGCCGAGACGGGCGCGATTTTCGGCGGCGAGCACTCGGCGCACTACTACTTCCGCGACTTCTGGGGAGCCGACTCGGGAATGCTGGCCGCGCTACACGTGCTGGCCGCGCTCGGTAACTCCGAGCGCCCGCTGTCCGATCTGACCGCGATCTACCAACGCTACGAGGCATCCGGCGAGATCAATTTCACCGTCGAGGATTCCGCGTCGTGTGTCGAGGCGGTGCTCAAGTTTTTCAGCAGCCGGATCCAGTCGATCGATCACCTGGACGGGGTGACGGTCGACCTCGGCGAGGGCAGTTGGTTCAACCTGCGTACCTCCAACACGGAGCCGTTGTTACGACTGAACGTGGAAGGACGTTGCACCGAGGACGTCGACGCGGTGGTCGAGCAGATAGGCGCCGAGATCCAGCGGCAGAACAGCAGGGTCGGCGCACCAGAGGCCGTCACGTGAACGCGGCCCCCGCCGTGATCGACCTCGACGACGCCGACGGCTTACTCGGCGCCGATCGCGACGGACTATTGCGGGCGGCGTCGATGACCGGCGCGCACGTACGCGCGGTGGCCGCGGCCGTCGACGAGGGCGCCCTGGACAACCTGCGCGACTCGGGTGACCGTCCTCGGACCATCATCTGGGTCGCCGGCCGCGGGACAGGCGAGACCGCAGGCGCAATGCTGGCCGCGACGGCCGGTGTGTCAGCGCCGGCGCCGATCGTGATCGCCGCCGAGGCGCCGCCCTGGATCGGACCGCTGGATGTGCTGATCGTCGCCGGCGACGATCCCGACGACCCGGTGCTGGTCGGGGCCGCCGCGAGTGGTGTTCGCCGGGGTGCGCGCGTGGTCGTGGCCACGCCGTACGAAGGCCCGCTGCGCGAGGTCACCGCCGGCCGAGCCGCCGTGCTCGAGCCGCGGCTGCCGGTGGCTCCCGAGTTCGGACTCTGCCGTTTCCTGGCCGCCGGCCTAGGCGTCCTGGGAAGTGTCGACCCCCGGCTGCGAGTGGATCTGGCCGCCATGGCCGACGAACTGGACGCCGAAGCACTGCGCAACAGCGCGGGTCGTGAACTATTCACCAATCCGGCTAAGGCGCTGGTCGAACGAATCTCGCGACGTCGGGTGGTGTTTGCCGGCGACTGTCCCGCGACACTCGCGCTGGCGCGGCACGCGTCGGGCATACTGCTTCGCGTTGCGCACGAGGTCGCGGCCGCCAGTGGCATGGCCGACGCTCTAGTCGCGTTGCGGGCAGGTCCGGGGCCCGCCTTCATCGATCCGACGGAGTCGTTGTTCCACGACGAGGAGATCGACGGGCCGACCGCGGATCGGTTGAGGCTTCTGGTGCTGACGCTGGACGCGGAGCGGGCGGTAGTGACGTCGCGGATTGCCGGGCTGCACGACGTCGACGTCGTCGGCGCCGAGGACGTCCCGGATTCGCCGGACCGCGACCCAGCCCGGCCCGGAGTCCAACGCGCCGAGCAGCAGTTGGCGATATTGGCGGTCCGGCTGGAGATGGCGGCGGTTTATTTGCGGCTGGTGCGGGGATAACTGGTTCTGAGGTAATGGCTAGTGCAGTTGCTACGCGGAGCGATACGGACATACGCGTGGGGGTCGCGGACCGCCATCGCGGAATTCACTGGTCGTCCGGTACCGGCCGCGCACCCCGAAGCCGAACTCTGGCTGGGCGCTAACCCCGGCGATCCGTCCTGGCTGGAGGAGCCGGGCGGCGATGTCTCGCTGCTGCAGACGGTTGTCGACGACCCCGAGGGCCAACTCGGCACCGGAGTCCGCGCCCGATTCGGCGACGCGCTGCCGTTCCTGCTCAAGGTCCTGGCCGCCGACGAACCCCTCTCGCTGCAGGCGCACCCCAGCGCCGAGCAGGCGGCCGAGGGTTTCCGGCGCGAGGAGCGACTCGGAATTCCGGTGAACTCGCCGGTGCGCAACTATCGCGATGCCAGCCACAAGCCCGAATTATTGGTCGCGCTACACCAATTCGAGGCGCTGGCCGGATTCCGGCCCGCGGCCCAGACCCTCGAACTGCTCCGGGCCCTCGCGGTGGCGGACCTCGATCCGTCCATCCATCTGCTGAAAGACCAGTCCGACGCCGACGGGCTGCGGGCGCTGTTCACCACGTGGATCACCGCGCCGCAGCCCCACGTCGACGTCCTGGTGACCGCGGTGCTCGACGGCGCGATCAACTATTTGAGCTCCGGTGCAACGGAATTCGCGGCCGAGGCCAAGACCGTGCTGGAGCTCGGGGAGCGCTATCCCGGCGACGCCGGTGTGCTGGCCTCGCTGCTGCTCAACCGGATCACGCTGGGCCCCGGCGAGGGGATCTACCTGTCGGCCGGAAACCTGCACGCCTACCTGCGCGGTGTGGGCCTGGAGGTCATGGCCAACTCCGACAACGTGTTACGCGGCGGCCTGACGCCTAAACACGTCGACGTTCCCGAGCTGCTGCGGGTCCTGAATTTCAATCCCACCACCGAGTCGCAGTTGCGCGCCGACACCCATCCGGATGGATTGGCGTCGTTCTACGACACGCCCACCACCGAATTCGCGGCCTCGATGCTCACTCTCGGTGGTGAACAGGTCGGCCACGAAGTCGACGCGCCCTCGCGTCACGACGGTCCGCAGATCCTGCTCTGCGTCGAGGGGACGACCGCGGTACACGGCAAGTCCGGGACGCTGACGCTGGCCCGTGGCGCCGCCGCTTGGGTCGCGGCCGACGACGGCCCGATCCGGCTGGTCGCGCAGGAGCCGACGAAGATCTTCCGGGCTACCGTTGGCTTGTAGCCAATTCCGGGCGACCGACGCGGCGCTCGGCCAGCCACAGCCGCATGTTGTGCCGGATCGTGCGGCCGACCAGCTTCGCCGACGGAACCATGTACAGGCTGTCCAGCAACGAGAAGCGCCGCAAAAACCATTCGGCGAGAACGGGATCGGACTCGGCCGCGCCGAGGAACTGATCGAACAGGCTGCCGACCGGTCCGAACCACCACGGCTTGTCGCCGCCCGCCAGGTGGAAGGCATGGTCGCCGATAGCCGTCATCATCCACACCGGAAAGGTGGTCTTGGCGGTGGCCCGATTGACCTGACGCACCACATCGCCGCCCTCGGCGAGAGCGCGGCGCAGGTGCCCGGCCTGAAGTGAGGTCATCGTCATGCCCTGGCCGTAGGTGGGGTCGAAACTGACCACCGCGTCGCCGAGCGGCAGGATGCCGTCCGGGAACCGGTCCAACTCGTGGTAGCGCCGCCACCTGCTGGCGGGATACTTGTGGAACGCCACCTCGCCGACCAGCTCGGCCTGCCGCAGCGCCCCGGCGATGCGCTCGGGCAGCATCTTGTCGGCCACCGTCAGCATCTCCGAAAACGTATGCGGCGGTTCGACTTTCCCGACACCGAAGGTGGTCAGCGTCCAGGTGCCGTCCTCGTAACCCAACAGGCCCAGCCCGACCGGCTGCTCGCGCGACGCCCCGGCGACGACCACACGCTCGCGGATCGCGCCCTCGGGCAACCGAAGCTGTTGCGACGCATAGCCAATGCCCACGTCGACGGTTTTCTCCGGCGGCCGCTGATAGCCCCACTGCTCCAGCCAGACCGGCAACCGGGTCCCGCGTCCGGCGGCGTCGATCACCAGATCCGCGGCGACGAAATCGGGCTCGTCGGCGTCGCTGTCGAGCAGCACCCCGGTCACCCGCTGGGCGGCGACATCGAAGCTTGGCTGCGCCACCGAACGATGCTGAATCTCCACATTCGGAATTTCGAGCACACGGCGCCGGATCTGCCATTCCAGCTGCGGGCGACTGGGGACATACGCGGTGAACTCGTCCTGCAGCGTGTGCGCGGTACCGAGCACGTGGCCCGCCGCGCCGAAGTAAATGCAATCCGGCCGGTTCTCCAGGATCGGGACACCGGAGGCCACCATCTCGTCGAGCAATCCCGGGAACAACCCGTCGAATTCCTGCGCGCCGCGAGCCATCAGCAGGTGGACATGCCGGCCCTGGGGCACCGCGGTGCGATTGCCGGGTTGGCTGGGCAGCTCGTCGCGCTCGAACACCGTGACCCGGTCGTAAAACTCCGACAGCACCTGCGCCGCGCACAATCCGCCAATGCTGGCGCCGATCACGACCGCGTGATTTCGGACGCTGTCCCCACCCATGCTCGCCACCGTACTCGGTAGTGTCCTGGAGACCATGTCGGATCGCTGGCGCACCAAGTCGATTGAGCAATCGATTGCCGACACCGACGATCCCGACACCCAACTGCGCAAGGACCTGAGCTGGTGGCACCTGTGCGTGTTCGGAGTGTCGGTGGTGATCGGGGCGGGCATCTTCACCGTCACCGCGTCCACCGCCGGTGACATCACCGGACCCGCGATCTGGATCTCGTTCCTGATTGCCGCGACCACCTGCGGGCTGGCCGCCCTGTGTTATGCGGAATTCGCGTCGATGCTGCCGGTGGCCGGCAGCGCCTACACGTTCTCCTACGCGACGTTCGGCGAATTCGTGGCGTGGACCATCGGGTGGAACCTGGTCCTGGAGCTGGCGATCGGTGGCGCCGTGGTCGCCAAGGGATGGTCGAGCTATCTGCAGACGGTCTTCGGATTAACGCGCAGCACAATCGATTTCGGGTCCTTCAAGGTGGACTGGGGGGCGCTGCTGATCGTCGTGCTGGTGGCGACGGTGCTGGCGTGGGGCACCAGGCTGTCATCGCAGTTCTCCACCGTGGTGACCGCCGTCAAGGTCGCGGTGGTGCTGTTGGTGATCTTTGTCGGCGCGTTCTACATCAAGCGCGCGAATTACTCGCCGTTCATCCCACCCCCCGAGGCCGACCGGTCCGGCAGCGGCGTCAACCAATCGCTGCTGTCGCTGTTCACCGGCGCGCACAGCAGCCACTACGGCTGGTACGGGGTGTTGGCCGGCGCCTCGATCGTGTTCTTCGCATTCATCGGGTTCGACATCGTCGCCACCATGGCCGAGGAGACCAAAAACCCGCAGCGTGACGTCCCCCGGGGCATCCTGGCGACGCTCGGCATCGTGACCGTGCTCTACGTGGCGGTCTCGGTGGTGCTGTCCGGGATGGTGTCCTACACCCAACTGAAGACGACTCCCGACGGCCTTCACGCCAACCTGGCCACCGCCTTCGCTGCCAACGGGGTGCACTGGGCTTCGGGAATCATTTCGATCGGCGCGCTCGCGGGACTGACGACGGTGGTGATGGTGCTGCTGCTCGGCGGGTGCCGGGTGCTGTTCGCGATGGCACGTGACGGGTTGTTGCCGCGGAGCTTGGCCAGGACCGGCTCGCATGGCACACCGGTGCGCATCACCGTGCTGGTCGCGGTGCTCGTCGGGGCCACCGCCTCGATGTTCCCCGCCGACAAGCTCGAGGAAATGGTCAACGTCGGCACCCTGTTCGCCTTCCTGCTGGTGTCTGCTGGCGTCGTCGTGCTGCGCCGCACCCGTCCCGACCTGCCGCGCGGATTCCGGGCGCCGTGGGTGCCGCTGCTGCCGATCGCGTCGGTCTGCGCCTGCCTCTGGCTCATGGTGAACCTCACCGTCGTGACCTGGATCCGCTTCGGGGTGTGGATCGCCGTGGGCGTCGCGATCTATGCCGGATATGGCCGACGCCATTCGGTGCTGGCCGGCCGTGATCGGGCAGACACCAGCAGCGCGTAAGCCCACGATTTTTACAAAACACACCTCTGCGTCTAGACAGGAGACGCTTAACCCGCTAATGTCCAATCCGAAGGTGTGATGGCTCACAAGGAGGTTGGCGATATGACTTCACCGGCGGGGGCGCTTAGCCCGAAGATCTGGCAGGACCGGAAGCGCTACATGTGGCTGATGGGGCTGATCGTCCCGACGCTGCTGATCGCAATCCTGCCGATCATCTGGGCGATGAATCAGGCCGGTTGGCAGGCCGCCTCGCAAGTGTGGTTCTGGATCGGCCCGATCCTGCTCTACGTGGTCCTGCCGGCGTTGGATCTGCGGTTCGGCGCCGACGGCCACAACCCACCCGACGAGGCCATGCAGTGGCTGGAGGACGACAAGTACTACCGCTACTGCACCTACGCCTTTATCCCGTTCCAATACATCAGCCTGGTGCTCGGTGCCTACCTGTTCACCGCGTCGAACCTCAGCTGGCTGGGCTTTGAGGGGTCGCTCAGCTGGCCGGCCAAGATCGGCCTTGCGCTGTCGATCGGGACGCTCGGCGGCGTCGGCATCAACACCGCCCACGAAATGGGACACAAGAAGGAGTCACTCGAGCGCTGGCTGTCCAAGATCACCCTCGCCCAGACCGGCTATGGCCACTTCTACATCGAGCACAACCGCGGCCACCACGTCCGGGTCGCGACTCCGGAAGACCCCGCGTCGGCGCGGTTCGGTGAGACGTTCTGGGAGTTCCTGCCGCGCAGCGTAATTGGCAGCGCGAAGTCGTCGTTGCACCTGGAAGCCCAGCGGATCCGGCGCCAGGGCGGCAACCCGTGGAACCCCAAGACCTACCTGTCCAACGACGTCGTCAACGCCTGGCTGATGACCGTGGTGCTGTGGGCTGCGCTGATCGCGGTGTTCGGACCCGCACTGATCCCATTCCTGATCGTCCAGGCCATCTTCGGGTTCAGCCTGCTGGAGTCGGTGAACTACCTCGAGCACTACGGCCTGTTGCGGGTCAAGAAGGACACCGGCCGCTACGAGCGGTGCACGCCCGAGCACAGCTGGAACTCCGACCACATCGTCACGAACCTGTTCCTCTACCACCTGCAACGGCACAGCGACCACCACGCCAACCCGACCCGGCGTTACCAGACGCTGCGCAGCATGGACGGCGCCCCGAATCTGCCCAGCGGCTACGCGGCACTGATCGGCGTGACGTACTTCCCGCCGCTGTGGCGCAAGCTGATGGACCACCGCGTCATGGAGCACTACGACGGCGACATCACCCGCGTCAACGTGCAACCCCGCCTGCGCGAGAAGATCCTGGCCCGCTACGGGACGACGGTCTGACTACGACTGAGGTTGCCCGGAGCGAACCCGCTAGGGCGACAATCCAATTGATGGAGGTATCGAGATGAACGACTACAAACTCTTTGTGTGCGTGCAGTGCGGATTCGAATACGACGAAGCCAAGGGTTGGCCGGAGGACGGCATCGCGCCCGGCACTCGCTGGGACGACATCCCCGATGACTGGAGCTGTCCGGACTGCGGCGCCGCGAAGGCGGACTTCGAGATGGTGGAAGTCGCCCGCTCGTGACTGTGGACAGCGTGACGACGCCGACCGCCGCGATACGCAATCGCGGCGGTCAAACCGTTAGGGTCGCGCATATGCGAAGGGTCCCGTACGCCGAGGCGTCGCGGGCCCTGTTGCGTGATTCGGTGCTCGATGCGATGCGCGAGTTGCTCGGCACTCGCGACTGGTCGGCAATCACCCTGGCCGACGTCGCCCGCGCGGCCGGCATCAGCCGCCAGACCATCTACAACGAGTTCGGTTCGCGGCAGGGCCTGGCCCAGGGCTACGCGCTTCGGCTGGCCGACCGGCTGGTCAGCGCCGTCGAGGATGCCATTTACGCCAACGTCGGCGACGTCTACGCCGCCTTCCTGCAGGGATTCCGGGCGTTTTTCGCCGACTCGGCCGCCGATCCGCTGGTCATCTCACTGCTGACCGGGGTGGCCAAACCCGACCTGCTGCAGATCATCACGACCGACAGCGGCCCGATCATCACGCACTGTTCGGCGCGGCTGACGTCGTCGTTCATGCACAGCTGGATGCGTGCCAGCGAAGAAGACTCCGGGATGATCGCGCGCGCCATCGTCCGGCTGGCCATGAGCTACGTGTCGATGCCGCCGGAGGCCGACCACGACGTGGCCGCTGACCTGGCACGACTTATGACGCCGGCCGCCGAGCGTTACGGTGAGCTTCGGGACGACTTCGTGCCGGGTACCACCGGTGAGGGCGGAAAAGCCAGCGAATAGGCTGTCCTTCGTGACGATGCGGGCCGTTTCGGCCCTAGGAGTAGCTGACCTCCGATCCCGGCCACCACACGCGTCGCGATTAATATGTAACCAAGCTAATTAGTTCAACAGAGGAATGGGTAGTAGATGACGACGACCGAACAGCAGTTGACCCCCGACGTCGTGAACGGGATCGACTTCAAGGTGGCCGACCTGTCGTTGGCCGACTACGGCCGCCGCGACATCGAGCTCTCCGAGCAGGAGATGCCGGGCCTGATGTCGCTGCGCCGCGAATACCACGACGTCCAGCCGTTGAAGGGCGCCCGCATCTCGGGCTCGCTGCACATGACCGTGCAGACCGCGGTGCTGATCGAGACCCTGACCGCGCTGGGCGCCGAGGTCCGTTGGGCGTCCTGCAACATCTTCTCCACCCAGGACCACGCCGCCGCCGCGGTCGTCGTCGGCCCGCACGGCACCCCGGAGAAGCCGCAAGGTGTGCCGGTCTACGCGTGGAAGGGCGAGACCCTCGAGGAGTACTGGTGGGCCGCCGAGCAGATCCTGACCTGGCCCGGCGAGCCGGCCAACATGATCCTCGACGACGGTGGCGACGCCACCATGCTGGTGCTGCGTGGCGCGCAGTTCGAGAAGGCCGGCGTCGTTCCGCCGGACGAGGAAGACGACTCGGCCGAGCACCGGGTGTTCCTGAGCCTGCTGCGCAAGCGGTTCGAGACCGACAAGGACAAGTGGACCAAGATCGCCGCGTCGATCAAGGGTGTGTCGGAGGAGACCACCACTGGCGTGCTGCGCCTCTACCAGTTCGCCGCCGCCGGCGAGCTGTCCTTCCCGGCAATCAACGTCAACGACTCGGTGACCAAGTCCAAGTTCGACAACAAGTACGGCTGCCGGCACTCGTTGATCGACGGCATCAATCGCGGCACCGACGTGCTGATCGGCGGCAAGAAGGCCCTGATCTGCGGCTACGGCGACGTCGGGAAGGGCTCGGCAGAGTCGCTGGCCGGCCAGGGCGCGCGGGTGACCGTCACCGAGATCGACCCGATCAACGCCCTGCAGGCGCTGATGGAGGGCTTCGACGTCAAGCGCGTGGAGGACGTCATCGGCGAGGCCGACATCGTCATCACGACCACGGGTAACAAGGACATCATCACGCTTGAGCACATCAAGGCGATGAAGGACAAGGCGATCCTGGGCAACATCGGCCACTTCGACAACGAGATCCAGGTTTCCCGCCTGGAGAAGTCGGGCGCCACCAAGGTCAACATACGTCCGCAGGTCGACCTGTGGACGTTCGGCGACACCGGCAAGTCGATCATCCTGCTGTCCGAGGGCCGACTGCTGAACCTGGGCAACGCGACGGGCCACCCGTCGTTCGTGATGAGCAACAGCTTCTCCAACCAGGTCATCGCGCAGATCGAGCTGTGGACCAAGAACGACGAGTACGACAACGAGGTCTACCGGCTGCCCAAGCACCTGGACGAGAAGGTCGCCAAGATTCACGTCGAGGCGCTCGGCGGCGACCTGACCAAGCTCACCAAGGAGCAGGCCGAGTACATCGGCGTCGACGTCGACGGCCCCTACAAGCCGGACCACTACCGCTACTGACCGCTCGGGTGCCGAACGTGAACATAGCTTCACGTTCGGCGCCGAGCGTGCAGCCAACTTCACGGTCGCGCAGTTAGGCTCGCGCTGATGGCCTCCCTCCTCCTCAGGCCGTTCCGGCCTGCATCGTCGGAAGGCGCGCCGTGCTGATTGCTATCGAGGGCGTCGACGGCGCCGGCAAGCGGACGCTCACCGAGGGGCTGCGCGCAACGTTCGAGACGACCGGCAAATCGGTCGCCACCTTGGCGTTTCCCCGTTACGGGCAGTCGGTGACCGCCGATGTGGCGGCCGAGGCGCTGCACGGTCAACACGGCGACCTGGCCTCGTCGGTGTACGCGATGGCGATGCTGTTTGCGCTGGATCGCGCGAGCGGGGCCGACCAGATCCGCGAACTGCGTCACGACCACGACGTGGTGATCCTGGACCGCTACGTGGCATCCAACGCCGCGTACAGCGCCGCCCGTCTGCACCAGCAGGCCGACGGCGATGCGGTCGGCTGGGTGCGCGAGATCGAATACGACCGGCTGGGGCTGCCGGCACCCGACTGGCAGGTGCTGCTCGGGGTGTCGGCCGAACTGGCTGATCAGCGGGCCCGTCACCGCGCCAGCCTGGACGCCGGCCGCGAACGCGACGTCTACGAACGCGACGCCGGACTGCAGCAGCGCACCGGCGCGGTGTACGCCGCGTTGGCGGCGTCGAACTGGGGCGGACGCTGGCTGGTGGTCGACGAGACGGTCGATCCGGGCGGGCTCGCGGCCCAGTTAATGGCCTAGTTGCCGCCCTGCGCTGAGACGGCTGTGGTAATAGGTGCACGAAACGCGCGTGTGGCAGCCCCCTTTTGTCGCGTTCTGGTGACACCATGGACACCATGAGGCAAAGGATTCTCGTGGTTGACGACGACGCGTCGCTGGCCGAGATGCTGACCATTGTGCTGCGGGGGGAAGGGTTCGACACCGCCGTCATTGGTGATGGCACCCAGGCGCTGACCGCCGTGCGCGAATTGCGGCCCGACCTGGTGTTGCTGGACTTGATGCTGCCCGGCATGAACGGCATCGACGTGTGCCGGGTGCTGCGCGCCGACTCCGGGGTCCCGATCGTGATGCTCACGGCCAAGACCGACACCGTCGATGTGGTGCTCGGGCTGGAGTCGGGCGCCGACGACTACATCATGAAGCCGTTCAAGCCCAAGGAGCTGGTCGCCCGCGTGCGGGCCCGGTTGCGGCGCAACGAGGACGAGCCCGCCGAGATGCTGTCGATCGCCGACGTGGACATCGACGTGCCCGCCCACAAGGTCACCCGCAACGGCGAGCAGATCTCGCTGACGCCGCTGGAGTTCGACCTGCTCGTGGCGTTGGCGCGCAAACCGCGCCAGGTGTTTACTCGTGATGTGCTGCTCGAACAGGTGTGGGGCTACCGCCACCCCGCGGACACCCGTTTGGTGAACGTGCACGTCCAGCGTCTGCGGGCCAAGGTCGAAAAAGACCCCGAAAACCCGACCGTTGTACTGACCGTTCGAGGAGTGGGTTACAAGGCCGGACCTCCGTGACCTGGAGGCGCCGCGATAATCAGGAGCGGCGCGGGTGATCTGGGGGTCGAGGCCGCGTTTTCGTGGCCGATCTGGCCGGTCCGGCCCGGTCATTCGGGGCATGGGCACGCTGAGTCGCGCTTTCGGCGTGGCTTGGCGCCGTTCCTTGCAACTTCGGGTGCTCGCCCTGACTCTGGGCATGTCGCTGACGGTGATCCTGGCGTTGGGGTTCGTGCTGACCAGCCAGGTCACCAACCGTGTGCTCGACGTCAAGCTGCGCGCCGCCACTGAGCAGATCGAGCGGGCCCGCAGCACGGTCAGCGGGATCGTCAGCGGCGAGGAGGCCCGCTCGCTGGACAGCAGCCTGCAGCTGGCCCGCAACACGTTGACCTCCAAAACCGACCCGACCTCCGGCGCGGGATTGGCCGGCGCGTTCGACGCGGTGCTGGTGGTGCCCGGACAGGGTCCGCGCCCGGCCGCGTCGGCGGGACCGGTCGACCAATTGCCGGACTCGCTGCGGGAATTCGTCAAGGCGGGCCAGGTGGCCTACCAGTACGCGTCGGTGCATACCGAGGGTTTCTCCGGCCCGGCGCTGGTGATCGGCACCCCGACGACGTCTCGGGTGAACAACCTCGAGCTCTACCTGGTGTTCCCGCTGGGCAACGAGCAGAGCACGATCGCGCTCGTCCGCGGAACCATGGCCACCGGCGGTCTGGTGCTGATGGTGCTGCTGGCCGGGATCGCGTGGATGGTCACGCGCCAGGTGGTGGTTCCGGTCCGGGCGGCGGCGCGCACCGCCGAGCGATTCGCCGACGGCCATCTGTCCGAACGGATCCCGATTCGCGGCGAAGACGACATGGCCCGGCTGGCGGTCTCGTTCAACGACATGGCCGAGAGCCTGTCGCGTCAGATCGCCCAGCTCGAGGAGTTCGGAAACCTGCAGCGGCGATTCACCTCTGACGTCAGCCACGAGCTGCGAACCCCGCTGACCACCGTCCGGATGGCCGCCGACCTGATCTACGACCACGTGGAGGACCTCGAACCCGCGCTGCGGCGGTCCACCGAGCTGATGGTCAACGAGCTGGACCGGTTCGAGTCGCTGCTGTCCGACCTGCTGGAAATCTCGCGGCACGACGCCGGTGTCGCCGAATTGTCGGTTGAGGCAGTGGATTTGCGGACCACCGTCAGCAGCGCGCTGGGCAACGTCGGGCACCTGGCCGAAGACGCCGGCGTGCAGATGATCGTCGACATGCCGGAAGAGGACGTCATCGCCGAGGTCGACCCGCGTCGGGTCGAGCGCATTCTGCGCAACCTGATCGCGAACGCGATCGACCACGCCGAGCACAAGCCGGTCCGGATCCGGATGGGCTATGACGAAGACACCGTCGCGGTCACCGTCCGCGACTACGGCGTCGGCCTGCGGCCGGGCGAGGAGAAGCTGGTGTTCAGCCGGTTCTGGCGGTCGGACCCGTCGCGGGTGCGCCGCTCCGGCGGAACCGGCCTGGGACTGGCGATCAGCGTCGAAGACGCCCGGCTACACCAGGGACGACTGGAGGCCTGGGGCGAGCCCGGCAACGGTGCCTGCTTCCGGCTCACACTGCCGTTGGTGCGCGGCCACAAGGTCACCACCAGCCCGCTGCCGATGAAACCCGTTGCCCCGGAACGCAACGAACGCACATCCCGCCAGCGCGAGCACGCCGAGCGGGGCGTGTGATGCGGCGATTCGCGGCGCTGCTGGTCACGCTCGCTGTCGTGCTTACTGGTTGCGCGGGAGTACCGAACGGGTCGGCGCCGCAGGCCATCGGGACCGTCGACCGGCCGGCCCCGGCGAACCTGCCCAAGCCGGCGCCCGGCATGGAACCCGACGTGCTACTGCGCGAATTCCTCAAGGCCACGGCCGATCCGGCCAACCGGCACCTCGCGGCGCGGCAGTTCCTCACCCAGTCGGCGTCCAACAAGTGGGACGACGCCGGCAGCGCGCTGCTGATCGACCACGTCGTGTTCGTCGAAACCCACAGTGCCGAAAGGGTTTCGGTGGCGATGCAGGCGGAGGTCCTCGGCTCACTGTCGGACATGGGCGTGTTCGAGACCGCCGAGGGGCAGCTGCCGGACCCCGGTGCGATCGAGTTGGTCAAGACGCCGGGTGGTTGGCGCATCGACAAGCTGCCCGACGGGGTGTTCCTGGACTGGCAGCAATTCCAATCCACCTACAAGCGCAACACGCTGTATTTCTCCGACCCGACCGGCAAGACGATGGTGCCGGATCCGCGCTATGTCGCGGTGTCCGATCGCGACCAGCTGGCCACCGAGCTGGTGTCCAAGCTGATCGCCGGCCCGCGCCCGGAGATGACGAAAAGCGTGCACAATATGCTGATCCCGCCGGTGCGGCTGCGCGGCCCGGTGACCCGCGCCGACGGCGGCAAAAGCGGCGTCGGCCGCGGTTACGGCGGCGCCCGCGTCGATTTGGAATTGCTGACGGTCGCCGACCCGCGCAGCCGGCAATTGGTTGCGGCGCAGATCATCTGGACGCTGGCGCGCGCCGACATCAAGGGGCCGTATGTGATCAAGGCCGACGGGGCCTCGCTCGACGAGCGTTTCGCCGACGGCTGGAACACCACCGACGTCGCCGCCACCGACCCGGGTGTCGCCGAAGGCGCCGCCGCCGGGGTGCACGCGCTGATCGGCGGCCGCGTGGTGGCCGTCGAGGGGCAGCGCTCCGACCCGGTGCCGGGCGCCTTCGGGCGGGCCACTGACCAGGCATCCGCCGCGCTGTCGCGCAACGGGCACCAGGCGGCCTCGGTCGTGGTGCAGCGGCCGGGTGCACCCGACATGGCGTCGTCGTTGTGGATCGGCGACCTCGGCGGAGAGGCGGCCGAAGCCGCTGACGGACATACTCTTTCGCGGCCGACCTGGTCGCTGGACGACGCGGTCTGGGTGGTCGCCGACGGCAACACCGTGCTGCGCGCCATTCAGGAGACGGCCTCGGGCCAGCCGGCCCGCCTGCCGGTCGACTCGGCCGCGGTGTCGAGCAAGTTCCCCGGGGTCATTGCGGAGCTGCAGCTGTCCCGTGACGGCACTCGCGCGGCGATGACGATCAACGGGCAGGTGATCTGCTCGAGCGTCGAACAGACCCAGGCCGGCCAGTTCACGTTGACCTACCCGCGGCGGCTCGGCTTCGGGTTGGGCTCCTCGGTTGTGTCGCTGGCCTGGCGTACCGACGAAGACATCGCGGTGAGCCGCAACGACGCCGAGCACCCGGTGTCCTACGTCAACATTGACGGGGTGAACTCCGATGCGCCGACCGGCAATCTGCAGCAGCCGGTCGGGGTGATCGCGGCCAACCCGTCGACGGTCTACGTCGCCGATCCGCGTGGCGTGATGCAGCTGTCGATCTCCGGGGCCGAGGGCCTGCAAGGCTGGCTCGACGTCCCGCCGTTCATGACCGGCGGGGCGACGCCGGTGATGCCCGGCTGAGTCGCTGCGCGATCCGGTCCCACCGGCGTGCTGTCGGTGCCCCCCGGCACACTGACGCGGTGCTCGATCTGGTTCTGCCGCTGGAGTGCGGCGGTTGCGGCGCGCCGTCGACGCGATGGTGCGCGGTCTGCGCCGCCGAGTTGGCCTTGAGCGCCGACGCGCCGCGCGTCGTCACCCCGCGCATCGACCCACAGGTACCGGTGTTCGCGCTCGGCCGCTACGCCGGGGCGCGGCGGCGCGCGATCGTCGGGGCGAAGGACCGTGGCCGCGCGGACCTGCTGGGCCCACTGTCTGTGTCGCTGGCCTCGGGCCTACACCGCCTGCTGCTGTGGGGCCTGCTCGATGTGCCGTTGACCGTTGTCGCGGCCCCGACCCGCGGCTGGTCGGCGCGGCAGCGCGGAGGAGACCCGGTCACCCGGATCGCTACGCTGGCGACGGCCGCCCACCCGGACATCACCGTGGTCCGCGCGTTGCGGATGAAGCCGTGGGCCCGCGATTCGGCGGGCCTGAACAGTGCCGCGCGCGAACGCAATATTGCCGGCCGGGTGCTGCTGACCCGCCACCGACTGCCTCGGGGCGGCGAGTTGCTGTTGGTCGACGACATCGTCACCACCGGTGCGACCGCGCGTGAGTCAGTCCGCGTGCTGCACGCGGCCGGGGCCCGGGTGTCGGCTGTGCTGGCGCTAGCTGCGGCGTGAGCGATTGTGAAGAACTCGCAACAGGTCGCGCGAAATGGTGGCACTGCTGCCCTTGGACGGTCTACCGTCGATCGCAAGCACCAACAACGCCTTAACGCAGCGCATCTGATCGCATGCACGAGGCGCCACCGTCGATCGGTAGGGGGTGAGTTTTCGACACCTTGCATCGGCGGGCGGCCAATCCAGTTCTGACACCCCGTCGGCGCGTCGATCCGTAGCCCCGCGCGTGAAAACGCTGCACCGCGAGAGAAGGCGAGTTGTCAAGTATGTCAAGACAAACCGTGGATTCCGGACAGCTGTTGGCTGAACCTCCGGTCGACATCGACGAACACGAACCGACCCCGCACGCCGAGGTTGTCGTCAAGGGGCGCAACGTCGAAATCCCTGACCACTTCCGCGTCTATGTCTCACAGAAACTCGCCCGCCTGGAGCGATTCGACCGGACTGTCTACCTGTTCGACGTCGAACTCGACCACGAACGCAATCGTCGCCAGCGCAAGTCCTGCCAACACGTCGAGATCACCGCTCGCGGTCGCGGGCCGGTAGTTCGCGGCGAAGCCTGCGCCGACAGCTTCTATGCCGCCCTCGAGGGCGCGGTCGCCAAATTGGAAGGCCGGCTGCGCCGGGTGAAGGACCGTCGCAAGGTGCACTACGGCGATAAGACCCCGGTGTCGCTGGCTGCCGCCACCGCGATAGTCCCGCCGCCCGAGCCGTCCTTCGACGACATCGAGACCCCGCACTTCGGCGATCATCCCGAAGGGGCCAACGGACACCACCAGCCCGGCCGCGTCGTGCGCGTCAAGGAGCACGAGGCCAAACCGATGTCGGTCGACGACGCGCTGTACGAGATGGAACTCGTCGGGCACGACTTCTTTTTGTTCTACGACAGCGAGACCGAACGACCCTCCGTGGTCTACCGGCGGCACGCCTACGACTACGGCTTGATCCGGCTGGCCTGACACCGACAGCGACGGCACCGAACGTCGACGTGTCGAGGCGATCTCGCGCCAAATCATGCATCAAGTCGACGTTCGGCGTCGAAAGTTGCTCGTCACCTAGGATGGGGAACGCTGAAGACGTCGATCCCGCCCGGTGACGATGCAGAGCGCGAAGCGCGATGAGGAGGAGCCGGGCGATCTGCCCTAGGGGACAAAGCTGTGCTGAGTAGGTTGCTGCGCGTTGGTGAAGGTCGCATGGTCAAGCGCCTCAAGCGGGTGGCCGAGTACGTCAACTCCTTGTCCGACGAGATCGAGAAGCTGACCGACGACGAACTGCGGGCCAAGACCGTGGAGTTCACGAAGCGGCACGCCGACGGCGAGAGCCTCGACGACCTGCTTCCCGAGGCGTTCGCGGTGGCCCGTGAGGCCGCGTGGCGGGTGCTCGACCAGCGGCACTTCGATGTGCAGGTCATGGGTGGCGCCGCGCTGCACTTCGGCAACGTCGCGGAGATGAAGACCGGTGAGGGCAAGACGCTGACCTCGGTCTTACCCGCCTACCTCAACGCCATCGCGGGCAAGGGCGTGCACATCGTCACGGTCAACGACTACCTGGCCAAACGTGACAGCGAGTGGATGGGCCGCGTGCACCGCTTCCTGGGCCTGGACGTCGGCGTGATCCTTGCCCACATGACCCCCGACGAGCGACGCATCGCCTACGCCGCCGACATCACCTACGGCACCAACAACGAGTTCGGCTTCGACTACCTGCGCGACAACATGGCCCACGCCCTGGACGACTGCGTCCAGCGCGGCCACCCCTTCGCCATCGTCGACGAGGTCGACTCGATCCTGATCGACGAGGCCCGCACGCCGTTGATCATTTCCGGACCGGCCGACGGCGCGTCGAACTGGTACACCGAGTTCGCCCGCATCGCCCCGCTGATGGAGAAAGACACCCACTACGAGGTCGATATCCGTAAGCGCACCATCGGTGTGCACGAGCTGGGCGTCGAGTTCGTCGAGGATCAGCTCGGGATCGACAACCTCTACGAGGCCGCGAACTCGCCGCTGGTCAGCTACCTCAACAACGCGCTGAAGGCCAAGGAGCTGTTCGCCCGCGACAAGGACTACATCGTGCGCGACGGCGAAGTCATCATCGTCGACGAGTTCACCGGCCGCACGCTGGTCGGGCGCCGCTACAACGAGGGCATGCACCAGGCCATCGAGGCCAAGGAGCGCGTCGAGATCAAGGCCGAGAATCAGACGCTGGCCACCATCACGCTGCAGAATTACTTCCGGCTCTACGACAAGCTCTCCGGCATGACCGGTACCGCCGAGACCGAGGCCGCCGAGCTGCACGAGATCTACAAGCTTGGCGTGGTGCCGATCCCCACGAACAAGGAAATGATCCGCGCCGACCAGACCGACCTGATCTACAAGACCGAGGAAGCCAAGTACATCGCGGTCGTCGATGATGTCGGCGAGCGCTACGAAAAAGGCCAGCCGGTGCTGATCGGTACCACCAGCGTGGAGCGCTCGGAGTACCTGTCGCGCCAATTCCAGAAGCGGCGCATCCCGCACAACGTCCTCAACGCGAAGTATCACGAGCAGGAGGCCGGCATCATCGCCGAGGCCGGCCGGCGCGGCGCCATCACGGTCGCCACCAACATGGCCGGCCGCGGCACCGACATCGTGTTGGGCGGCAACGTCGACTTCCTCACCGACCTGCGGCTGCGGGCCCGGGGCCTGGACCCGGTGGCGACCGCGGACGAGTACGAGGCGGCGTGGCACGACGAGCTGCCGGTCGTCAAGGCCGAGGCCGCCGCGGAGGCCAAAGAGGTCATCGAAGCCGGTGGGCTCTACGTGCTGGGCACCGAGCGGCACGAGTCGCGCCGTATCGACAACCAGCTGCGTGGCCGTTCTGGCCGTCAGGGCGACCCGGGCGAATCCCGCTTCTACCTGTCACTGGGCGACGAGTTGATGCGTCGCTTCAACGGCGCCGCGTTGGAGTCGCTGCTGACCCGGCTCAACCTGCCTGACGACGTGCCGATCGAGGCCAAGATGGTGACCCGGGCGATCAAGAGCGCCCAAACCCAGGTCGAGCAGCAGAACTTCGAGGTCCGCAAGAACGTCCTCAAGTACGACGAGGTGATGAATCAGCAGCGCATGGTCATCTACGCCGAGCGCCGCCGCATTCTGGAAGGCGAGAACCTGCAGCAGCAGGCCCACGACATGCTCGTCGACGTGATCACTGCTTACGTCGACGGCGCCACCGCCGAGGGCTACGCCGAGGACTGGGACCTCGAAAAGCTTTGGGAAGCCCTCAAAACGCTGTATCCCGTGGGCCTCGACCACGACACGCTGATCGACGGTGACGCGGTCGGCGAGCCCGGCGAGCTGACCCGCGAGGAGCTGCTCGAGGCGCTCGTCGCCGACGCCGAGCGCGCCTACGCCGCGCGCGAAGCCGAGCTCGAGGGGTTGGCCGGCGAGGGCGCGATGCGCCAGCTGGAACGCAACGTGTTGCTCAACGTCATCGACCGCAAATGGCGCGAGCATCTCTACGAGATGGACTACCTCAAAGAAGGCATCGGCCTGCGCGCGATGGCGCAGCGTGACCCGCTGGTCGAGTACCAGCGCGAGGGCTTCGACATGTTCAGCGGAATGCTCGAGGGTCTCAAAGAGGAGTCCGTCGGGTTCCTGTTCAACGTGGCGGTCGAGGCGGTGCCCCCGCAGCAGGTCGGGCCCGTCGACGAGCCGGAAGGCCTGGCCGAGTTCGCTACTGCGGCCGCCGCCGGGGCGCAGCGGCAGGGCGCTGCCCGCGAGGTGGCTCCGGCGTTGCGCGCCAAGGGCATTGACAACGAGGCTCCGCAACTGACCTACAGCGGACCCGCCGAGGACGGCTCGGCGCAGGTGCAGGGCAACGGCGGCAATTCAGCGGCCAGTGCGGGCGGCGGAACGCGCCGCGAGCGCCGCGAGGCCGCGCGGCGACAAGGTAGGCACTCCAAGCCCAAGCGGCGTTAGTCGGATTGCCGGGCACTCATCGCGGTTCGCCTCTGCATCGTCGCCCGGTTAACCGATGTGCAGCGCGACCACCTGCCACCGCCCGGCACGTTGCTCGATGCGGCATGCGATGGCGTGCGTGCGCGACCCGCGACTGTAGTTGCCGAACACCTCGGCCGCGGCCGGGCCGGCCGGCTGCAGCCGCACCCGGCGTAGCACCGCGACGCCGTCGCGGCTGCCGGCGAGTCGATTGGCCGACAGCACCGAGTCGACGAGGCCTGCCGTCAGCAACCCGTTCAACTGGGCGACCGGGCGGCGGCGGTCGATGACTTCCAGCACCCGGCGCAGCGCGGCGTCGGCGAAGCTTGCCGCCTGACGCATCGGCAACGACATGCCGACCGCGGGTGGATGTCGCTGTGGTGCCGCAGTGGTGCGCCGTCGCACTGCGGTCGGCGCCGGACGGCACTGCCGGACGTCACGCGCCGGCGGCTCGCAATCGACGACCCGGGTGACCGCGAAATGCTCTCGGTCCGACGAGCTCGAGTTCGATGGATCAGAACCGGTCAACACTGAACTCTCCCGCGAGACTTGAAGGACCATGCTTGCTGGCCTGCTGGAGAGTGGCAGACGTTTGCTGTTGCGGCGACCCGCTGCGCCCGGCTTGCGCCGCGCTTGCGATCGCCGCGTGTGAGGATCATCGCACAATCGCGGCATCCGCGTACCCGCGCTGTGCACGGGGCCCTGCGGCCCGTTAGCGTTTCCGGCATATTGGTTCGCAGAACCAATTCGCAAGGGCGTGAAAGGAAAGAGGCGACGTGACCCGCTTGTCGGCTTCGGACGCCTCGTTCTACCAGCTTGAGAACTCGGCGACGCCGCTGTACGTCGGCTCGTTGTCGATCCTGCGTCAGCCGCGCGCCGGGCTGAGCTACGAAACGTTGCTGGCCACCGTCGAGCGGCAATTGCCGCAGGTGCCGCGGTACCGGCAGAAGGTCCGCGAAGTCAGCCATGCGGCTGGCCCGGCCGGTCTGGGTCGACGACCGCGATTTCGACATCACCTACCACGTCCGTCGCTCGGCGCTGCCCTCGCCGGGCAGCGACGAGCAGCTGCACGAGCTGATCGGCCGGCTCGCCGCCCGGCCGCTGGACCAGCTCCCGCCCGCTGTGGGAGATGTACCTGGTCGAGGGGCTGGCCAAGAACCGGCTGGCGCTCTACACCAAGTCGCATCAGGCGCTGGTCAACGGCATGGGCGCGGTCGAGATCAGCCACGTCTCGCCGACCGGAACCGCCGCCCGCCGCCGTTCGTCGAAGACATCTGGGTGCCAGGCCGCGAGCCTGGCAGGACCGAGCTGCTGCTCGGCGCGATCGGCGACTGGGCCACCCGCCCCAGGCGCAGATGAAGGCGGTCCACAGCGGGCTGGTCGACCTGGCGACCAACTCGGGTCAATTGGTCGACGCCGGGCGGCGGATCTTCGACGTCGCGCGGACGCTGGCCCGCGGCTCGGCCCCGAGCAGCCCGCTGAACACTACGGTGTCGCGCAACCGGCGCTACACCGTCGCGCGCGGCCAGCTCGACGACTACCGGGCCATCCGGACGCGCTACGACTGCGATGTCAACGATGTCGTGCTGGCGGTGGTCGCCGGCGCGTTGCGCAACTGGCTGCTGTCCCGCGGCGAACCGCCGGCGCCCACCGCGACCGTGCGGGCGATGGCGCCGCTGCCGGTCTACGAGGCGGTCGACTCATCGAGCCGGGCAGGCGATCAGTCAGGTTTCGCCGTTCCTGGTCGACCTGCCGGTCGGTGAGGGCAACGCGGTGGTGCGGCTGTCGCAGATCGCGCACGCCACCGAGTCCAACCCGACCGCGGCCAGCCTGGTCGATGCCCGCACCATCGTGACATTGTCCGGGTTTGCGCCACCGACGTTGCACGCCATGGGAATTCGTGTGGCGACCGGCTTCATCCCGGTAGTTCAACCTGCTGATCACCAACGCGCCGGGCGCCCAGTCGCAAATGTATGTGGCCGGTGCCAAGTTGCTGGAGAGCTACCCGGTGCCGACGCTGCTGAACAATCAGGTGCTGGCCATCGGAGTGACGTCGTATAACGGCATGCTCTACTACGGCATCAACGCCGATCGGGACGCGATGAGCGACGTCGACGTGCTGCCGGCACTGCTGTCCGAATCGCTCGATGAACTGCTGGAAGCCGCCCAATAGCAGCTACCATTCGGATGGATGGAGGTAAGGCGCAAACGAAATCGGCTCAAAGATTCCGGACAAGGTGTACGACGCCGAATTGTTCCGGCTGCAAACGGAATTGGTGAAGCTGCAGGAGTGGGTGCGGGCCGACGGGCATTCGCGTCGTGGTGATTTTCGAGGGTCGTGACGGTGCCGGCAAGGGCGGCACCATCAAACGGATCACCGAATACCTCAACCCGCGGTTCGCGCGCATTGCCGCGCTGCCGGCGCCCACCGATCGCGAACGTGGGCAGTGGTACTTCCAGCGCTATGTCGCACAGCTGCCCACCAAGGGTGAAATCGTGCTGTTCGACCGGTCCTGGTACAACCGCGCGGGCGTCGAGAAGGTGATGGGATTCTGCACACCGCAGGAGCACGCGCTGTTCTTGCAGCAGGCACCGTTGTTCGAGCAGATGCTCATCGACGAGGGAATCCTGTTGCGCAAGTATTGGTTTTCGGTATCCGAGGACGAACAGTTGCGCCGATTCAGGGCACGGCGCACGATCCGGTGCGGCAATGGAAGCTCAGCCCGATGGATCTGGAGTCGCTGTACAGATGGGAAGACTATTCACGGGCCCGCGACACGATGATGGCCCACACCGACAAGCCTTACAGCCCATGGTTTTTGGTGGAGTCGGACGTCAAGAAGCACGCGCGGCTGAACATGATGCGCGCACCTGTTGTCGACCATCGACTATCGCGAGGTGGCATTGCCGACAGTCGAATTGCCGGCGCGAGCCGATAAAGACGGGCGACTACCAGCGGCCGCCGCGAGAGTTGTCGACCTACGTCGACGACCACGTAGCCACGCTGATCGGCGACACCGAATGAGTGCCCCCTGATGCGGATCTACATCCCGGCGACGCTGACGATGCTGCAGACAGCTCGTCGCCGATGGGTCGCTGCGGCCCGTCAGCGGCACCGCCTTCGCGGTGACACCAAAATTGCGTGAGGCCTACGCCGAGGGTGACGACGACGAGCTCGGCGAGGTGGCGCTGCGCGAGGCGGCGCTGGCGTCGATGCGGCTGCTGGCCGGTGCAGCCGACGGGGAGTCGGCGGATGAATTGCCGCCGCGACGCGCGGTGCTGGTGGCCGACGTCGGCGATGTCACACTGCGCCCCGACCTCGACGACGCGGTGGTGCGACTTGGCGACCCGGTCACCACCGAGGACGTGGTCGCCGCGTTCGTCGACAACCCCGCGGCGGAAGCCGCAGGTCAAGGCCGCGATCGAGGTGATCGACGCGGCCGATTTGGGGGACGAGGATGCCGAGCTGGCGGTCGGGGATGCCCAGGATCACGACCTCGCCTGGTACGCCGTTCAGGAGCTGCCGTTCCTGCTCGAGCTGCTCTGACCCAAGCTTCGGCATAGCTACGAAACCGTAAGTTACGGTACCGTAGGTTCTGTTCCCAGCGAGAACCAGGAGTTTTCCCAATGGACAGAAGAGTGCCGCGAGCCGCCGCCGACGTCATCGAGACCCGGCCTATTACGCTGGCCGGAGTGGAAACCCACCCCGGCTGGCATGCGCTGCGCAAAATCGCGCACCGCATCACCACGCCACTGCTGCCCGACGACTACACTCCGCCTGGCCAACCCGCTGTGGTCTGCCCGCGAACTGCGCGGGCGCGTCGCTGGAGGTGCGCCGGGAGACGAGCGACTCCGCGACCCTGGTGATCAAGCCGGGCTGGGGCTTCAGCTTCGACTACGAGCCTGGCCAGTACATCGGCATCGGACTGCTGGTGGACGGCCGCTGGCGCTGGCGCTCGTACTCATTGACGTCGAGCCCCGCTGACCTCTGGGTCTCACCGCAGCACCCGCACGGTGACGATCACCGTGAAGGCGATGCCCGAAGGCTTCCTGTCCACGCACCTGGTCGACGGCGTCCAGCCCGGCACAATCGTGCGACTGGCCGCGCCGCAGGGCAATTTCGTGCTGCCCGACCCGGCGCCGCCGGCCGTCCTGTTCCTCACGGCGGGCTCCGGGATCACGCCGGTGATGTCGATGCTGCGCACGCTGGTCCGGCGCGATCAGATCACCGACGTCATCCACCTGCATTCGGCGCCCACGGCCGACGACGTGATGTTCGGGGCGGAACTCGAGCAGCTGGCCGCCGAGCATGCTGGCTACCGGCTGCAGCTGCGCGCGACGCGCAGCCAGGGACGGCTGGACCTGTCCCGGCTCGACGTCGAGGTGCCGGACTGGCGGCAGCGACAGACCTGGGCCTGCGGCCCCGAGGCCATGCTCGACGCCGCGGAGCAGGCCTGGTCGGCGGCCGGCATCAAGACCCAACTGCACCTCGAGCGGTTCGCGGTATCGAAGGCGGCCCCGGCCGGGACCGGCGGCACGGTCACGTTCGCCAAGAGCGGAAAGTCCGCCGAAGCCGACGCCGCGACCTCGCTGATGGATGCCGGGGAGCAGTCGGGCGTACAGATGCCGTTCGGCTGCCGGATGGGCATCTGCCAGTCGTGCGTGGTAACCCTGATTGCGGGCACGTCCGCGACTTGCGAACCGGCATGGAGCACGAGCCGGGGACACGCGTGCAGACCTGTGTTTCCGCTGCGTCGGGCGACTGCACTCTCGACGTTTAGGAGTTACTGGCTGGTAACCTACGCTGTCGTAGGTTACGATGGCGTAGGTCAGAAACTGCAGTCTGCTGGAAGGCGACAACACGATGGCGATCACCGACCTAGATGTCTTCGCGCATCTGACGGACGCCGACATCGAGAACCTGGGCGTCGAACTCGATGCCATCCGCCAGGACATTGAAGACTCCCGCGGCGAGCGCGACGCACGCTACATCCACCGCACCATCGCCGCCCAGCGCGCCCTCGAGATGGCGGGGCGGCTGATGCTGGCGTTCGGCTCGCGCCGGTCGGCATGGTGGGCGGGCACCGTGACCCTGGGCGTGGCCAAGATCGTCGAGAACATGGAGATCGGCCACAACGTCATGCACGGCCAGTGGGACTGGATGAACGATCCCGAGATTCACTCCTCGACGTGGGAGTGGGACATGAGCGGGTCGTCCAAGCACTGGCGCTACACCCACAACTTCATGCATCACAAGTACACCAACATCCTCGGCATGGACGACGACGTCGGCTACGGCGTCCTGCGCGTGACCCGCGACCAGCCGTGGAAGCGCGTTCAACCTATTCAACCTGTTCTACAACGCCCTGTTGGCGCTCGGGCTTCGAGTGGGGCGTCGGCCTGCAGCACGTCGAGCTCGGCAAGATCGTCATGAAGCGGATGGACAACGACGAGGCGCGCGAGCGGGTCGACGAGTTCTGCGTCAAGGCCGGTCGCCAGCTCGCTCAAGGACTACGTTGCCTTCCCGGCGCTGACGTCGCTGTCGCCCGGGGCGACCTACAAGTCGACGCTGAAGGCCAACGTCCTGGCCAACGTCATCCGCAACGTGTGGGCGAACGCCGTGATCTTCTGCGGCCACTTCCCCGACGGCGCCGAGAAATTCACCAAGACCGACATGGTCGGCGAGACGCAAGGGGCAGTGGTACCTGCGCCAGATGCTGGGCAGCGCCAACTTCGACGCCGGCCCGGCGCTGCGCTTCATGAGCGGCAACCTGTGCCACCAGATCGAGCACCACCTCTATCCCGGACCTGCCGAGCAACCGGTATGCACGAGATCGCGGTGCGGGTGCGCGCAGATCTGCGACAAGTACGACTTGCCTTACACCACGGGCCTTTCCTGGTGCAATACGGCAAGACGTGGCGGACGATCGCCAAGCTGTCGCTGCCGGACAAGTTTCTGCGCGACACCGCCGACAACGCGCCGGAGACCCGCAGCGAGTCGATGTTCGCCGAGCTGGAGCCCGGTTTCGCCGGCACCGACCCGTCGACCGGACGCCGCCGCGGACTCAAGACTGCGATCGCGGCCGTGCGGGGCTGGCGCGCCGGCAAGCGCGCCGCCGCCGGCGCGCAAACGCCGGGACGGGACGACCTCGCCGCTTAGAATCGCGCGGTGGAGGTCATCACCGCGCACCCGATCGTCGACGCCGTGCTGGATCGGCATCGCGATGCCCTAGGTGACGACCGGTTGGCGTACAGCAATCACGTCTATCGATGTTTGACGTATCACCAACTGCTGCTTGGCTTTCCGATTACCGACGTCGCCGCGCTGGCCTGGGCCACCCATGACCTGGGCATCTGGACTGCCGGCACGTTCGACTACCTGACGCCGTCGGCGGACCTCGCGGCGGCGTACGCCGCCGAGTTCGGCATCGCGGACACCGATCAGCTGCGCAACCTGGTCACCGAACACCATCGGCTACGCCCGCTTGACGACGACCGCGTAACCGAGACGTTCCGCCAGGCCGACCTCATTGACGTCAGCCATGGAGTGCTCCGGCGGGGGATCGGGCGGGAGGCCGTACGGGCGACAGTCGAGGCGTTGCCGTACAACGGCTTTCATGCGTTTCTGGCCAGGGGCCTGACCAATTACGCGCTGCGGCATCCGCTGCGTCCACTGCCGATGATGCGCCTGTAGACGTCCGCGAAACGGGTGCCGGCTACCTCACCCGACGAGGGCGACCAGTCGCCGCAATGCCGCAAGCTGCTGCTCATGGCCACCTTCGAGTTTTGCCAACAGCGTCGTGACGCCGGCCGCGCGATAGCGCTCTACCCGCTCGGCGATAATGTCGTCGGTGCCAAGCAGATTCGTCAGGCGGCCGAGGTCGAGCGGCACGGCAGCGCGGGCCTCGTCGCGGTCGCCGGCCTGCCATAGCTGGGCGACGGTGTTGACTTCGTCTGTGTAGCCCAGTCGGCTGAACGCGTCGTTGTAGAAGTTCTGCCCGCCGACTCCCATGGCGCCGATCGTGAAGGCGTATCCGTCGGCGTGTCGGCGGGCCGCCGCATCGGCTCCGGCCTGGTCGTCGTGGAACTCGAGAGCGACGGGCGCCACCAGGTCCAGGTCGTCGAGCGTGCGTCCGGCCCGGTGCGCGCCGACCGTCAACGGGCCGAGGAACACGTCCGCCGCTTCGGGGATGAACGCGTTACCCAGCCAGCCGTCGGCGACCTCACCGGTCAACTCGAGATTTCGCGGGCCCATCGACGCGATGTAGACCGGGACGTGCTCGGGCCGCACCATCGGCTTGAGCGCCGAGCCGCGACTGTCGGGCAGCGGCAACGGGTAGATCTCACCGGCATGCTCGAGTCGCTCGCCGCGGCTGACGGTGCGGATGATCTCGATGGTCTCGCGGGTCGCTTGCACCGGCTTCCGGAACCGGACCCCGTGCCAGCCCTCCATCACCCGGGGTCCCGACGTGCCGACGCCGAGGATAAAGCGACCGCCCGACAATTCCTGAAGGCTCAGCGCCGACGTCGCCAACAGCGCCGGGCTGCGCGAACCCAGTTGCACGACAAAGGTTCCCAGCTCGATCGATGACGTCTTGGCGGCCAGGTACGCCAGCCCGGTCAGCGCGTCGTAGCCCCACACCTCGGGGATCCACAGCGACGCGACCCCGAGCTGCTCGGCGGCCAGCGCGAATTCGATGGACCCAGGCAACCGAGGTTCGATCATCGCACCGACCTTCATGGGTGGCATGCTAGACCAGCATGCGCTACCGCGATCTACCCACTGTCGAAGTGACGCAGCGCGTCCGATGCGACATCCCCACCGCGTGGGCGCTGGTGACCGACATCAATGTGCCGACACACTGCTCGTCGGAACTGCAGGGCGTCGACTGGCTGGACGGCGCCACCGCCGTGGCGGTCGGCGCACGGTTTCGCGGCCGCAGTAAGCACGAGGCGTTCGGCGACTGGTCGACGGTGTGCCAGGTGACCGAGGTCGAGGAGGATGGCGCCCAGCGGCGCTGGGTGTACGACGTGGTCGGCCCGGACGGTGCCAGTGCGACGTGGGCGTTCGAAGTCGAGCCGACCAGCGACGGCGTGCTCATCCGGCAGTGGGCCCGGATGGGTCCCGGCCCGTCGGGGCTGACCCCGGCGATCGCGTCGATGCCGGACAAGGAGGCCAGGATCGTGGCCAACCGTCTGGCTGAGTGGCAGCAGAACATGCGGGCCAACCTGGACTGGATCCGGTTGCAGGCCGAGGGCTGACGTCAGGTCTCGCGCAGCGCCGCCAGCAGTCGTCGGGCCGCCGCGACGCGGCGAGCCGCGGGCCCGGTCAGCGCGTCGAGCGCGCATTCGGGATCGGCCGGTGGGCCTAGATGCCCGCAGCCGCGTGGGCAGTCTTCAATCGCCTCGGCCAGGTCGGAGAACGCCAGCATCACGTCGTCGGGCTTGATGTGGGCCAGCCCGAACGAGCGAATTCCCGGAGTGTCGATCACCCAGCTGTCGTGATCGAGCGGCAGCGCCACCGACTGCGTCGACGTGTGCCGTCCGCGGCCGATATCGGTGACCTCGCCGACCGCTCGATGCGCTTCGGGCACAAGGCGATTCACCAATGTGGACTTGCCCACTCCAGAATGTCCGAGTAGCACCGTGATTTTGCCCTCCAGTAGGTGTGCCACTGCCTCCAACGGGTCGTCGCGGCCTGCGATGATCACCGAGAGGTCGAGGTCTGCATATTGCTCGGCGAACGGGGCGGCGGGAGCGAGGTCGGTCTTGGTGAGGCACAGGATGGGAAACAGCCCGCCGGCGTAGGCGGCGATCAGCGTCCGGTCGACCAGCCCGGTGCGGGGTGGGGGATCGGCCAGTGCCGTCACGATCAGCAACTGATCGGCGTTGGCGACCACCACCCGCTCGGTCGGGTCGTTGTCGTCGGCCGTGCGCCGCAACAGAGTTCGGCGCTCGCCGCGACGCACGATGCGCGCCAACGTATCGGGGCGCCCGGACAGGTCGCCGACAATGTCGACATCGTCACCGACGACGATCGGTGTGCGGCCCAATTCCCTTGCCCGCATGGCAGTCACGTGCCGATCGGCGTCGCCGTCGAGTGCGCAACCCCAGCGACCGCGGTCGACGCTGACCACCATCGCGGGCTTGGCGTCGGCGTGCTCGGGGCGCGTCTTGGTCCGCGGCCGGGAGCCTTTCCCGGAGCGGATCTTGACGTCGGACTCGTCGTAGTCGTCCGGCTTCAAACGCCTGGCCTGCCCAGCATTTCGGCCCACATCGCCGTGAAGTCCGGCAGCGTCTTGGCGGTGGTTCCGATGTCGTCCACCCGCACGCCCTCGACCCGCAGACCGACGATCGCGCCGCCGGTCGCCATCCGGTGGTCGGCATAGGACTGCCAGGTGCCGGCCCGCAGCGGTGTCGCGGTGATCTCCAGTCCGTCGGCGGTCTCGCGGCAGTCACCGCCGAGCCGATTGATCTCGGTGCTCAGCGCGGCCAACCGGTCGGTCTCGTGGCCGCGCAGATGCGCGATCCCTGACAGCCGAGACACCGACCCCGGCACCGCCAGTGCCGCGAGCACCGCCACCGAGGGGGTCAGCTCGCCGACGTCGCGCAGATTGACGTCAAAACCGTTGTAGGACTCTGGCCCTTGCACCTCGAGATACGTATCATCCTGCTTCACAATGCAATTCAGCTGCGCGAGGATGCCGAGAATGGAATCGGCGGGCTGAATGCTGGACGCCGGCCAGCCGGTGATGCGGACCGTGCCCGCGCTGACCACCGCCGCGGCGATGAACGGGACGGCGTTCGACAGATCTGGCTCGATGTGCCAGTGCCGGGCCGCAACGGGTCCGGGCCGCACGTGCCATTGGTGAGGCGTCGCGTCGTCGACGTCCACGCCGGCCTGACGCAACATTGCCACCGTCATCGCGATATGCGGGGCCGACGGCAGTGAGGTGCCGACGTGCCGAACGGTCAGGCCGTCGGTGAACGACGGGCCGGCGAGCAGCAGGCCGGACACGAACTGCGACGAGGCCGACGCGTCGATGTCGACCGTTCCACCGGCGACCGAACCGGCGCCGCGCACGGCGAACGGCAAGCCGTCGCCGTCGACGCCAACGCCCAGACCGCGCAGCGCACTCAGCAGCGGCGTGATCGGCCGGGCCCGAGCCTGCGCGTCGCCGTCGAACGTCACCTCGGACAATCCGAGCGCGGCCAGAGGCGGGACGAATCGCAGCACCGTGCCGGCCAGACCGCAGTCGATGCGGGCGTCGGCCGCCGGGTCGATCATTCCGCTGACCTCGAGTTCGTCGGCATCGCCGGCGACCTGCAGGCCCAGCGTCGTCAGCGCGCCGATCATCAGGTCGGTGTCGCGGCTGCGCAGCGCCCCGCTGATGGTCGAGGCGCCGTTGGCGGCGGCCAGAGCCGCCAGCACCAGCGCCCGGTTGGTCTGCGATTTCGAGCCTGGCACCGTCACCGTCGCGTGTACCGGCCGCGACGCGACGGGAGCAGGCCAGGTGTTCACGTGCTCCATTCTTGCCTACCGGAAGGTCGGTTTGTTGATGCCGAGTTATCCACAGTTGAGCATTCATCCACAGCACGACATGCGCCCAAAGCTCGCGCGACCGTTTTGTCGGGTCGCCTCTTAGCGTCGGAGACATGACTTCGTCGATCAGCGCCGAGCAGGCACGGGAGCAGATCCTGGCTGCCCTGGACGCTGTCGATGCTGCCCACCGGACGCTGCGGGAAACGTCGTCGGGTCTGGTGGGCAACGCTTTTCGCATCGATCTGGCTGAGCGGTTGGAGACCCAGGAACGCGCCAATCGCGGGTTGATGTATCGCTTCTTCGCAGAGATCGCCGACCCGCCGGATGAAGCCGGGGCCATCGCGGCGGCGCGATCTGCGCTGTGGCGGCGATTGCGCATCACCCCTGCCGAGATCACTCGGCGCTTCCGGCTGGCCGCTCGAGTCCGGCCGCGGCGATCGCTGACCGGGCCGCCGGTCGCGCCGGAACTCACGGAGTTGGCCGCCGCGGTGGAGGCCGGCGCCGTCGGTGAGGATCACATCAGGGCGGTATGCCGGGCGGTGGATGTGCTGCCGGCCTGCGTGTCGCCGACCGATGTAGCCGCGACCGAGCGCACGCTGGTCGATCATGCCCGCGCCGTCGACGCCGGGATCGTGGCCAAACTCGGTCAGCGGATCGCCGACTATCTCAATCCCGACGGCTTGTTCAGCGACGTGGATCGCGCCCGCCGCCGTGGCTTGCACCTCGGGGCTCAGGGACCGGACGGGATGTCGCGGCTCTCCGGCTGGCTCGACCCCGAGACCCGCGCTTACTTCGAGGCGGTAGAGGCCGCGGTACGGCCCGGCCGCCACCTGCCCGACAGCGTCGATTCCACTGCGCGCGACGACCGTACCCCCGCGCAGCGCTGCCACGACGCCCTCACTCTCAGTTTGCGAACCGCGATCGGATCCGGTGATCTCGGGGTGCACCGCGGTCATCCGGTCACGGTGGTCATCACCACCACGCTGGCCGAACTCGATCAGGCCGCGCATGCTGCCGTCGACGCTTCGGTGCCGATGCCGGCACCTGCACTTACCGGTGGTGGGTCCCGGGTGCCGATGCGCGATCTGATCAGCATGGCCGCCAACGCGATTCACTACCTCGCCGTGTTCGACAATCACACCGAGCGCCCGCTGTACCTGGGCCGCCAAAAGCGGATTGCCACGCACGACCAACGACTCATCTGCCACGCACGCGATCGTGGCTGCACCCGACCGCACTGTCTGGTGCCGGGCTATCACTGCGAAGTGCACCACGCGGACGACTGGGCGCGTGGTGGGCGCACCGACGCCGACAGACTGTATTTCGCCTGCGTAATGAACCACGGCCAGGCAAGTCGGGGGGAGTTACGCACCGTAGTTCTCGACAACGGGCGACTGGGATGGACGGACGGAACTGCACCACTCGAGGTCAACCGCGCTCACCACCCCCACGAAATGCTGAGCGGAGATCGAGACCCGCCCGATCCGCTGGCACCATGAGAGACATGTGTGGACGATTCGCGGTGACGACGGACCCGGCCGTGCTGGCCGAGAAGATCGAGGCAATCAACGAGGCTCGGGCCGCCGAGTCGAGCGGACCGAACTACAACGTGGCGCCCACGACCACTATCACCACGGTGGTCAGTCGTCACGCCGAGCCCGACGACGAGCCCACCCGGCGCGTCCGGTCGATGCGCTGGGGACTCATCCCGCCGTGGGCCAAGGCGGGGGACGACGGCGCGCCGGAGTCCAAGGGTCCGTTGCTGATCAACGCCCGCGCCGAGAAGGTCACCACCTCGCCGGCATTTCGTTCGAGCGCCAAGTCCAGGCGCTGCCTGGTCCCGATGGACGGTTACTACGAGTGGCGCGCCAACGCCGACACCGACGCCGGAAAGAAGTCTCGTAAGACGCCGTTCTTCCTGCACCGCGCGGATGGCGAACTGCTGTTCATGGCCGGGCTGTGGTCGGTATGGAAGCCTCACAAGGACGGCCAGCCGCTGCTGAGCTGCACGATCATCACCACCGACGCCGTGGACCGGCTCGGCCAGATCCACGACCGAATGCCGCTGATCGTGCCGCAAAGCGAGTGGGACCGTTGGCTGGATCCCGATGCCCCCGCCGACCTCGACTTCCTGGCCGCGCCGCCGAGCATCGACGGCATCGAGATGCGTGAAGTGTCGACACTGGTCAACAGCATTCGCAACAACGGACCCGAGTTGCTGGAGCCGGCCGAACCACAGCCCGAACAGGCCACCCTGTTGTAACGCTCAGGCCCTAGACTGTGGAGCCGTATTCCGCGCGAAAGGCATTGCGCTTTGTCGAACGTCGGGGCAATGACGGTTCCACCTCCCGAGCATCCGCACGGCGAGCAGCCGTCGGTGTGGGCTCCGCTGCGCAACCGGGTGTACCGCAATCTGTTCATGGCCTCGTTCGGGTCCAACATCGGCACCTGGATGCAGGGCGTTGCGGCGCAATGGTTTCTGGTCGAGAACCACAGCCCTGACGTCATCGTTGCGTTGGTCCAGACGGCGAGCCTCGGGCCGACGCTGCTGTTCGGGTTGTTCGCCGGGGCGCTGGCCGACCTGTTCGACCGGCGGCGGTTACTCATCTTGTTGCAGTCCTACGCCGTGGTGGTTGCGCTGGCCCTCGCGGTGCTGACCTATCTCGGTCGGCTGACCCCGACGACACTGTTGATGTTCACCGTGGCCATCGGTTGCGCGTCTGCCCTCGCCGGACCCGACTGGCAGGCGATCCAGCCCGAAGTTGTTCCGCGCGAGCAGATACCGGCCGTCGCGATGTTGGGCAGTGTCTCGGGTAATGCGTCCCGAGCCGTCGGGCCGGCAATCGGCGGCTGCATCGTCGCCCTCGCCGGTCCCGCCGCTGCCTTCGCAATCAACGCGATCTCGTTCGCGGGCATCATCGTTGCGCTGCTGGTGTGGAAGCGGCCCAAGCAATCTGCGCCGCTCGAGCGAGAGCACTTCGGCCAGGCCGTCATCAGCGGACTCCGCTATGTGGTCAACGGACCGATCTTCCGCCGAATCCTCTTGCGCACAGCGCTTTTCCTGTTTCCGGCCTCGGCGTTGCTGGCGCTGCTGCCGGTGGCCGCTGCCCGAACCTGGCACCTGGGAGCCGGTGGCTACGGGGTGGCGTTGGGGGTCATCGGCTTCGGCGCCCTGGTCGGGGCCGTCGCCGCTTCGCCGTTGCACCAGCGGATGTCGGACAACGTTCTGCTGGCCGGGTCCGCCGCCGGGTACGGAGTCGCGCCGCTTGCCGTCGTGTGGCTGCCCTTCGCCGCGGCTTTACCTTTCTTGATGTTGTCGGGGATGGCATGGCTGATCACGCTGGCAACGTTGAATGGGGCGGCGCAACTGACATTGCCCCAGTGGGTGCGGGCGCGCGCCTTGTCGTTGTATCTCCTGGTCTCCACCGGAGCGCAGGCACTCGGCGCCTACTTCTGGGGTGCCGTTGCCTCGCAGGCGGGGTGTGACACCGCATTGCTCTGCTCGGCGGTGGCACTGGGGGCCGCTGCGCTCAGCGTTGTCAGCCTTCCGCTGCGGCCGAACACCGGGAAACTGAACGTCGACGTCTCCACCGCCTGGCCCGAACCGAGGCTCATGTTCGAGCCCTGCCCGAACGATGGTCCGGTTCTGGTGGCCGTCCGCTACCACGTGCTGCCGGAGAACCAGGACGACTTCGTCAAGGCGATGAGCACGGTCCGGCGATCACGGTTGAGGACAGGCGGCCACAGTTGGCGGCTGTATCACAGTGTCGGACAACCGGATGTCTTCTTAGAACGATTCACCGTGGCGTCCTGGAGCGAATTCGAGCGTCAACGCACCGAGCGCTGGCTGGGCTACGACTCCGAAAACTTCACGGCCGCCCTCAGCTACACCGTCGACCACAACCGGACGGACGAATACTACGTAGCCAGGCGGGTACCCAAGTGAATGCCCACACCTATACCTTCGCTGACATTCCACTTGCCAACGGGGCCAAAGTAATTGCTGCAGTACTGGTACTGATCAGCGCAGGATGGTTCCACCGTCGACATTGATGACCTGACCGTTGATCCAGGCGCCTTCCGCCGACAGCAGGAACGCGACCAATGCCGCGACGTCGCCCGGATCGCCGACGCGGGTCGAGCGCATCCGCTTCAACGCGGCGGACTCCAGGTCCGGCCACTGCGCAACCGATCGGATGGCGTCGGTCGCGGTGAATCCGGGTGCCACGGCGTTGCACCGGATTCCGTCCTTGCCCCATCGTGACGCGACGTGTCGGGTGAGTGCGCCGATGCCGGCCTTCGCGGTGGCATACGCTGGCCGCGCGGGTTCACCCTGAAATGCCGCGGCCGACGACATGTTGACGATCGCCCCGCCGCCGCGGCTGCGCATCGCCGGGATGGCGTACTTCATGGCCGCCACGTAGCCGCGCAGGCTGACGGCCATCACGCGGTCCCACACGGCGAAATCGATATCGACCACGTCGGTGTCGTCCCGGAGCGTGCTCATGTCGGCGCCGACGTTGAACATGAGGTCGACCCCGCCGTAAGTCGTTGCAGCGCTGCGTATCAGGTTGGCTACCGACTCGGGGTCGGCCAGGTCGAACCGGACATGGATCGCACTGCCGCCCGCGGCGACAATCCCGTCTGCGGTCTGTTGCGCGGCGTCTTCCGCGACGTCGCCGACCACGACTCGGCAGCCTTCGTCGCCGAGTCGGCCCGCGGTGGCCGCCCCGATACCGCTTCCACCGCCGACCACGACGACAACCCTGTCGCTCAATCCGCGCAGTCCCATAGGGGCGAGCCTAACGCCGCGTCAGGTGGGCCAGCGCAACGCCGGCGGCGTTGGCGCCGCACATGCCGTGGGCGCCGGGGCCCGGCGGGGTGGCCGCCGAGCAGATGTACATGCCGGGTATCCCAACGCTGTACGGCGACAGCGTGGTTCGTGGACCGAGGGCCAACTGGTGGATATTCTTGGCGCCGGTCATGATGTCGCCACCGACGTAGTTGGCGTTCACGGCGGCGAATTGTGCCGGGCTCCGGACCGTTTGTCCCACAATCCGTTCCCGGAACCCCGGTGCGAACCGCTCGATCTGCGCGGTGATCGCCGCCGTCGCGTCGCCGGTGAACCCGTTGGGCACGTGCGCGTATGTCCACAGCGGGTGGATGTTGCCGACCGAACGCTGCGGGTCCGCCAGGTACTGCTGACCGACCAGAACGAACGGCCGTTCGGGCATCCGGCCGGCGTTCACGTCGCGTTCGGTGGCGGCCAGTTCGCGGTAGGTGCCGGTCACGTGGACCGTGCCCGCGCGGTGCGCCTCGCGGCTGGTCCACGGCACGCCGCCCTCCACTGCGAAGTCGACCTTGAATGCCGCGGGGCCATGGCGAAACCGGCGGTAGGCGCGCGCAACTCGGGCCGGCAGGCGGTCGCCGAGGACCTCGGCGACCGCGCGCGGCGCCAGGTCGAAGATCGTCACCTCGGCCGGCGGCAGCTGCGATGCGTCGCGCACCTGGGCCCCGGTTTCGATGGTGCCGCCCAGTTCACCGAGCACTGATGCCAGCGCACGGGTGATCGACTGTGAGCCGCCGGCCGCCACGGGCCAGCCGTGCCGGTGCCCGGCGGTCAGGATGCCCACCCCGATGGCCGAGCTCATCGGGTGATGCAGCGGCCGAAAGCCATGCGCGGCAACGCCGCCGAACAGCGCCCGACCTTGCGGAGTGCGGAAGACGCGTGCCAGCACCGACCCCGGCAGTACGGTCGGGGCGCCGAACCGGGCCAGCGCCAACGGGTGATCCGGCCAGCGCAGCAGGGGGCCCATGATGTCGTCGGCCAACGTGTCGAAATGGGCTGACGGCCAACCGAAGAGCCGCTGCCAACGGGGTCCGTCGGCGCCGAGGCCGGTGGCGGTGGTCTGCACCGAGCGATACAGCACGCCGGCGCTGCCGTCGTCGAGGGGATGGACGCAATCGATCTCGGGCCAGCGCCACTCGAGCCCGTAGCGGTCCAGGCCGAGCCCGCTCAGGAATACCGAGCCGACGGCCATCGGGTGGATCGCCGAGCAGTGGTCGTGCACCAGGCCGGGAACGATCGCCTCGCCGCTGCGGGTGCCGCCACCGATGTGGTCGGCAGCTTCTCTAGCACCGTGACCGTCAGCCCGTGCTGGGCGAGCGTCACGGCGGCCGCGAGCCCGTTGGGCCCGCTGCCGACCACGACCGCGTTCGTCATAGGCAAACCCTATGTCGGGGCGCGCATAATACTCCAATACCGAGGATTCCTCTGGTGAGCTAGAGTAATCCTCGTGCCAATTGCTGCCGATGCCCGGGGTCGTCTGATGCAGTCGGCTCGGCGCCGCTTTGCGCAGGACGGGGCGCTGGCCGCCACTCTCGACGAGATCCGGCGAGACGCCGAGGTCAGCGTCGGCGCCTTGTACCACCACTTCCCGGACAAGCCCGCGCTGGCGGCGGCGGTGTACGCCCAAATGATGAGCGAATACCAGGCGGGTTTCGTGGCGATGCTGCGCCGGCACGACACCGCCGAGGGTGGAATCCGCGGCGGAGTCGCCCACCACCTGCGATGGGTGACCGCCCACCGCGGCGAAGCGGCATTGCTGCTGGGCGACCGGCTGGGCAGCCCGGCACTCGACGACTCCAACCGCGTGCTTCTTCGCCGCCGTCCGGGACTGGTGGCGGCCACACCACAGTTACGGCGCCCTGCGACCGATGCAGGGCGCCGTCACCGCCGCGTTGTGGTTCGGCCCGGCCCAGGAATTCAGCCGGTATTGGATCGCCGGCGGCGAGCCCAGGATGCCGCGCGGCGTGGTCAGGGCGTTCGCCGACGCCGCGTGGAAGGCCTTGCGGGCCAACGCTATCGAGGAGAATGCATGACTGACATCGCTGTACAACCAACTGGTCGCCGAGGGCGACGACCCCGATGCGCCGCAGCGGGTGCACGTCGAGCACCGTGGCGACCGGGCGATGGTGACCCTCGACGAACCTGACCGGCTCAATGTCCTGTCGGCGCCGCTTGTTGCGTCAATTGCGTTGCGCGCTCGAGGCTCTCGTCGTCGATCGCGACATTCGCAGCGTGGTGCTCACCGGTCGCGACCCGGGTTTCAGCGCGGGTGGCGACCTGAAGATGATGCGGATCGGCCACCGACAACTGAACAACCCGGAAGGTGTCGCCGATGTCTGGCGCTGGATTCGCCGCGAGTTCGGCGGCATCGCCCGGCTCATCGCCGGATCGGACACGATCTTCGTCGCCGCCATCAACGGCCCGGCCGCCGGCGTCGGGCTGGCCTGGGCGCTGACCTGTGACCTCGCCATCGCCAGCGAGCGCGCGGTGATCGTGCCCGCGTTCGGCCGGCTCGGGCCTGCTTCCCGAGGTCGGCACCAGCTGGGCGCTGACCCGGCGACTGGGATACCAAGGCGCGCTTGCCTATTACTTGCGCGGGGAGCACATCGACGCGCATGAAGCGCAGCGACTCGGGCTGGTGCAGCAGGTGGTCGGCCACGACAGCCTGCTCGATGCCGCCGACGAGTGGTGTTCGCGCGTCGCCGCGATGCCGACGCATGCGGTCGCGATGACCAAGCCGTTGCTGCGTGCAACCGCCGACGCCGGCTGGCATGACGCGCTGACCATGGAGGAATTCGCCGAGCCCATCTGCTTCACCACCGCCGCGTTCGCCGACAGCGTGCACGGCATGTTGGCCAAGTCTCAGGCTTGAATCTCCGCGGTCACCGCGCCGGTCAACCGCACCAGGTCGGCAGGCGCCACCGCGACATCCCAGCCGCGGCGCCCGGCGCTGACATACATCCGCTCGAAAGCCGTTGCGCTGGAATCGACGACGGTCGGCAACCGGGTGCGCTGCCCCAGCGGCGAGACCGCGCCCAGCACGTAGCCGGTCGCCCGCTCGGCCGCGCGCTGATCGGCCATGGCGGCCTTGCCCGTGCCCAACGCCGCGGCGGCCGCCTTCAACGACAGCCGTGCCAGCGCGGGCACGATCGCGACGGCCAACCCGTCGGGAACGGCGATGACCAGCGTCTTGTAATATCTGCCCGGGCTCGATCGCCACCGTCGGCGGTCAGTGCGCGCACGGCTTCGCCGCCAAACGAGCGTTCACGCGGGTCGTGGGGATACTTGACCACTTCGTGCGGCGCGCCGGCGTCGATCAGGACCGCCAGCGCCCGCGTTGCGTTGCTGCTAGCGATGATCCGCAGCACCCAGCTTCGCTGCGCTTGCGATCACCACGTCAGGGACCGGAGTATCCGGGCGGGTTCACGCCGTCCACCCAGAAGTCGACACCGAGGGCACCGTCCGGCACGCAGTTGTAGACCGACAGATCTTCGACACCGGACTCCAGCAGCACGTCCTCGCAGAGCAGGGTGTTGCCGGTGTACTCCTTCGACGGCTTGTTGAGGATGACGTAGGCCGCATCGGAGTAGATCTCCGGCTTGCGCGCCCGGCCCATCGCCTCGTCACCGCCGAGCAGGTTCTGCACCGCGGCGGTGGCTACCAGCGTGCGGGGCCACAGCGTGTTCGAGGCGATGCCCTCGTCGCGCATCTCCTCGGCCATGCCCAGCGCGCACAACGTCATTCCGAACTTCGCCATCATGTAGGCCGTCGGCTTGAGCCATTCCTTGCCGAGCAGGACCGGCGGAGACAGCGTCAAGATGTGCGGGTTCTCTCGGCCCTTCATGTGCGGGATGCAGGCCTGGGACACCGCGTAGGTGCCGCGCACCTGGATGCCGTTCATCAGGTCGAATCGCTTCATCGGCACCTCGGTGATGGAGCCGAGATTGATCGCCGACGCGTTGTTCACGCACGATGTCGATGCCGCCGAACCGCTCGACGGTCTTGGCGACCGCGGCCTCCACCGACTCCGGCGTCGCGGATGTCGCCGACGATCGGCAGCGCCTGGCCACCGGCCTCCTCGATCTCCTTGGCGGCGGTGTAGACGGTGCCTGGCAGCTTGGGATGCGGCTCGGCCGTCTTCGCGATCAGCGCGATGTTCGCGCCGTCCTGCGCGGCCCGCTTCGCGATGGCCAGGCCGATTCCGCGGCTGGCGCCCGAGATGAACATGGTCTTTGCTTTCAGCGACATGAGCGTCACAGTAACTCTGCTCACATGCGCCGCGGGCCGGCGGTACGGAAATACGGAGTCGGTCGTCGCTGTTGAGCCAGGCAACGCAGACAGTGAGAGTCGCAGCCTTTAGATTAGGAAGGGGAGCCGGGTGTCCACGCCGCCTTGCCTCATCGGCGAACAGCAGTTGACCGGACACCAACCGCGTCCGGTGTTGATGGACCTGTTCACCGGCATCGCGACAGAAGGGACTGCGTTACTCACTATGGCTGATACCGATAGCGCGACCGAGTCGGACGTGGCGGTCGCCACCGACGGCGTGTCGCGCGCCCGTTCCGACGAGACCGATGCGGAATTGACCGCGCGGTTCGAACGCGACGCGATCCCGCTGCTGGACCAGCTCTACGGCGGTGCGCTGCGGATGACGCGCAATCCGGCCGACGCCGAAGACCTGCTGCAAGAGACCATGGTCAAGGCCTACGCAGGCTTCCGGTCGTTCAGAGAGGGCACCAACCTCAAGGCGTGGCTCTACCGCATCCTGACCAACACCTACATCAACAGCTATCGCAAGAAGCAGCGGCAACCCGCGGAATATCCGACCGAGGAGATCACCGACTGGCAGCTGGCCGCGAAGGCCGAGCACACGTCGACCGGCTTGCGCTCAGCCGAGGTGGAGGCGCTCGAGGCGCTGCCCGACACCGAGATCAAGGAAGCGCTGCAGGCGTTGCCCGAAGAGTTCCGGATGGCGGTTTACTACGCCGACGTCGAAGGTTTTCCCTATAAAGAAATCGCAGAAATCATGGACACTCCGATCGGGACGGTGATGTCACGGCTGCACCGCGGCCGGCGTCAGTTGCGGGAATTGTTGACCGACGTCGCTAAGGATCGCGGCTTCATCCGTGGTGACCAGGCGCCGGAGGAGGTGTCATCGTGAGCGACTTCTCGTCGGAGCCCCCGGTCAAGCCCGAGTGCGCGGAGGTACTCGCCGAGGTATGGACTCTGCTCGACGGCGAGTGCAGCCCCGAGGCGCAGGCCAAGCTGAGGCGGCATCTCGAGGATTGCCCGCCCTGCTTCCAGTTCTACGGGCTGGAGGAGCGGCTGAAGCTGTTGATCTCGTCCAAGTGCAGAGGTGAAAGGGCCCCGGAGAGCCTCCGCGAGCGACTCCGGGTAGAGATCAGCCGGACCACCATCGTTCAGGGGCGCTGAGCTAACACCTCGACAAACAAAGACGCGGACCGCCGGTCGGACGGTCCGCGTCGTTGTTGCTTGCCAGCGGTTGTTAAGCGTTGGGCCGCTTGCCGTGATTGGCCTTGCTGTGCTTGCGGTCGCGCTTTTTCCGGCCTCGCTTGGCCATGACTGATCCTCCTCGCGGTTCTGCTTGTCGGTCAGTCTGTCATGCCGTCGCCGGTAGAAGCCAACTGCTAGACGACCGGAACGTGCACCACGTGCCGCCGCTCGCGTCCGCCGACGAGACCGGGCCCTGCTGGCCGGCCAACGGAGCCTGCGTCGGGAGTTGCTGACCGGTGAGACCACCGGGATAGCCGGGGACCTGGCCGGGAAGCTGTCCGGGCAGGCCACTCGGGTAGCCGCCGAGCCCCGGCGTCTGACCTGGGATAGCACCGAGTCCGGGCGTCTGACCTGGGATAGCGCCGAGACCGGGCGTCTGGCCGGGCAGGGCCTGTCCGGGCAGACCGCCGGGGAGCCCGCCGAGACCGCCGGGCAGCCCACCCGGCAGGCCTCCGCCGCCACCGAGCGCGCCGGTTGCCGGCATCAGGAGGTCGCCGGCGCCGGGGACGATGTTGTTTATCAACCCGCTCAACGAGCCGAACAGCGAGTTGGCGATGTTCACCGCGCCCCCCGCGCCGCCGGGCAGGCCGGGGATGGGGTCATCGGCTGCGAATGGTTGCTGGGGAGCGGCTGCGGCAGCACCGGCGCCGAGCCCGACCAGGGCGTATGCGGCCACCGCCATTCCGAATCCGACGGCCACCTGACGTAGTGGGCCGCGAGCTGTGGCACGCGCAAACATGTTGTCGGACAACGGAATTCTCCTCAATATCGTTTGTTTCACTCCATGAGCTTCAGGCACTCCATTCACTTGGGACACTCTGCTTGCCAAATGTCACAATAAGAACACGACACTGTCACGGAAGCGGCTCTATAGGTTCTCTTAGTGATCTTGGAGTTTGCTTATCGATATCTCCGCGACACCAATCGTGACCTTTGGACGGGAGAAACCGTCGGGTACGACGCCGCGGCGAGACCGTCGGATGCTCGGAGTGCAACTGCGGAATTCGACTGTGGTTCGATGAAGCAGCGCGAGTGCCGAAAACGGCGGGCTGACGAATGGGGTGAAGATGGCCGAGGACGTTCGGGCAGAGATCGTGGCCAGTGTGCTCGAGGTCGTGGTCAACGAAGGCGATGAGATCGGCGAGGGCGACACCTTGGTGCTGCTGGAGTCGATGAAGATGGAGATCCCGGTTCTGGCCGAAGTTGCCGGGACGGTCAGCAAGGTCAACGTGTCCGTCGGCGACGTCATCCAGGCCGGCGATCTCATCGCCGTGATCAGCTAGCCGGCTCGGCTCACCACGGCAACGCCGATGTCCACCCTCGGTGACCTGCTCGCCGAGCACACCATGCTGCCGGGCAGCGCCGTCGACCACCTGCACGCCGTGGTGGGCGAGTGGCAGCTGCTCGCGGACCTGTCGTTCGCCGACTATCTGATGTGGGTGCGCCGCGACGACGGTTCGCTGGTGTGCGTGGCGCAGTGCCGGCCGAACACCGCGCCGACGGTGCTGCTGGCCGACGCGGTGGGAACCGTCATCGACGCCGATCGACATGCCGCCGTCGCCGCGGCCTTCGAATCCGGTGCCATCGGCCGGGAAAGCGATGCGGGACAACAGTATTCGTGGCAACAGACCGGCGTCAACATCGAAGCCGTACCGGTCCGCTACGGCGACGCGGTGGTCGCCGTGCTGACCCACCAGACCGCCCTCGCCGACCCCCGAAGTCCAGCCCGCTGGAGACGCGCCTACCTCGACTGCGCCGCGGATCTGGTGCACATGCTGTCCGAGGGCACCTTCCCCAACGTGGGCGACCTGGCGATGTCGCGGTCGAGCCCGCGGGTCGGTGACGGATTCATCCGGCTCGACGTCGGCGGCGTGGTCGTCCTACGCCAGCCCCAACGCGCTGTCGGCCTACCACCGGATGGGCCTGACCGCCGGAGCTGGAGGGACACGACCTGATCGACGGTCACCCGTCCGCTGATCTCCGACCCGTTCGAGGCGCAGGAACTCGCCGAGCACGTGCGCGACTCGCTGGCCGGCGGGGCCAGCATGCGCATGGAGGTCGACGCCGGCGGTGCGGCGGTGCTGCTGCGGACGCTGCCGCTGGTGGTCAACGGGTCGGCGGCCGGCGCCGCGGTGCTGATCCGCGACGTCACCGAGGTCAAGCGCCGCGACCGCGCGCTGATGTCCAAGGACGCCACCATCCGGGAGATCCACCACCGGGTGAAGAACAACCTGCAGACCGTCGCGGCGCTGCTTCGCCTGCAGGCCCGCCGGACCACCAACGCCGAGGGCCGTGAGGCGCTGATCGAATCGGTGCGACGGGTGTCGTCGATCGCGCTGGTGCACGACGCGCTGTCGATGTCGGTCGACGAGGAGGTCAACCTCGACGAGGTCATCGACCGGATCCTGCCGATCATGAACGACGTCGCGACGGTGGACACCCCGATCCGGATCAACCGGGTCGGCATGCTCGGCGTGCTGGACTCCGACCGGGCGACCGCGCTGATCATGGTGATCACCGAGCTGGTCCAGAACGCCATCGAGCACGCTTTCGACCCGGCAACCTGCGAATCCGCCGCAGGCGGCGGGTCGGTGACGATCCGCGCCGAGCGTTCGGCGCGCTGGCTCGACGTCGTCGTCCACGACAACGGCCGCGGGCTGCCCGAGGGGTTCAGCATCGAGAAGTCCGACCGGCTCGGCCTGCAGATCGTGCGGACGCTGGTGTCGGCCGAACTGGACGGCTCGCTGGAGATGCACGACGCCCCCGAAGGCGGCACCGACGTGGTGTTACGCGTCCCGATCGGTCGTCGCGCCGCGGGCCGAGCACTGCGCCAGACACAACGGTGCGGCCCCGACATCCGTCGGGGCCGCACCGTTGATGCTGTGTAGGTCAGACTCCGCTGCGGGCCTTCGTCCGAGCGTTGCGACGCTTGAGTGCGCGACGCTCGTCCTCGCTCATTCCACCCCATACGCCTGAGTCCTGGCCGGTGTTCAGCGCCCACGACAGGCACTCGGTCGTCACCGGACAGCGGTTACAGACCAGTTTCGCGTCGGCGATCTGCGCGAGAGCCGGACCGCTGTTCCCGACAGGGAAGAACAGCTCCGGATCCTCGTCGCGACAGACCGCCTTGTGGCGCCAATCCATAAGTCGTTACTCCTCACTATGTGCGCAGCAATGCGCACGAATGATTTTCTTCGGCTGTTAACGCAGGCACAAGAAATGTTTCCGTACCGTTGCATGCGGTTGTTCGATCGTTTCACAGGCTCAACAGATGTCAAGAGCGGCTCGTTCGTCCGTGGGCTATCTCACTTCAGAGATCCTGTTAACAAATCCCTTAACCGTTTGTACTACGCTGCGCTGCGCGCCTGACCAGTGGTTTTGCCCACATTGCTAGGATCTTCGCAGGTCAGACAGCCCGTATCGCGGGCGGAGCGACGACATCCAGGGCGTCCGGAACCGATCGGAACGTCATCCGTTCGCGGACGCCGAGGTAATCACCGTCGAATTGGCTCGCCATGGGTGGATCCGCGCAGGTCACCCGCACACAGTCGGCGTTGTCGTCGCGAACCACCTGGTCGCCCTCGATCTTGGGCCGCCTGGAGAACATCTGCCCCACCAGTCGCAGACTGGGGATGACCTTCAGTGCGGTGACGCCGAAGACTCCAAGCCCCGACTCGAAGCTGGTGCCGGGATTGGTGCACATCGGCCGGTCATTTGCATAGGTCCATGGGCTGGTGTTGGACACGAAGACAAAGTGGACACCGGAAATTGGCTCGCGCCCGGGCAGCTCCACGGTCAACCGCGGCTCCTTGCGGGAGTAGGCGAGCGCGGCTCGCGTCGCCGCGGTGATGTAGCGCGTCGGGGTGACCTTGACGCCCTTTTCCCGTTTGGCCTCCACCTTGGCCACCGCCTCGGCGTCAACCCCCATGCCGGCGTTGAGTATCGCCCAGCGCTCGCCGCAGTCGATCAGCCCGATCCGGCGCCACTGCTTGCCTGGACCGTACTTGTCGAGCAGCCAGATCAGTTGATTGGTGGCGTCGATCGGGCCCGGTGGAATGCCCAGCGAGCGCGCCGCGACGTTCGCCGATCCACCCGGGACGATCGCCAGCGCCGGGACGTGGCCGGTGGGCAGCCCATTACCGGGCTTGCCCAGCAGGCCGTTGACCACATTGCTCACAGTGCCGTCGCCGCCATGGACGACGACCAGGTCGACGCCGTCCTGGACCGCGGCCTGTGCGATTTCACCGCCGTGGCCGCGGTGGCGGGTGTGCTCGACGGTCAACTCCAGGCGGCTCTCAAGCGCGTGCGCCAACACGTCGCGCCCCGCCGTCGTGGTTGACGTCGCGGTCGGGTTGACGATCAGCACGGCGCGCATGACGCCAAAGCCTAGCGCGACTTTCGGCCCTGCTAACTGGCTACGCTTGGGCGGTGATCAGCCGTCCCCCAACCGCTGTGCGTTCCGCTGGAGTCATCGTCGCTGCTCAGGGTGCGACGGGCTTCGTGGTCGCTGCGGTCCTGCTGATCCGGGCGATCGGCGGCGCGGGGCAGCGCGGCAACAACGTCTTCGGGACGTCGGCGTGGTTCGCGTTGGCCGGCGGTGCGGTGCTGGCGGCCGGCTGGGCGCTGCTGACCGGCAGACGCTGGGGCCGCGGACTGGCAGTGTTCGCCGAACTGTTGCTGCTGGGCGTGTCCTATTACCTGACGTCGGGTTCGCATCGGCCGTTGATCGGCATCCCGGTCGCGGCGCTGTCGTTGATCGTGCTGGCGCTGTTGTTCAGTCCCGCGGCGCTGCGCTGGGTCGAGTCGCCGGCCGAAGACGGTCAGCCCGGCCCGGCCAGTTCCGCCAGCGCCGAACCCGACAGCCGGTAGGTCGTCCACTCGCTCTGCGGCTGGGCGCCGACGGCGTCGTACAGCGTGATCGCGTCGGCGTTCCAGTTGAGCACCGCCCAGGACAGTCGGGTGTAGCGGTTGTCTGCGCATTCCTTCGCCAGCGCGGCCAGCAGTGCGCGAGCCAGCCCGAGACGGCGAAAACCGGGGCGCACGAACAGGTCTTCCAAGTAGATGCCCTCGACACCGTCCCACGTCGAGAAGTTCAGAAACCACAGCGCCATCGCCGCGACCTCGCCGTCCACCTCGGCGACGTGTGCTCGCAATGTCGTCGAGCTGCCGAAAAGTGCTGCGGTGATCTGATTTTCGTCGACGGTGCACTGCTCTGGCGCCTTCTCGAAGACGGCCAGGTCGTGGATCATTGCAGTGATCGCCGCGACGTCGGCGGGTTCGGCACGGCGTATGTGCTTCATGTCGGTACCCCCAGCGCGGTCAGGATGGTCTTGAATTTGGTTGTGGTCTCGGCGACTTCGCCGTCGGGATCGGATTCGGCGACGATGCCGCCGCCGGCATGGGCCAAGGCGGACAGGCGGTCGGCGGATAGTTGCGCGCCGCGGATGGTGACCACCCAGCGTCCGTCGCCGCGGGCGTCACACCAGCCGACGGCCCCGGCGTAAAACCCGCGATCGCCCTCAAGTGTCCGGATCAGTCGTGCGGCGGCCTCGGTGGGCACTCCGCCCACGGCCGGGGTGGGATGCAGCGTAAGCGTCAAATCTATTGCGGTGGTTGATGTATCGCGCAGTCGGCCGGTGATGGGTGTGCTGAGATGCCACAGCGCGGCCGTGCGGCTCAGGGTGGGCTGCGGCGGAAAAGTCAACTCGCTGCACAACGGTCGCAACGCCTGCGCCATGGTGTCGATCACCAGCTGATGCTCGTGGCGATCCTTCGCCGACTCGGCCAGCGCGGCGCCCGCGGCGGCGTCGAGCTCCGGATCGGTCGCCCGCGGCGCCGAGCCGGCGAACGGCTGGCAGGTCACCCGATCGCCGTCGCGGGCGACCAGCAACTCGGGGCTCGCGCCTACCAGCGCCATACCCTGGTAGGCGCCGCCCGCCGCCGACAGGTCGACGAGGTAGCCGTAGGCGGCCGGGTCGTTGTCGACCAGGCGGCGCAGGATGAGCCGGGCGTCCAGCGGGGCGTCGGCCGTCAACCGCAGCGCGCGGGCCAACACCACCTTTTGCAGGGCGCTGCCGGTGGCGGTCAGCTCTTTGCACGCGCGACGAACACGGGCGCGGTGTTCGTCGGGCGCCGGGATCGCGCCGGCCACGTGGACCGACGGCAGCGGCCCGGTAGGCCAGTCAGGCAGCGTGTCGAGGCGCTCTACGGCCCGCGGCGTCATCAACGCCGCTGGCCCGTCGACGTCAAACGCCAACGCGCCCAGCACTATTGCCGCCTCACCCGAGCGTAGGGCCGACTGCGCGGTGACGACGTCGTGGTGGCGGACTTGCACGCCGCCGGCGATCAGCACGCCGGAGGGCCCGCAGAGCACGAACGGCGGCTCAGCCGTCATCGGGCTCAGTCCACATCAGGGCGGGGCAGACCGAGCGCGGTGATCTGGCGGATGCCGTGTTCGAAGCCGCCGATCGCGATCGAGGCCGGGCCCATGCCGAAACGACTGCCCTCGACGAGCGGCAGCTCCACCCAGCGGGTGATGATCGCGCGGGAGAAGTGGCCATGGCCGACGAACACCACGTCGCGGGTTTCCATCAGCTCCAACGCCAGCGCGACCGCCCGGTCCGCGCGCTCGCTGACCTGCGCCACCGACTCACCGTCGGGGGCACCATCGGTGAAGATCGACCAGTCGGGTCGCGTCTTGTGGATCTCGGCCGACGTCACGCCTTCATAGGAGCCGTAATCCCACTCGGCGAGCAGTTCGGTTTTCTCGTCGACGGTCAGCCCGGCCCGCTCGGCGGTCTCCACCGCACGCCGTCGCGGGCTGCTGATCACTTTCGGATCGACGAGATGCAGGTCGGTCAGCGTCGGCCCGGCGGCGACCGATTGGGCCCGCCCGTTGTCGGTGAGGTCGAGATCGGTGGACCCGGTGTGCTGGCCTGACAGCGACCACTCGGTTTCGCCATGGCGAAGCAACACCAGCCGATGGTCCAGGACGCCCATGTTGACCGATTGTGCCTGACACACATGGCCATCCACGCGCGGGCACCATGGTGTAGATGCTTGGATGGCAAGTGTCACCCGCTGGCCAGAGATAGAGGAGGAGCGTCGTCTGATGAAGGGGACCCGAGTGCTGGCGGTAGCCAACCAGAAGGGTGGGGTGGCCAAGACGACGACGGTTGCCTCGCTGGGTGCGGCGTTCGCGGACGCAGGCAAGCGCGTGCTACTGATCGATCTGGATCCGCAGGGCTGTCTGACGTTCTCACTCGGTCAGGATCCGGACAAACTGCCGGTGTCAGTGCACGAGGTGCTGCTCGGTGACGTCGAGCCGAGCGCCGCGCTGGTGGAGACGACGGAGGGCATGACGCTGCTGCCGGCGAACATCGACCTGGCCGGCGCCGAGGCGATGCTGTTGATGCGTGCCGGCCGCGAGTACGCGCTGAAAAGGGCGCTCGACAAACTGGACGGCACGTTCGACGTCGTCGTGATCGACTGCCCGCCGTCGCTGGGCGTGCTGACCCTGAACGGGCTGACCGCCGCCGACGAAGTCATCGTTCCGCTGCAGTGCGAGACGCTGGCGCACCGCGGGGTCGGGCAGTTCCTGCGGACCGTCAACGACGTCCAGCAAATCACCAACCCGAAGCCTGAAACTGCTGGGTGCGCTGCCGACGCTGTACGACCCACGAACCACGCACACCCGCGACGTGCTACTCGACGTCGCGGACCGCTACGACCTGCCGGTGCTGGCGCCACCCATTCCGCGAACGGTGCGCTTCGCCGAGGCCAGCGCGTCGGGCTCGTCGGTGTTGGCCGCACGCAAGAACAAGGGCGCGTCCGCCTACCAGGAGTTGGCCCAGGCGCTGCTCAAGCACTGGAAGTCGGGCAAGGCTCTGCCGACGTTCGCGATCGAGGTCTAACCCAGCGCGACGAGCGTGCGGCCGCGCTGCTCGAGCAGCTGTGAGCCCGAGGCGAGCGGGACCACTGGCGCGTCCGAGGGTTCGCGGTGCACCGGCAGGAAGTCCTCGCCGACTCCGGTGACCGGGTCGCAGACCGCAATGCCGTCGGTGACCGGGACCAACAGCCGGCCGGCCATCAGCGTGGCCGGTCCGACTGGAGCCGAAGCTCCCGCCGGCCCGACGGAGTAGCGGTAGGTCAGGTTGGCCGCGTCGAACACCATCACGCGGCGGCCTGTCCACCAGGTGATCAGGTTGCTGGACCGGGTCACCACGTTGGACGTCGATGGCGGCTCGGGTAGCAGGGTGCTCCCGATCCTTGGAGCCGGTCTCGTCGACCACATCGACGCGAGGCTGAGGCGCGGGCAGGTAGATCGCGGTCCTGGTTTCCGACACGGCCAGGACCTTGGCGCCGGAGTCGGCAGCGACGCCCGGTTCGGCGACATTGTGCTGATCCGGCTCGTCTTCCTCCTTGGCCGGCCGCAGCAACGTCAGGCGTAGGTCGGCCTGCCGGCCACAGGCCTCGAACACCGACACCGCCGACGAGCTGGCCGCGGCCGATGTCAGGCGACAGCCGGCGTGCAGGCCTTTCGACGACGGTTTGATCCGGGCGTCGATCTCGCCGTAGGACAGCATCCGGACCATGTCCGAACGCCACAGCTCGAGCCGGGTATCGCCGGCGGACAACACCGTCGTGCCATCGGATGACAGCTCCACCCGCCGATTGCTGTAGCTGCTGCGGGCGGGCCCGCGTTGACCGGTGGACGCATCGACCGTGCTGACCTGGCCGCAGCCCCGGTCGTCGCGATACACCGCGACCGCGTAGCGGTACACCCAGGAGACGCCACACAATTCGGTGTCGCGCGAGTAGCTCCAGCGGACGGCGCCGGTGCCCGGATCGCGGCCGTCGACGGCGCGGCCGTCGCCGGTGACAACGGATCCGCCGACGACAACGGGCTGCGCGGTGGCCGCGCTGTTGGCCCGCCACAGCTCGCGCAATGATGCGGGCACCGCATGCGCGGCCGTCGGATTGGGAGCGGGCACCACCGCCGGTCGGCTGATGGTTGCCCGCGCGTCGCTGGTCCACCAGATCAACGCCGCAGCTGCGGCGATCACGGTCACGATCGCGGCCGCGGCCAGCAGATCACCCGTGGTGCGGCGTTCCGGCTTGACCATCGCGCGAGGGTGCCGCCGAATCAGTTGGCGGTGGCCACGGACGTCTCTGCGCCCGCGGCTTTGCGGGGGCGACGACGGCGACGCCGACCGCGGGTACCGTCGCTGGGCGCGTCGGAAGTGCTTGTGGCCGTTGCCGATCCGTCGGTGTCACCGTTGGTCGCGGCGTGGCCCGTCGCGGACTTGCCGCCGCGGGTGCGACGGCGCTCCCGGGTGCTGTTGCGCGCGGGTGCCGGTTCATCTCTGTTGCGGCCGCCACCCGACGGGGCGCGCTTGGCCGGTGACTTTTCCGGCGCTCCGACGGAGCCGGTGATTTCGGTCGGAATGTCAAGATCAACGTAAATATGCGGAGAGTTGGAGTACGTCTCGGCGGGCTCCGGGTAGCTGAGGCCGAGCGCCTTATCGATCATTGTCCACCGGGGTAGCTCGTCCCAGTCGACCAGCGTGACGGCGATACCGGTCTTGCCGGCCCGTCCCGTACGCCCGATCCGGTGTACGTAGGCCTGCTCGTCCTCGGGAATCTGATAGTTGATGACGTGGGTGATGTCGTCGATGTCGATACCTCGGGCGGCGACGTCGGTGGCGACCAAGACGTCGATGCCGCCTGAGCGGAACTGCTTCAGCGCCTTCTCGCGGGCAATCTGGCCGAGATCGCCGTGCACGGCGCCGACCGCGAAACCGCGCTCGGCGAGTTCGTCGGCAACCTTCTGGGCGGTGCGCTTGGTGCGGGTGAAGATCATCGTGGCCCCGCGTCCACGTGCCTGCAATACCCGGCTGACCAGCTCGACCTTGTCTAGCGCGTGCGCCCGGTAGACGTACTGCGTGGTGGAGTCGTGCACTGCCGACGAGTGCGGCGCCTCGGCCCGGATGTGGGTGGGCTGGTTCATGAAGGTGCGGGCCAGGGTGATGATCGGGTCCGGCATGGTGGCCGAGAAGAGCATCGACTGCCGCTCGTCGGGGATCTGCCGCAGGATGCGCTCGATGTCGGGCAGGAAGCCCAGGTCGAGCATTTCGTCGGCCTCGTCGAGCACCAGCACCGCCAGGCCGCCGAGTTGCAGGTGGCCCTGTTGGGCCAGGTCAAGCAGGCGTCCAGGCGTTCCGACTACGACGTCGGCTCCGGCGCGCAGCGCTTCGACCTGCGGCTCGTACGGCCGGCCGCCGTAGATCGACACCACCGACAGCGGCCGACCTTCGTCAGCGCTGAGGTACTGGGCAGCGGTCGCGAGATCCCCATGCACCTGCAGGCACAGCTCGCGAGTCGGCACCACGATCAGCGCCCGGGGCGTCCCGTTCAGCGGCCGGTCCGGGCCTGCGGTGGTGATCCGCTGTAACAGCGGAACGCCGAAGGCAAAGGTCTTGCCCATACCGGTGCGGGCTTGGCCGATCAGGTCGTCGCCGGTGAGCGCGAGCGGAAGAGTGAGCTCCTGAATGGCGAACGGGTGCTCGATGCCTTTTTCGCTGAGAGCTCGCACGATCTCGGAGCGGATCCCGAGATCGGCGAAGGTGAGCTTGGGTTCGGGTACATCAGGCGTGATGAATGAAGTCATGCGTGAAGCACTAAGCCTTTCGGTTTCGTATTCGATTAGTCAATCGTTGCGGTCACGCGCGCACCAGTTGACTGTCGAATACGTTGCCGATTCGCGGGCCCTGCACAGTTGAGAGAAGCGGGCCAACTGCGTGCACGCACATTGCGTAGGCAGAAGTAGTACGGATCTACCACCGTTACCTGGATTGATTGTAACCGGTGGGTGACGATAACCCCGATTCGCGGCGCTGCCGCGCGCCGACCGGCGTCGCTCGGCGCACAGCGGGCGCTCACCGACGACACCTAGAGTGTGTGCCATGACTCCGCTTTCGCCGGGTGACAAGCTGGCCGACCCGTCTCCGCCACGGCTCCCCGCGGACCATCCCGGTGTCAACGAATTGTTCGCGCTGCTGGCCTATGGCGAGGTGGCGGCGTTCTACCGGCTCACCGACGAGGCGCGGATGGCGCCGAATCTGCGCGGCCGAATCTCGATGGCCAGCATGGCTGCCGCGGAGATGGCGCACTACGAACTGTTGGTTGAGGCTCTGGAGCGCCGCGGCGTCGACGTGCTGCCGGCGATCTCGAAGTACGCCTCCGCGCTCGAGGGCTATCACCGGCTCACCACGCCGAGCACCTGGCTGGAGGCGTTGGTCAAGACCTACATCGGTGACGCGCTGGCAGCCGATTTCTACCTCGAGATCGCCGACTCGCTGCCCGACGAGGTCGCCGACGTGGTGCGCTCGACGATGTCGGAGACCGGGCACTCGCAGTTCGTGGTCGCCGAGGTGCGCGCCGCGGTGACCAAGAGCAACAAACAGAAGAGCCGGCTGGCGTTGTGGTCGCGCCGTCTGCTCGGTGAGGCGATCACGCAGGCGCAGTACGTGCTGGCCGAACACGACGAGCTGGTTGACCTGGTCGTGTCGAGGACCGACGGTCTCGCGCAGCTCAGCGGGTTCTTCGACCGACTGCAACGCACCCACGACGAGCGAACGCGCGAACTCGGCTTGGCTTAGCCGAGAGTCAGCGGCTGCAGGTCGCGATCATCGTGCTGCTGGTCGAGATTGCGATGTTTTGACCAACGCCGTCGGCGATCGAGCAGTTCAGCCGACCGGTCAGGCTGGTTGCCACCACGGATCGCGTGCTCACCCCGGGGTCGAGGACGACGGTTCGCGACCAGGGCAGTGCCACATTGAAGTCGGTTTGCGGTGCTCCCGTCGCGTCGGTGTAGACGACGGTAACCACATCGAGCAGGCCTTTGACGCCGGCCACTCGGTAGACGAAGGTGCGGGCGGCCACATCCGGTGCCACCGGCGGGACGGTCGCCGGCGGCGGCGTCTCGGTCGTACTGGTGGCCGTCGGGGTGGGCGGACGCGACGTCGGGGTAACGGTGGTGACCGTCTCCGGCGGCAGGGCCGGCACCAACCGCGGCGACGTGCCGTGGCTCGGCGGCACCACCACGGTTGCCGAGGTCGAGGCGCTGTCGCCGCCGTTCACGATCACGACGCTGGCGATCACCGCCAGCACGAAGACGATCCCGGCGATCGCCGCGATTGGGCGCCAGCGCTCATCGGCGGACGGGTAATCGCCGTCGGCGTAGATGTCGTCGACGGTGTCTTCGTCGGAGTCCTGGAGCTTGTGGTCCAGGGAGTTCATGGTGCTGATGGTGCCGATGTTAGTGATGTGGCAAGTGGGCGACGTTGTTCGCCGAGGCGTGTCAGGTCACGATTTGCCAACGGCGGCCGCGCGCGATGCCTTCGTGCCGACCGGCTTTCAGCACGCCTCACCGGCGTCCACTAGCCTGCAAGGCGCAAGCATCATCGAGCGAAGAATTGGGAAGGGGCCGGCGTGGAGGTCAAGATCGGTATCACGGACAGCCCGCGTGAGTTGGTCTTCTCCAGCGCGCAGACGCCGAGCGAAGTCGAGGCACTGGTCGCCGCTGCACTGGCCAACGACGCCGATGTGCTGGGCCTGACCGATGAAAAGGGCCGCCGCTTCCTGGTCAACTCGACCAAGATCGCCTACGTCGAGATCGGTGCCGCCGACTCGCGTCGCGTCGGATTCGGAATCGGACTCGGGAGCAGCCCCGCTACGAACGGGTAAGCGGCACGTGCGACAGGCCGCCCCAGGCGAACAGCACGGTACCGTCGACGGCGTCGTCCTTGCTGATCGGCCGATCGGCGTCCAGCCAGTAGCGGGCGCAATCGACGCTGAGCGCGACCAGAGCCACCGCGATCATCCGCGCACGGTGCGGGTCCAAACCGGAGTCGGCGCTGATCAAGTCGAACACCGCGTCGATACACGATTCGGTGGCCACCCGCACCTGCGCGGCGACCTGAGGCTCGGTCGTGTAGTCGTTGTCGAAGATCAACCGGTAGCCCTGGCTGTCGTGCTCGATGAAATCGAAGAACGCCTGCACGGCCGACCGCAGCCGTTGGCGGTTGTCGGTGGTGGTGCGCAACGCCTGGCGCACACCGGACACCAGGTTCTCGACGTGGCGCTGCAGCACCGCCAGGTACAGCTCCAGCTTGCTGGAAAAGTGTTGGTAGAGAACGGGTTTACTGACTCCGGCGCGTTCGGCGATCTCGTCCATACCGGCGGCGTGGTAGCCGCGGTCGACGAAGATGTCGCTGGCCGCTATGAGCAATTGACCCCGACGCTCGTCACGAGGCAGTCGGTTTCCGCGCCGGGCAGTGCTGCCGGGCTTCACCCCGCTCCTGCCGGCGGCGTTGGCAAGATCGCTCATCCGTTCCTCAATCTGGTTGTCTTCGCGCCGTGGGCCGAAAGCGCGGTTGATCCGAACGACACTACTACCCGCACGCACGTTCAACCGCTACCCCAAGCCCTGTATGTCGGCCTGCCAACGTGTGAGCGGACGCCTATGGCGCGCCGAGAGTCCCAGCTAGCAGGTGTTGTGTCATTCTGGGAAAGTGACCTTCGACCCCGAGTGGCGCGGGGGCAACCGGACGCCGGTTCTTCGCGACGACTGGCGCGAGCCGCTGCGCGCCCAGCGTGATCCGCTGGCGTGGGGTGGTGCCGGACGGGTCCGGTCGAACCGCGACAACAGCCGCTGGCGCAAGCAGAGTTGGCTCGGGCGATTCGTGTCCACCTACGGCTGGCGCGCCTACGCGCTGCCGGTGCTGATCGCGGTCACGGGCGTCGTGCTCTACCAGACAGTCACCGGAACCAGCGCGTCCGCGCCCTCGTCCGGTCATCCGTTGCAGGGTCCGCCGAAGATCGGCGCGGTAGGCACGGTGATTGTCGACGCACCGCCCCGCGGCCTGACTCAGTACGACGCCAGCCTGCCCACCGGCATGCTGCCCAACGGCGGACCGTTCACCGAAGCGGGCGGTAAATCCTGGCACGTCGTCCCGGGCGTCACGCCGCAGGTCGGTCAGGGCGCGGTCAAGGTCTTCAAGTACACGGTCGAGGTCGAAAACGGCATGGACCCCACCGCATTCGGCGGTGATGACGCGTTCGCCGCGATGGTCGATTCAACGCTGGCGAACCCGAAGAGCTGGATCCACGACGCGCAGTTCGCGTTCGTCAGGGTCGACAGCAACGGCCGCGCCAAGCCCGACATCCGCATCTCGCTGAGCACGCCGTTGACGGTCCGCGAGGGCTGCGGTTACGAGTTCCCGCTCGAGACGTCCTGCTACAACCCGTCTTACGGGGCTGGCGTCGAACCGCGGGTATTCATCAACGAGGCCCGCTGGGTGCGCGGCGCGCTGTCCTTTCAGGGCGACATCGGCTCGTATCGGCAGTATCTGATCAACCATGAGGTCGGCCACGCCATCGGCTACCTGCGTCACGAGCCCTGCGACAAGCCGGGCGGTTTGGCGCCGATCATGATGCAGCAGACGTTCTCCACGTCCGACGACGACAACTCGAAATTCGACCCGGAATACGTCAGGCCCGACGGCAAGACCTGCCGCTTCAATCCCTGGCCGTACCCGATCGCCTAGCTCGGCGACGATGCAGAACGCGCGGCGTTCTGAGCGGGAGCCGAGCAATATCGCCTAGCCTCGGTGGTGTGTTTCCGCCGCTTGTTGACCCGGCCGGCGAGCTGACTCCGGACGAGGTGGCCCGCTACAGCCGGCATCTCGTCATCCCCGACCTCGGCGTGGAAGGCCAGAAGCGGCTCAAGAACGCGCGGGTGCTGGTGATCGGCGCGGGAGGTCTCGGCGCGCCGGCGTTGCTCTACCTTGCTGCGGCAGGCGTCGGCACCCTCGGCATCGTCGACGACGACGTGGTCGAGGAGTCGAACCTGCAACGCCAGATCATCCACGGCGTTGGCGATGTCGGCCGGCCCAAGGCGCAGTCGGCGCGTGACTCGATCGCCGAAATCAACCCGCTGGTGCGGGTGCGCGTGCACGAGGTGCGGCTCGACCGGCTCAACGCCGTCGAGTTGTTCGACCAGTACGACCTGATCCTCGACGGCACCGACAACTTTGCCACCCGCTATCTGGTCAACGACGCCGCGGTGCTGGCGCACAAGCCATACGTGTGGGGATCGATCTACCGGTTCGAGGGCCAGGTGTCGGTGTTCTGGGAGGACGCCCCGGCCGATGACGCCGGCAATCAGCGCGGCCTGAATTATCGCGACCTGTATCCGGAGCCGCCGCCGCCGGGCCTGGTGCCGTCGTGTGCCGAAGGTGGCGTCCTGGGTGTGTTGTGCGCCTCGATCGCGTCGGTGATGGGCACTGAGGCGATCAAGCTGATCACTGGCCTAGGCGAGCCGTTGCTGGGCCGGCTGATGATGTACGACGCGCTGACGATGAACTATCGGGCGATCGCGGTCCGCAAGGACCCGGCGGCGCCCGCGATCACCGAGCTGATCGACTACGACCAGTTCTGCGCAGTCGCTCCCGACGCGCCGCCCGACTCCGCGATCACCCCCCGAGAGCTGCGCGATCTGCTCGATTCCGGCGACAAGATCGTCCTCGTTGACGTGCGGGAGCCGGCCGAGTGGAACATCAACCGCATCGAGGGCGCACGGCTCATCCCGAGCTCGTCGATTCGCTCCGGGGAGGGTTTCGCCGGGTTGCCGCGCGACCGCAGGCCGGTGCTCTACTGCAAGACGGGAGTGCGCTCGGCGGCGGCACTGACGGCGGTTCGCAGCGCCGGGTTTGCCGACGCGGTGCACCTGCAGGGCGGCATCGTGGCCTGGGCGCAGCAGATGCAACCCGACATGGTGATGTACTGACCCGCCCCGCGGGAGCGCGAGTTCGTGTCTAGTCCCGGGACTTCGCTGGGCGAAGTTTAGGCTGTTCGAGTGAGTGTCGAGCCGCCGCCTGAGCATGTGTTGTCGGCGTTCGGATTGAGCGGCGTTCGGCCGATACCGTTGGGCGCCGCCTGGGAGGGCGGCTGGCGCTGCGGTGAAGTGGTGCTCTCGATGGTGGCCGAGAACGCCCGGGCCGCGTGGTCGGCGCGGGTACGCGAGACGTTGTTCGTCGACGGTGTGCGGTTGGCCCGCCCAGTGCGCTCGACCGACGGACGCTACGTGGTCTCCGGCTGGCGCGCCGACACCTTCGTTGCCGGTCAGCCCGAGCCCAGGCATGACGAGGTGGTGTCGGCCGCGGTGCGACTGCACGAGGCCACCGGCAAGCTCGAACGGCCGCGCTTCCTGACCCAGGGGCCGACGGCGCCGTGGGCCGACGTTGACGTGTTCATCGCCGCCGACCGGGCCGCGTGGGAGGAACGTCCGCTGCAGTCGGTGCCGGCGGCGGCGCGCACCGCGTCCCCTACCGCGGACGGCCAGCGCTCGGTCGAGCTGATCAATCAGCTTGCCGGACTGCGTCGTCCGACCAAGAGCCCCAACCAGCTGGTCGATGGGGACCTCTACGGCACGGTGCTGTTCGCCGGCGCGGCCGCTCCTGGAATCACCGACATCACGCCGTATTGGCGGCCCGCATCGTGGGCGGCGGGTGTGGTCGTCGTCGACGCGCTGTCCTGGGGTGGAGCAGACGAGGGACTCATTGATCGCTGGAACGCGCTGCCGGAATGGCCGCAGATGTTGTTGCGCGCGTTGATGTTTCGGCTCGCGGTGCACGCGTTGCATCCGCGCTCCACGGCGGCGGCCTTCCCGGGGCTGGCGCGCACGGCAGCGCTCGTGCGGCTGATCCTCTAGTCGGGGAACTCGAAGCGAACTTCGGCGAGCCGGATTTTTCCGGCGCGCGACAGAATGCCTTCGGCACGGAGGAGTTCGAGCTGCCTTGTGGTCAAATGCTTTGCGGGGCGGCCCGATGCGGTGAGCACCCGATGCCACGGCAGGTCCAGCGAATCGGTGCGCATGATCCAGCCGACGATGCGCGGGCTGGAAAGCTGTGCCACCGTGGCGATGTCGCCGTAGGTCGATACCCGGCCCGCGGGAATCGACGCCACCAACGCGCGCACCCTTTCGATCTGTTCGTCGGTGATGGGCGCCATGCTCAGGCCATCCGTTCGAGGATCAGCGCCGCGACGTCGGCGGGTTTGGTCTCGGCCACCATGTGATCGCATTCGAAGGTCAGATGCCGAAAATCGTCACCTAACCGCTCAGTCAGAGCGGCGACCAGCCGATCGGTGACGTAGGGCGGTGACGTCCACGCGGCGCGCACCAGTGTGGTGTGAATCCCTCTGCGCGGCAACACGATATCGCGAGCCAATTCACTCCAATAGGCCATCATGGCCGGCAGGCTCAGCCGCCAGGTGCAGCGGTCGCCGGGCAACATGACGAGATGCTGATTCAACTCGGCGTCCACCACGGCCGGGTCCACGCCCGCCCACGAACCGTTGGTCTTGGCCGCGCGGGCCTCCGCGACATTGGAATAGTCGGGCGAGGCCAACATGGCGTCGGCGATCTCGAGCATCCACCCGCCGTCCAGTCCGACGGCCGGGTCGAGCAGCACGAGGCCCGACACCCGGTCAGGATCGGCGGCCGCCAGGTGCAGGGCGATCGCGCTGCCGAACGAGTGCGCCACGACCACCACCGGGCCGTCGGCCTCCTGCGCGAGCAGGTCCTTCAGCGCGGCCACGTTGGCATCGATCGTCCACGGCGCATCCCACGTCGAGTGCCCGTGCCCAATCAAATCCGGTGCCGCAACGGTGATCTCGGGCAGGTATCGGTTCGCCAGGTGCCCCCACCGCAGCCCGTGTCCGGTAAGCCCGTGCAGCGCCAGCAACCGCACCGGGCCGGACGGTCCGAAGCGATGCACGTGCAGGCGGGTCACACGTCGATCGTGCCAGTACGTCGATCGGGGCGACTTGTCGGACCCCCGTGGTGTCATTCCGGCTATGTCGTTCCACTGGGGCCCGCACGCCCACACCGTGCTCGATCCCGATCTGCGCGGGACCGTGCGCGTGCTCGGTGGGCCTGGCACGGGAAAGAGCTCGCTGCTGATCGACGTTGCGGCTGCCCGCATCGGTGCCGGTGCTGACCCGGAATCGATTCTGCTGCTGACGGGTTCGGGCCGGCTGGGGGCACAGGCACGCAGCGCGCTGACGGCGCGATTGCTAGGTCCCCACCAGGCAGGTGCCGGGCCGGCGGTCATCCGGGAACCTTTGGTGCGCAGCGTGCACAGCTACGCGTTCGCCGTGTTGCGGCTGGCGGCTCAGCGCGCCGGCGGCCCACCGCCGCGACTCGTCACCAGCGCCGAACAGGATGCGATCATCGCCGAGCTGCTGGCCGGCGAGTTCGCCGATGGCGCCGACGGGTGGCCGGTCGAACTGCGGGCGGCCCTGGGTACCGCAGGTTTCGCCGCCGAGCTGCGCGAGTTGTTGACCCGGTGCGCCGAGCGCGGAGTCGACCCGCAGCAACTGGAGCGGGTCGGCCGGTTGGCGGGCCGCCCGGAATGGGCTGCTGCGGGCCGGTTTGCGCGCAACTACGAGCAGGTGATGCTGCTGCGCGCCGCGGTGGGAACGGCAGCTCCGCAGGCGACCACACCGGCCGTCGGGGCGGCCGAGCTGGTCGGCGCCGCTCTGGAGGCCTTCGCCGTGGATCCGGAGTTGCTCGCCGGCGAGCGGGCCCGAATCGGCGTGCTGCTGGTCGACGATGCCCAGCAACTCGATCCGCAGGCCGCGCTGCTGGTTCGGGTGCTGGCGGCGGGGGCCGACGTCACGCTGCTGGCAGGTGACCCGGACCAGGCGGTGTTCGGCTTCCGCGGCGCCGAACCGGCGGCGCTGCTGGGCGATGGCACACCCTCGATCACGCTGACGACGTCCCATCGCTGCGCACCGGCCGTCGCGCGGGCCGTCTCAAGCATTGCCAGTCGGCTTGCCAACGGTGGCGAAATCGACGGCAGCGGAGACGATCCCGGCTCGATACTGGTCAAGCTGGCCGGGTCCACGAACGCCGAGGCGACGATGATCGCCGACTATCTGCGGCGCGCCCACCTGGTCGACGGCGTGCCGTGGTCGCAGATGGCGGTCGTGGTCCGGTCGGTGCCGCGGACGGCGGGGCTGCCGCCCGCGCTGGCGCGTGCCGGTGTGCCGGTGGCCCCGATGGCGCTCACCGGTCCGCTGGTTGCACAGCCGGCGGCGCAGACGCTGCTGACAGTGCTGGCCGCGACCGCCGACGGGTTGAGCGGCGAGCAGGCCCTGGCGCTGGTGACCGGTCCGATCGGTCGGGTCGACCCGGTGTCGCTTCGCCAATTGTGGCGCGCGCTTCGCCGCGGCGAGAACTACGGCAGCGCAGGAGAATTCGGCGACCTCTTGGTCGAGGCGCTGAGCGGCCGTGCGCCGGCCCGGTTGACGGCTGCCCAAGCCAGGTCGCTGGCGCGGGTGCGTGCGGTGCTAGACGCGGCGTGCGACTCCCACCAACGCGGGGAGGATCCGCGCTACACCCTATGGGCGGCATGGCAGCGTTCGGGTCTGCAGCGGCGCTGGCTCACGGCATGTGAGCGAGGCGGTCCCGCCGGCGTACAGGCCGGCCGTGACCTCGACGCGGTCACCGCACTGTTCGATGCCACCGACCAGTACCTGACGCGGACAGCCGGCGCTTCGCTGCGCGGATTGATCGATCACCTGGCGACCGAGCAACTCCTCGCCGCCAATACCGAAACCACTGCCGCCGAGCAGGTCTCGGTGCTTAGCGCGCACGCGGCGCTCGGTCACGAGTGGGACCTCGTCGTGGTCGCCGGCCTGCAGGAAGGATTGTGGCCCAACACCATTCCGCGTGGCGGAGTGCTGGGCACGCAGCGGCTGCTGGACGTGCTCGACGGCGTTTCAGAGAGCGCGTCGATGCGGGCGCCGCTGCTGGCCGAGGAACGGCGACTGCTGATCGCCGCCCTGGGCCGCGCCCGCACCCGCCTGCTGGTCACCGCCGTCGACGGGGAGGCAAGCGGCGTCGACGAAGCGAGCATGCCCTCGCCGTTCTTCGCCGAGATCGCGCAGTGCTCGAGCGGAGCCGCTGACGCCGCGCTGCAGCCGGTCATCGCACCGCGAGTGCTGTCCGCCAACGCGGTGGTGGGCCGGTTGCGCAGCGTGGTGTGCGCTCCGCAGGGAGCGGTCAGCGATGCGATGCGTGGTTGCGCCGCAACACAATTGGCCCGCCTTGCCGCGGCGGGCGTGGCGGGCGCCGATCCGGCCGGCTGGTATGGCATGTCGGCGGTCAGCACCACCGAGCCGATCTGGAGTAGGAAGACTACCCAGAACATATCGTGACGCTGACGCCGTCGAGCCTGCAGACGCTGACCGACTGCCCTCTGCGCTGGATGGCCGAACGCCACGGTGGCACCGATGCGCGCGACCTCGGCTCGACCGTCGGTTCGATCGTGCACGCGCTGATCGCCGAGCCGGGCGGCAGCGAAACCGAACTGCTCACCGCCCTGGAACGGGCCTGGCAGCATCTGCCATTCGAATCACGCTGGTACGCCGACAATGAACTCACCCGGCACCGAGCCATGGTCAAGGCGTTCCTGACGTGGCGGGCGCAGACCCGCGGCGAGCTCACCGAGGTCGGCGTCGAAGTCGAGGTCGACGGCGTCCTGGACGGCGGTGATGTCCGGCTGCGCGGTCGGGTCGACCGCATCGAACGCGACGCGGCCGGGCGGCTGGTGATCGTCGACGTCAAGACCGGCAAGACCCCGGTCACCAAGGACGACGCGCAACGGCACGCTCAGCTGGCGGCCTACCAGCTGGCGGTGGCCGAAGGTCTGGTCGACAGCGGTGACGAGCCCGGCGGCGGTCGACTGGTCTACCTCGGCAAGCCGGGGTCGGCCGGCGCCACCGAGCGCGAGCAGGATCCGCTGACCCCCGACGCGCGAGAGCAGTGGCGCACGAGGGTCCGCGACGCGGCCCGGGCCACCGCCGGCCCGCAGTTCATCGCCCGGGTCAACGACGGATGCACGCACTGTCCGCTGCGGCCGAGCTGCCCGGCTCACACCGACGGGAAGGACCCGGCATGACCGTGATGGCACCGACGCGGTACAGCCCGGCCGAATTGGCCGGCGCGCTCGGCCTTTTCGAGCCCACCGACGAGCAAGCCGCCGTCATTTCCGCCCCGCCCGGGCCGTTGGTGGTCATCGCGGGCGCCGGCGCCGGCAAGACCGAGACCATGGCCGCCCGGGTCGTGTGGCTGGTCGCCAATGGCTACGCGGACCCGGGTCAGGTGCTTGGCCTGACCTTCACCCGTAAGGCGGCCGGCCAACTGCTGCGCCGGGTCAGGTCCCGGCTGGCCCGGCTCAGCGGGACGGGATTGGTCCTGGACAGCCGAGCCGACGAGCCCGCGGGCATACCGGCGGTCAGCACGTATCACGCCTTCGCCGGCCAGTTGCTGCGCGAATACGGGTTGCTGTCGACTCCCGGCTCCGGGCAACTGGTCGAACCCGACACCCGACTGCTCAGCGAGACCGAACTCTGGCAGCTGGCGTTCGACGTCGTCAATACCTACCCGGGTGAGCTGAACACCGAGAAGAGCCCGGCGGCGGTCACCGCGATGGTGCTGCGATTGTCGGGTCAGCTCGCCGAGCATCTGGTCGACACCGACCAGGTCCGGGACACCCATGTCGAGCTGGAACGGTTGGTGCACACCCTGCCGGCGGGCCGCTACCAGCGCGACCGCGGCCCCAGCCAGTGGCTGCTGCGGATGCTGGCCACCCAGTCCGAGCGTGCCGAGTTCGTGCCGCTGATCGACGCCCTGCACCGACGGATGCGGGCCGAGAAGGTGATGGACTTCGGCGGCCAAATGGCCTGCGCCGCAAGGCTGGCGATGACCGTGCCTCAAGTCGGTGAGCAGCTGCGCGGCCGCTACCGCGTGGTGTTGCTCGACGAATACCAGGACACCGGATACGCGCAGCGCATGTTGCTGTCGTCGTTGTTCGGCGGCGGAGTCGACCAGCAACTGGCGCTGACCGCGGTCGGCGACCCGATTCAGTCCATCTACGGCTGGCGCGGCGCCTCGGCCACCAACCTGCCGCGGTTCACCACCGACTTCCCGTTGTCTGACGGCAGCCCGGCCCCGGTGCTGGAGCTGAGCACCAGCTGGCGCAATCCGCCGACGACGTTGCACGTGGCCAACGCGATGTCGGCCGATGCGCGGGCGCGTTCGGTGGCGGTGAACGCACTGCGCTCGCGGCCCGGCGCCGATCCCGGCACCGTGCGCTGCGCGCTGCTGAACGATGTGCTGGCTGAACGGGACTGGCTCGCCGACCACCTGCAGCAGTGCTACCAGCAGGCTGCCGTCGACGGTGTCGCGCCGCCGACCGCCGCAGTTCTGGTGCGCCGCAACGCCGATGCCGCCCCGATCGCCGCCGCGCTGCGCGCCCGCGGATCCCCGTGGAAGTGGTCGGATTGGCCGGTCTGCTGTCGGTGCCCGAGGTCGCCGACGTGGTGGCGATGTTGCGTCTGGTCGCCGACCCCACCGCGGGCGCGGCCGCGATGCGGGTGCTCACCGGTCCGCGGTGGCGGCTCGGAGCCGGCGATATCGCGGCGCTGTGGCGGCGTGCGGTCGACCTCGATGACGGCCAGGCGGCGCGTACCGGCGCGACGGCGGAACGGATCGCCGAGGCGGCCGGCCCGCGGGCGGACACCGCCGGTTTGGTCGACGCGCTCGCCGATCCTGGTCCGGCTCAGCGCTACTCAGCGGAGGGGTATCGGCGCATCGTGCAGCTCGCCGACGAGCTGAGCATGCTGCGGGGCCATCTCGCTCACCCGCTACCCGAGCTGGTCGCCGAGGTTCGTCGGCTGCTCGGCGTCGATTGTGAGGTGCGGGCGGCATCACCGGGGTCGGGATGGGCGGGGACCGAGCAGCTCGACGCCTTCGCCGACGTGGTCAACGGCTACGCCGACCGGACCGCCGCCGCGGGCGACACCCTGGCCTCGGTGGTCGGGCTGCTGGCCTACCTGGACGCGGCGGCGGTCGTCGAGAACGGGCTGGCGCCGGCCCAGGTCGTGGTCGCCCAGAACCGGGTGCAGGTGTTGACCGTCCACGCCGCGAAGGGTCTGGAATGGCAGGTGGTCGCCGTGCCGCATCTGTCGGGCGGGCTGTTCCCGTCGACCGCCCAGGCCCGCACCTGGCTCACCGACGCCGCCGACCTCCCCCCGCTGTTGCGCGGTGACCGTTCCATGAAGGGCATCCGCGGCATCCCGGTGCTGGACACTTCGGATGTGACCGATCGAAAGCAGTTGTCGGACAAGATATCCGCTCACCGGGCGCAGCTCGAGCAACGTCGCATCGATGAGGAGCGCCGACTGCTGTATGTGGCGATCACCCGCTCGGAGGACACGCTGCTGCTGTCCGGCCACCACTGGGCATCCACCGGCATCAAGCCGCGGGGGCCGTCGGATTTCCTCTGCGAGCTCAAGGACATCATCGACCGGTCGGCCGACGCCGACCAGCCCTGCGGTGTGGTGGAACACTGGGCGCCCGCACCGGCCGGCGGCGAGCGAAACCCGCTGCGCGACAGCGTTCCCGAGGCGAATTGGCCCGCCGACCCGCTCGGCGGTCGCCGCGCCGACGTGCAGCGTGGCGCCGAACTCGTCACCGCCGCTATGTCAGCCGAAGCGTCCGTCGCAACCGGCGACGACGAAGGCTGGGCCGCCGATGTCGACGCGCTGTTGAACGAGCGTGCCCGCGCCGCACAGCCGGCCACGCACGCCCTGCCCAACGGACTGTCGGTCAGCAGCCTGGTCGACCTGGCTCGCGATCCCGAACACGCGGCGCAGTGGCTCAGCCGCCGCCTACCGACCCGACCTGAGCCGCATGCATTGCTGGGCAACGCTTTCCATGACTGGGTCGAACGCTTTTACGGCGCCGAGCGACTGTTCGACCTCGCCGACCTGCCGGGTGCTGCCGACACCGAGATTGCCCAGCGCGACGCCGACGAACTCGCCGCGCTGCAGCAGGCCTTCCTGAGTTCGCCGTGGGCCGCGCGGACGCCGATCGCCGTCGAGGTGCCGTTCGAGATGGCTATCGGCGGCAAGGTGGTTCGTGGCCGCATCGACGCGGTCTTCGCCGAACCCGACGGCGGCGCGACCGTCGTCGACTGGAAGACCGGCGAGCCGCCGCACGGCTCCGACGCCGCCCGGCATGCCGCAATCCAGCTCGGCGTCTACCGCATCGCATGGGCCGCACTCAGCTGCTGCCAAGAATCCTTGGTGCGCACCGCTTTTCACTATGTCCGAACCGGACGTACCGTCGTACCGGATGTGCTGCCCGACGCCGACGAGCTGGCCGGGCTGCTCCAAAGTTAGGAGTTTCGCGCGATTTTGAGTGCCGTGGTGATCATCGGGATCTGCAACGGCAGCCGGGCCAGCGCGATGATCCGCATCGGCCACGGCTTGTCCCACCACAGCCGGCACATGTTGATGTTGCCCGGCAACACCGCCAGGAACAGCGCGGCCGCCGACAACGCCGCCAACCGCCGCGTGCGCAGCGGCAGCAGCAGTGCGCCGACCACGACCTCGGCCACGCCGGACGCATACGTGTAGAACCGAGCGCTGCCGGGCAACTCGACGGGAATGATGCCGTCGAACGGCTTCGGTGCCACGAAGTGAAGCGTGCCGACGCCGAGCAACAGCGCCGCGATGCGGTAGGCGAGCGTCTGGCCGGCGTCGCGTTGGGGACAGTGGGTGATCGCGGTCATGGTTACATTGTGTCGTGCGTCCGTACGAGCCGATGACCTGTGGTCAAAGATAGCCGTCGGGAACGCGATCTCGACGAGACGCTGACCGCGAAACCTGGCTACGCGCTCGTCGGCGTGGTGCGTGTCCCCGAGGTTCAACTCAGCCCGATCCAGGCGATTTGGCGCCGGGTGGTCGTCGCGCTGCTGGCCCTGGCGGCCGCCGTGGTCACCGTCTACCTCGGCCGCGACGGCTACACCGACGTTCGCGGCGGACCGCTGACGTTCCTGGACTGCCTCTACTTCGCGACGGTGTCGCTGACCACCGTCGGCTACGGCGACTTGACCCCGTACACCGAATTCGCCCGGCTGATCAGCGTCTTGGTGCTGACGCCGCTGCGGATTCTGTTCCTCGTGGTGTTGGTCGGCACGACCCTTCAGGTGCTCACCGAGCGATCCCGGCAAGCCTGGAAGATTCAGCGTTGGAGGAGCACAGTGCGCAACCACACCGTCGTCATCGGCTACGGCACCAAAGGCAAGACCGCGGTCGCCGCGATGTGTGGCGACGAGGCCGCCGGCAAGGACTTCGTCGTCGTCGACATCGACCACGCGGCCCTGGAGCATGCGGCCGCCGCCGACTTGGTCACGGTGCACGGCGATGCCACCCGATCCGACGTGCTTCGGCTCGCCTCGGCCCAGCACGCCTCGTCGATCATCGTTGCCACCGGCCGCGACGACACCGCAACGCTGGTCACCTTGACCGCCCGGGAGGTCGCGCCCAACGCCAAGATCGTGGCGTCGATCCGGGAGGCCGAAAACCAGCACCTGCTCAAGCAATCCGGCGCCGACTCGGTGGTCGTCTCCTCCGAAACCGCAGGCCGTCTGCTGGGGGTCGCCACCACTACGCCGAGCGTCGTCGAGATGATCGACGACCTGCTGACGCCGACACACGGATTCGCGATCGCCGAACGCGAGGTGGAGCAGACCGAGCTCGGCGGCTCGCCGCGGCATCTGCCCGACATCGTGCTCGGGGTGGTGCGCGACGGCCGGCTGCTTCGCGTCGACGCGCCCGAGGCGGACGCCCTCGAGGCCGGCGACCGCCTGCTCTTCGTCCGCAACACGGGCAAGTAAGGCGGGACAGACGTGGATTTCCAACTCAACAGCGTGCCGCTGCTGTCGCGCATCGGCGCCGACCGGGCCGACCAGGTGCGCACCGACACCGACGCCGCGGTCGCCGGATGGCCAGACGCGGCCCTGCTGCGGCTCGACTCGCGCAATCAGGTGATGGTCGTCGACGGCAAGGTCCTGCTCGGCGAGGCCGTCGAACTGGCCGACAAGCCGCCGGCGGACGCGGTGTTCCTGGGCCGCCTGGATGACGGCCGGCATGTGTGGGCGGTCCGCGGTCCGCTGGAATCGCCCGACGATCACGACGGCAAAGCCGAGGTCGCCGATTTACGCCGGGCCGGACAGCTTTTCGACGATGTCGGCGCGCAACTGGTGTCGGCTGCCGCGGCGCTGTTGAACTGGCATGCGAGCTCCCGATTCAGTTCGGTCGACGGCTCGCCGACCAAGCCAGTCCGAGCGGGCTGGGCCCGGGTCAACCCGTTCACCGGTCACGAGGAATTCCCGCGAATCGACCCGGCGATCATTTGCCTGGTGCACGACGGCGGCGACCGCGCGGTGCTGGCCCGTCAGACCGTGTGGCCGGACCGGATGTTCTCGCTGCTGGCCGGTTTCGTCGAGGCGGGGGAGTCGTTCGAGACCTGTGTCGCGCGCGAGATTCGCGAGGAGGTCGGGCTGACGGTCAGCGACATCCGTTACCTGGGTAGCCAGCCGTGGCCGTTTCCCCGGTCGTTGATGGTCGGCTTTCACGCGTTCGCCGACCCGACTCAGCCGTTCGCGTTCAACGACGGGGAGATCGCCGAGGCGGAATGGTTCACCCGCGACGAGATTCGCGCGGCGTTGAAGCTCGGCGACTGGAGCAGCGACTCGGAGTCCCGGTTGCTGCTGCCCGGCTCGGTGTCGATCGCGCGGGTGATCGTGGAGTCCTGGGCGGAGGCCGGGTGACGATGCGGGCCGGGAGGGCCTGCTGAGGAGCCCGGCAAATGGGCGAGGCCGGGTGACGATGCGGGCCGGGAGGGCCTGCTGAGGAGCCCGGCGAATGGGCGGAGGCCGGGTGACCGGCTAGCTGCCCAGCTCGGCCAGCTTCGCCTTGACCTCGTTGCCGCTGGGGTTGGTCAACGTCGACCCGTCAGAGAACTTCACTGTCGGCACGACGTGGTTGCCACCGTTGACCGAGCCGACGAAGTCGGCCGCCGCGGGGTCCTGCTCGATGTCGACCTCGTCATAGGCGATGCCCGCGGACTTCAGCACGGTCTTCAGTCGATGGCAGAAGCCGCACCACGGTGTGCTGTACATGGTGATGGAAGCGTTACTCATAGTCCTTCCACGATAGAGGGCAGATCGGGTGTGCCGCGGCGTGGCGCTACCAGACGGATGTCGGCGATCACTGCCAAGATGGACGCCATGCCGGCGATCGCTGTCAACACCGACTCCCTGACTGCCGATCTCGACGACGAGCAGCGCGAGGCCGTGCTCGCTCCCCGCGGCCCGGTCTGCGTGCTGGCCGGGGCGGGAACGGGTAAGACGCGCACGATCACCCACCGCATCGCCCAGCTCGTCGCGGCGGGGCATGTCGCGCCGAGTCAGGTGCTGGCGGTGACGTTCACCCAGCGCGCCGCCGGCGAGATGCGGACGCGGTTGCGTGCGTTGGGCGCCGCCGCGCAGACCGGCGTCGGCGGCGTGCAGGCGATGACGTTTCACGCCGCCGCACATCGACAGTTGCGGTACTTCTGGCCGCGGGTCGTCGGCGACACCGGTTGGCAACTGCTCGACACCAAGTTCGCGGTGGTGGCGCGGGGGGCCACCAGCGCCGGCCTGAAGCTGAGTACCGACGACGTCCGCGACGTCGCCGGGGAGATCGAATGGGCCAAGGCGTCGTTGATTTCGCCGGAGCAGTACCCCGACGCGGTGGCCGCGGCATCCCGCGACGTCCCGCTGGACGCCGCCAAGGTCGCCGCTGTCTATACCGCCTACGAGACGCTGAAGGCCCGCAACGACGGCCGCACGCTTCTCGACTTCGACGACCTGCTGCTGCACACCGCGGCGGCCATCGAGAACGACGCCGCGGTGGCCGAGGAGTTCCGAAACCGCTACCGCTGCTTCGTCGTTGACGAATACCAGGACGTCACCCCGCTGCAGCAGCGGGTGCTGTCGGCATGGCTCGGCGACCGCGACGATCTCACCGTCGTCGGCGACGCCAACCAGACCATCTACTCGTTCACCGGTGCCTCGCCGCGCTACCTGCTGGACTTCTCGCGGCGATTCCCCGAAGCCACGGTGGTGCGCCTGGAGCGCGACTACCGGTCCACCCCGCAGGTGGTGTCACTGGCCAACCGGGTGATCGCCGCCGCTCGCGGCCGGGTCGCCGGCAGCAAGCTGCACCTGGTGGGCCAGCGGGATCCCGGGCCGGAACCGACGTTTCACGACTACCCCGACGAGGTCGCCGAGGCCACCGCGGTGGCGAAGTCGATCGCGCGGCTGGTCGAGGCCGGCACGCCGCCGTCGGAGATCGCGGTGCTCTACCGGATCAACGCGCAGTCCGAGGCCTACGAAGAGGCGCTGACCGAGGCGGGCGTCGCATATCAGGTCCGCGGCGGCGAAGGGTTTTTCAGCCGCCAGGAAATTCGGCAGGCCCTGCTCGCGCTGCAGCGGGCGGCCAACCACGACGTCGAGGGTGCTGTGCCCGATGGCGGCGACCCGCTTCGACCGGCTACGCCGCCCTCGCGGTCGCCGCTGCCGGACGTCGTCCGCGGCCTACTCGAGCCGCTGGGTCTGACCGCCGAACCGCCGGCCGGGACGCGGGCCCGCGAACGCTGGGAAGCGTTGGTGGCGCTGGCCGAACTGGTCGACGAGGAAGTCGCCCACCGACCGACGCTCACCCTGCCCGAGCTGCTGGCCGAGCTGCGGACCCGGGCCGACTCGCGGCACCCACCGGTCGTGCAGGGCGTCACGTTGGCGTCGCTGCATGCCGCCAAGGGACTGGAGTGGGACGCGGTATTCCTGGTCGGGCTGACCGATGGCACCCTGCCCATTTCGCACGCACTGGCCCACGGTGGCGAGAGCGAGGCGGTCGAAGAAGAGCGTCGACTCCTCTACGTCGGAATCACGAGGGCCAGAGTGCATTTGGCGATCAGCTGGGCGCTATCGCGCAACCCGGGTGGACGGCAGAGCCGCAAGTCGTCACGTTTCCTCAACGGTCTGTCGCCGCAGACCCAAGTCGACGCGACGCCAAACCGCTCCCGCCGCAAAGTGCCCGCGTCGCGTTGCCGGATCTGCAACAACCAGCTGAGCACCCCGGCGGCGATCATGCTGCGCCGCTGCGAGACGTGCGCCGCCGACATCGACGACGAGTTGCTGCTCCAACTCAAAGACTGGCGGCTGCGCACCGCCAAGGAAATGAGCGTCCCGGCCTATGTGGTGTTCACCGACAACACGCTGATCGCGATCGCCGAACTGCTGCCCACCGACGACGCCGCGCTGGTTGCCATCCCCGGCATCGGTGCCCGCAAACTCGAGCAGTTCGGCCCCGACGTGCTCGACCTCGTTCGCAGTCGCGCGTAGAGCCGTGTGGTGGGGCGACACGATAACCGCAGGTCAGAAATTCGCTTGCCGCGTCGCGCTGGTAGGATCTAGCCTCGAAGCGGACTTTTTGCATGCCTAAACGAAGGGGGGAGCCCTGATGATCACGCTCAATGCGTTCGATGTACGCCCGGCCGGCGATGCTGGCTCCCGCCATGCTGCCCATGCCGCCATCTCGGCGGCTGCGCACAAGCGCATTGCCGCCGCCAAGACCCAGCGTCCGTGGATCGGGGCTCTACTCACGTAGGAAGCCCAGAATTTCGCCCAAGGCCACGGACCCGAAGTCACCAGGATCCGTGGCCGATTTTTTTCCTCAGCACCTGCCACTGGTCCGGAAACCTCAAGACGCCCGCCAGACCAGGAAGCAGGTAGCACGACATGACCGCGGAACCAGATCCCGACGATCAGCAGCCCGAGTTGCCCTGTCACGTCAGCGATCCCGACCTATGGTTCGCCGACAGCCCGTCGGACTTGGAGCGCGCGAAGGCGTTGTGCACCGACTGCCCGATCCGGCGTGCCTGCCTGGCCGAGGCGCTGGACCGCGCCGAGCCCTGGGGTGTGTGGGGTGGCGAAATCTTCGACCGGGGCTCGGTCGTCAGCCGCAAACGTCCGCGCGGACGCCCCCGCAAGGTCGCCGCCTAAGTGATGAAAGTCGTTACGCCGTAGCGGTATCCGGCTCGGCGAAGCCGGGCACCAGCTCCCTGGAAAGCCTCTGGGTCGGCACATGCGCGTCCAGCTGGCACAGGATCGCCATCGAGCTGGCGAGCACGCGCATCGGGATCGCCAGCTTCGGTGGCAGATTCATCTGCCGAGCCGTCTTGATCTGCGCGACACCCTGGTTCAGCTGTCGATATGTCATGCGCTGCAACCACTTACGGGTGTAGTGGAACACCTCGACCTCGACCGGTTCGACGTACTGGCGCAGCATCTCGTCGATGTCGCGCACCGACACCTGCTCGCCCTTTTGGATGAAGCCGGCCTTTTCCATCGTCGGCAGCACCAGGTCGTAGTTCTTGTCGCGAGCCAGCCGGATTGTCGCCCCGAGCTCGACCGGGAAGCCGCCGGGAAGCGGTGCGACGGCGCCGAAGTCGATGACGCCCATCTTGCCGTCGGGCATCAGCATGAAGTTTCCCGGGTGGGCGTCGCCATGGATCATCTCGATTCGGCGCGGCGAGTCGAAGATGAAGGCGGCCAACCGGGTTCCCAGCAGGTCCCGCTGCTCGACGGTGCCCTCACGGATGATGTCTGCCATCGGAATGCCGTCGATCCATTCCTGGATGACGACCTTGGGGGCGCTGGCCACCACGCGCGGGACCAGAAAGTCCGGGTCGCCGTCGTAGGCCTTGGCAAACGCGCGCTGATGCTCGGCCTCGAGTCGGTAGTCGAGCTCCATCTCGGTCCGCTCGATGAGCTCGTCGACGACGCCCTCGACGTCCACGCCCGGGGCGAGCTGCTTGACCACTCCGACCATGCGGCGCAGGGTCTTTAGGTCGGCGCGCAGCGCCTCGTCGGCGCCGGGGTACTGGATCTTGACGGCGACCTCGCGGCCGTCGGCCCACACGCCCTTGTGTACCTGGCCGATGCTGGCCGAGGCCACCGCGGTGTCGTTGAACTCGGAGAATCGTTGCCGCCACTTGGTACCCAGCTGCGCGTCGAGCACCCGGTGCACCTTGTCGGCGGGCAGCGGCGGCGCATCCTTCTGCAGCTTGGTCAGCGCCTCGCGGTACGGCTCACCGAACTCCTCCGGGATGGCGGCTTCCATCACCGACAAGGCCTGGCCGACCTTCATCGCGCCGCCCTTCAATTCACCCAGCACGGTGAACAGCTGGTGGGCCGCCTTCTCCATCAACTCGGCGTTGACCTCGTCCTGAGATTTGCCGGCCAACCGCTTGCCGAATCCGAGCGCGGTGCGACCGGCGATGCCCCCCGCCAAACCCGCCAACTTCGCGTTGCGCGAGGCGCCCCGCCGTTTGATCTCTGACACATGTCCATCATCCATGACGAGCCTGTGGATGCCCTATCGATCTGGCCACATCCGCCGTCAGCAGGAACACAGCGGATGCTTTGGCCACTGCCGCGCCACGATCGAGCCGGCATGCACGTCGAACTCCAGCGTGGCGTTCAACGACGCCGGGGGATCGGCGTCGGCTCCGCGGACCGCGCCGATCACCCGGTTGACCTGACTGAGCGCCAGCGCCGCGGTGGCCAGCAGGGTCGCCCGGTCGGCCACCCCGACCGTGTCGCGAAGTTGCGCGGCGACCGCGGGCCACGCCGCGTCGCGGTCGCGGCGGTGCAGGTCCGCGCAGTCCAGGCAGCTGGTCACACCCGGCACCACCAGGGGGCCGACCAGCCCGGTGCCGTCGCGCACCCGCACCGCGAGGTGCGCGACTCCGTTGTTGTGCAGCTCGCGCAACATGCGCGGGTCGGTGACGAGGTTGTCGGACAACACCACCAGATCGGCGTCGGCCGAGGTGACGGTGGCGTGGGGCTGGTTGCTCTGCTTGACTCTGGCTCCCGAGCACCGCAGCCCCTCGGCCAGCAACTCCGACAGTGGGCCGCGACCGTGCACCCGGATGGCTGCCGATCGGGTCGGTCGTTGGCGGGCACCGCAGGTGACCGCACCGGCTGCCACCAATTGCTCGATGACAGCCGTTAATTCGGCGTCGCTCAGCCCGCTGGGCCGGCGTCGCAGCTCGCTCATCGGCACCGGGGCATGCATCGTCCGCAGCAGGGTGGCGAGCCCGGTGGCCGCCACGCCGCGCGGGGGCCTGATCAGCACGGCGCGCCGCGGGCTCCAGCCCAGCTGCACCGCGCCGTCGGGGCGAAGCAGCACCGGCAGCGCCGGGTCCAGTGCGTACAGCTCCCCGACCTGAGCCATCGTGGCACTGTGCCACGACGATCCACGACAGCGGCTCAGCTATCCACAGCGTCAGGTGGTGGTGCGCCAGAACGCGTTCATGGGCGTTGCGTACATGTCGTTGTCAGTGAGCGGGGCCAACGGGTCCGTCGCAGTCGGCGAGGCGTTGCCACGCAGGGCGTCTTCGATCGTGGCCATCAGGCTGTACTCGTTGGCGTACTGGTCGGTGGTGAAGGGGACGCCTTGCATCCCGCTATCCACGGCGCCCCCGTTCGGGATGATGATCATCGGGACGTTATTGCCCTCGTTGCCGAATCCCAAGGACAGGTTGTTGTTGTCCTCGTCGAACGTGACGATGATCGCGTCCTTCTCACCGTCGGCGTTCCACGTCGGAGAGTTCTCGATGGCGGTTATTTGCTGCTGGACGAACTGGTCGGCGGCTTCGACGTTGTACTGATGGTCGGTGAGCTGGCTATACGCGAACTGGCCGATACCTTGGAGACTGTCGATCGGGCCTTCCCCGTTGTTGGCCTCGTTGGCAGCGATCCAGGTGAATTCGGGGAAGCTGCTTGGGTTTTGGAGATCGCCGGACAACTGCGTCAGCGGGAGCAGGTGCTCCTGCAGGTAGGCGGGGGTGTTGTCGGCGACGTAGCTGAATTGGGCAAACGGTAATTCGTCGACGGAGTAGTCACCCGATGACACGAGGTCGCCCGCGGTGGGCATGCTCTGCGCGTAGCCGGCCCACGATATGCCCGCCTGATCCATTTCTTGCATGAGGTTGGGTGCGTTGATGCCGGCCAAGGAGGGGTTGTAGTCGATGCCGAAGTCGGATCCGCCCAACGGCCGGATGTAGTTGGGGTCGCTGGGGTGGCCCAGCGCGTAGTAGTTGGAGTCATAGAGTTCGCTGTTGATCAGCTGGTTGAGGTACGGCGCGTTGGGACTGCCGACGATGTCGTTGACGCCCTTGTTCTCCAGGTAGATCAGGAAGACGTGATCCAGCTGGCCGACATTGGATGTCGGTGTCGTCAATGGCGCCGCGGTGAGGTTCGGATCGCCGACGGTCAACGATTCGTTGTCGGCGTAGGCGCCGTTGTAGTGGCCCAGGAACGTGTCGTTGTCGGTGAAGGTGGTGGTCACCTGCGCGGAGGTGGTGCCTTCCGGGACCATCCCGGACACGTCACGTTCCTCAAAGCCGGTGAATCCCAGGCGATCCCACACCGTGACCGGGTTGAGCGAGTCGGTGCCAAGCACGTCCCCGTGGGAGTCGAGGAAGGTGACCTGCACTGAGGCGTCGGACGGGTCCCAACCCTGGCCACCGAGATCGGCACTCAGCGTGAACGGAGTTCCGGCGGCGCCGGTCAGGTCGACGGTCTGGCTGATGGTGGAGGTGGCCACGGGTCCGCCGCCGGCGAAGTTGTCGCCGCCGCCCGCAGGGGCGACTTGGGGGAAGTCAAAGAACTTGGGGAACGGAGTCGACAATCCCAGCGGGTACCCACCCTGGGTGCCATAGGCGATCACGGTGGGGGTCCCGCTCTCCGTCCAGCCCGGAATGGTCACCCCGCTGAAGCCCGACCCGGACGGGTCGGCCGTTTCGAAGCCGGGGTTGACCAGCAAGTTCGAACTCATCGACACATCCGGGGTGGCGGTGGGGTCGGCCTGGTTGAACCAGGTGCCGAGTGCGGTGTCGACCTGCTGCCCGAACGAGGCCCAGTCCTGCTCCAGCACCTGCAACCAGGTATCGGCCGGGCTGGCCGCGGCCACGTCGGCGGCGCTCAAGCCAAGACTGCCCAGTTCCGGAACCGTCCCCGACACTTCGCCCAACGAATTGGCAATGGCGTTGAGGACCTGGTCGACGACTACGTCGAAGCCATCGGCGCGGGCCGTCGGCGGGTCGGCCAGTTGGGCCAGCCCGAACGTCAGAAATGCACTGATTGCGCCGGTCACCCACACCGCGCGCGTGCGGCGGCGGGTCATCGCCTGACGCGAGTGCGGGTTGTGCTTGCTCGAGTGTCGTTGCGTCATCGCCGTACTTCCCGTCCCGCGCACGTTTATGGAGATCTCAGGCGTTCTTAAGGTAAGCCCTAGGTTTCGCGTTCGGCAGGATTTCGGAAACTTCGCGGCAAGTGTCCGCGTAACGCGCGACGAGGCGGGAGCGGTGAGAGGGGTGGCGGCTCAGCTATCCGCAGCGGCGGGACCGTCGTCGCCGGCTTCGGCGCGTCGCTCGAATTCGGCGATGGCTTCGTCGATGCCGCTGGTGTCGCCACCCAGCGAGCGATCGATGAAGGCCGCCGGGTCGTCGAGATCGTCGGCGCCGGGCAACAGATCGGGGTGCTGCCACACCGCATCGCGCGCGTCGACGCCGACTGCTTGAGTCAGCCGGTCCCACAGCGCCGCCGCCTCGCGCAGCTTGCGCGGCCGCAGCTCGAGACCCACCAGCGTGGCAAAGGTCTGCTCGGCCGGTCCGCCGGTGGCCCGCCGGCGGCGCAGCGTTTCGCCGAGCGCGGCGGCGCCAGGGATGCGGTCGCCCAGGGCGGCGTTGACCACGGTCTGCACCCAACCCTCGATCAGCGCCAGCAGCGTCTCGAGGCGTTCGAGCGCCTGGGTCTGCTCCGGTGTTGCCTTGGGCTCGAACACCCCTTGCTCGAGCAGGTGTTCCATCGCGGCCGGATCACTCAGCGACGCCGGGTTGAAGTCGCGGGCCAGCTCCTCGATGCCGTGCATGTCGATCTTCATGCCCTTGGCATAGGCCTCGACCGCGCCGAGCAGCTGGCTCGACAGCCATGGCACATGGCTGAACAGGCGATGATGGGCGGCCTCGCGGGCCGCCAGGAACGTGACGATCTCGCTGCGGGGCTGCTCGAGCCCGTCTGCGAACGATTCGATGGCATCGGGCAGCAGCGCCGCAATTCCGTTGGGGCCCAACGGCAATCCGATGTCGGTCGAGGTGAGGACTTCCTTGGACAACCGGGCCAGGGCCTGGCCCAGCTGCGAGCCGAACGCCAGGCCGCCCATCTGCGACATCATCGACATCAGCGGGCCGGCCATCGCCTTGGCTTCCTCGGGCAGCGCCGAGGCCCAGACCGTCGCGATCTGCTGGGCCATCGGGTCGCACAGCCGCTTCCAGGTCTCCAGGGTGTTGTCCACCCAGTCGTTGGGCGTCCATGCGATGGCCTTGGTGGTGCCTGCCGGGAGGGCGGTCACGCCGTCGAGCCAGGTCTCCGCCAGGTGGACGGCATCGCCGATCGCCTCGCGGGTCGCGATCGGAATGGGAGCCACGAACCCGATCGAGTTCGACGCCAGTTGGCGGGCCAACTCGTAGTTCACCGGGCCGGAGGATTGCCCGCCCATCGAGCCGGCCCCGCTGAACATCTGGCCCAGCCGGGTGAACATCTGGCCGAGGTCGGCCACGTTGAATTCGCCGCCGAGGCCGCCCAGGCCGAAGGGGTCAGCAGATCCCGAGGGGGATTCGGGGTCGTTTTCGCGGCGCTTGTCGCGGTCCGGGTCGTCTCCGGGGGAGAAGCCGAAAGGCAGGTCAGCCATGTCCACAACGGTACTCATGGTCTGAGCGGGACGCGCGGCCCGGCGTCACGCTCTGAGTGAACCCGCCTGGCGACGTTCTAGTCTTAGCGACGTGAACAGGCGGATTCTGACGCTGATGGTGGCGCTGGTCCCGATCGTCGTCTTCGGGGTGCTGCTCGCCGCGGTGACGGTGCCATACGTGTCGCTGGGCCCAGGTCCGGCTTTCGACACGCTCGGCGAGGTCGACGGCAAGCAGGTCGTCGAGATCAAAGGCACCCAGACGCACCCGACAACCGGTCACCTGGACATGACGACGGTGTCCCAGCGCGACGGGCTCAGCCTCGCCGAGGCGCTGACGCTGTGGCTGTCCGGGCAGGAGCAGCTGATGCCGCGCGATCTGGTCTATCCGCCCGGCCAGTCGCGCGACGAAGTCGATAAGGCCAACGACGCCGATTTCAAAGAGTCGGAGCACAACGCCGAATTCGCGGCCCTGGGATACCTGAAATATCCGGAGGCCGTCACGATCGTGACGCTGACAGATCCCGGACCTTCGGTGGGCAAGCTGCAGGCCGGCGACGCCGTCCAGGCGGTAAATGGTAAGCCGGTAGCGAACGTCGAGCAGTTCACGTCGTTCCTGAAGACCACCAAACCGGGCCAGCAGCTCACGGTCGACTTCCGCCGGAAGAACGCCGATCCCGGGACGGCCCAGATCACGCTGGGTCACCATCCGAAGGGTGACTACGGCTTCCTCGGCGTCTCGGTGACCGACGCGCCCTGGGCGCCGTTCGCGGTCGACTTCAACCTCGCCAACGTGGGCGGCCCGTCGGCGGGCCTGATGTTCAGCCTGGCCGTCATCGACAAGCTGACCACCGGGAATCTCGCCGGCTCGACGTTCGTGGCGGGCACCGGCACGATCAAGCCGGACGGCGAGGTCGGCCGTATCGGCGGCATCGGGCACAAGATGAGCGCCGCCCACGACGCGGGCGCGACGGTGTTCTTGGTGCCGGCCGGCAACTGCTACGAGGCGAACGCCGAGAAGGTGGCGGGCCTGCAACTGATCAAGGTGGACACCCTCGGCGGGGCGGTGGACGCGCTGCACGCAGTAGCCTCCGGCGGGCAGCCGCCGAGGTGCTAGCGCGTGCGTACAGTCGAGAACATCCGCCGACAGCCACTGTCGAGAATGAGCAGGGAGCGTAGCTAGTGGGGATGCGGCCCGCCGCCAGAATGCCGAAGCTGACTCGACGCAGCCGGACTCTCATCGCGATCGCGTTGACCGTGATCGGCCTGCTGCTGGTCGGTCCCCGTTTCATCGACGCATACGTCGACTGGCTCTGGTTCGGCGAGCTGGGTTACCGCTCGGTGTTCACCACCGTCTTGGTGACTCGGCTGATCGTGTTCGTGGTGATCGGTTTGCTGGTCGGCGGCATTGTGTTCGCCGGCCTGGCACTGCCGTATCGGACGCGACCGGTGTTCGTCCCGAGCAACGGCAGTGATCCGGTGGCGCGCTATCGCACCGTGGTGATGTCGAGGCTGCGGGTGATCGGCATCGGTGTTCCGGTTATGGTCGGTTTACTGGCCGGCATTGTCGCGCAGACCTTTTGGGTTCGTATCCAGCTCTTCTTGCACGGCGGTAGCTTCGGCGTCCGGGATCCGCAATTCGGTAAGGACCTCGGCTTCTACGCTTTCGAGCTGCCGTTCTACCGGCTGCTGCTCAGCTTTTTGTTTGTGGCGATGTTTTTGGCTTTCGTCGCGAACCTGCTGGCGCACTACATTTTCGGCGGCATCCGGCTGTCCGGGCGCACCGGCGCGCTCAGCCGCTCGGCGCGTATCCAGCTGATCAGCCTGGTCGGCACGCTGGTGCTGCTCAAGGCGGTCGCCTACTGGCTTGATCGTTATGAGCTGCTGTCGCACACCCGGGCGGGCAAGCCGTTCACCGGAGCCGGCTACACCGACATCAACGCGGTGCTGCCGGCCAAGCTGATCCTGCTGGCGATCGCGCTGATCTGCGCGGCCGCGGTGTTCTCCGCGGTTGTGCTGCGGGACTTGCGCATTCCGTCGATCGGGCTGGTGCTGCTGCTGCTGTCGTCGATGGTGGTCGGCGCGGCGTGGCCGTTGGTCATCGAGCAGTTCAGCGTCAAACCCAATGCGGCGCAGAAGGAACGCGAATACATCAGCCGCAGCATCACCGCGACCCGGCAGGCCTACGGGCTGACCGACGACGTGGTCACCTACCGCGACTACAGCGGCGACGGGAAGACCACGGCCCAGCAGGTGGCCTCGGATCGGGCGACCACTTCCAACATCCGGCTGCTGGATCCCACCATCATCAGCCCCGCCTTCACGCAATTTCAGCAGGGCAAGAACTTCTATTACTTCCCCGACCAGTTGGCGATCGACCGTTACCGCGATAGAGACGGCAACCTGCACGATTATGTGGTCGCCGCCCGCGAGCTCAACCCCGACCATCTGATCGACAACCAGCGGGACTGGATCAACCGCCATACCGTCTTCACCCACGGCAATGGCTTCATCGCCTCACCGGCCAACACCGTGCGCGGAATTGCCAACGACCCCAACCAAAATGGTGGCTACCCCGAGTTCCTGGCCACCGTGGTCGGCGCCAACGGCAGCGTGACGTCGACCGGTCCGGCGCCGCTGGACCAGCCCCGGGTGTACTTCGGGCCGGTGATTGCCAGCACGCCCGCCGACTACGCGATCGTCGGACGCAACGGCGTCGACCGGGAATACGACTACGAGACGAACACCGAGACCAAGAACTACACCTACACCGGAACAGGCGGTGTGCCACTTGGTAGCTGGATCTCGCGCGGCGTGTTTGCGGCGAAGTTCGCGGAGCGAAACTTCCTGTTCTCCAGCGTCATTGGATCGAACAGCAAGATTCTGTTCAACCGCGACCCGGCTCAGCGCGTCGAGGCGGTGGCGCCGTGGCTGACCACTGACAGCAGCGTCTACCCGGCGATCGTCAACAAACGACTGGTGTGGATCATCGACGGCTACACCACGCTGGACAACTACCCGTATTCCGAACTGACGTCGTTGTCGTCGGCCACCGCCGACTCCACCGAGGTCGCGTTCAACCGGTTGGCGCCGGACAAGCAGGTGTCCTACATCCGCAACTCGGTCAAAGCGACTGTCGATGCCTACGACGGAACCGTGACGCTGTACCAGCAGGACGAGCACGACCCGGTGCTGCAGGCCTGGATGAAAGTCTTTCCGGGAACGGTCAAACCGAAGAGCGACATCAGCAGCGAGCTGGCCGCGCATCTGCGCTATCCCGAAGACCTGTTCAAGGTGCAGCGGATGCTGCTGGCCAAGTATCACGTCAACGACCCAGTGACGTTCTTCTCCACCTCGGACTTCTGGGACGTGCCGCTGGACCCGAATCCGACGGCCAGCAGCTATCAGCCGCCGTACTACATCGTCGCGAAAAACATTGCGAAAGAAGACAATTCGGCGTCATTCCAATTGACCAGCGCCATGAACCGATTCAAGCGCGATTACCTGGCGGCCTACATCAGCGCAAGCTCCGATCCGGCGACCTACGGCAGGATCACCGTGCTGACCATCCCGGGACAGGTCAACGGTCCCAAGTTGGCGAACAACGCGATCACCACGGATACCGCTGTGTCGCAAGATCTCGGCGTGATCGGGCGCGACAACCAGAACCGGATCAAGTGGGGCAATCTGCTGACGCTCCCGGTAGCCCAGGGTGGCCTGCTGTACGTCGAGCCGGTCTACGCCTCGCCCGGTTCGAGCGATGTGGCATCCTCGTACCCCAGGTTGATCCGGGTCGCGATGATGTACAACGACAAGATCGGCTACGGGCCAACCGTGGGTGACGCGCTCAACGGCTTGTTCGGGCCCGGCGCCAGTGCGAACGCGGCCGGCATCGCGCCCACCGAACCGGGCGCACCCGCCGGCTCACCGCCCGCCGAACCGCCCGCGAGCCCACCGCCCCCAGCCAATGCCGCCGCACCGGCGCCCAGTGGCGCGGTCAACCTGTCGCCGGCCAAGGCCGCGGCACTCAAGGATGTCGAGACGGCGATGGGCGCGGCCCGCGATGCGCAGAAGTCGGGCGACTTCGCAGGCTACGGGTCGGCACTGCAGCGTCTCGACGAGGCGATCACCAAGTACAATAGCGCTAAATAGCGCTGGTCAGCGCGCGATTTGGTGGCCTCGCGTGTGCTGAAGTAACCTGATATTCACCCGTCGCGGGGTGGAGCAGCTCGGTAGCTCGCTGGGCTCATAACCCAGAGGTCGCAGGTTCGAATCCTGTCCCCGCTACTAGTAGAAACGGCCCTCGGAGATCACTCCGGGGGCTGTTTTCATGCCGCTTGGGACACCTCTGGGAACAGGGGTCGCGTGACAACCGAGCTGTTCTGCTGAGTCCACAGGCGGGCTAGCTGACTTTAGCGGGCATCGAATCCCATCCGCGGACGGTGGAGGTGCGTGAGCGGCGGGCGTTGTCGAGGTCGACGTCCCACTCGGGGAAACGCTTCAGGACTTCTTCGAGTGCCACGCGACCCTCGAGTCGGGCCAGGGGTGCGCCGACGCAGAAGTGTGCGCCCCGGCCGAAGGTCAGATGGCCGCCTGGTTTTCGGTGGATGTCGAAGCTGTCGGGGTTGTCGAAGTGACGTTCGTCGCGGTTGGCGGAGGCCAGCATCATGAGCAGGGCACTCCCGGCGGGGACGACTAGGTCGTGGAAGCTGACGTCATTGGTCGCGACGTAGCGGGCGACGTGAGGTCCTGGTGGTTCGAAACGCAATAGCTCTTCTATTGCACCGGAGATGAGCGCAGGGTCGCCAGCGAGTTCTTTGCGCTGGTCTGGATGTTCGGCGAGAACCTTACCCATCCATCCGAACAGACGACCGGTCGTCTCCACGCCGGCGCCGGCGACAACGGCAAGGAACACGATGAGTTCTTGTTTGGTCAGTTTGCGATGGGTCCCCGTCTCATCGTCGAACTCGACGTTGAGCAACTCGGTGATCAGGTCATCCGAAGGGTTCTTTTCGCGCCATTCGACATACTCGCCGAACATTTGACCGGTGAAGTAGCGGTCCTTTTTGATCGCCATCGGTCTGCCGGGTTCGTTGCGGAGAACCTGGTTGGCGTGCGCGCGTACCGCGGGCTGCTCGGCGTCGGGGATGCCGGCGAGCAGCCCGATGGTGCGCATCGGCAGTTCAGCGCCGAGGTCTTGGACGAAGTCGAATTGATCGTGGCCGACCAGCGGGTCAAGGCATGCCACACAGAATGCCCGGATCTTGTCTTCGATGGCCCGCATTTTCTTCGGCGTGAACGCTCTCGAGACGATCGCGCGGTGAATGGTATGAAGCGGTGGGTCCTCGTTGATGAAGATTCCCGGCGGCATGACGGGGTCGGTCATCACCACTTCAAGGATGTCGCCCTTGGCGGAGCTGAGATTGACCGTATCTTTCAGTGCGGCATCAACATCGGTGTAGCGGCTGACGCCCCAGAAGTTGTGCCGTTCGTTGAAGTAGAGCGGGGCTTCGTCGCGCAGTCGGCGATAGACCGGGTAGGGGTCGTGGTCGATGTCGACATCCCATGGGTCGTAGTACAGGTCCTCGCTCAAGGCACTCTCCTCATCGCTGGCTATACGACCATATAGCATCTGCTGTACGATCGCACAGTCGATGGCGACGGAAGGCTGGGTGGGTGAACGATCGCTTCTCTCTAGATGGGCGGGTTGCACTGATCACTGGCGGCGGTACCGGTATTGGTCGGGGTTCGGCTCTGGTGCTCGCCGAGCACGGCGCCGATGTGGTGCTGGCGGGGCGGCGTCCGGAACCGTTGGAGTCGACGGCGAAGGAGGCCCTGGCGTTGGGCCGGCGAGCCTTGGCGGTGTCCACGGACGTGACAACGGCTGATGCGTGCCAGGGACTGGTCGATGCCACGCTGCAGGAATTCGGTCGGCTCGACATCCTGGTGAACTGCGCTGGAGGCGCGGAAACGAAGTCAATTCTGAAGTGGCCCGACGACGACTTCGAACGGACTTTGGCACTGAATTTTGGTGCAGTGTGGCATCTTTCGCGTGCCGCAGCTAAACCGATGCTCGCTCAGGGCAAGGGTGTGATCGTCAACATCTCCTCGGGTGCGAGCTTGCTGGCGATGCCGCAGGCCGCGCCTTATGGGGCGGCGAAAGCGGCGGTCAACAATTTGACGGGTTCGATGGCGGCGGCGTGGGGCCGCAAGGGTGTACGGGTCAATGCGATCGCAGTGGGGGCGGTGCGGGCCGCGACGCTGACCGACGATGCAGCCCGCTACGGACTCGACCCGGAAGCTATCGCGCTCACCAACGGGATCGGGCGACTGGGCGAGCCTGATGAAATCGGTTACGGCGTTCTGTTTTTCGCTTCTGATGCGTCGAGCTTCTGTTCAGGTCAGACGCTGTACATGCACGGCGCGCCGGGCCCGGCCGGTGTTTGACGCGCCGGTACGGGCTACCAGCGGGCCGGGTCGGGTGTCTGCATGGTCAACGGCCGCTCGTAGGACAGGTCGCGGCGATCACGCGTGCCGAGCAGGTAGCCCTGAGCTTTGAAGAATGAGGACTGCAGCACCTCGGCATCGGCCAAGAACATGCCCTCGACCGTCGAGCGGCGCAGCGCGATACGCCACTGGCCGTCGCGGCGTTCCAACCGGTCCAGGTAGCGCCCGGTGATGAATTGCGCGCTCGCGCCATCGGTACCGACGAGGACAACGATGACGTAGCTTTCTGCGTGGGCAGTGTCACCGTCGATCTCACAATTATGGGTGGTGATGTTGTGAGTGTGAACGATGGAGGTCTGCGCGTGGGTCTCGTTGGCCCACGCCCCGTAGTCGGGTCCGGAGTTGAGCGTGGAACCGTGTTCGTCCACGCCATCGTCGTGATAAGCCGAGCTGATCAGATCGACATCGTGGCGATCACAGCCGCGAGCATGGCGAGCCACGCAGTCCAGTATCGCGCTGCGGTCCAGCAAGTACTGGACATCGTTTCGCAGCGAGTCGAGGTCGGGCGATGCAATCATTCGTCTCCCAATGTTCAAGGCGCGCATGTCCGCAGCCGTGCATGCCGCTCACATGCGAGACTATACGGATGTACAGCAATTGGCGAGTGTGAAGATGGAGTCAATTCGAACAAGTGAGGTGGCCGTGGCTACAACACCGCGACGCGTTGGCGCGGAGACATCCAAGACCCGCGATGTGCTTCTGGACTGCGTCGAACGGCTGATGCTCGAGGAAGGGTATGCCAGCGTGAGCTATCGGGCGTTGGCCGCCAAGGCGGAGGTCACCTCGAGCCTGGTGCAGTATTACTTCCCGACCTTGGATGACATCTTTTTGGCCGCGATCCAGCGCTACTCCGAGCGCAATTCGGCGGTGCTGACCAAGGCCCTAGAAGCTCGTTATGAGGACCCACTGCATGCGCTGTGGGACTTCAGCTGGGACGAGGCCACCGGTGCGTTGATGACTGAGTTCATGGCGCTCGGTAATCACCGCAAGTCGATTCAGTCGGCCATCGCCGAGGTCACCAACCAGGTGCGCGAGGTCGAGATCGCGGCGTTGAGCCGCAAGTTCGGCAAAGGCACACGGCTGCCAGGAGATCTGTCGCTGGGCGCTGTCGCGCTGCTGGTCACCGGCATCCCGAAATTTCTGAATCTCGAGGGTGGCATCGGCGTCAACAGATCACACAACGAAGTCATCAAAGCGATCGAAACATACCTCGACTCCATCGAAACGCGGTCGACTCGTCGCAAACGAAAGCCTGCCCGGCCGCGGTGAGCTGATGCCGCCTCCGTCTTCCGGGATTCTGCACCGCGCAATGCATTCGGCCTTCATTGATCCGGTTTCTGCACCGCACAACATTGACCGGCGAGGAAGCCGTCGCATAAGAGATCCACGGCGGATGACTCCGTGCGCTCGACGGTGACCTCCGCCAGAATATGTGCTATACAAGCGTACAGATCTTTGTTGTACGACTGTACGAGGAGGGCTGATGGCTGCGATGGATCGGGTCGCGGTGGTGACCGGCGGGGGGTCAGGTATCGGACTAGCCATCGCCACCCACCTGGCATGCGCCGGACGTAGTGTCGCCATTATCGACCTCGACGGTGAAGCCGCCGACAAAGCCGCGGCTCAGCTACAGGCCAACGGCGCTTTCGCAGTCGCTGTGCATGCCGATGTCTCTGACCCGGTCTCTGTCGTGCGTGGGTTCCGCGCTGTGCGAGAGGCATTGGGGCCGGTGGAGATTCTGGTGACCAGCGCAGCGATCGCCGGGTTCACCGCCTTCCGCAAAATCACGTTCGAGGAGTGGAACCGTTATCTCGCAGTCAATCTCACCGGCACCTTCCTGTGTCTGCAGGAAGCTTTGGCGGATATGTCGGCGGCGAAATGGGGCCGGATCGTGACTATCTCGTCGGCGGCGGGACAGCGGGGCGCGGTTGGGCAGGGACATTATGCAGCCACCAAGGGGGGTGTCATCGCGCTGACCAAGACGGTGGCGCAGGAGTACGCGCCGCTGGGCATCGCCATCAACACGGTGCCTCCGTTCGTCATTGACTTACCGATGCTGCGATCGCAGCAGGAGGCCAAGAAGCTCCCGCCGGCCGACGTATTGACACGCGCCATTCCCGCGGGACGTCTCGGCACGGGTGAGGACGTCGCCACCCTCGTCGCGTTCCTGTGCTCCGATGAATCTAGTTATGTCACCGGACAAGTCATCGGTGTCAACGGCGGCGCAGTCCTCTAAATCTCCCCCCATCTGCCGGCGTCCTACCGAGCGCCGCCACAGCCCATTCGCAGGAGCAGTCCATGACTCACCCCGATCGGATCGCTATTGTCACCGGGGCGAGCCGCGGCGCCGGAGCAGGCATCGCCCGGGCATTGGGAAGCCACGGCTACACCGTCTACGTCACCGGTAGAACCCAAAGCGGCAGTGAGTCAACGTCGGCGGGCACAATCGACGGGACCGCCGAGCAAGTAACCGCGCTGGGAGGCAAAGGTATCGCTGTTCGCGTTGACCACGCGGACGACGATCAAGTCAAGGAACTCTTCGAACGCGTCTCGAACGACCACGGAAAACTTGACATCCTGGTCAACAACGCCGCGACCGTCCGCGACCAGATGATGGGACGCACGCGCTTCTGGGAGGAACCTCTCACCGTCATCGACACACTGGTGGTCGGTGTGCGCAGCAGCTACGTCGCCACGGTCTACGCCGCACCACTAATGCTGCCCCAGCGCAGAGGTCTCGTCGTCTTCACCTCATCGCCAGGAGCGATGCATTACATCTTCGGTCCGGCCTACGGCGTGCCAAAAGCCGCGATCGACAAAATGGCCGCCGACATGGCTGTCGACTTCGAAGACACCGGCATCGCCACCGCCTCAATCTGGATGGGTTCGCTGCTGACGCAACGCGTCCGCGACATCATCGCCGCGAACCCTGCCAAACTGGGCCACGTCCTCAACGAGGCCGAAACTCCAGAATTCACTGGCCATATCATCGCGCGACTCTATGACGATCCCGAACTGTCTGAGCTGAGCGGCCAGACGCTCATCGGCGCCGAGCTCGCCCACAAGTACGGCATTAGAGACGAAGAACAGCGCCAACCGCCTTCGTGTCGCGAACTGCACGGCATCCACCCCTACCCCCAGTTCCCTTACGTCATGCGATAGCCAACGCACACCGCTACGTTGTCAGCGATGCCAGATAGAGTGCCGGCATCCCTGCGGAGAGCTGCGCAGTACCCCGCCGTCCAGAACTTTCTACTGGCAGCGCGTGCACAGGGTCTTGGCGCGGCAATCACCCTGTGGCACGGGCCCTGCGAGGACCAGTTGCGGTCCATGGTCGGAGTTCCTGACGACTGGAAGATCGCAACTCTACTTACGGTGGGCTGGCCCAAGGGCGGGCACCACCCGGTGCGGCGCAAATCGCTGACTGAGGTGGCGGCGGCCGATCATTGGGAGCAACCATGGAAGACAGCAACATCATGACGGTACGCGTCCCCGAAATGGCCACCGCGGCAGCGGAAATGAGGACGACGATGCGCAGCATCAAAAGAGACGCGTGCATCGCGAGCATAAAAGGCTTCTTTCGCGTGCCTGGACAGATCGCGTCTGGCGGCCAATCAACCGGTGGCGGTTCTTGCTCATGTTCTTCTCGCCGCGGCGGAGGAAGCTGCGATGTTCATCGCGAACGCACCCGATCAGCAGGACGCGCGAAACGAAAGCGTCCGCGCACTCACCGCTTTGCTGGACGGCCTCCGGTCGCGCTAACCGCGTCACGAGATTCCCGCCAACGATGGTCATTCGTCGCGGTTAGCGATTCCCCGCAAGGTGGTGTCTCGAGCCAGAAGAAGAGATTTCCGCGTACCGATGTCTCGAAGAATGTTTTCTGGAATCCACTGTTCGCCGATGATGCAGCGAGCTAGTTGCTCCGTTGCTGTGCTCTCGGTCCGTATCTCGCCTGCGCGAACACCTTTGGCAAGAAGCGCCTTCATTTGCCGAATCCGGGTAGTGAAAGACCATGCGGGAGTAGCCGTGTCGGGAGGTGTTTGGCGCAGCCATGCCAACTGAATCCGGAATTCATCGGGGAATTGGTCGAGGGCATTGACGTTCAGCCAGCTCAACGCGTCGAGCTTTTCCACCGTGGTCGAATCCGAACGGACAATATTCGTCCAAGCACCGCCGACCTTTCGTCCGAACTCCAGCATGATCGACATCAGCAGCTCATCTTTGGAGCCGACAACCCGATACACCGCCCCGGTGCCCAACCCCGCGGCTGCGGCGATGTCGCGAACTGTCGTCATTTCATAACCGCGCCGCCCAAATTCGGCCCGCGCGACCGCCCGCAGGTGAGCGGCCTTGAGATCGGTGTCATCGTCGGCGTCCACCCAACTCTCGATGACGTCCTCAGCTATCGCGAATGCTTCCGACTCGTCGAGGTCGGCGTCGGAAGGCGATTCGACGGCGAGGCCCTCCAGCAGGATCCGAGTTTTCAGTTTGGCCACTTCGTCGACGGAGGCATTGTGTCGGACGGGATCGAGTCCGGCGTGCAGCATGCTCTGGCAGATGCGGTCGGCCAAGGTGGGCAGATCAAAGTCGGGCCGGATATAGCCGCTCCACAGCCCGGCGCGGAGCGCCTGCAGCATCGCGGCTTGGATCTTAGCCGGCGGACGCTTCGCCAATTGGACCAGCTCGGGATCGTTGCTGGGGCCCTCGTAGAACGACATCTGAAGGGCGGCACGATGTTCCACAGCGCAGCGCGCGATTTCACACGCGAGTGCGCCGATCTGTTCGGACACTGGACGGCGGTCGGGGTCGTCGACGCGTTCGAGGGCAACGTCACCGATACGATCCAAATCGGCATGGTAGCGGCGAATGAGCTCGACGAAGATGGCCTCTTTCGACTCAAAGTGATGATAGAGACTGCCGGCCAGAATGCCGGCGGCGTCGGCGATCTGTTGCAGTGACGTCCGTAAGCCCGTAGCGGCGACGACGGTGCTTGCCGTTCTCAAAATTTCGGTGCGGCGGGTGGCGTCGACCGACCCCTGGTCTGAAACTGCGGCGAGCTTGCCATTGCGACTATTTGCTTTGCTTGCGGACCGGCTCCGGGCGGAGCTCCGCTTCACGGCGTCGGCCATGGCCAAACCCTCCTTCGGCGGTCGTCACGTGGTGCGCACTTGGATATAGATCCTATCGAACGCGACCGGGGCCGCGATGAAGTTGCGGTCTGACGGCCGCTCTGCGGGGTGAAGGGCGGTCTCCCGTCGGTGCTGTGAGCCGCGATGGCGGGCGGGGACGGTCGTAGCAAGGTTCGGTCCCGTCGTGCGTTGTGACTCCTGTCGCCGACATTGTAGTGCTCTACGTGCCGACACTTTGGCGGTGAGTGTCATCGGGATCCACTGCAGTTCAGCCTAATCGCGAGTTTCGACGCCAGAGCTGGCACCACCGATACAGCGGCCAAGCCGAGCCCGAGTGCGGGTAGCCGCAACCCCCGTCACCATGTCGATATGGGTTCGTTCGAACGGAACTGCTCTGCGGCTTGTGGGTACGAGTAGTGCACGCCGTCCAGCGCCCTCACCTTGCATGACGGTCGATTGACTCGAACAGAACCGAACTCTACGGTGAAACAATTATTAGGTCAATACGACAAACGCGGAGGAGCCTGCCCGATGGGAGGAGCTGTCGACGAGGATCGACTGCAGTCGCTCGGGATGTTGGCTTCAGCACTCGCGGGGCGCCCACTGGCCGTGGCCGCAGGGGCCGCAGGCGAGTTGTCCTGGACCGATGGGCAGATTGTGTACGTCGATCCTGCCGCGCTACCTCGCGCCAATGTCGAGGCGGTGGCCGTTCAGGCGTCAATGCTTGCGGCGGGCAGCCTGGCGCAGGATGTCGTCGACCGGCTGGCACGCCATCCCAAGCTTGCGCGCCGCTACCTCGGGGTGGAAGCGCACCGGGCTTTGGTTGCCAACGACGATATGCTGCCTGCGATGTTGACCGTGCTGGCGGATCGTGAGCTGGCTGCCCTCAGCTGCTCGGCCGCGGATTCGTTAGCCATCGCTGCCAGCAAAGGCGTAACCGCCGAGCCACCGCTGAATTTCGGGGTCATACGCGCCAAGAAGCTCGTCGCGGCCATGAAGCGCGCCGCGGTGAACGACGCGACGGTCGGGCACTCTCCCCGCGAAGAGGCGAGGGGTGAGCTGAAAGAACTCGCCGACGAGGCGATTGATGACAGCGACGATCCCGACATGTTCACCAGTCCGGTCGGCGGCGGGGGCTTCATCGGCAAGTTGCTCAAGAGAATGCTCTCTGCGTCACGGAAGTCGGGGAAAGACGGTGGCGGGCCGCCTGGTGCGGACACCCCGACGCACCGCACGAACTCGGCCAATCGCGCTGCAAACGCGGTCTCGTCGACAGCCGCGAAGTCGGCCGAGCCCTCCGCGGACGTGAAACAGGACGGCGTGAAGTATCCGGAATGGGACGCGACCCGCGGCGCATATCGTCCCGACTGGTGCACAGTCCGAGAAATCCAGCCGGACATCAAACCTGCTGCGACGGGAGAGATCGAGTGCTGTATAGAGGTGCGGCGGCCACTCGCGAGGCTCGGCATGGGGCTGCACCGGCGACGTCGTCAGTACCAGGGCGACGACATCGACATCGACGCGGCGGTGGAAACACGCGTTGAGGTATTCGCGGGATCGGTGCCCTCCGATGCGGTGTATCTCGACAGCCTTCGGCGGCGGCGAGATCTGTCGGTCCTGCTTCTGCTCGATATCTCCGGCTCGACCGCGGAACCCGGGACGCTCGGGCGCACTGTGCATCAACAACAGCGAACCGCTGCGGCCAACCTCGTCGTCGCGCTGCACGACCTGGGCGACCGAGTGTCGTTGTACGGCTACTATTCTCAGGGCCGGGCGGCGGTCAGGCTGGTGACCGTCAAAAGGTTCGAGGACCACCTCGATGCGGCCGTATTCAAGCGCTTGAACAGTCTCGAACCTGGCGCATACTCACGTCTCGGCGCAGCCATACGACACGGTTCGACCGTGCTCGAAAAGCGCGGCGGTACGCCCCGGCGATTGTTGGTCGTGTTGTCCGACGGGCTTGCTTACGATCACGGTTACGAACGTGCGTACGGCGCGGCCGACGTTCGCCGTGCGCTCAACGAGGCTCGGCGTCGCGGAATCGGGTGTGTCTGCCTGACTGTGGGGGCTGCGACCGATGGGGGATCGCTGAGCAAGATTTTCGGCAACACAGCGCATGCCGCGGTTGGCCGGCCCGACCAACTAGCAGGTGTCATCGGGCCGTTGTTCAGGTCCGCGGTGCGGGCCGCCGAAGTGCAACGACGAGTGTGATGGAGATCCGCCGGACGCCGGACCGGCGTCGCCCAACGCCACTCAGGGATTCGGAATGCCGGACATCCATTACCGAGAGTTGAAAACAAACATCTGTTCCCTCTAAGGTGGACGGATTGTGACCGAGGGCATTTGGCGCAACCACCGCAAGGGTGCGGAAAAGGAAGGGTCGGATGGACAACGAGGCCGCGCTCGCGCAGCAGAACGGTGCCAGGAACGAGACCGTTCCGACGCGCCCTTATTACCTGTCGGTGAGCAACGAAGAGGCGATCTTCAAGGCGGCCTACCGACAGGGTCTTTCGCTAGTCTTGAAGGGTCCAACCGGGTGCGGCAAGACTCGGTTCGTGGAGGCGATGGCCCACGATCTCGGCCGGCCGTTGATCACGGTTTCCTGCCATGATGACCTGACCACCGCGGACCTGGTGGGCCGCTACTTGCTCCGTGGCGATGAAACAGTCTGGGTTGACGGGCCTTTGACCCGCGCGGTCCGCGAGGGAGCGATCTGCTACCTCGACGAGGTTGTGGAAGCCCGCCAAGACACCACCGTCGTTCTACACCCGCTCGGGGATCACCGTCGTCAGCTGCCGATCGAACGGCTCGGAATCACTCTCGACGCCGCGCCAGGCTTCGGTCTCGTCGTTTCGTACAACCCCGGTTATCAGAGTGTGTTGAAGGACCTCAAAGACTCGACCAGACAACGCATGGTCGCGATCGACTTCGGTTATCCCGCCCCGGAGATCGAGGAAGGCATCGTCGTCCACGAGTCGGGCGTTGATCCGACGACTGCGGCTGAACTGGTTCGTTTCGGCCAGGCGATTCGCCGCTTGGAGACCGGTGGCCTGCGCGAGGTGGCGTCCACCCGCGTACTCATCGCGGCAGGTCAGCTGATAAGTGAAGGACTCCCGATCATCGACGCGGCGAGAGCCGCGATCGCAGGACCGCTCACTGACGATGTGACGGTGTCCCGCGGCCTCCACGAAATGATCGACATCTACCTGAGCGAGTCCGCCCGGCGGACTCATTGACGTCGCGCAGCATGGCCCACTATGGTTTGAACAAATATTAGGTATTACGTCAGAGGTGAGTGTGTCTTACGAAAGCAAAACCGACCCGATCAAAGTCGGCTATCTGATGGACTTCACGCTTGCTGCGAATTTCCCGCAGGATCTGAAGGATTCGTTTGTCCAGTCGTTGGACCTCGTCTTCGAGGATGCCGTCGAACGGGGGCTCTTGGATCGATCGGTACAGGTGATCTACAAGGAGGTCGAGGGTCTGCCCAAGGGAACAGTCAAGGCGGTGATCGACGCCTACGCTGAACTCGTTGACGAAGGTTGCCTTGTTGTGTTCGGCCCCAACATCACTGACAACGTGGTGCCGATGCGTGAGGCGATCGAGGAACGTTTCAAGGTGCCGGCGATCAGCGTCACCGGCACCGACGACTGGCTCGGTGAATGGACGTTTGCGTTCCCCCAAGGCTCGATGACCGATGAGCCCATCTTTCTTACCGACCTCATCGCCAAGAGGGGACTGACCGCGGTCGGCGTTTTGGTGGAGCAGAACCTGATTGGCGAAACATACCTGGGTAATTTTCGGCGCGCGTGCGCGCGCAAAGGTCTGCGGATCGTCGCCGAGGCGCCGATTGCACAGACGGCGCAAGACATCAACGCCGCGGTCCGCTCACTGCATGAGGCGCAGGCCGAAGCGATCGTCCACTTCGGCTTCGGCTTCGGTGTCGTTTTCATCAATCCAGCACTAGAAGCTGTCGACTGGGATCCGCCGCGCTTCTCAACAACCGCATGGCAGAACGCGTGGATCAATCCGGTTATGTGGCAGGCTTTTATGGGCTGGGTCGGTGTCGACCAGTATGACGAGGCCAATCGGCTCGGCCAGGAATTCCTCGATCGCTATGAGGCAAAGCACGGCAACCGTCCCGAATACTGCGTTTCGGTGGTCAATCACGACATCGCCTCGACTCTGGTGCGTGCATTTTCCGACGCCCACCCCTTGAGCCCGCGCGGAGTCAAAGAAGCGCTCGAGCGGGTGAAAATGATGCCTGCTGCCTCGGGTGCGCCCGGTACGAGAGTGTCATTCGGCAAGTGGACCCGCCGTGCCTGGATGGGCGCGGGGTACCTCGTCGCCCGCACATTGGACGCCGACGGCGTCAACTCGCACCTCGTCGACCGATTTGGTCAGGAGTAGCTCATGAGTACCGAAAAAAACACGCCAACCCTCGTTGATCCCGACAAGCGTGCACCTACGAGTCGAAGTGGCAGCGGCAGGTTGGGTTCGTGGCTGGCCGGTATCGGATTGCTCGCCTTCATCGGATTGTTCGTTGCGGCTTCACGCACCGAACTCGATCCGCGAGTGGCGAATCCGAACACGGAGGGTAGGCCACGCCCGGTCGAGTATCTGTTCGGAGTCACCGGCTGGATGGGGTTCATCCAGGTCGCTACGGCGCTCATGCTGGCGATCCTCGTCGCCGTCTTCATCGTCGGGTGGCGTCGCAATCCCGGTAGTCCAGTGATGTTGATGTTCTTGGTCACGACATTGATCGTGTGGCAGGACCCCATCATGAACTGGGCGCCGTACGCGGTATACAACCCGGACCTGTTGCACTGGCCGGAATCCTGGCTGCTGATCATGATGTCGCCGACGGTGGAACCGTTCATCGTGTTCGGTTACGTGACGTTCTATTTCGGACCGTATTTCGTGGCAGTCTGGGTGCTGCGCAAGTTGCAGGCCAACCGCAGTCCCGACGCTTTCGTCAGCCGGCACCCGCTTGTCAGCCTCGGCGGACTGGTACTGGTCATCGGCTTCGTGTTCGACGCAATTCTCGAAGTGGGATCAATCCGCACCGGGCTGTACATCTACTCGCAAGTTATCCCGTTCGGGTCGATCTATACCGGGACGCCGTTCCAGTTCCCGCTGATCTGGGAGTCATTCGGGGTGACATTCGTGATGATCCCGGCAGCAATTCTCGTCTACCGCGATGACACGGGAAAGTCGGTGGCGGAGAAGCTGGCCGCGAAGGCAAAATTGTTCCCGCTGAGGCCGGTCCTGGGCACCTTCCTGGTGATGTTCGCCATCATCAACGTCTCGTATTTCGCTTACGGTGGCTGGTTTTGGGCAATAAAGGCCAGTGGTCAGGCGACTTCGGTCGCGTGCCCGTGGCCGTACCCCGAAGCTAAGGTTTTCGACCCCCAGGGTTACTACGAGGAGAACGGCGCGAAGGGGCCCTACTCGGTGGGTAAATGGTCCACCTGGCAGTACGCCTTGCCCCATGGTCGCCCTGACGTGGAGCTGGGCTCCAAGAGCGATCGTTGCGCGAACAAGGAGCCTCGTGCTTGATCCTCCTAGCGTGGTGATCACAGGTGCCTCGCGCGGGCTCGGCTTCGCGTCGGCGGTACGCCTTTACCGCGAGGGGTGGAAAGTGGTCGCCACCATGCGGACTCCTACGCGCGGGATGGCGCTGTTGCGGGAAGCCACGGGAGCGGCCGAAAACGATGATCGTCTCGTCGGTGTAAAGCTCGATTTGATGGATGCCGCGTCGATTTCAGCGGCTGCCAAAGTGATCGAGGAACATGTTGGTGCGCCGGATGCGATCGTGCACAATGCCGGGATATCGGCGGCCGGCATGATCGAAGAAACCGATGCGACGTTGTGGCAGAACATGTTCACCACCCACGTTATTGCGCCCGTGGCTTTGACCAAGGCGCTGCTGCCGTCGATGCGGGCGGCAGGACGGGGTCGCATCGTGCTTGTCGGCAGCGCGGCGGGCGTGCGTGGGCAACCCGCGACGGGACCGTACTCGGCGAGTAAGGGCGCGATGGAACGGTGGGGCGAATCGTTGGCTTTTGAGGTAGCCCCGTTCGGGATCGGTGTGACAGTTCTGGTCACCGGTACCTACGACACAGAGATCATCACTGATGCCGGCACGACCGACGATCGTGACTTCACTGGTCCCTACGCGCGTCTCCACCAGACGATGAACAGCCGCGGCCGGTTCGCGGTCAAGTTCGCTCGCTCGCCTGAGCGATTCACCGATGGTTTGGTGAAGGCACTGACCGACCAGGGTGCTTTCCGCCGCCACGGAGTGGGCCCGGACGCTTCGATGCTGTTGGTGACCAACAGGTTTCTTCCTTCTGCGGGGATGCATCACATGTCGCGAGTGATTCTGGGCATTCCTCGCTTCGGGTCGATGCGTGACGGGGCGTGGCCACTCACAACGGCGCAGCGGTTGATGGTGTCGGCCGCCAAGGTGCTGCCGCAACCGGTCATGGTTCGGCTGGCATCGCTGGCGACGCGGTTTTCGCGGACACAGTCGACATCGAAGGAAGAGTGCGAGCAATGACAAAAGCTACGACAGGATTCCACCAATACACAGACATCACATCCGTGGCTTACCCCGCGAACTGATAGGAGCAGCATGTCAGAACTATTCGACGAACTCGAAGACTTCGCGGCATTCGACGACGTCGTGTCGGGCGATGTTCGCGACCCCTACCCGGAGCTGGCACAACAGCGTCACGACACTCCGATCCAGCGGATCGACATGTCGACGATGCCCGGTGAGGAGGGCAAACCCGTCTTCATCGTCTACCGCCACGAAGACATTCAGACGATGCTGCGCGACAATGAGACCTTCTCCTCCCAAGCCGTGATTCAGATTTTCGGCGACGTGTTGGGCCACGGCGTGATGCTGGGCATGGATGAACCCATCCACGGCCGACTGCGATCCCTGGTGACAAAAGCATTCACCCAAAAATCCTTGGCGCGTTGGGAAGACGAGATCGTCGGCCGCATCGGCAACGAATTGATCGACGGGTTCGCCGCCGACGGAGCCACCGATCTGGTGAAAACGTTCACGTTCCCGTATCCGACCCGCATCATCGCCGCACTTCTCGGCCTGCCAGAGCAGGACTTCCCGCAGTTCCAGCGCTGGTCGGTCTCGATGCTGAGCTACACGATCAGCCCCGAACGGGGATTGGCGGCCTCGAAGGCGCTCGTCGACTATTTCACGCCGATTCTGGAGGCGCGCCGGGCGCAGCCTCGCGAGGACCTGATCAGTAGCCTCGCAGCCGCCGAGATCGACGGCGAAAAGCTCGCTGACGAAGACATTTACTCCTTTATCCGGCTTCTCCTCCCAGCCGGCGTGGAAACCACATACCGTTCTCTCGGCAACCTGCTGTTCGCGTTGCTCACTCATCCCGAACAACTCGACGCCATCCGCGCCGATCGTTCCCTGATTCCTCAAGCCATCGAAGAGGGCGTGCGTTGGGATGCGCCTCTGCTCAACATCACTCGCGTCGCCACCCGCGACACCGAATTGGCCGGAGTGCCAATACCGCAGGGGTCATCCGTCATGCCCATGCTCGGCGCGGCCAACCGCCAAGAAGATCGCTACACGAATCCCAATGCCTTCGACATCTTCCGGCAGGCGAAAGTTCCCATCAGCTGGGGGCATGGAGTGCACGTCTGCCTCGGTATGCACCTCGCGCGACTGGAAATGCGCACTGCCATCAACCTGCTACTGGACCGACTACCCAACCTCCGCATGGACCCGGACGGCGACGACCCGCACATCCGCGGCATGATCTTCCGCTCCCCAACGTCCCTGCCGGTGTTGTTCGACTCGGCCTGAGAGTTTTCGTGAGCACGCGCCGGAGGGCGCGAACGGATCCTCGCCGGGCCCGTTGCTGCAAGGTGTTCGTTGAAAGGATTGGAACACGCGCATGACCGACTTCGACGATGTTGACTTTTTCACCGATGAATCTCTGGTGTCCGACCCTTATCCATACTTCGACCACCTTCGGTCCAAATGCCCAGTGGCGCAGGCAACTCCCTTCAACGTCATGGCCGTCACCGGGTACGACGAAGCTCTTGCGGTGTATAAGAGCCCGGCGTTCTCGTCGTGCAACTCGTTGGCGGGCCCGTTCTCCGGTTTTCCCTTCGGACCCGATGGAGCCGACGATGTCTCCGATCTGATCGAGGAGCATCGCCATATTGCCCCCATGGCGGAGCACATCTCGAATCAAGACCCGCCGCTGCACAGTCGGACCAGAAGCCTGATGAACAGGTTGATCACTCCCAAGCGCCTGAAAGAGAATGAGGAGTTCATGTGGCGGCTGGCAGACGAGCAGCTGGACACATTTCTCGAGCGAGGTAGTTGTGAGTTCCTGTCGGATTACGCGAAACCCTTTTCCCTGCTTGTCATTGCGGACCTGTTGGGTGTTCCACACGAAGATCACGACGAGTTCAAAGCACAATTCGGGACCCAGGTTGCGGGCGAGCTGGGGGAGGGAACGACAGCGCACAACCCCCTGCAATGGCTCAACGAGAAGTTCTACGCCTACATCGAGGACCGCAGGCGCACGCCGCGCGGCGATGTGTTGACCGAATTGGCGCAGGCGAAGTACGAGGATGAGTCGACTCCTGCGATCGAGGACGTCATGAATTTGTCGACATTCCTGTTCGCCGCGGGAACCGAAACGACGACAAAGCTCGTCAGCGCAGCGGTACGTGTCATCGGTGAGAATCCGGACCTACAAACGTCACTTCGTCAGGACCGAACCAAGATTCCGGCTTTCCTCGAGGAGACTTTGCGTATGGAAAGCCCGGTGAAAGCTCACTTCAGGATGGCGCGCAAGACGACCACGGTGGGGGGAGTGGAGGTGCGCGCGGGGACAACGGTCATGCTGCTGCCTGGTGCATGCAATCGCGACCAGCGAAAGTTCGACTCTCCCGGCACTTTTGACATTGATCGATCGAACGTTCGCGAACAGATTGCGTTTATCCGCGGCGTCCACTCGTGCCCAGGTGCCCCGTTGGCGAGGGCGGAGGGCCGGATCACGATGAACAGGGTGTTGGACCGCATGGCGGATATCGCGATTTCGGACGAACACCACGGTCCGGCAGGCCAGCGCAACTACGACTTCGATCCGACCTTTATCCTGCGCGGCCTCAGTGAACTGCACGTGACCTTCACCCCCGTCGGCTGATTGGGCGTTGGGCGAGCCGGCATGGGATCGGCCTCGATAGCGATCCCGCACGGCAAAATGTGTCGCGCCATAGAGCAGTGGCTCAGGGGCGCAATGGAATCGGGAAAGGACATGTATGCGAGTGCCTCGTGCGGTCGCAAACTTCCATCGTCGTGTCACCAATCCGGTGGCTCGCTCCCTTACGCCATGGCTTCCATGCCTGGGGACTCTCGAGCACATTGGACGCAAGTCGGGCAAGCGCTATCGAACGCCCCTCTTGGTTTTCACGACCCAGAACGGCTTCGCCATCCTCATCGGTTACGGACTCGAATCGGACTGGCTCAAGAACGTATTGGCCGGGGGACCAATAGCTCTCCACACGTGGGGCAAGGTTGTCACGTTGGGCGACCCACGAATCGTCGACAAGGCCGAGGCAGCACCGCTCGTCAAGCCGGCACCGCGACTGCTCTATCGCTTATTCCCTTACAACGAAGCAGCATTGGTGCTGACGAGATCCAGCAGTCAGCGGTGACGTCGTCAGTTACTCGGTCGTGAACGCGATCCGCGGGTGGTGTCGCCGCCCGTCTGACGTGGCCGGAGAGTCGACATCGATGACCCCTTTCGCCCCGGTATCGGGCTGCTTGCTTCGAGCATTCGATCGTTATAGTGTTTTGGAACAAATATTTGGGTAGCTGATTCTCGGATCAGCACGAGGAGGTTCGGATGCCGGGTCGTTTGGAAGGAAAAGTCGCCTTCATCACGGGCGCAGCTCGTGGCCAAGGGCGCGCTCACGCGGTCGCGATGGCGAGGGAAGGCGCAGACATCATCGCCGTCGACATCTGCCGCGACATTCCCTCTAACCCTTATCCTTTGGCCGCGCCCGATGATCTAGCCGAAACCGAGCGATCGGTGAAGGAAGTGGGCCGACGAGTCGTCGCGCGGATCAGTGACGTGCGCGAGCGCCACGAACTGCGTGAGGCTGTCGAAGCCGGGCTCGTGGAGTTCGGCAAGATCGACATCGTCGTTGCGAACGCCGGTATTCTGCCGATGGCCATGGGACGCCCGCACGATGCGATGTCGTTCGTCGACGCAAGTGATGTCGATCTTCTCGGCGTGATGAACACCGTCGCGGTGACGGTTCCACATTTAACTGATGGTGCTTCGGTGATCATCACCGGGTCGACGGCGGGCATGATCACCGGCACCACCGACAACCCGAGCATGGGTCCCGGCGGCAGGGGATACGGCTGGAGCAAGCGGGTCCTCATCGGGTACGTCGAAGAGATGTCGATGGCATTGGCAAGCCGAATGATTCGCGTCAATGCGATCCATCCCACCAACTGCAACACGCATCTTCTGCAGAACGACGGCATGTACAGCATGTTCCGCCCCGACCTCACGCAGCAGGGTAAGCAGGCCACTCGTGAGGATGCCGAACCGCTGTTCACGATTTTCCAAGCCATGCCGATTCCCTATATCGAGCCCGACGACATGGCCAACTTGGGTGTCTTCCTTGCCAGCGAAGAGAGCCGTTACATCACCGGACAGCAGATCCGAGTCGACGGCGGCTCATTGCTCAAGTGGCCCAACGGTCCTGGAGGCTGACCCGGCCCATTTGTCATCCGGACGTCGCGCGAAGTTGTTCTGTAGGCTGATCTTTCAACGGCGCCGGTCCATCACTAATCAAATGAGCTAGCAATCTTCGCCCAGTATCCTTCGCGCATCGTTTCATGAGCGCGGGAGCGTGTGTCGCGGCGATCACGCTGGACCGCGCCGCGGTGCGCGCTTTCGGAAAGTCCCTGAGCTTCCGTTGCTTTGAGGTCTAGGGCCAGCGACGTGCTGACTCACTAATTGCCGTAATGGTGACTCCTGAGAGATCACCGCCTTCGCGCCAATCCTGAAGAAGCTTCTCGAACGCGTAGTAGCCAAGGCCGTACAACTCGCCGGTGTATGAGCGTGGCCGCAATTGACCGCTCCCATCGGCGATCTCCTGACCGTCGTTGTTGAAATAGCCCGGCGTGCACTCGCGGATGAAGTCGGTGGTGTCGACAGCGACACTGCGGACATGGTCCACGTAGGCGTCCTGGGCTTCCGACGTGGGCTCGACTGTCTCGGCACTGCGCTGTGTTGCCTGCTCGATGAGCCACGCAATGTGGCGGGCCTGGTTGTTAAAAGTCTCCGTCGTTGACGCGTTGAAGCCGCCTTGAAAGAAGCCCATGTAGAACGAGTTCGGGAACCCGTGCGTCATCACGCCGTGCAAAGTCCGAAATTCTTGCGCCCAGTTGTCGTAGAGCGACCGGCCACCACGCCCGGAGATCTTGTCGATACCCCATCTGCGCTGGAGGTCGCTCGTCACCTCGAATCCACTGGCGAAGATCAAGCAGTCGATTTCGTATTCGGTACCTTCATGAATGAAGCCGCGCTTGGTGATGCGCTCGACGCCCTGGGTCGGCGACACATCGAGAAGTGTCACGTTGAGCCGGTTGAACGTCGGGTAGTACACGTCGCTCGACGCCGGCCGCTTGCACATGTGGCGGTACCACGGCTTCAGGATCGCCGCTGTCTTGGGATCGTCCACCGTTTCGTCGACGCGGGCCCGTAGCCGCTCCATCACACGGAAGTCCATGACTTCCCGGACCTTGAGGAACTCCTCTGGTGCCTGCGGCCATCCGGTCTCCTCGAACTGCGCGGACAGATTGCGGTTGATCTCTGTCCAGATGTCACAGATCCGGTCTGGCTCACCGGGCGCCAGACCATCTATCGCAGCATGGTGGAAGTTCATCTGACGTTCCCGTTGCCAGCCGGGTTGTAAGCCGGCGATCCAGTCCGGGTCGGTCGGGGTGTTGTGTCGCTCGTCAACAGTAGAGGCCGTGCGCTGCAGGACGAAGAGTTGCTGGGCGTACTTGCCGAGAAATGGAATCGCTTGGATTGCCGAGGCGCCGGTGCCGACGATCGCCACCCGCTTGTCGCCCAGCTTGTCCAGCACGGGCTCATTCTGGTTGCCGCCGGTGTAGCCGTAATCCCAACGGGCAGTGTGAAACATCTGGCCTTCGAAGTCATCTAGGCCCGGCACGCGCGGCACCTTCGGCGTATTGATCGGTCCCATCGCCACGATGACGAATCGGGCGCGCAGGTCGTCACCGCGGTCGGTTCCGATGTGCCATCGGCTGATGGACTCGTCCCAACTCAGCGCGTTGACGCAGGTATGAAACAAGGCGCCGTCGTACAGATTGAAACGCGTGGCGACACTCTGGCAGTACGTTCTGATCTCGAGGCCGTCGGCGAATTTCTTCGACGGGACGAAACCCATCTCTTCCAGCAGCGGCAGATAACAGTAGGAGTCGTTGTCACAGGACAGGCCGGGATAGCGGTTCCAGTACCAGACCCCGCCGAAATCGCCAGCCTGCTCAATGATTCGACAGTTGTCGATGCCCGCCTTGCGCAAGTGGTAACCGGCTAGGATCCCGGCCCAACCACCTCCGAGGATCGCGACATCCATCTCGTCGTTGAGCGCCGGCCGTGACGTGCGCGGCAGGTGGGGATCGCTGTAGTCGAGTGCGGCACTCGTCTCTGACGCCGGCGCGTACTGCCGCTGTCCCTCAGGTCGGAGGCGACGGTCGCGCTCCCTTCGGTAGCGCTGGCGGAGGGTGGGGATATCCACATCTTCTGGATCGGGCACGATGGTCGGTTCGCACGTCATCGGTGTGGCTCCTCCGTCTGTCGGGGAGTGAACGTCAGCGGGAGACTTTCCATCGCCAGCAAGGCGGCGTTTGGCAGATAACGAATGTCTTCGACCGGGACAGCCAGGCGGAGGTCGGGGAGTCTGCGCGCAGTCTGCCGCGCCGCGACGAGAAGTTGCATGCGCGCCAACGCGATTCCCAGACACAAGTGGGCACCGGCCCCGAAGGTCATGCTCTTTCGGAGGTTGATGCGGCTGGTGTCGAATTGACGCGGACATTGGAAGACGGATTCGTCGTCGTTGGCCGAGGCGAACAGGATGAGCAGATGTGCTCCGTGCGGTAACTCGACGCCACCCAGGTTCACCGGGGCTGTGGTGACCCGCGACAACGCCCGCACCGGTGGTTCGAGCCGCAGGAGTTCTTCGATGAATTTGCCCATGCGCGAGTCGTCGTCGCCGGCCGCATAGAACTGCTCGCCGGTCCCCGGCTTGGTCGCAACCTGGAAGAGGATGTTGGTGAAAGCTGTTGACATCGAGTCGTGGGTGTTGATCAGCAACATGCGTGCAGTGGCGACCAGCTCGTCGAAACCCAACGGTTCCTCGTCGGATGCGGGTGCCGTGATGATGTCGGAGAGCATGTCGTCCTCCGGCTCGTCGATGCGCCGTTGCACCAATTCGATGAGGTAGCGCTGCATCTCGGCGAGATCGTGCGCCGCGGCGAGCATGTCTTCTCGAGTGTTCTGCAAACTGAATTGGGACAGATATGCACTGCCCCAACGCTTGATGATCACCTGGTCGAGGTCATCGACCTGCAGCTGCTGCTGGCTGAACGCGATCGCCATCGGCAGCGCGAGATCGTGCAAGCCGTCTACACGCCCACGGTCGACGAATCCGTCGATCAAGCCGTTCACGAGAGCCTCGAATTGCGGTTGGAGGGAATTCATCCGCTTCTTGCTGAACGCTTGCGAGAGCAGTCGGCGCACTCGGGTGTGCTTGGGCGGATCGATGTTGGCCACGTCGGGAAAGAAGCCACCGCCCTCGCGCTCCAGTACATCTTTGATCGCGTCGAGGTGGCCGCTCGCCATGTGCTTGTAGTAGCCGAGTTCTTGGGAGAACACCACGGGGTCACGAAGTACCGTCATCAGGTCTTCGTGTCGCGACACCAGGTACATGCCCAGGTCTTCTTCGAAGTGAACCGGGTCGCTGTTGCGTAGCGCACGATAGTAGTCGAACGGTTTCTCCTGAACGGCAGGGTCGATGAAGGACACGTTCTCCAAAAGATCCGAATATGCCTTGCCGACAGGACAGTTCGTTGCGCCTTCGGATTGTTCAGTCGTCACGGGTGTGCCTTCTTTCGGTCACTTGTTGACAGTCGCGCTCGCCGAAATGCGAGTCGTTTGGCTTTGGCTGTCCCAGGTGTGCGGGCCGATTCCGCGTTGCCGCAGATCGGCCTTGATCACGCGCAAGGTCGCTTGAGTCTTGGGTAATTGGTCGATGAATTCGATGTAGCGCGGCACCATGAAACGCGTCATCCGACCCGCGAGGTCCGCTGCCAGCTCGGGCGCGGTGATCGCAGCACCGTTGCGGCGCACCGCGAACAGAAGAACCTCGTCTTCTGCGGAGTCCGCCGGAACCGCGACGGCGGCGCACTCGATGACATCGGGATTCTGCAGCACGTCCGCTTCGACTTCGAACGATGAGATGTTCTCACCCCGCCGCCGGATCACATCCTTGAGCCGGTCGACGAAGGTGTACTCGCCGTCCGAATTACAGGTCAGCGCATCGCCGGTGTGGAACCAGCCATTGCGCCAGGCGAGCGCCGTGGCGCTGTCGTTGTTCAAGTATCCCGCGTTCATCACCCACGGTTCACGGGCCCGGATAACACATTCGCCCGGGGTTCCCTCGGGCACTTCGTAATCGTCGGCATCTACCAGTCGGACCTCGAAGCCCGGGTAGCCCTGCCTGAGCCGGCCCACGGTGTGTTCGTTAGCAGGGTTCCAGCCCGATCGGATCGCAACGCCTCCTTCGGTGCTGTTGTACACGGTGCAGATGCGCACACCGAATCTCTCGCTGAACTGGCGATAACTCGCACCCAGGGGAGCCATGAACAAGTTGGTCAGCGTAGTGGCACCGACCGGGCTGGTCGGGTCCCGCAGCAGTACGTCGGCCATCGAACCAACGAGCATCCCTGTGGTGACACCGAATTCGTCTATGTCGCTCCAGAAGCTGCTCAGCGCGAACCGCGGACGCATGACGACCTGGCCACCGACCATCGCCGCGTTGTAAGGGATCGACTTGGACCCGAAATGCGCGTGTGACGTCGTGCAGTAGAAGACGTCGTCGGACGTGAGGTCCTCGAGAGGAAATGTCCCGGAATTGATCGAGTGGAGTTGACCCCAAGGCAGGCGCACGGCCTTGGAGGGCCCGGTGGTTCCCGAAGTGTAGGTAATACAGGCGATGTCGTGAAACCGCGGCTCGCGCATCACCTTGTGCGCCTCAGCGATGTCGGCCTCGATATCGGTCGGTCGCGTCGGCGCAGGCAGAGCGGTCACGGCGGTGGAAGTCTGCTCGTTGTCGTCGAGAACGAGAACCCTGGTGACCGTGCGCAATTCAGCGGCGACGGTGTCGACGGCACCAAGATGTCGCGAGGCGACGACGAGCAGCGTCGGGGCGCAGTTGTTGATGGCGTAGGCGAGCATTCGTCCGCGAAACTCCGGATTGGTGGCCGCGTCGACCGCGCCGATGCTTGCCAGCCCCAGCCACACGGCCACTGAGTCCAGGCCGGCGTCGAGCGCAGTGACCACGACATCCCCGCGTTTGACGCCCAGTGCGAGGAAGCGCGCTGACCACAGGGTCATCGACTCCCGGATTTCGGCCCATGTCGCCGCCCTGCCGTCGACCGTTCGGATGAAGTGCCGACGCGGATCCGTCACAGCCATCCGATTGACGATGGCCGGCAACGTTTCCTGGGTCGGCAAGGTCACGCGTACTTCCAGAAGGCCCGCATCATCGAGATCTTGCCGGCGTCGTTGAAGGTGAAGTGGTCGATCAGCGGACCCACGTGCTGCAAGGCGCCGTTGCGTGTGACAACACCCTGCAGGATGGCAATTGCCTCGTTGCCGCAGATGACGACGTCGCGTTCGAGCCACAATTTCATCGGCGACAGATCAGACACCATGACCCAGAAGGTGGTTCGCAGGTTCTCGATGCCGCTGTAGGTGTCGACGCCGACGGGGTCTTCGAGAACGGCGTCCTCGGCCCACAACGCCAGCCAACCTTCTTGGTCGTGATTGCTCAGCGTTTCGCAGTGGCTGTTGATCGCTGCGACGATCGCGTCAGCATCGGGCATAGGAGTTCCTTCTCTCGAGGTTCGATCAGTGCCGAAGCAGGGTCACACTTTGCTCACTTCGTCGTCCCAACCCGAGTCACGTTCCTGCACAGCAGCTTTGACGCCCTTTTCGTGGATGAGGCGCAAATGGTGGTGTTTGGCAACGGCTGCTTCGGCGTCGGGGACGTACGGGTCTCGGCCAACATCGACCATCGCCGACAGCCCCGCCGCCTCGTAGAGGCGGTGCGTACCGCGCTTGTTGGCGACCAGGTCGCCGGTTTCCATCCGCGCGATCTGTTCGGCGAAGCGCATCGCGACTGCTTCCTCCTCGCCCAACGGGACGACCCGGTTCACGTAGAAGAGTTGGCGCGCAGTGTGCGCGTCCAGCCATCCCCCCGTCATCCACAACTGCTTCATCACCCGGATGGGGAAGTGGAACGGCATCAGCGCGTAGGGCCCGTACGGTGCGCCGACCCCCACCCGGGACTCTTCCCAACTGAAGCGCGAGTTCTCGGCGGCGATCACGACGTCCGCGGCGAGCAGGAAGGTGTTCGCATGAGGTCCGACAAAGCCTTTGGCGGCCACCACAAACCCTTTGGTGAACCGCCACGGCGGCAACAGGTCCCCGGTATGGACCCAGTACTTGTCCTCGATGGTTGCGGGCTCCTGGCCGCCGACAGTTTCGCTGGCCACTTGCGCAATGTCATGTCCCGACGAGAAATTGGGGCCCTCGGCGCTCAACAGCACGCACTTCACATCATCGATGCGGTTACAGTCGGCGAGAACGGAGTAGAACTCTTTCTCCATCCCGCTGTTGATCGCATTCATCTTTGCGGGCCTGTTGAAACGGACCGTGACGATGCCGCCCACGCCGTCGTACAACCAGGAATTCCATTTCCGGCCAGCCGGTTTCAGACACGGTAATACTCCTGTCCCGCGATGAGATCAGCCACGTGGGAGACCGAGGACGTGTTGCGCGATGATGTTGCGCTGGATCTCTGACGTTCCGCCGGCGATGGTGGCCGCGATACCGCGGGTATAACGCTCGAAACTGCTGGCAAAGTATTCGTCGTTGTTCATGTGCTGGTAGCGCCCGGTGACAGGATGGAGCAGCCCTTCGATACCGGATGTCGACAGCACAACGTCGGCCGCGCGGCGCTCCGCTTCGGAGCCCAGGAGTTTGAGCAACGAGACCGATGAGGTGTCGGTCTCGCCGCGCGCGGCCCGGCCCAACGCGGCTGATCCCAGCGCGCGCAGGGCGTGGTAATCGATGATCATCGACGCGTACTGGTCCTGTTCGACCGGTGATTGCGGCTGGCAATCGGCGATGAGATTGTCGAGCCGATCGGCGAACAGCAGCCACATCATGGTTCGCTCGTGGCCCAGTGAACCGTTGGCCACCCGCCAACCCTGATTGAGTTCTCCGACAAGGTTCTCTGCCGGAACGTGGACGTCGGTGAAGAAAACTTCATTGAAATCCAGGTTGTCGGCGCTGGCGATGTCGCCGAATGGCCGACAGACCAGGCCATCGCTGTCGGTCGGGATCACCAGCGCTGAAATGCCCTTGTGTTTGGGCGCATCGGGATCGGTACGCACGAAAGTCAACAGGAAGTCGGCATCGTGCGCCCCCGACGTCCACACCTTCTGGCCTGTGACGACGAAATGATCGCCGTCGCGTACCGCGCGGGTTCGCAAGGACGCAAGATCAGAACCCGCGTTGGGCTCACTCATTCCCAGCGAGGCTGTCATCTCGCCCCGCAACACCGGGACGGCCCAGCGCTGCTTCTGTTCCGGGGTTCCGAACGTGATCATCGACGTAGCAACGATGTTGACGCCCTGTGGGTTGAAGCTGTGGAAGATTCGGCGCCGGCACAGTTCGTCCAGGTGTACGAATTGCTGCAGGACTGTGGCGTTACGCCCACCGAATTCCGGTGGTTGAGCGGGCAGCAACCAGCCCTGGTCGAACAGCAGGCGCTGCCAATCCCTAGCCCACTGGGGCATATGCGACACCGACCGAGGCCGCTCGAGTGTCAGGGCTTCCGGCGGTGTGTGCTCGTCGAGGAACGCGGCGAACTCAGCCCGGAAGGTTTGGACGTCGTCGTCAAAAGTCAGCTGCACCGTACTCCTTCGCGACGAATGTGCGGTGCTCCTCTGCACGGCCGAGCAACAGCTCACCTGCTCTCGCGCGTTTGACGGCGAACTGCAAATCGTTCTCCCACGTCAGGCCCATTGCTCCAAAGCACTGCATTCCATGGCGGACCACCTGCGACTGGGCTTCTCCCGCAGCGGCTTTCGCCATTCGGGCGAGCAGGCGGCGACGCGGATCGAGAGCGGCAATGGTGAGCGCGGAAAAATAGGCCAACGCGCGGGCCCGCTCGATCGCGACGTACATGTCGACGGCCTTGTGTTGAAGCGCTTGGAAAGTGCCGATCGCAACGCCGAACTGGTGGCGTTGCTTGAGGTGGTCCAGGGTGAGGGCGAGGATGCGCTGGCACGCTCCGACAGTCGTGATCGCCATAGCGGTAAGCGAAATCTGAAGCGCCCGTTCGCAGTCGGCGGCGACACGGTCGTCCTCGGCGACGCGCACGCCGTCGAACCATAGGTCGGCGACATGCAGGACCGGATCGAACGTCGCGAGCCGACGAGTCATCACGTGGCCGGCGTCGACGACGAACACTCCGGATGCGGTGGGCACCGCAAGCCGATCTGCCCGATCCCCGTCCAGGACGAAGCGGGCCACACCGTCGAGGACCCACCCGTCATGCTCGCGGCGCGTGGTGACCCCGTTCCAGACGGCCGTGCCGGCGCGCGCCGGGTCGTAGCGGTCGCCCACCAATGGCGCGAATTGGGTGAGCGACGCCAAGAACGGCGTCGGATCGGTCGCGCGCCCCAATTCCTCCGCCACCAGCATGAGCTCGATCAGGTTGTCTGCATCGGCCAGCTCTGTCCAGCCTTGATCCCGGTACCACTGCCAAAGGTCGTCCGCGTCCGTGCGTCCTTCCGCGATCTGCCTGACCAGTGTCGGCGGGCATTGCTTGCCCACCGCCTCCCGGACCGTGTCGCGCCACAAGCGCTGGTCGTCGTCGAGCTCAAGAAGCACGCCCGCCCCGTCTCCGTCGAAGGTCTGCCTGGAGAATAGTGTTCTCATTATGTGAAAGTCAACGTAGTCAATGGTTGACAATTACCATAAGCAGATAGCAACATTCAGCGTTGGCGGAATGCGTTCTCGGCGAGTGCCGCGCCGTCAAACCGTCGTCTACCCGGCCTGGCACCGCGGTCGGCTGCGGGCAATGGCGCGACCGTCCGGCGTCCGACTGGGCGGCGTCGTCGCAGATGGCGGCGGTCACCAATCGAGCAGGAGAAGCATGATGGCAACGCAGCCGAGTTCGGCGGCTCACGACTCGTCGCGCGTCGAGATCGACGTTTCCGACGTCGATCACCGGGTGGGAAAGCCCATTGGCGGCGGCCAGTTGTGGGACCCGTGCAGCTCGTCTGACATTCGCCGCTGGGTCATGGCGATGGACTACCCGAACCCGCTGCACTGGGATGAACGCTTCGCTCGCGACTCCGACTTCGGCGGCCTCATCGCACCCCAGTCCATCGCGGTCGCGCTCGATTACGGGCACGGCGCAGCACCGGCTTGCGTCGGTCACATTCCGAACAGCCATTTGATCTTCGGCGGTGAGGAGTGGTGGTTCTACGGTTGCCCGGTGCGCCCGGGAGATCAGCTTCTCCAGCAGCGGCGATTTCACGATTACAAAGTGGTGGAGACGAAATTCGCTGGGCCGACGATGTTTTCGCGTGGAGATACCGTCCACAAAAACCAGCACGGCGTCTTGGTGGCCCGCGAACGCTCGACTGCCATCCGCTACCTCTACGAGGAGGCGACCAAACGCGGCATGTTCGAGAGCCAGCTCGGCGAAGTCAAGCGCTGGACCCAGTTGGAGCTCGAAGAAATCGAGCGGGTGCGCCGAGAATGGCTGGAGTCCAATCGGACTGGCGTTTCCCCGCACTTCGACGAAGTGAAGTTGGGCGATACGTTGCCGCGCCGGGTCATCGGGCCGCACAGTATCGCCACCTTCACCACGGAATATCGCGCGTTCGTCTTCAACACCTGGGGCTCCTTTTACTGGGTCCCACCTCCCGACGTCGACGACCCGTGGGTGTATCAGGACCCGGGCTTCGGCAAAGACTTTGCATTCGACGAGGAGGACGCGTTCATCGATCCGCGCAAGCGTGACGGCCTCTATCTCGGGCCATCGCGCGGCCACATCGACGCCGCTCGCGCAAGCGAAGTCGGCATGGCCCGGGCCTACGGCTACGGCGCGACGATGGGCGCCTGGTGTACCGATTATCTCGCCTACTGGGCAGGCCATCACGGCATGGTCCGCCACAGCAAGGCCAATTTCCGCGGCCCAGCTTTCGAAGGCGACGTGACGTACTTCGAGGGCGAGGTCATCGGCACGGACCCCGACTCGGCATGGGGCATGCCGCTGGTTCAGGTGAGGCTGCGGCTGACGAACCAAAACGGGGAAGAACTCGTGACCTGCACAGCCGAGATCGAATTGCCGCTGTAACCAACTCGGGCAGCAGATGACAACCAAGATCGCGCCGGCGCCGTCGATCACGACAGGTCCGTCGTTGAGCCAGGAGCCCGGGCTCGGGGCGCTGACATTGCCGGGCTTCCTGCGCGAAGTCACCGCGATGTACGGCGATCGCGAAGCGTTGGTATTCCACTCGGCCGGCAGTGACACGCGCTGGACGTATGACGAACTGTGGGAACACGCCTTGCAGGTTGCCGCCGCACTGCGGGCGAGCGGTGTCGGCAAAGACACCCGGGTGGGCCTGTTGATGACCAACCGTCCTGAATGGGTGTCGGCATTTTTCGGTATCTCGATAGCCGGCGGTGTCGCTGTCGCGCTGAGCACCTTCTCGACCCCCGCGGAGCTCGAATACCTGCTCACCGCGTCGAACGTCGCCCTGCTGCTGTTCGAACGACAGGTAGTCAAGACGGACTACCTGGCAGTGTTGTCCGACCTTGTCCCTGAGATGGGCGAAAGCGCTTCCGGGACGATGCAATCCGAGAGGTTCCCGTTCCTTCGTGATCTCGTGATGGTCGGCGAGGCGTCGCCCGGCGCCGATGACTGGGCCACCTTTCTGGCTCGCGGCGCTCAACAGCCGCGCCAACTGGTCTTGGCAACGGCGGAGGCGGTGCAACCGAGCGATGCAGGAGCGTTGTTCTTCTCGTCGGGTTCGACGAGCAAGCCTAAGGGCATCCTCAATGCACATCGCGGCATCACGATCCAGATGTGGCGCTTTCGGCGGGTGTGCAGATTCGAGCCGGGTGACAATCTTCGTTGTTGGTCGGCCAACGGCTTCTTCTGGTCGGGCAACTTTGTCATGTCACTGGGTGCGACGCTCGCCGCGGGCGGATGCCTGGTCCTGCAGCCGACATTCGCAGCCGCCGAAGCGTTGGAGTTGATGGCCTCCGAGCGGGTGAATTATCCGTTCGCGTGGCCGCACCAGTGGGCTCAGATAGAGGCCGCGCCCAACTGGTCCTCGGTCGATCTCAGCAGTATGAGATTCGCTGACGTCAAGACGCCGATCGCACGTCACCCAACGGTCTGCCACGAGTGGCATCTGCCGGACCACGCGTACGGCAACACCGAGACATTCACAATCTCAGCGATTTTCGAGCTCAACACACCACCAGAGCAACACGCCGACAGCTGGGGGGTCGCCCTTCCCGGCGTGACAATCAAGATCGTCGATCCGATGACCGGCGACATAGTGCCACAAGGTACGAGCGGCGAGATCTGCGTCAAGGGGCCCACCCTCATGCTCGGCTATATCGGGACGCCGCTCGATGAGACGCTCGATGCCGCAGGGTTCTTTCACACCGGTGACGGGGGATACCTCGACAAGGCCGGCCGGTTGTTCTGGACGGGCCGGCTCACCGAGATCATCAAAACGGGCGGGGCTAACGTCTCACCGCTGGAAGTCGATGAGATCCTGGCCCGTCATCCGGCCGTCAAGGTGGTCAAAACGGTTGGTGTGCCGCACGAAACGCTCGGCGAGGTTGTGGTGGCCTGCGTTGTCGCACATCACGACTCGAGTATCCAAGCCGAGGAGTTACGAAGGTTCCTTCGGGAACGGCTGGCGAGTTACAAGGTGCCGCGTCACGTTCTGTTCGTCCATGACGACGACATCTCGCTGACTGGCAGCGACAAAGTCAGGGTTGGCGAGTTACGTGAACTGGCCGCTAAGAGGCTTGAGGCACAACAGCGTCAGCCGCTACCGGAACGTGACCCCGAGCCGCGGCGCTAAGACCTGATAGGCCGCCCGTCATCGTGTGATGTGGCGGTCGATCGGGCGACCGCTTTCTCGCACCAAGACCAAACGACGTCCTCCGTCAATCCGGTCTCCTCGACACCGCCGTGCAACGCGTTGTACTGCCCCAGCGACGTCATCGTCGAGCCCAGCAGCGACGTCAGCTGTCGCACCGTGAGGTCTTGTCGGATCAAGCCCGCCTGAGAACACGCGGTCAGAATCTGGGTCAGTAGTTGACGGTGTGGCTCCCAAACTTTGGCGAACGCTTCTGGGTTCTCCAGCTCTAGGCTGAGGTTGTATATCAGCACCAGACGGCCGCCTACTTCCTGCGACGCTCCTGGCCGGGAAAGAACGGCACGACACCACGCCTCGAGTTGCGCCATCGGACCGTCGGCGGCCTGCATCTGGACTCGTATCGCTTCGGTGTATTGCGCGGTCACGTCTTCATACAAGGCCAGCAGAAGGTCGTCCTTGCCGGCGAAGTGTTGATAGAAGGTGCGAACACTGAGGTTGGCCCGGTCGGCGAGATCTTGCAGTGTGAAGTTGGCTTGACCCGACTCCTGAACCAACTCCAAGGCGGTCGCCATGAACTGCGTGCTGCGTGCCACCGCTAGAGCTCGAGCTTCGCCGAGCCGGCGCTCGATAGCCCGTTCCTGCCAGCTCTTCGTGGCATCTCTGGACGCATCGGTGGTGTCGGTAGGCGAGTCGCCTGAGGTCACGATTGTCCCCCTGCCCGAAAGAACACCATGCGGCCAGCATATTGGCAGCGGCTCGGCGGACCGATGTGACGTCGCCGTACAGCCCGCCTAGCGGCTGCGCGAACCGCCAGTCATGAGAAGACTACTCTCGTTTTTGAAATCAGCACTTCCTTGAACTGCTATTGCTGATGTGCATATCTTGGATATTGCTGTTATCTGAAAATGCTAAGCTTGCTGGGCCCCCGACCGTGCTCACCTCATTAGTGCGGCCACCGACGCGTGGAGAACTGCCCAGAGCAAGCGATCGTCCTCACCGACCACGACAAGGAGACTTAGTGTCCACGGGTCACGACAGCACCTTTCAGGCGCTCATCGCACGGCAAAACGAAGACCGCATTGATACGGCCATCGAAACACTCGACGCGTCCGAGCTTCCTCCCGGCGAAGTTCTTGTGCGAGTGCACTATTCGAGTGTGAACTACAAAGACGCCCTGGCGGTCACCCCGAAAGGCGGTGTGGTACGCGACTATCCGATCGTGCCCGGCATCGACCTCACCGGCGAGGTCGTGGAATCGGAATCCGACGACTTCGCCGTAGGCGAACTGGTTTTGGCGCACGGTTATGAAATCGGCACCGGCAGGCACGGAGGTTACGCCGAATACGCCCGCATACCCGCAGATTGGGCGGTCAAGCTCGGAGCACTCAGTGCCCACGAGGGTGCCGCCATCGGGACCGCGGGTTTTACCGCCGGTTTGAGCTTGGCCGCCTTGAAGCGGCACGGGGTCACGCCCGACGACGGGCCCATCGTGGTGACAGGCGCGACCGGCGGCGTCGGATCCGTCAGCATCGACCTGCTGAGCGCAGCGGGTTACCACGTCGTGGCGTCGACCGGCAAGCCCGATGCCGCTGACCGACTCAAGGCGCTGGGTGCGGCCGAAGTCATCGGACGGCTGCCTGAAGACCCCGACGCCAAGCCTCGGCCCCTGGGCAAGACGCGCTGGGCTGGAGCCGTCGATTGCGTCGGAGGCGCTACTCTCGCCCATGTCCTCAGCACCGTGCAGTACGGCGGTGCAGTCGCGGCCAGCGGGTTGACGGGCGGCGCCGGCCTGCAGACGACGGTCATGCCGTTCATCCTGCGCGGCGTCGCATTGCTTGGCATCGACTCCGTGCAATTGCCTATCGCTGCCCGCCGCGATTTATGGAGTGAGCTGGGCGGCTCGGGCAAGCCGCGGCACCTCTCGGACGTCGTGCGCGACGTCCACCTCAAAAACGTGACCGAGGTGCTTGACCAGGTTCGCGCCGGAACGTTTTCCGGCCGCGCAGTGGTTCAGGTAGCGGGCGGCTTCTAGTCGAGAACACCGTTTTCATGCCCTGCGGTAAGTTCCCGATCATGTCCGACGACAGGGTTCAGGTAAAGATCGGTGACGGCGGCGTCGCGACGGTGACCATGGTGCGCACCGACAAGCACAACGCGCTCGACCAGGCGATGTTCGAAGCTCTGGCGAATGCCGCACGGGGATCTGGCCGACAACACATCCGTTCGGGCGGTCGTGTTGCACGGCGAGGGGAAGAGCTTTTGTTCGGGCCTGGACGTCGCCAGCTTCATGTCCGGTCAGGGTGGCACCGGCGTGCTACTGGAGCGCGAGGACGGCCGGCTGGCCAACTTCGCTCAGCGGGTGGCGTACGACTGGTCGCTGGTGCCGGCGCCGGTGATCGCGGCGATCCACGGGAACTGCTTCGGCGGCGGTCTGCAGATCGCGCTGGGTACCGACATCAGGATCGCCGCGCCAGACGCCAAGCTGTCGGTGATGGAGGTCAAGTGGGGCCTGGTTCCCGACATGGGTATCACGCAAACACTGCCGCGGCTGGTCCCTATCGATGTCGCCAAGGAGCTGACGTTCAGCGGCCGAATCGTCTCTGGCAGTGAGGCTTTGGCGCTCGGACTGGTAACTCGCAACAGCGACGACCCGCTGGCGGCGGCGCTCGCGCTTGCTGAGGAGGTCGCGCAGAAGTCCCCGGACGCCGTGCGGGCCGCCAAGCGCCTCTACGACGAAACGTGGGTCAGTGACGACGCCGCCGGCGCCCTCAAACTCGAGTCCGAACTGCAGACCGGACTGATCGGCAAACCGAATCAGATCGCCGCTGTAATGGCCGGAATGTCGGGGGAGTCGCCGGTCTTCGTCGACCCCGCCTAGAGCCATCGCCGAAAACACGTGGGGGCATGACCGTTCAGCGATGACCGCTGCATGCGATACCGCTGGTCCTGCCGGTCGCCGTCCGCGTTGTGCTGGCGCTGGTGTTGGCCTTCCGCTGGGGAGGCGAGGACACGGTCCTCAAAGTCGACTACCTGACCCAGGTCGCGACGTCGAACTACCCGTTTGCTCGCTGCTGCTGAAGTTCACACTGATCCGCGCGCCCGCAAACGCCTGCTGTTTGGGCACGCTGTGCTGCCAGTCGCGCTGACACCGTCCGCGCATGATCAGAACGTCGCCCGCTAGCGGCCTAAATGACGTGCTCGGACCTCCGGCACGGGGACGTATCAGGAAGCGACGAGTTGCCCCCAGGCTCAGGACCGGAACGATTGCTGTGCCGGGGACGTTGGCCGGGCGATCGGCGTGCCAACTCGTGCTGTCCCGATTGTGCCGGTAGCAGTTCAGCCACAATCCGTCGTAACGCACCCCGCAGTACTCGCTCAGCGCGACGGCGATGTCGTTCAAAATGGCCGGCGCCTCGGCGACATCTTTGTATTCGTTGGTCAGTCGCGGCTCGTCGACCATCCGATCGAACATCCAGCGTCGCCGCTGCTCCCAGCCTGGCAGTCCGCTCATCTCCTGCATCAGGGCCTCATGTCCACGAATAAGGCCGTGGACATGGGTGATGGACGAATGGTCATCCAACCGGTGGTTGGTCGCAGTTTCGAAAGCGGCCACGTCGATCATGGGCTGGCGCGGGTGCTGATTCGGGTCATCGAACAACGTCGGCTCGTGAGCCTGGCACATGACACCCTCCACTGGCTTGAGCATCGAACCTGCTGCGCCGCAGCACACACGTCCGCGAGATAGTCCCGACGGCGGTCTGACGCACTTGTGGCTGCGCGTGAGGGAGTCAATCATGTGCCACCGACATCAATTAGAAATAATTCATCCCTGCTTCCGGTTGCCTTCCTCGAGCCTCACGACGAACACGAGGCATGGAGGATCGATGCCGCAGCTGGCCCGCCGAGCAACGGCCCTGCCGCCGGTGATCTTCGCCGTCGCAGTGGTATTCGCGGGCCCCAGGTTCGGCATCCATCTTTTGGTGCACCCAACCGTTGCTCGAACACGAGAGCGCACGCGTGCCAGAATTTGAACCGGATATCCTGACCGAAGGTCTCGATGTCGTTTTCTGCGGACTGAATTACGCCGCCAGCGCGGTCAAAGACGGCTATCACTTCTCCCATCGGAACAACCGTTTCTGGCCGGTGCTGCATCTTGCCGGCTTTACCGATTGCCGCCTACAGCCGGCCGACCAACGTCGACTGTTGGATTATGGGTGCGGCGTGACAGCCGTGGTCCAGCGGCCGACGGTATCAGCCAGCGAGGTGTCGCCCGTCGAATTCCGAAGCGCTCAACCCGAATTCGAGTCAAAGATACGTCGCTACGCACCCCGGGCGATCGCCTTTCTGGGTAAGCGCGCGCTGGCGTGCATGCTGGGCACGTCCGACGTGGCCTGGGGACGGTATGCACCGGGCTTCGCCGGAACGCAGGCGTGGGTACTGCCCAATCCGAGTGGCCTGAACATCGGCTTCTCGGTCGAAGAACTCGTCGACGCGTATAGCGAACTGCGCCGCGCACTTTCGAGCATGACGGGGGCGCAATGACCGGCTCGCCTACCCGTAGGATCGTCCAAACATGAGGAGACGAGTCTTTCTACCCGTGGTTGCCACGACCGTGCTTGTGATGGCGCTGCTGTGGCTTTGGTACAACTCCGGGCAGCACAAGCTCCAGCGCTGCGTTAAGGCTCAGTCGGACCACTTCTATGCCACCAGCGAGGGCCAGGAGTTGCACCGTCACGGAACGGATCCGCCGACCGAGCTGTTCGTTCTGGAATGTAATCAGTTGGGTATTCACTGACGCGTGCGCGATCGGGCCATCGAGCCCAGCTTTCAGCGATTTCTCAGCAAAGCTGCCGTATGCATTAAACCGACAGTTCGCCAGAGACTGAGGATGACTGCGGGATGAACGCTGCAACGGCGCGTGGACTGGCGAAAGTACCGGCGGTCACTCTGGGCTTCTGGATTATCAAGATCTTGGCGACGACGCTGGGCGAGACCGGCGGTGACACTGTCACAATGACGCTGAACTGGGGCTATGCCGCAGGCGTCGCGCTGTTCGGTATGGCGCTGCTGACGCTGGTCGTCCTGCAGGTCGTCGCCAGAAAGTTCCACGCGTCGCTCTATTGGGCGACGATCGTGGCCTCCACGACGTTCGGCACCGTGCTGGCCGATTTCGCCGACCGGTCGCTCGGGATCGGATATCTGGGCGGGTCGCTTCTTCTCCTGAGTTGTCTGCTGGTCGCCTTGGGGCTATGGCGGTGGTCCGAAGGCACGGTGGCGGTGAACACCGTGTCGACGCCGAAGGTGGAGGCGTTTTACTGGGCTACCATCACCCTTTCGCAGACCCTGGGCACCGCGCTGGGCGATTGGCTCGCCGATACCCGCGGATTCGGCTACGAGCGTGGCGCTTTGATCTTCATGGCGGCCCTGGGCGTGGTCATTGCCCTGTATTGGTGGACCGGACTTTCGCGTGTCGTCCTGTTCTGGATCGCCTTCATCCTGACCCGTCCCTTGGGGGCGACCGTCGGGGACTTCATCGACAAGCCGGTTGCCGACGGTGGCCTGGCGCTCAGTCGGCCGCTGGCCTCCCTGGCGCTCACCGTCGCGATGGTGGTGCTGGTCGTTGTCCTGCCGCAACGGCCAGGTCGTTATCCGAGTCAGATCCCGCGTCCGCCGCGTAACGTGCCGTCATGAGGGTTTTGCTCGTCGAAGATGAGCCGCGGCTGTCGACGACCCTGGCGATGGGGCTCAAGGCCGAGGGCTTCGTTGTAGTGTCCGCCGCCACGGGAGTCGAAGGCCTTCACGAAGCGACAGAGAATAGCTTCGACGTGGTAATTCTCGACATCATGTTGCCCGGTCACAGCGGCTACGAGGTACTGCGCCGGATGAGGTCGCGGGGAGTATGGACACCGGTGCTCATGCTGACTGCCAAGGACGGTGAGTACGACGAGATCGATGCCTTCGATCTCGGCGCGGACGACTACCTGACAAAGCCCTTCTCGTTTCGGGTCCTCGTGGCCCGGCTGCGGGCGCTGGTTCGTCGCGGAGCGCCCGAGCGGCCCGTGGTGTTGACGGCGGGCTCCTTGTCACTCGATCCCACCCGGCACACGGTCCAGCGCGGTTCGACCCCGATCGAATTGACGCCGCGCGAGTACGGGGTGCTCGAGTACTTGATGCGCAACAAGGACGCCGTGGTTACCAAGGCCCAGATCCTGAGCAATGTGTGGGACGCCCATTACGAAGGCCCGGACAACGTTGTCGAGGTGTACGTGGGGTATCTGCGTCGAAAGATTGACGTTCCCTTCGATACCAACACCATTGAGACAGTCCGCGGCGTCGGCTACCGCCTGCGGCGACCGGCCATGCTGGCGGCGGGATCGCTGTCGGTCGATCCGGCCCAGCAGACGGTGCGACGCGATTCGACCCCGATCGAATTGACGCCGCGCGAATATGGGTTACTCGAATACTTCCTGCACAACAAAGGCGCGGTCGTCACCCGGGCCGACATCTTGAGCAACGTCTGGGGTGCCGACTACGAAGGTCCGGACAACGTTGTCGAGGTGTACGTGGGGTATCTGCGTCGCAAGATCGACGATCCCTTCGGCACCAACACGATCGAGACAGTCCGCGGGCTCGGCTATCGGCTGGTGTGCTGAGGAAGTTTCACCAACACTGTGGTTCCGCCTCCGGACCGGTCGCGGATCGACACTGTGCCACCGTGTGCGGCAACCAATTCAGCGACGATGGCCAAGCCCAGCCCGCTTCCGCCGCTGCTACGGGCGCGGTCGGAATCCAAGCGGACGAACCGCTCGAAAACCCGGCCCCGGTCAGCCGGAGCGATGCCCGGACCGTCGTCGCTCACCGCGACCGTCGCCGTCCCGTCGCGACTGTCGATGTTGAGCTCGACGCGCGATTTGGCATGGCGGACAGCGTTATCCACCAGGTTGCGGACGACCCGCGATAACGCTGCCGGGTCACCGGTCAGGTGTGTCGGCGAAATGGCAGTCTGGACGGAGCATTCGGCGCTGCGACGGACCCGACTCGCCTCGACTTCGGCGATGTCGTCAAGCTGGACCGGCTGGGTGCGCAGCACCAAGCTTTGCTCATCGGCTCGCGCGAGCACCAGAAGGTCCTGGATCAGAGCACTCATTCGCTGCGCCTCGGGTAGCAGCGTGTTGACGGCGAGTTCGGCGTCGAGCAACTCCGGATGTGCTTGTGCCACTTCCAATCCGGAAATGATGGTCGCCAGCGGGCTGCGCAGTTCGTGGGAGGCGTCGCCGACAAATCGCTGTTGGGCGCGGTGGCCCGCCTCCAGGCGTGACAACATCTCGTTCATCGTGACCGCAAGAGCTGAGATCTCATCGCGACTTGCCGGTACCGGCACCCGCTCTGCCAGGTCGGACGTAGAGATTTCGGCAACCCGGCCGCGTATCGCATCCACCGACTGCAGCGAGCGTCGAACGAGCCAGTAGCTCGCGCCCGCCGCGACCGCGACGATGACGGGTCCACCGCAGGCCAGCAGCAGCGCGACGATGCGCGCCGTCGCCTCGACCTCCTCGCTGCCGCCTCCGACAATGACGGTGTACTCGCCCGATGGTGTGCTTACCTTCTGGCCACTGACTCGCATGTCGTCATTGGGAACTGCATCATCGGGTATCCCGCGGCGTAGGTGGAGATCGAATTCGCTGACGGGAATCAAGGGTGTGTCGGGCGCCAAGCCGGCCCGCTCGACGACCTTGCCGTCAGGGGAGATCAGTTGAGTGGCGACGACGTGGTGGTTGGTGGTCAACAACTCTCGGTGCAGTTCGTCGGTCGAGTTGGACTGCAGGGCGTCGGCGATACTGCGCACTCTGCCCGCGGTGGCGTCGTCGACATCTACGATCAGCGATCGGTACAGGATGACATCCAGTGCCGCGCCGGCTACCGCAAAAGCTAACAGCACCACGATCCCGGACACCGCAGCCGAGCGGGCCGAGATACCCAGCTTGCTAAGAGAGAGCAATCGACCCAGTCCGCCTCGACCCAACGGCCACACCTTCACAACTGCCATTCTGCGTGATGTTCTCTGGATCAGAGCGCCTTCTCAGCGGGTTCTCAACGGCCGGTGTTTAGGCTAGCTCTCGAACGCCGAGAAACGGGCAGCTTATCTCGGCGCATACGGTATGAGATCGCGTGCTGCGGAGTGTATTTCGTGAAGGATGGGCGTAGATGAACGTCGAGCAATTGCGTCGTGTACTCGCCGAGATACCGGGCGATATGCCAATCATTCTCGAGGATTGCCAGATGGGTTGGATGGCGAACGCGGCGTTGTACTTGGCGCCGGCGCACGTGGACTGCCGTATTTCCGGCAACTCTCTGCGCGCGCGTCATCAAGACGGGGCTGACAATTGCCACGCGTTGTTGATCACGAGCTTGGGACAAACCGACGACTGCATCGTCGATCTCACGCCGAAGAGACTCTGGCCGGAGATCATCGACGCGGAGGTCACCTACGTCAGGACGGCAGATCCTTCCTTGGGGTGTCGGCGGTGACTCCGCCGTCGACGACGAACTCCGCGCCCGTCGCATAAGAGGACTCATCGCTGGCCAGAAACAGGACGAAGTTGGACACTTCGATCGGCTCAGCGGCACGGCCGAGGGCCGACCTGACGATGTCGTCGGGAAAGTGTGCCGTCATCGGAGTGCGCACCAATCCGGGGTGGATGGAATTTACCCGGATGTCGTAGCGGCCGAGTTCGAGCGCCGTGGATTTGGTCAGTCCGCGCACCGCCCATTTGGAGGCGACGTAGGCATGCGCGAATGGGGCGCCGCGCAGTCCCTCGATCGACGAGATGTTGATGATCGAGCCCCCGCCGGCGTCGATCATGGGATCGACGACCGCCTGGGTACCGAGAAACGTGCCGGTCAGATTGACGTCCAGGGTGTGCCGCCAGCGTTCGAGTTCGAATTTGCGCACCGTCTTGCGGCCCGAGACGCCGGCATTGTTCACCAGGACGTTGAGCCGGCCAAAGCGTCGCACCGTTTCGGCGACCGCCGACGCCCACTGCTCCGGTTGGGTGACGTCGAGCGGCACATAGTGGGCACACTCGCCGAGTTCCTCTGCGACAGTGAGGCCTTCGGCGTCGAGTACATCGCCGACAACGACTTTGGCGCCTTCGCTGACCAACAAGCGAGCATGTTCGGCGCCCATGCCGCGGGCTCCGCCCGTGATCAGCGCGACTTTTCCGTCGACTCGTCCCACCGGAGGTCTCCCGGTCGGCTCAGCCGCCGTAGGTCGGACCTTGCACTCCGTTGGTCCAGGTGGTGGATTTGTTGCCGATGGTGCAGGTTTCCTGAAGCTGGGCGTCCTGCCCGAAATGCGCACTGACCTGGCTCTGGGTGTACTGCCCGCCGGAGGCCTTGCACTGGTCCTCGACGTCAGTCTGCGCTTGGGCCAGGGGTGCGGCCATCATCATCGCTGCCACCGGGATGCCGAACGCGGCCACTGGGAAAGCGCGGAATGCCGGACGTTTCATGTTTCTCCATTACTCTGCGGGCTGACTGCGCCAGCTTACCGGCTCGTGGAGCCGCTATTGGGGCGTCGATCAGGCGGGCGGCGTCGGGATCATCGACCCGATGGAGTAGGTCTCGTGACCGGTCGGGTAGCCGCCGCCATCGGTGGCGATGTGCACGTGGTCGTAGTGGTTGGCGGTTTCGTTGCCCATATTTGCCGTCCAGCTCGGCTTGCCGAGGCCGGGATAGATTTTCTGCCGCCAGATGATGTGGTCGATACCCCACCGTTTGGCGTTGGCGAGCGCGTATCCGGCGATCTGGTCGCCGAGTTCGATGCCTTCGGGGGAGTTGTGGTTAGGGATCATCACGTCAATGGCCAGCCCGTTGGGATGCCACCTCAATGCGTCCTGGCGGTATCCGCCGATGGTGGTGATCTGGGGAAACAGCAGACTGATGGCGCGAGCCGCCCAAATCGTCTTGACCTGTAGGCCGTTTTCGGGCGCGACGCCGGCCGGCAGCGCGAAGGTGAAGCTCTGAGCTGCGACGGGCGCATCGGCGGTCAGTGCCTTCATCTCGGCGGGGCTGGCCATCCGCAGCGGCGGCGCCGGGGCTGGCGGCGCGGCGAGCGACGGTTGTTGGTGGGCTACCGGGCTTGCGCTGGGCGCCGCCGCGGCCGGCTTTCGGTCGCAGCACGGCGACTCTGTGCTCTGGGCGTAGATCATCCCGGCAGCAATCGCGAGGGTTGCGCCGAACGCCAACCACCGGCCCCGCCCGTCGGCCGACCCGCTTGTGCTCACGAGCAGCACTTTAACGACTGGTCAGACCTTGTGTGTCAATTTCGACAGCTCTTAGGAGACAAGAACCACCGGCGAGAAGGCCGCGGAATTGCCCGTGCTGTTGCAGGTGACGTTGACGCTGTAGCGGCCGCCGATCGCCTGAAAAATGATGGTTATGGGAGCGGATGGGTGCGGTCCGGTCACCGTCGTATCTGCGTCGTAAGGAAACGCGACCGTACCCATGACGCCCGACGAGTGGTAGTGGCAGAACTCCGTCGAGCCCTCAGGGTTTCGCGCGTCGACGACAGTCGCATATGTGGCGAGGCCGCCGCCGCTGTAGATAACCTGCATGCTGCCATCGGAATTTGTGAAGTAGGTCGGATCAGTGGCGGCGTGCGCGATCCCGCTGCTCGACAGTGACAGCAGAGCGACCGCTGCGGCGGCCGCCGACGTTTTTCCGATGGTGTTCATGGTGTGCCCTCACAATTCGTTGGACGTACGCCTGATGACAGGTTAGTTGAGACGGCGCGTTGGCCGGTGACTTTGCCCAGCATCGCGGTTGTGTACCCCGTTGGCGTGCAACTACTCCCGTCACGCGCCCTTGACGCACTCGGCACGGGCCTGCTAGACAGGGCGTGCGCCCAGGATTGGGCGATCGCCCAAATCGCTCCACGGAGGCTTCGGATGGGCCGGATGGACGGCAACGTCGCGTTCCTGGGCGGTGCCGCGCGCGGGCAGCGCACAAACCACGCGGTCCGGTTGGCGCAGGAAGTGCCGACGTGAACGCACCGCTTCTGATGAACGAAGGCACCTCCCGCGCCTTTCGGCCAGAGTTGGAGAATCCGGGACCCGACGACCTCGCGCGGGTCTGCCGAACCTTCAACAGGGTGGCGCTGCCGGTAGACGCCGGCAGCTACCTGAAGTAAGGGACGCATCAATGACCTTGGCCAACGACACCGGCGTCTACTACGATCCATACGACGTCGGGATCAATACCGATCCGTATCCGACCTACGCCCGACTGCGCGACGAAGCTCCGCTGTACCACAACGAGCAATACGACTTCTGGGCGATATCAAGGCATTCCGACGTCGAGAAGGGCCTGTCGAACTGGGAGGTCTTTTCCAGCCGTCGCAGCGACATCCTCGAGCTGGTCAAGTCGAAATTCGACATGCCGCGCGGGGTCATGATGTTTCAGGACCCACCGGAGCACACCATGCTGCGCGGACTCATGTCGCGGGTGTTCACGCCGCGACGGATGGCCGAGATCGAAGACCAGATTCGGGCCTACTGTGTCAGATGCCTTGACCCGCTTGTCGGGTCGGACGGTTTCGACATCATCGCCGAACTCGCCTCGATGATGCCGATGCGTGTCATCGGCATGCTGCTGGGAATCCCTGAGTCTGAGCAGATCTCAGTCCGCGACGCCAACGACGCAAACCTGCGCACCAAGCCGGGCGCACCGCTCAAAGTCGCGAACGCCGATGCCATCGCCGACGGCCGGATCTACGCCGACTACGTCGAGTGGCGGTCGAAGAACCCATCCGACGACTTGATGACCACGCTGCTCAATGTCGAGTTCGACGACGAGAACGGCGTGCACCGTAAGCTGACCCGCAAAGAGGTGTTGCACTACACGCAGGTGGTCGCGGGGGCCGGCAACGAGACGACGGGCCGGCTGATCGGCTGGCTGGCCAAGGTGCTCGCCGAACATCCCGAACAGCGCCGAGAGATCGACCAGGACCGATCCTTGTTGAACCGGACCGTTGACGAGACCCTGCGCTTCGAGCCCACCGGTCCACATGTAGCCCGTTGGATGGCAAAGGATTTCGAGCTGTACGGCACCACCATCCCGGCCGGCAGCGCGATGCTGCTGCTGTTCGGTGCGGCCAACCGCGATCCGCGCCGGTACACCGATCCGGACACCTTCAACATCCACCGAGACAACATCTCGCACATCACCTTCGGCAAAGGTGTGCACTACTGCCTGGGCGCCAACCTTGCCCGGTTGGAGGGCCGCATCGCGCTGGACGAGATTCTCAACCGCTGGCCGGAGTGGGACATCGACTCTGACACAGCGCAACTCGCATCGACGTCCACCGTGCGCGGCTGGGAGAAGCTGCGGATCGTCCTGCCCTAGCCGGCGCCGCGGTGCACCTTGGGTTGGGGCATCTCGAACCTGTCCAGGAATCGGTGCACCAGTGCGATCGCCTCATCGTGACCACCGGCGGTGCCGAGTCCTTGCTCGAGGATCAGCGTGCGACCGATCGCGGCGATGATGACCGCCAGCGCGGCCGGCGGAAAATCGTCGGTGTCGAGGTCGTGTTCGCGGACGATAAAATTCAGTGCTGTGATCTGTTGCTCGCGCCAGCGTTCGGACCAGGCTGCGATCTCAGCACGAATCTCCTTGCGGTGGTTGGCAAGTCCGGCGAACTCCAGGAGCAGGCGGGTGTCCTTGGGGGCGGTGAGGGTATCCCAAAACGCATGCAGCGGCCGGTCGGAGGCGAGCGCCTTCTGCTGTCGATCCAGATACATCGTCGCGCCGATCCGGAACACCGCCAGATACAGTTCGTCCATGGTGGGGAAGTAGTAATGCACCAGCGCCGGTTTGACGCCCGCCCGGGCGGCGACCCGGCGGGACGTGGCCGCTGCGTAGCCCTCTTCGACCATGACCTGACTCGTCGCGGCGATCAGCATGTCCCGCGTCGTGGAGTCGCGTGCTTTGGGTCGTGCGGATCCGGTCACACTGGCTTCCTATCACGCTACGCGTTCGGCGCCGACGCAATTTGAGCGATCGTCCAATTGCGTCCTGCCATCGGTCGAGGATCCGAGATCTTCGGCTTGCGGACCGTATCGCGCCACTCACGTCCGCCTGAGGCGTTGGCCGGCTGTACGGCAAGGCGAAACAGGGGCCTAGCCATGGCTTGACCCTAATCGACGTGGGGTGATAGGCATGATTGGTTTGGGCACTCGCTCAGGAAAGTAGGTTCGCTGTAAAGACCGCGGTAATCACCGGCTCCTTTTATCTCCGAGGCAGCCGGCTACATCACCGGGCAGATACTTGGCGTCAACGGCGGTCGCGATACTTGAGAGGACTGCATGTACGAGCGGGACCAACTCTTCATAGACGGTAAGTGGACTGCGGCACAGGGTGATTCGATCATTACCGTGGTGTCGCCACACAGCGGCGACGAGATCGGTCATGCCACGTGCGCGGGACCGGCCGATGTCGGTCGTGCCGTGGAGGCCGCACGCGCGGCCTTCGACGCCGGGCCGTGGCCGCGGATGCAGCCCGCTCAGCGGATCGCGGCCATCGGCCGGCTGGCCGACGTGTACAAAGAACGACGCGCGGACATGGCGTCGCTGATCTCCGCCGAGATCGGTGCGCCGATCAGCTTCGCCAACCGAGCCCAAGTCGGGTTGCCGCTGATGATGATGTCTGCTTTCTGTGGCATCGCGGGCAGCTACCCGTGGCAGCAGGATCGTCCGGGCTTGTACGGCAAGGACATTCGGATCATCAAGCAACCGGTCGGCGTCGTTGCCGCGATCGTGCCGTGGAACATGCCGCAGTTTCTTACCGCCGCCAAGGTCGTGCCGGCGCTGTTGGCCGGCTGTTCGGTGGTGCTCAAACCGGCACCCGAGTCGGTGCTGGACGCCCAGCTGCTCGCCGAATTGGTCGCCGAGGCCGATCTGCCGCCCGGCGTGCTGAACGTGGTGCCGGGCGGTACCGACGTCGGCGAGCAGCTGGTGAGCCACGACGGTGTCGACAAAGTGTCGTTCACCGGCTCGACCAGGGCCGGTCGTCAGGTTGCAATCGCCTGCGCGCGGGGCCTCAAGCAGGTCAGCCTCGAACTGGGCGGGAAGTCGGCGGCAATCGTGCTCGACGACGCGGACCCGGCCACGGTGGCGAGCGGGATCCAAATGGCCAGTTTGGCCAACAGCGGCCAGGTCTGCAACGCGCTGAGCCGGATCTTGGTGCCGGCGGCCCGCGAAGGCGAATTCGTCGACGCGCTGGCGGCTGCCATGGAGTCGATGTCTGTCGGCGACCCCGCGGACCCCCAAACCCAGATCGGCCCGTTGGTGGCCGAACGTCAGCAGGAGCGGGTTCGCGGCTACATCGAGTCGGGCCGCAGTGAAGGGGCGCGACTGGTGACCGGTGGATCGGACATGCCCGACGGTCTGGACAGCGGTTGGTACGTGCGTCCGACGCTGTTCAGCGAGGCCAACAACGACATGCGAATCGCCCGGGAGGAGATCTTCGGCCCGGTACTGACCGTCATCTCCTACCGCGACGAGGACGAGGCGCTGCGGATCGCCAACGACACCGAGTACGGGTTGGCCGGCTCGGTGTTCACCGCCGACACCGATCGCGGAATCGGGGTGGCAGCGCGCGTCCGGTCCGGCACGTTCGGGGTCAACCAGGGCTACATCATGGATCCCGCAGCGCCGTTCGGTGGCGTCAAGAACAGCGGCTACGGTCGCGAACTCGGCGTCGAAGGCATCGACAGCTACACAGTGAGTCAGTCGATTTCGATTGCCGCGCAGGGTTAGTGCGCCGGACAACTAGTGCTTGCCGCCGCCGACCTCGGCGGGCAGGGGCGGCGGTAGCGGCGCGGTCGACGTGGGTGCCGTCGACGTCGGTGCGGCGGCTGGGGTTTGCGGCGTGCCGGCCGGAGCCGGCACGGTCTTGGGTCCGTGGAACGACGTCATCGGTTCGCGCCGGATCACCCCGCTGGAATCACTGACCACCAGCGCGCTCGAGGTCACGGTGTAGGTCACGCCGTTCTGCTTGGCGACATAGCTGCCGTCGGCGTCCGCCGTGGCGGCGGCGACCAGTTTCGCGCCGTCGCTGATCCGGACGCCGTGGTAGCCGAACTGGCCGGCCGTGCTTTTGCAGATCGCCACGCGGGATTCCGTCGTGCTGCCGAAGGCGACCGCGGTGCTGGGCGCTGCGCAACGAGCGCCGGAGTCGACGAAGCCGAGGGCATCGGTGGCTGGATCAGCTGCGGCCAGGGGTGTGCCGATCGCGAGGAGCGTCCAGCACGCCGCCGCAACGACGGCGATACGTCGAGTGCAACGCAGGTAAGACGACATGAGCTCCACGAGACCACCAGTGACCAGCAGGACCCCGCACCCACGCCGCATGATCACCGAATCGTTAGCTTCTCGAGATGCACGAAGCTAGATTCACGTGCCATGGGACTGCTGTTTGATCCGAATACCTACGATCCGTCGCATTTCGACTCCGAGACCCGTCGCCAGCTCCGTGCGGTGATCGACTGGTTCGAGGGCCGGGGAAAAGTCCGCCTTCTCCGCGACGATCTCGAGGCGACGTGGGTCTCGGACTTCCTCGACTTCATCAAGCAGGAAAAGATCTTCGCGACGTTCCTCACCCCGTCGGAGTACAGCGGTGGCGACCCGAACAAGCGGTGGGACACCTCGCGCAACGCCGCGCTGAGCGAGATCTTCGGGTTCTACGGGCTGTCGTATTGGTACGCCGAGCAGGTGACGATCTTGGGCCTGGGCCCAATCTGGCAGAGCGACAACATCAAGGCCAAGGAACGGGCAGCCGCACAGCTCGAGGCCGGCGGAGTGATGGCGTTCGCGCTGTCCGAGCGGGAACACGGCGCCGACATCTACAACACCGACCTGCTTTTGACCCCGGCCAAAGACGATGACGACGGTGTGGTCTTCCGGGCCTCGGGGGAGAAGTACTACATCGGCAACGGCAATGTCGCCGGCATGGTGTCGGTGTTCTCACGCCGCACCGACCTCGACGGCGCCGACGGCTACGTGTGGTTCGTCGCCGACAGCGCGCACGAGAACTACGAACTGATCGGCAACGTCGTGCACGGCCAGATGTTTGTCAGCAACTTCCGGCTCAATGACTACCCGGTGCACGAAGAAGACATCCTCTGCACCGGGCCAGAGGCCTTCTCGGCCGCGCTGAACACCGTCAACGTCGGCAAGTTCAACCTGTGCTCCGGCTCAATCGGCATGTGCGAGCATGCTTTCTACGAGGCGATCACTCACGCCAACAACCGCATCCTCTACGGCAACCCGGTCACCGACTTCCCGCACGTGCGGGCCAGCTTCGTCGAGGCCTATGCCCGGATCATCGCGATGAAATTGTTCAGCGATCGCGCGATCGACTACTTCCGCAGCGCGAGCCTCGACGATCGCCGCTACCTGCTGTTCAATCCGGTGACCAAGTCGAAGGTGACGTCCGAGGGCGAGTCTGTGGTGACCCTGCTGTGGGACGTGTTGGCCGCCAAAGGCTTCGAAAAAAACACCTACTTCTGCGAAGTGGCCCGGCTGATCGGCGCGTTGCCGCGACTCGAGGGCACCGTCCACGTCAACGTCGCGCAGATCCTGAAGTTCATGCCCAATTTCATGCTCAACCCCGCAGAATACCCGGAGATCGGCACCCGCAACGACCCCGCCGACGACGCGTTCTTCTGGGCTCAGGGTCCGGCCCGTGGCGCATCGAAAGTTCAATTCGCGGACTGGACAAAGGTTTACGAGCAGCATGCGCAGATTCCGAATGTCGCGCTGTTCTACGAGCAGGCCCGTGCCCTCAAGGAGTTGTTGCTGACCGCCGCGCCGGACCCCGAACAGATGAAAGACCTGGACTTCCTGCTGGTGGTCGGCCATCTCTTCACGCTGGTGGTGTACGGGCAACTGATCCTCGAGCAGGCGGACCTGATCGGGCTCGACACCGACCTGGTCGACCAGATCTTCGAAGTCCAGATTCGCGACTTCTCCCAGTACGCGGTGGCCCTGCACGGAAAGGCGAGTGCCAAGCCGCCGCAACAGGATTGGGCGCTGGCTGCCGTGCGCAGGCCGGTTACCGACTCCCAACGGTTCGACCGGGTGTGGGAGCAGGTGCAGGCCTACGACGGCGCCTACGAGATGCGGCCCTAGCGCGGAAACGGTTTACGCGAACGGCACGTCGTCGGGGTGCCGCGCCGTTCGGCAGCACGAGCCGCCCACGGACTGACCGGTGTACATAGTTCTTTCCTCGTAGTCTGAGATCTCGGCGGCGGTAACGCCGACGGTGCGCCGACGCGGGCAATACGATCGGCCCATGCGTGACGCAAAAATCCTGATCACCGGCCCGACCGGGCAGGTCGCCGTTCCCATCGCCAAAGCATTAGCGGCCGACAACGAAGTGTGGGGGATCGCTCGATTCACCAACGCCGCGGTCCGCGAGGACCTGGAGAACGCGGGCGTGCACTGTGAAAAGGTCAACCTGGCGGCGGGTGAATTCGGTGACTTACCAACCGATTTCGATTACGTCCTCAATTTGGCGGTGGCCAAGAGCGGTCACTGGGACAAGGATCTTGGCGCCAACGCCGAGTCTGTTGGTCTGCTGATGGCGCACTGTCGCAGCGCAAGGGCGTTCCTGCACTGCTCGTCGGCCGCCGTTTATGATCCACCGGACGACGAGCCGCGAACCGAGCACTCCGCGCTGGGTGACAACCACAAACCGTTGTTCCCCACCTACTCGATCTCCAAGATCGCCGGCGAGGTCGTTGCCCGCACCATGGCTCGCGTCCTTGGTATTCCGACTGTCATCGCCAGACTCAACGTTCCCTACGGTGACAACGGAGGATGGCCGTTCTATCACATGGAGATGATGCTCGCCGGCATCCCGATTCCGGTGCCGGCCGGAGCTCCTGCCAGCTACAACCCGATTCACGAAGACGACATCATTGCGACGGTCCCGAAGTTGCTGGCGGCCGCATCGGTGCCGGCGACCACGGTCAACTGGTGCGGCGACCAGACCGTCAGCCTGCAGGATTGGTGCCGCTACCTGGGCTCACTGGTCGGCAAGGACCCGATGTTCGAGGAGAGCCCCCAGGCGTTGCGCGGCAATCCCACCGATGCCTCACGGATGCATGAACTGGTGGGCGCCGGCACGGTCGACTGGCAGGACGGACTTCGCCGCATGGCGACCAAGTTCCACCCGGAGTTGGTCGGCTCCTGACCCACGTCGGATAGCGGGCCGCACGCAGCCCGGTCTTAACGGTAGTTCGGTCGAGTTGAGCGGAAATGTTTGCTCACCATGTTTGCGCGCGGCCAACATCGGGCACGCTCCTTGCGATTCGGGCGGAGTGTCACTCCGTAAATCAGTAATGATTTCCGTGAACGGTTGTATGCCAAAAATACGACCGATGGCGCCTTTAATGCCACTGCACAGCAACTTAATTGGAAATATTACTTGATCTGAGTGCACATCTGTGTACTGTAAGTCATATGGCTGAACGTGGAGCGGAGCCGCAGGTCCCGCGCGGGCGTCGGTTGTTTCTGCGGGCTGTCCGGCTGTTGTTCAAACCGCTGGAGCCCGATGATTACCTCGAGATGATCAATCCGCTCTGGACCACAAAGGAACTGCGCGGAGAGGTCGAGCGCGTCGAACCGCAGGGATCGGAAGCGGCCAGCGTACTCATCAAGCCGGGTTATGAATGGCCTGGTCACAAACCCGGCCAATACGTGCGGCTCGGGGTGGTCATCGACGGTGTGTATCACTGGCGGGCATATTCGCTGACCTCGGACCCGGTCCCTGAGGACGGTCTGATCAGCGTGACACCCAAAAAGGTGGACAGCGGCGTGGTGTCGCCCTACCTGGTCGAGCAGATTGGGCCTGGGGAAATCGTCCGCCTCGGCGAAATCGAGGGCGTGTTCACGCTCCCCGATCCATTGCCGGCCAAACTGTTGTTCATCAGCGCCGGCAGCGGCATCACACCGATCATGAGCATGCTGCGCAGCCTCGATCGTCGCGACGAGCTAGGCGATGTCGTGCATATTCATTGGCTCGTACCCGCGACCAAGTGATGTTCCTTTCCGTTCTCGAAGACATCAGCAGCCGCGACGAGCACATGCGGCTCGACATACCACTTACGGGGATCGAGGGCGCCTCGAGCCCGGCGACCTGGACGATGAATGTCCGGACTGGCGCGAACGCGAGGCGTTCTGTTCCGGCCCGGAGGAGATGCTCGATGCGCTCGTCGAGCACTGGGAAACCAATGGCGACCCGGACCGCCTAGCAGCGCAACTGAACCAAGCAGGGCA